>NZ_LWBV01000003.1:0-895415 GCF_001642705.1 Pseudomonas sp. p21
CCTTGCTCGTTGGCGTAGCACCGCCACGTTCTGACTGGAGTTGATTCACCCAGCGGCGCAGCGCCGATTCAACCAAGTCGAGCGACCGGGCGGCTTCAGTAAGGCTATAGCCCTGGTCGAGCACCAGGCCGGCTGCCTCGCGCTTGAATTCGGGGGTGAAAGTACGTCGTTGTCTGCTCATCGAACACCTCTGTGTGGCGACCATTTTCGCCTAAAAAGGTGTCCGAGGTTAGTAGACCACTACATTACGCATCCACCAAACCCTTCGGTGATGATCAGTAGCGCATTAGCAGCGGGCTCATGGAAGATTGGATTAAGGTTAGGCCGTTCATCTTCGGCGCGTCTCCCCCATCGAATTCGAACCTACGTCTGTAGGAAAGGGCCGATTCCGGTGTAGGATTGGCACACTTTACGCCTTCACCCCGCGCTACAGAGCAGCAAACCACGGCGCTCGCCATCGCATCTGGTCGAAGGTCTCTGAGAACGCCAGCGTTCGGCGCGCTCTCGAGCGGATCCACTGGCATGGAGTATTTGCATTGAAGCAACGCGGCGTGGCACTTAACCAGATCCTCTTTGGTCCACCCGGTACCGGGAAAACCTATGCGACTATCGACTTAGCTCTGGAGATTCTGGACCCTGAGACGCTGCGGGAACACTCAAAAAACCGCGCCGTCCTCAAGCGTCGGTTCGATGAACTCGTCCAGCAAGAACGGATTCGCTTCGTCACATTCCACCAAAGCTTCAGCTACGAAGACTTCGTAGAGGGCTTGCGCGCCACGACCGATGAAAGCACCCAACAATTGCGCTATGAAGTCGTGGATGGTGTTTTCAAATCAATCTGTGAAGCCGCAGCAGCCAAGGTGACGCACCAAGCTCAAGGCCCAAGTGACCTTAGGGGGCGACGTGTCTGGAAGATGTCCCTCGGAAATACACTAGGGGATGACTCCCACGTTTATCAGGAGTGCCTACAGGGCGGCTACGTGCTGCTCGGGTATGGCGAGGCTATTGATTTTTCCGGGTGTACCAGCCGCCTGGAAGTGCAACAACGTTTCGCTTCATCTGGCGTAATGCCCGCCAACCCGGCCAATGACTATGGCATCACCAGCGTTACAGCCTTCGTTACGCGAATGAAGATTGGTGATTTGATCGTCGTATCCGATGGCAACTTCAAATTCCGCGCGATCGCAGAGGTGACCGGCGATTACCAGTACAAGCCTCACCCAGAGTTCGATGCCGGCTACTCGCAGATGCGCTCAGTGAAGTGGCTGCGTGAGTACGCCCCTTCCCTGCCGCACACCGAGTTGCTTAACGGCCAGTTCAGCCAAATGACCTTGTATGAGATGAGCAGCACCACCTTGGACCGGGACAAGCTGGCCGGGCTTCTCAGTAATGTAGCCAGTAGCGGAGAGCTCGCTCTGCAAGTCGATCAACGTTTCGGCAGCTATGTAGTGCGTAAAGTTGGCAGCGAACAAATCGAATTCGATAAGCCTAGCGGGGGCAGCCTGCCATTGCCGTTGAGCATTATCCGCCAACTCCTCACCTACGTTCAGGACGGCCGCATAACGGTTGAGGACATTCGACAGAAACGGGTATTCGAACGGGTGGCCGAGTCCGACCTAGAGAAGTACCTCGTCAACGGCTATCAGAATCTTTTCGCAGCGCTGGTTGAGCGCCTGCTTCAGCCGACCGAGGCGCCAAGGCTCAACGATGCGCGAGTGCTCATTATCGATGAAATCAACCGCGGCAATATGTCTCGAATATTCGGCGAGCTCATCACCTTGATCGAGCCGAGCAAGCGAGCCGATGCCGATGAAGCACTCTCCGTGATGCTGCCGTATTCGAAAAAACCGTTCAGCGTCCCCAGCAACCTGTTTCTGATCGGCACAATGAACACTGTCGATCGCTCGCTGGCAGGTTTGGATATTGCTCTACGACGCCGCTTTACTTTCCGGGAAATGCCACCCAAACCCGAGCTGCTAGACGATGTGGTGATTAATGGTCAACTCAACATCGGACAACTGCTACGCGTGATGAACCAGCGGATAGAAGCGCTACTGGATAGAGATCACCGCTTGGGTCATGCCTATTTTATGCCGTTGCAAAACGACAATTCGATCACGCGGCTGGAAGAGATTTTTCACAATCAGATTCTTCCATTGCTTCAGGAGTACTTCTTCGAGGACTGGCAACGCATAGCCTGGGTCCTCAATGACCATCGCAAACCAAGCTGCGATCAATTCGTCCAACAGCGCCCGAGCCAAGCGGAGGCTTTGTTTGGCAGCGAAATCGCTCTCGGCCTTGAGAAAGCGTCTTGGGAATTAAACGACGAAGCCTTTCAACGCTTGGAAGCCTACCTCAGCATTCTCGACACCCAGCTGCCGAGCAGCGTACAAGCCGTAAAGCGCGAAGTCGCATCCGGCGATTTGGTCTTGCGAGAACTCGCCAGTGGCTCCATCGAGGTAATACGCCAAGGACAGCGACAACAACCCACATACCCAGCGCTACGGGAATTGGCGAATACGATCGGGTTGAGCATGCAGGGAGAGACCGGCAATAGATTAAACACCCGACGCTTGGGGCGTCAGCTACTTAGCCACCTGCAGAATCAAGAGTCGTGAAAACAACTGTCACGATCCGCGAATACGCGCGCCTCACGACACAAGAAGTGAAGCCTTCGCTCGATTTAGCCCAGGTCTCACAAAGCGCGTTCGATTGGCTGTGTGATTTCAGCGGGTGCTTGGAAGCCAGTGGTGCCAGCGTCCTAAAGCTTACAAATCGGCGCACCTTGAAGTGGGACTCGTATGTCGGGGTGCTGGAAACCCCCTGTGGCACCCGTTTGGAAATACTACCTAAGCATCACGAGGAGGATGGCTGCATAGCAAAAAGTCGTCAGTTGCTACGCAAGCTGATTCAAAACGCGCTTCAACTCAAGCCGCGAAAGGCTGGAGCTGCAAACGTCGAAGCGTTTGATGCGCCACTCAGCGAGTGGGTGATGCAGCAGTTCCTAAGCGAGCTCGATTTGTTACTCAAGCGAGGCATACGCTTTGATTACGAACGTGTCGAGGAAGAGCAGCGTTATCTCCGGGGTCAGTTGAATGCGGTAGCGCAAATGCGCCAGCCACCGGGGCGACAGCACCACTTTCAGATTCGCCACGACATATTCTTACCGGACCGTGCTGAAAACCGCCTGCTTAAGCTTGCGCTGGACCAGGTTGCGAAACTCACGACTAGCCCCCGGAACTGGCGACTTGCGACTGAACTGCAGGTATTCCTGGCAAGCATTCGGGGGAGCCGAAATATCGCTCAAGACCTACGGGCCTGGAGCGAGGATCGGTTGATGAGTCACTACAGGCCGGTTAAACCCTGGTGCGAACTGATCCTCAGTCAGCACGTTCCCCTAGCAGTGGTTGGTAGAACCGCCGGCATGAGTTTACTGTTCCCAATGGAACGGCTATTCGAGCGCTATGTGCAGGATTGGCTACAACGTAACCTCATACCTGAAGCCAAGATGACTGCCCAATCGCGGAGCAAATATCTGTGCGAGCATGACGATCGGCGGATGTTTTGCCTGCGACCGGATATTTTGATCGATCTGCCTGCACAGCAGTGGATTTTGGATACGAAGTGGAAGCGGATCGACGCGGGGAAACACGAGAAAAACTATCATCTGAGCCAAGCGGATTTTTATCAGCTTTTTGCCTATGGCCATCAGCACCGGACAGATGGGAGCGTACCTAACCTCTTTTTAGTTTACCCGTGTTGGTCGGGTCTTCAGGTGGGGCTTCCTGCTTTCGATTACGGGGGAGGCTTGCGGTTGTGGGTGCTGCCGTTTGACCTGGAAGCCGGGCGGTTGGTCGTGGATGAGCGGCATTGTGTTCCCATTCGGAGCCAAACTAGAAATCCATCTTGCCATCCTTGACAGGCTCTGTGGTGATCTACTAACCCCGGAGATCGTGTCCCGGGAAGTGGTGTAATGAATCGCCCCTGGTTCCCTAGACACTCTCCAAGTTCAGGAAATAGCGTTTCTCATATTCTACTGGAGACAGCTGCATAGCACTGCTGTGCCGCCGTTTAGGGTTATAGAACATCTCGATGTAGTCGAAAATATCACTTCGGGCTTCTTCACGGGTTGTGTAGATCTTTCGTCGGATTCGCTCCCGCTTCAAAAGCTGGAAAAAGCTCTCGGCTACAGCATTGTCGTGGCAGTTTCCCCGCCGGCTCATGCTGCTGATTTCATTGTTGGCCTTCAAGAAGCTTTGCCAATCTGAGCTACTGTACTGACTGCCTTGATCTGAGTGAATCATCACTTGCTGCTGTGGCTTGCGTCGCCAAACGGCCATCAGCATCGCGTCGTTAGCCAAGTCGCTGCACATCCTCAGCTTCATTGACCAACCAATTACTTGGCGTGAGAACAGATCCAGCACTACCGCGAGGTAGAGCCACCCCTCATAGGTGCGGATGTAAGTGATATCTGTCACCCAGACCTTGTTTGGCTCACTGACCTTGAACTGCCGCGCGAGGTGGTTGGGCGAGGCCACTGTTGGCTTTCCACCATAAAACCCTGGGCGCCGCCGATAGCCCGTTTGCGAACGCAGCCCCTCCACCTGCATCAAACGCCCGACTCGATTTCGACCGCATTCCTCTCCCAGCTCACGCAGGTCATCGTGGATTTTGCGGTAGCCGTATACACCTCCGCTTTCCAGCCAAGCGTGTTTGATCAAACCAAGCAGACGTTGATCTTCTTTTGCTCGGGCAGATTGAGGCTCGGCCAGCCAGGCGTAGTAGCCGCTGGGGTGCACTTTGAGGGTTTGGCAAAGGCGACGTACCGGGTAATCCGTCGAGTGCTTCTTGATGAAGGCGTACTTCAGCCGCACTCGTTGGCAAAGTACGCGGCGGCCTTCTTTAAGATGTCTCGCTCTTCCGTCACGCGCTTGAGTTCAGCGCGTAGTTTGCGAAGTTCGGCCTGCTGATCGTCATCTTGCTGACCCTGCTCTTGGGGCTTGCTGTAGACCTTGATCCAGGCGTAGAGGCTGTGCACGGACATGCCTAGGCGCTGGGCGACATCGGCCACAGGTTTGCCTTTTTCGGTCACTTGCTTGACCGCTTCGATCTTGAATTCTTCGGGGTAACGCTGACGACTCATGGCACCTCCTATTTGGGCCTCATTATGAGGCTTGGAGGTGTCGATGAAACCAGGGGCGATTCAGCCAAATACAAGCCAACAAAAACTACAACCAATGCGAAGGGATTTGCAAATCATACTGTTTTGCTACGTACTGCAATACACTGAGCAGTGAAACAAACCGCTCCTTGTCATACTCCTGATGAGCAGCGCGACGCCGTATAAGAGTTTCAAACTCATTCAAATTATACAGGCCCAACCTATATAGATTTCCCCAGGAGGCCTCACCAAATAGATTATACACCGTAGCGGTATCATCACGCTCACTAGCTAGTCGCTTTTCCCCAACAAGCCGTGCTAGAGCTTCCTCGCCTTTATCGCGATCTTCGTAAGTAAATAAAAGTTTCACAATAACTCCACTGACTGATCCTCAAGGCCTTCAGGACCGAAGCCGCCCGCATCAATCGGAGTAGGTAAAACAACATCAGACACCAACTCCACTGTTGTCTGATACATAAGGCGCCCATGCTTTTCAACGTGTGAGACTGGAATCTTGGGGTTATTTCGATCTTTACCACCAGTTGCATACCACTTGGCTTCCCATCGAGCAAAGTAAACCTCCAAATCTTCCGGCTCTAAAACATAGACCGCCTGCAGCTCAATGTCTCGATAAATTGCAAATACCCAAGGAACCTCACGATACTTATCAAGTATAGTCGGATTCAAATGATGATGAGTTGAAAAACCCTTAGTTAGCTCGATATTCACCGATTTAAGCTCATACTCCCTTCCAGCAACATCTACGGCGTCATTACCCTCCCGCCCTGGAAGTACCGCAAGGTTGAGTAAAAGCAAGACTTGAAGAAGCTTCCCACCATTATCCTGAAAAATATCGTTTATTCCGTGAGCCTTGGCAAGCGCTTGAAAGTCCTTCACTGCAGGCCAAACCTGAGTCAACTTTTCATAATCAGGGTGAGGCACTAGAGGTTCCACTCAAATCTTCCTTCTCTTCCATTAGAAACGCTGGAGAGACTCTCAGTGCAACTGAAAGTCTCTCAATATTATCTATCGATATATTTCTTTCCCCTCGCTCCACTGACCCGACATAGGTACGATGAAGCCCCGACGCTTCCGCCAGAGCCTCTTGTGACCAACCAAGTGACTCACGTGCGGCTCGCAGATTCCTAGCAAAAACGCGCCTTATCGGGGAGGGGTTTATCTTCTTGATCATGCGAGGGATAATGGTGCTCTGATGACTATGGATCTACAGCCTATGAGTAGCATTTCTCACAACCTAAGCCCCGCTTTCCTACCCGCGTACCACACAGAGAAAGGGGCGACCTACATCGGCGATTCAAGGGAATTACTTGAAAGGGTACCCGACAATAGCGTAAACCTAGTCATGACGAGTCCCCCTTTCGCTCTGCAACGACAGAAAGAATACGGAAACTTAGATCAGCATGAATACATTGATTGGTTTTTGAGCTTTGCAGAGATCGTGTACAGAAAGCTTACCCCTGACGGGAGCTTTGTAGTCGATTTCGGCGGAGCTTACATGAAAGGCGTGCCAGCAAGAAGTCTCTATAACTTCCGGGTCTTAATCCGCATGATCGACGAGCTAGGTTTTTTCCTGGCAGAAGACTTTTATTGGTTTAACCCCTCCAAACTCCCCAGCCCAATCGAATGGGTAAATAAAAGAAAAATGAGGGTAAAGGACTCTGTCAACACCGTATGGTGGCTAAGTAAGACCGAATGGCCAAAAGCAAATGTGAGTAAAGTTTTGGCACCCTATAGCGATCGTATGAAAAAGCTGATTGAAGATCCGGACAAATTTTACACCCCGAAAGTTCGCCCCTCCGGCCACGACATAGGAAAGAGTTTCAGCAAAGATAACGGCGGCGCCATTCCTCCAAACTTACTCCAAATACCAAATTCCGAATCGAATGGTCAATATCAGGCGGGTTGCAAGTCTGTAGGAATTAAGGCGCACCCAGCCCGCTTCCCAGCCAAGCTACCCGAGTTTTTTATAAAAATGCTAACAGACCCCAACGATTTGGTTGTCGACATTTTTGGTGGATCTAATACTACGGGCCAAGTCGCGGAGGCGGAGGGCCGCAGATGGATGACATTCGAACAGCTTCCTGAGTATGTTGCAGCCTCAGCTTTCAGATTCATTGATAAAGGTACTGCTCCCGAGAAAATGCAAGAAATTTTCGAGGCGATTTCACAAGGAAGATCGGTAAATCTCACAGAACACACGCGCCAGCCCGCATTCTCACTCTAATTCCTTGCCACGCTGATTGTTGAAGCTGAACGAAGCCAGCTTCAACAATTACGCCCAAGCTTACCCATTCAATCAAATTGCTTCAGCACCACTAAAAATCTGAAACAATAAAAAAGCCCAGTCGTCACCAACTGGGCTTTTTCGTTTCAATAATGGTCGGGACGGAGTGATTCGAACACTCGACCCCTTGCACCCCATGCAAGTGCGCTACCGGGCTGCGCTACGCCCCGACTGGGCTTTGAAGCATGCTCTCAATGTTACCGAGAACTTTGAAGAATTTACCCTAACCTCCTGATAAATGAAAGCTTTTTCTCAAAAAATTTTCATTCACCGCCAACCAGGTCATTTCTTCAAAACCACCAACACATCCTCCAACTCGACAATCATCTGTCGAATCAGCTGCTTGTACTGGCTAGACTCATCCTTGGCCTCATCACTGGAAAGCCTCAACCGAGCCCCCCCAATGGTGAACCCCTGATCATAAAGCAGCGCACGAATCTGGCGAATCATCAGCACATCCTGCCGCTGATAATACCGCCGGTTCCCCCGCCGCTTCACGGGATTGAGCTGATCGAACTCCTGCTCCCAATACCGCAGCACGTGCGGTTTCACCGCACAAAGCTCACTCACCTCACCAATGGTGAAGTACCTTTTGCCCGGTATGGGGGGCAGTTCGTCGTTATGGCTTGGTTCCAGCATAGGCCTCAACCCGGGCCTTCAACTTCTGCCCTGGACGAAAGGTGACGACGCGCCGTGCGGTGATCGGGATTTCTTCCCCTGTCTTGGGGTTGCGGCCCGGCCGCTGGCGTTTGTCGCGAAGGTCGAAGTTGCCGAAACCGGACAGCTTGACCTGCTCGTTCTCTTCAAGTGCGTGCCGAATTTCTTCGAAAAACAGCTCGACCAGCTCCTTGGCCTCACGCTTGTTAAGCCCCAGCTCCTCGTACAGCCTTTCGGCCATCTCAGCTTTCGTCAGAGCACCCATGCCGTTATTTCCTTAACGTGGTGTTCAACCTTTGTTCGAGCGAGGTGAGGATGTTTTGCAGTGCGGCGTTCACCTCATCGTCGTTAAGAGTGCGCGATGGATGCTGCCAGGTCAAGCCAACGGCAAGGCTTTTTCTATCAGGATCAATACCTTTACCTTGGTAGACGTCAAACAGCCTGAGGTCTGTAAGCCATTCGCCTGCATTGTCACGAATTACTTCAAGCACCGCGCTAGAAGCCACATCACGTCCTGCGATCAAAGCCAGGTCGCGGCGGGTTTCCGGGAACTTGGACAGCTCGCTGAATTTCGGCAGGCGGCCTTCGACCACGTCGCCCAGCACCAGCTCGAACAGGAACACCGGGCGGTCCAGGTCCAGGGCTTTGGCCAGCTCTGGGTGGATGGCGCCGAGGTAGCCGACCAGCTTGCCGTCACGCTCGATGGCGGCGGTCTGGCCTGGGTGCAGGGCTGGGTGCTTGCCGGCGCTGAAGGTGAAGTCGCTCAGGGCACCGGAGTAGCCCAGCAGGGCTTCCACGTCGGCTTTGACGTCGAAGAAGTCGACGCCGTCGCGGCCGTTGGCCCAGCCTTCTGGCAGGCGGCTGCCGGTGACTACGCCGGCGATCATCGGCTGCTGCTTCAGGTCGCCGAGCTGGCCGACGAAGCGCAGGCCGCTTTCGAACAGGCGCACGCGGTCTTGCTGGCGGTTCAGGTTGTGCTGCAGTGCCTTGACCAGGCCCGGCCACAGGGACGCGCGCATGGCGGCCATGTCGCTGGAGATGGGGTTGGCCAGCAGCAGCGGCTCTACGCCCGGGCTGAACAGTTCGAACAGTTTCGGGTCGATGAAGCTGTAGGTGATGGCTTCCTGGTAGCCGCGGGCAACCAGCAGGCGGCGCAGGGTCGGCAGGTCACCGCGGGTTTCCGGCTTGCCCTGTGGGGCCAGGCGGGCTTGCGGGTAGCGAACCGGCAGGTTGTTGTAGCCGTACAGGCGGGCCAGCTCTTCGATCAGGTCCACTTCCAGGCTGATGTCGAAGCGGTGGCTTGGGACGTTAACGGTCCACTGCCCTTCCCCGTCTTTAGTCGTGGTCAGTTCCAGGGCGTTGAGCAGCTGCTCGACCTGGGCTGGGTCCATTTCCATGCCGAGCATCTGGGTGATGCGTTCGGCGCGCAGGGTGACCGGGGCCACTTGCGGCAGGTGCTGTTCGCTGACGGCTTCGACGACCGGGCCGGCTTCGCCGCCGACGATGTCCAGCAGCAGCTGGGTGGCGCGCTCCATGGCTTCGCGGGCCAGCTGCGAGTCCACGCCGCGCTCGTAGCGGTGCGAGGCATCGGTGTGCAGGCCGTAGGAACGGGCTTTACCGGCAACGGAGATCGGCTCGAAGAAGGCGCTTTCGAGGAACAGGTCGCGGGTTTTTTCGGTGTTCACACCGCTGTGCTCGCCACCCATGACGCCGGCGATGGCCAGGGCGCGGGTGTGGTCGGCGATAACCAAGGTGTCGGCGCGCAGGGCCACTTCCTGGCCGTCGAGCAGGACGAGCTTCTCGCCCTCTTCGGCCATGCGTACGCGGATGCCGCCGTTGATTTCTGCCAGGTCGAAGGCGTGCATCGGCTGGCCGAGTTCGAGCATCACGTAGTTGGTGATGTCGACGGCGGCGTCGATGCTGCGCACATCGCTGCGGCGTAGGCGTTCGACCATCCACAGTGGGGTCGGCTTGCTCAGGTCGACGTTGCGGATGACGCGGCCCAGGTAGCGTGGGCAGGCAGCCGGGGCGCTGACTTCGACCGGGCGCACTTCGTCGTGGGCAGCCGGTACGGCTGGCACTACCGGGCGGGTGACCGGGGTGTCGTACAGGGCGCTGACGTCGCGGGCGAGACCTGCGATGGACAGGCAGTCGCCGCGGTTGGGGGTGAGGCCGATTTCGATGCTGGCGTCGTCCAGGCTCAGGTACTGGCGAATGTCTTCGCCAACCGGGGCGTCAGCAGCCAGCTCGAGCAGGCCGTCGTTCTCTTCGCTGATCTGCAGCTCGGCAGCCGAGCACAGCATGCCGAACGACTCGACGCCGCGCAGCTTGGCCTTCTTGATCTTGAAGTCGCCTGGCAGTTCGGCGCCGATCATGGCGAACGGGATCTTGATGCCTGGGCGGGCGTTAGGGGCGCCGCACACAACCTGGAAGGTTTCCTGGCCGTTGCTTACCTGGCATACGCGCAGCTTGTCGGCGTCCGGGTGTTGTTCGGTGGCGAGGATTTCGCCCACGACGATGCCGCTGAACTGGCCGGCAGCGGGGGTAACGCTGTCGACTTCGAGGCCGGCCATGGACAGGCGGGCGACCAGTTCGTCACGGGAGACTTGCGGGTTTACCCAACCGCGCAGCCACTGTTCACTGAATTTCATGCTGTTCTCCTAGAATGTGCGTCGATTGGGCCTAGCGGAATTGGGCAAGGAACCGCAGGTCGTTATCGAAGAACAGACGCAAATCGTTGACGCCGTAGCGCAGCATGGCCAGGCGCTCGGCGCCCATGCCGAAGGCGAAGCCCTGGAACTCTTCAGGGTCGATGCCGGACATGCGCAGCACGTTCGGGTGCACCATGCCGCAGCCCATCACTTCCAGCCAGCCGGTCTGCTTGCACACGCGGCAGCCTTTGCCGGAACACATCACGCACTGGATGTCGACTTCGGCGGACGGCTCGGTGAAGGGGAAGAACGATGGGCGGAAACGTACCGCCAGTTCTTTTTCGAAGAACACGCGCAGGAACTCTTCGATGGTGCCCTTGAGGTCGGCGAAGTTGATATCGCGATCGATCAGCAGGCCTTCGACCTGGTGGAACATCGGCGAGTGGGTGATATCCGAGTCGCAACGGTATACGCGGCCCGGGCAGACAATGCGGATGGGCGGCTGGGTGGACTCCATGGTCCGCACCTGCACCGGCGAGGTGTGGGTGCGCAGCAGCATGTTGGCATTGAAGTAGAAGGTGTCGTGCATCGCCCGGGCCGGGTGGTGGCCGGGGATGTTGAGCGCTTCGAAGTTGTGGTAGTCGTCTTCGACCTCTGGGCCTTCGGCAATGCCGTAGCCGATGTGGGTGAAGAACTGCTCGATGCGCTCGAGTGTACGGGTGATCGGGTGCAGGCCACCGGTGGCCTGGCCGCGGCCTGGCAGGGTGACGTCAATGCATTCGGCAGCCAGGCGAGCGCTGAGCTCGGCTTCTTCGAAGGCGGCCTTGCGGGCATTGAGCACAACGGTGACGCGCTCTTTGGCGTCGTTGATCAGCGCGCCGACTTTCGGCCGCTCTTCGGCTGGCAGGTTGCCCAGGGTCTTCATCACCTGGGTCAGCTCGCCTTTCTTGCCGAGATAGTTCACCCGGATCTGTTCCAGGGTATTGATGTCTTCAGCGCGCTCCACGGCCTCTAGGGCTTGGGAGACCAACGCATCCAGGTTTTCCATGTACAGACTCCAGATACGAAAATAGGGGAAGAGCTTTGAAGGCTCTTCCCCTATCGATGACGTTCAATGCCCGACGGCGCTAGCGCCGCCGGGTGATTGTCGCGGGTACTTAAGCCAGAACGGCTTTAGCTTTCTCGACAATCGCAGCAAACGCCGCTTTTTCGTTCACTGCCAGATCGGCCAGAACCTTACGGTCGATTTCGATCGAAGCCTTTTTCAGGCCAGCAATCAGACGGCTGTAGGACAGACCGTTGGTGCGGGCACCGGCGTTGATACGAGCGATCCACAGTGCGCGGAACTGACGCTTCTTCTGACGACGGTCACGGTAGGCATATTGACCTGCCTTGATGACAGCCTGCTTGGCAACGCGGAATACGCGCGAGCGTGCACCGTAGTAGCCTTTAGCCAGTTTCAGAATTTTCTTGTGACGCTTACGAGCGATGACGCCACGCTTAACACGAGCCATGAGTAACTTCCTCTATCTAAACCAGAATTAACGTACGCGCAGCATGCGCTCGACTTTTGCCACGTCAGACGGGTGCAGCAGGCTGGCACCGCGCAGTTGACGCTTACGCTTGGTCGACATTTTGGTCAGGATGTGGCTCTTGAAAGCGTGCTTGTGCTTGAAGCCGGAAGCGGTCTTCAGGAAGCGCTTCGCAGCACCGCTCTTGGTTTTCATTTTTGGCATGTTGGAACTCCGCATTCGATAAAATTACACAATAATCATCAGGCCTGCCGTGCCCGGGAGATTACTTCTTCTTTTTGGGGGCGATGACCATCATAAGCTGGCGTCCTTCCATCTTCGGATGCTGCTCAACGGAGCCGTATTCGGCGAGGTCGGCTTCGACCCGCTTCAACAGCTCCATGCCCAGCTCCTGGTGGGCCATCTCACGGCCGCGGAATCTCAGAGAGATCTTGGCCTTGTCCCCATCGGTAAGGAAACGTACCAGGTTGCGTAGTTTTACCTGGTAATCCCCTTCTTCCGTCCCTGGACGAAACTTGATTTCTTTGATCTGGATCTGCTTCTGGTTTTTCTTGGCTTCGTTGGCCTGCTTCTTCTTCTCGAAGAGGTGCTTGCCGTAGTCCATCACCTTGCAGACGGGCGGTTGCGCGTCGGCGGAGATCTCCACCAGATCCAGCTTCGCTTCATCAGCGATACGAAGCGCTTCATCAATCGAGACGATGCCAATCTGCTCGCCGTCAGCGCCAATTAACCGAACCTCGCGTGCCGAGATATTCTCGTTGATCGGGGCTTTCGGTGCAGTTCGTTTATCGTTTCTCATTTCACGCTTAATAGTCATTACTCCGATTCTAGGCGACCGCGCTGGGCGACAGCGCTGTTGAGCAGCTGCGTGAATTCAGCCACCGGCATGGAGCCGAGGTCTTTGCCTTCACGGGTGCGTACTGCGACGGTCTGCGTTTCGACTTCGCGATCCCCTATAACCAAAAGGTACGGGACCTTGAGCAAAGTATGCTCGCGGATTTTAAAGCCGATCTTCTCATTTCTCAAGTCCGACTTGGCACGGAAACCGCTACCGTTCAGGGTATTTTCCACCTCGAGGGCGAAATCGGCCTGCTTGTCGGTGATGTTCATGATCACGGCCTGGGTGGGTGCCAGCCAGGCCGGGAACACGCCAGCGTAGTGCTCGATCAGCATGCCGATGAAGCGCTCGAACGAACCGAGGATGGCGCGGTGCAGCATGACCGGGCGAACACGGCTGTTATCTTCGGCGATATAGCTGGCATCCAGGCGTTCTGGCAGGTTCGGGTCGTACTGCAGGGTACCGCACTGCCAGTTACGGCCGAGGCAGTCGCGCAGGGTGAACTCGATCTTCGGGCCGTAGAAGGCGCCCTCGCCCGGCTGGTATTCCCACTCCAGGCCCGATTCGTTCAAGGCATCGGCCAGTGCGCCTTCGGCACGGTCCCACAGCTCTTCGGAGCCCACGCGCTTGGCCGGGCGGGTCGACAGCTTCATGGCGATGTCGGTGAAGCCGAAGTCCTTGTACACGTCCAGGGTCAGCTTGATGAAGTCGGCGGCTTCTTTCTTCACCTGTTCTTCGGTGCAGAAGATGTGCGCGTCGTCCTGCACGAAGCCACGCACGCGCATGATGCCGTGCAGGGCGCCGGACGGCTCGTTACGGTGGCAGGCACCGAATTCGGCCAGGCGCAGCGGCAGGTCGCGGTAGCTCTTCAGGCCCTGGTTGAACACCTGCACGTGGCACGGGCAGTTCATCGGTTTTACCGCGTAGTCACGGCTTTCCGACGAAGTGGTGAACATGTTCTCGGCGTAGTTGGACCAGTGGCCGGAGCGCTCCCAGAGGATACGGTCGACAACCTGCGGGGTCTTGATTTCCTGGTAGCCGTTGACGCGCTGGACCTGGCGCATGTACTGCTCGAGTACCTGGTACACGGTCCAGCCGTTGGCGTGCCAGAACACCATGCCTGGGGCTTCTTCCTGCAGGTGGAACAGGTCGAGCTGCTTGCCGATCTTGCGGTGGTCGCGTTTTTCGGCTTCTTCGATGCGCTGGATGTACGCCGCCAGCTGCTTCTTGTCAGCCCAGGCGGTGCCGTACACGCGTTGCAGCTGCTCGTTCTTGGCATCACCGCGCCAGTAGGCGCCGGACAGCTTGGTCAGCTTGAATGCCTTGAGGAAGCGGGTGTTCGGCACGTGCGGGCCGCGGCACATGTCGACGTATTCTTCGTGGTAGTACAGGCCCATGGCCTGCTCGTCCGGCATGTCTTCGACCAGGCGCAGCTTGTAGTCTTCGCCACGGGCCTTGAACACATCGATGACTTCGGCGCGCGGGGTCACCTTCTTGATGACGTCGTAGTCCTTGTCGATCAGCTCCATCATGCGCTTTTCGATGGCGGCCATGTCTTCAGGGGTGAAGGGGCGCTCGTAGGCGATGTCGTAGTAGAAGCCTTCGTCGATGACCGGGCCGATCACCATCTTGGCGGTCGGGTACAGCTGCTTCACCGCGTGGCCGACCAGGTGGGCGCACGAGTGACGGATGATCTCCAGTCCCTCTTCATCTTTAGGGGTGATGATCTGCAGGGTGGCGTCGTTGCTGATCAGGTCGCAGGCATCGACCAGTTTGCCGTCGACCTTGCCGGCCACGGTGGCCTTGGCCAGGCCGGCGCCGATGGAAGCGGCGACTTCGGCTACGGATACGGCGTGATCGAACGAACGTTGACTGCCATCGGGAAGAGTAATAACGGGCATGGCGCCTCCTCTCCTAGTGGTGACCCCTACCAAAGGTCACGTGGGTTGGGATGAGCCAGTACAAGATCCGACCTGCCTTCCTCGGTGGGAAGCCTGCCTCACAGTGGCAGAAGCCTTTCGGCTTGTCAGGGACGAACCAGAGTGACTGGAAAGAAAAAAGATTGCTGCAAGCTGCACGTTGTCAGCTGCAAGCCGGGCATGCTAGCACGCGGGTTGCGTGGCAGGCAGAAATATTTGGAAATTACAGACTTCGGCTGAACTTACACGGAAAAATTCCTATCAGACCTTGGGAAGCAACCTACTCTTGATGTGACCTAACCCAAGGAGTAACTGGTTATGCGAGTTCCGTCTCTTCTGGCCCTGGCGGCCGCTGGGGCCCTGCTGCTGCCCATGGCTGCGAACGCCGGCAACTTCCCGGCCGGGAAGGAGGCCGCCTACATGACCCAGTGCACGCAAGTGGCTCAAGGCCAAGGCGTTGACGCTGCGGCCGCGAAAAAACACTGCGACTGTGGCGCGCAAACCATCAAAAAGAATTTCACCGACGCAGAGATTGCCGACCTCGACAGCAACGATGGCGTGGACGCCAAGCTGATGCAGAAAGCCCAGACGCTCGTGAAACAGGCCTGCGCACCGAAGAGCTGAAACCTTAAAGCCAGAGCAGGCCAGCCATTCTTTGAGCTGGATCAATATCCTGCGAAGGTAAAAGGCGCTAGATGCGCAGAATTAGACTATGATGTGTCCCGTGCTCCGTAGCCTCGGCCGCATTGCACCACTGAAAAAACTAAATGTTCTGGAGATTCACCCATGTCCAATCGCCAACAAGGCACCGTCAAATGGTTCAATGATGAGAAAGGCTACGGCTTCATCACCCCAGCAGGCGGCGGCGACGACCTGTTCGTTCACTTCAAGGCCATCGAATCTGACGGCTTCAAGAGCCTGAAAGAAGGCCAGACTGTTTCCTTCGTCGCCGAGCGCGGCCAGAAGGGCATGCAGGCTGCACAGGTTCGTCCGGAGTAATTCGGATAGCTGTAAAAAACCCGCCCTTGTGGCGGGTTTTTTTATGGGTGCTGCATGGGCTGACGGGGTTGGCCATGCAGGCACGGCTTTTTTTGTGGAAGCGGCCTTGTGTCGCGAAAGGGGCGCGTAGCGGCCCCAAGGTTTTCAGCTTCGCAGCATCAATGGCCGGGGCCGCTTTGCGGCCCTTTCGCGACACAAGGCCGCTCCCACAAGGACCGCGTATCAACCGCAGTTGACGCGAATCACCTTGCCCTGCTCGTCCACATTCAGGTTCAGGCGCTCGGAGCGGTACTCCAGGGTGACCACGTCGTGCGGCTTGAGAATGCGTGCCATCTGCGAGCCACTGGCCTTGCGCGCCTGCTCCAGCAGCTCGGCGCTGGCTGGCTTGCCAATGGCAAAATCGGCGCCACTGGCTTCGCAGCGGCCGTCGTTGCCTGCCGGCGCAGCGCCACCCGCAGAATTGCCACCAGTGCTGCAACCAGCCAGGACAGCAGCCACCGCCAGGGTTGCCAGGTAAGCACGGGTACGGAACATGAAGCCTCCTAAATCGGTCCGGGAACTGTCTGATCCGACAGTTCCACTCATCATTTGTTGCAAAACCGACCAAGTCTGCCTGAACTCGCCGACATAGGCGAAAACGCAATCGTGACCGGATTTTGCACAACCCGCTGCGTTTGCCATATGCTTAAGCCGCAACGTCACTGACGCAAAGTCATGATTTAGTGCAGGAAGTGGAGCGCACCCCGCCTCCATCGAACACCAGGGTCAGGTGTTCGCCCCTTCGTCCTGGGCCCCAAGCGAGAGCCTTTCATGAGCAGCCACAGCATCGATGCCGATATCAAGGTCAAATGGGCCGAGGGCCAGAGCGCGTACAGCCCTGGCACACCGGAAGAATTGCTGTTGATTGCCATCGACCTGCTGGTGCGCGATCGCGGCGCCGAGGCGGCACGCAGCTTCATCGACCAGGTGTTCGAGCGCTTCGCGCCGCACACGGCTATTCCAATCGCGCCAAACGGGCGCTGAGTAGGTCGAACAGGCCCTGGGCATCACCCTGATCCACCCACATCACGTTGGCTGGCTGCTTTAGCACGCCATACCAGTCTGCAAGGGTCTGGCCGAAGCTGGGGCCTTCGCGGCTGTCGATGCTCATATGGATGCGCCGGCCGCTGAACAGTTCGGGCTTGAGCAGGTAGGCGATCACGCTGGCGTCGTGCACCGGGCCGCCGGGCATGCCGTACAGGTCCATGTCGTGGGTGATGTAGGCGTTGAGGATATCCACTACCCGTTTGCTTGCCTGGTTGTTAACGGCTGCCAGTTGCTTGAGGCGCGCGTCGCTGGTCAGTAGCTTGTGGGTGACGTCCAGCGGCAGGTAGGTCAGTTGCACGCCGCTGGCCAGCACCACTTCGGCGGCATGCGGGTCGGCATAGAGGTTGAATTCCGCCGCTGGGGTGATGTTGCCGCCGTTGAAATGGGCGCCACCCATGACCACCACTTGCTTGATGCCTTTGGCAATGTCCGGGCGCTGGATCAGCGCAAGGGCCAGGTTGGTCTGCGGGCCAAGCATGGCGATGGTGATACTGTGGGGTTGGGCGGCGCCCAAGGTGTCGACCAGGTATTGCACGGCATTGCCCTGGGCTAGCGGCGCTTTCGGTTCGTGGACCTGGATGCCAGTGAGGCCTTCTTCGCCGTGGACGTCGGCGGCGTAGATCGGCTTACGCACCAGCGGGCGCGCGGCGCCGGCGTACACGGGGATGTCTTCGCGGCCGGCCCATTCGCGAGCCAGGCGGGCGTTGCGCGAGGTTTTGTCCAGGCGCACATTGCCGGCCACGGTGGTGATGGCGCGAATCTTGAGCTCGTCGGGCGAGGCCATGGCCAGGAACAGCGCGACCACGTCGTCGGCGCCCGGGTCGGTGTCGATGATCAGGTCGATGGGGGCGGCCTGGAGGGTGGTGGCTGCGGCCATGAGGGCGATTCCTTGTAGCAGGGGTTTGAGCATGGGTGGCACTCCTGTTGCCTGGATTGGTATTCCTGGTACACCGCAAATCCCTGTGGGAGCGGGTTTACCCGCGAAGGAGGCAGCGCGGTGGATGGCACCGGCTTCGCCGGTGTTCGCGGGTGAACCCGCTCCCACAGGGGGCGACGGGCTAGAAAGTCACGCCGGAAATCAGCGCGATGTTGCTGTAGGGCTGGCATTCGCCAGTGCGCACGACCGCACGGGCACTGCGCGACAGTACTTTGAAATCTTCATGGCTCAGCCATTCACGCTTGCCCAGCTTGCCCTTCAGCCGCTCGATTTCGACCAGCGCCGGCGGCACCACTTTCTGCATTTCTTCGGCCAGCACATGGCGCTCCACCTGCAACTCGCTCAGCACGGCCCGCAACACGCTGGCGAAATCCGGCAACCCAGGCGTAACGGCCAGGTCGATCAGTTCGACCCCCGGCGGCACCGGCAGCCCGGCATCGCCGATCACCAGGATGTCACCATGCCCCATGCCGGCGATGGTCCGCGACAAGGCGACGTTCAGCAGTGGGTTTTTTTTCATGGCGTCAGCTCCGCCAGGTAGGGAATGGACGGCTGGGCACCAGCGCGGGTGACCGACAGGGCTGCGGCGCGCTGGCCGAAGGTGATGGCTTCGCCCTCCTCCAGGCCGCGTACCAGGCCAGCGGCAAATCCACCGATGAAAGTGTCGCCGGCTGCAGTGGTGTCCAGCGGCTGTACCACCGGTGCAGGGAAATGCTGGTGGTCCTTGGCCGTGACCAGCAAGGCCCCTTGCGCGCCCAGGGTAATGATCACTTTGCCCGCGCCCAGCTGCAGCAAGTGCTCGCCGGCGCGCCGGGCACTGTCCAGGTCGGTCACTGCCACGCCGGTCAGGGCCTCGGCCTCGCTTTCGTTGGGTGTCAGGTAGTCGATATGGGCGAACCAGTCCGCTGGCAAGGGGCCGGTCGCCGGCGCCGGGTTCAGGATCACCCGCTTGCCCAGTTCATGCCCCCTGGCCAGGGTCCAGGCCACGGTATCGGCCGGCACTTCCAGCTGGCAGATGATCACCTCGGCCGCCTGCAGCAGCGCATCGAAACGCTGCACCGACTGCGGCGTCAGCAGGCCGTTGCCACCGGGGATGATGACGATGCAGTTCTGGCTGGCGGCATCCACGGTAATCAGCGCCACACCGCTGGACACGCCCGAGCAGGTGGTAACGCCCTGGCAGTCGATGCCTTCTACATACAAGGCCCGGTGCAGTTGCTGGCCGTAGGCGTCGTCGCCGACGTTGCCGATCATTGCCACGCTGCCACCCAGGCGCGCCACGGCCACCGCCTGGTTGGCCCCCTTGCCGCCCGGCACGGTGAAAAAGCTTTCGCCGGGGAGTGTTTCGCCGGCCCGGGGCAAGCGCTGGGCGCGGGCCACCAGGTCCATGTTGAGGCTACCGACTACCACGACCTTGGCATTCATGACATTTCCTTAGCATTAGCGGTAATCGTTGAACAGGTCCGGGCGCGGCCCGGTGGACTCGCGCAGCACGATGCGCGGGGCGACGATACGTTGCTCTGCCGCGCCCTGCCGAGGCGTGCCGATACGCGCCAGCAACAGCGACGCGGCGCTCTCGCCCAACGCGCGGATCGACTGGCCCACCGTGGTCAACGGCGGGTACACATAACGGCTGAGTTCGATGTCGTCGAAGCCGATCACCGACAGCTCGGCGGGTACGTTGATATTGTGTTCGGCCGCGGCGCGCAGCACGCCGAAACCGATCATGTCGTTGCCGGCGAAAATCGCCGTGGGCCGCTTGCCCTCCAGCAACCGGGTTGCCGCTGCATGGCCGCCCGGGCTGGTGAAGTCGCAGTGCAGCACGCGGTTGCCCAGCACCGCTGCGCCGGCCTCGGCCATGGCGCGGCGGAAGCCGCTCAGGCGCAGCTGGGTAACCCCGGTCTCGGCGGGGCCGCCGATGTAGGCGATGTCGCGGTGGCCAAGCTCCAGCAGGTGCTGGGTGGCCAGGTAGGCGCCCTGCTCGTGGTCGATGCGCACCAGGTCGGCATCCACGCCGTCCAGTTCGCGGTCGACGATCACCATTGGCGTGCGCACGCCAGCCAGGCTTTGCAGCAGGTCGTTGTCCTGGCCCACCGAGGCCACCACCAGGCCGTCGATGCGTTTTTCCAGCAGCACGCGCAGGTAGCTGCGCTGCTTCTGCGGGTTATCGTCGGAGTTGCACAGGATCACGCAGTAGCCGTTGCGTTCGCAGGCGTCTTCGATACCCCGCGCCAGTTCGGCGAAGTACGGGTTGACGCTGTTGGGCACCAGCAGGCCGATGGTGGCCGTGCTGCGCGCTTTCAACGAACGGGCCACGGCACTGGGTACGTAATCGAGTTCGGCGATGGCGGCTTCGACTTTCAGCCGCACCTGTTCGCTGACCGGCCGGGTCTTGTTCAGCACATGGGACACGGTGGTGTATGAAATACCCGCCAGTGCCGCGACGTCTTTGATGGTTGCCATGTTCTCAGTTCCGCCGGCCTGCACGCCGGCTACGGTAAGTGTCGAGCACCACGGCGATGACGATCACCGCCCCGGTGATGATGCGTTTGGTCGGTTCGCTGGCACCGATCTGCGCCAGCCCGGCGGCCAGCACCGAAATGATCAGCACGCCAAAGAAAGTGCTGATGACCGAGCCACGCCCGCCCATCAGGCTGGTGCCGCCAATTACCACGGCAGCGATCACCTGCAGCTCCAGACCGGAGCCGGCATTGGGGTCGGCCGCTTCCAGCCGCGAAATCTGGAACAGCGCGGCCAGGCCGGCGAGCAGGCCCATCAGGGCGAATACCTGCACCTTGTACGGGCGCGGGTCGATACCGGCCAGGCGCACGGCTTCTTCGTTGGTGCCGATGCCGATCAGGTAGCGGCCGAATACCGTGCGGGTCAGCACCAACTGGGCCAGCACGATCACCAGCAAGGCGATGATGAACGCCGGCGAGATGCCGAATGCAATGGGGTTGGAGAACCAGGCATAGGCATCGCCGATATAGGCGGTGCGCGAGTCGGTGAACTGGTAGGCCAGGCCGCGGGCCATTTCCAGCACGCCGAGCGAGACGATGAACGACGGAATGCGCCAGGCCACGGTGACGCCGCCGGTGATGCTGCCGGCCAGCGCGGCCACGGCCATGCCCAGCAGGGCCGAAGGCAGCACGCCCCAGCCCCAGCCGAGGATCGCCACGCTGACCGTCGAGGCCGCCAGCGCCAGCACCGAGCCCACCGACAGGTCGATGCCGCCGATGATCAGCACGAAGGTCATGCCCACCGCCAGCACCATCAGGTCGGGGATCTGGTTGGCCAGGGTACTGAAGGTGTTGTACGACCAGAAGTGGCTGCTGAGGAACGAGAACAGCACGATCATCGCCAGCAAGGCGCCGGCCAGGCCCAGGTAGGTACCCAGGCCAAAATAGGTACCACTGCGGCGCACCGGTGCGGCGCCTTGGCTGTCGAGCGGGGTGGTTTTCATGCATCCATCCTGGGAGCTGCGTCATGCAGCAGTGCGTCACGTTTCTGATAACCGGCAAAGGCCGCGGCCAGCAGTTGGTCCTGGCTCCAATTGTCACGCTCGAAGGTGTCGATCAGGCGGCCGGCCGACAGCACGGCGATGCGGTCGCAGATCAGCATCAGCTCGCGCAGGTCGCTGGACACCACCACCAGGGCCTTGCCCTGGCGCGCCAGCTCGGCCAGCAGGCCATAGATGTCGAACTTGGCGCCAACGTCGATGCCACGGGTGGGCTCGTCGAACAGCAGCACCTGGCAGTCGCGCTCCAGCCAGCGGCCGATCACCACCTTCTGCTGGTTGCCGCCAGACAGCTCGCCCACCACTTGCTGCGGGCCGGCACTGCGAATGCGCATGGCCTGGATCTGGCGCTCGGCCAAGGCCCTTTCGGCCTCGCCATCGAGCACACCGGCCCGCGATACCGCGCCGAGGTTGCCCAGGGCGATGTTGGCGCTGATCGACTGCGTCAGCAGCAGGCCTTCGCCTTTGCGGTCTTCGGTGATCAGGGCGATACCGGCCTGTACGGCGGCCTTGGGCGAGTCGATGGTGACCGCCTGCGGTGGCTGGCCAAGGGCGATGCTGCCGCTGTCGGCGCGGTCGGCACCGTAGATCAGGCGCAACAGTTCGGTACGGCCGGCACCGATCAGGCCGGAGATGCCGAAGATCTCCCCTGCCCTGACCTCGAACGACACTTCACGCACCTTGTCGGCGCGGCTGAGCTTGTCGACCTTGAGCAGCGGCGCGCCGATCTGCCGGCGGCCCAGGTCGATATGCTCGCCCAGCTCGCGACCGACCATGAGGTTGACCAGCTGGGCGCTGCTGTAGCGCTGGATGGGTTCGTCGCACACCAGCTTGCCGTCGCGCAGCACGACGATGCGCTGGGCCACGCGCTGCAGTTCTTCCAGGCGGTGCGAGATGTAGACGATGGCCACGCCACGTTGGCGCAGGCGTTCGATCTGGGTGAACAGCAGCTCCACCTCGCGCGCGGTGAGCATGGCGGTGGGCTCGTCGAAGATCAGCACATGGCAGTCGCCGATCAGGTTGCGGGCGATCTCGACCATCTGCTGATGGCCGATGCCCAGTTCGCCGACCGGGGTGTCCGGGTCGATGGCGTCGAGGCCGACCTGGGCCATGGCGGCCGTGGCCAGTTGGCGCAGGCGCTTCTGGCTGATCCAGCCGAAACGGCCGGGCAGGTTGTCGAGGAACAGGTTTTCCGCCACGGTCAGCGTGGGCAGCAGGTTCAGCTCCTGCATGACCATGCGCACGCCGAGGCGCTCGGCCTCGCTGCGGCTGCCGGGTGCGTAGGCCTGGCCGCGGTAGCGCATGTGCCCGGTTGTTGGGGTTTCCAGGCCACTGATGAGCTTGGACAGGGTGCTCTTGCCCGCGCCGTTCTCGCCGGTCAGGGCCAGCACTTCACCCGCCCGCAGGTTCAGGCTGACCTCGCCGAGCACGGGCTGGGCATAGGTCTTGCCCAGGCCGCTGGCGGTGAGCACCACTTCATTGGCCGATGCAGGCATGGCCGTTTCTCCTGCCAGCGATCAGGGCTTGGTGATGAGTTGGACCGGGGTCTGGATGACGTTGTCGGCATCCACGTCGGGCTTCTCGCCCTTGACCATTTTCAGCGCCGCCTGGATGCCGTACACCGCCTGCTGGCTGGCCGCCTGGTCGAGGGTGGCGAGCACGCGGCCATCGGCGAGCATCGGCTTGATGGCGTTGATGTTGTCGTAACCCACCACTTGCACCTGGCCGGTCTTGCCGGCGGCACGCACGGCCGACACGGCGCCCAGGGCCATGCTGTCGTTGCCGGCCAGCAGCGCTTTCAGGTCGGGGTATTCGTTGAGCATGGAGGCCGCGACGGCGTTGCCTTTGTCGATTTCCCAGTTGCCGCTCTGCACCGAGACGATGTTGATCTGCGCGGCCTCCATGGCGTCCTTGAAGCCGGCGGTACGCTGCTGGGCGTTGGTGGTGGTCGGCACGCCTTCGATGATGCCGACCTGGTCGCCGGCCTTGAGCTTCTGGCTGGCCAGGAAGTCGCCGACCAGGCGCGCGCCCTGGCGGTTGTCGGGGCCTACGAAGGGTACGCTGATGCCTTTGCTCTTGAGCAGTTCAGGGTCCAGGCGGTTGTCGATGTTGATCACCACCACGCCCTGGTCCATGGCCTTCTTCACCGCCGACACCAGCGCCTTGGAGTCGGCCGGGGCAATGACCAGGGCCTTGGCGCCAGCGTTGACCATCTGCTCGACGATGCGGATCTGCTCGCCGGTGTCGGTCTCGTTCTTGATGCCGTTGGCGATCAGCTCGAATTCATCGGCGTGGGCTTTCTGGTAGTCCTTGGCGCCATCTTCCATGGTGCGGAAGAACTCGTTGGCCAGTGACTTCATGACCAGGGCGACCTTGGGCTTGTCTTCGGCGTGGGCGGCGGAAAACGGCAGGGCAAAGGACAGCGAGGAAATGACCGCGAGGGCCAGCAGACGACCGGGGAACGGCAGTTTCATGGACGATGACTCCGGATCTTGTGTTTTTTGTCGGATCGCAAACGTTTGCGTTGACTCACTATGGAAACAGGACCGGGGTTTGTCAAATCCGTTTGGCTGGCAGAGGTCTAGTCGAGCCGGGCGCAGTTTATCCGGATTTTGTCCGAAAAGCCGAACGCCTTTTCCTGTTTTTGTTCGGAATTCCGAATGGAACGCCGCCTTACGTGGGAGCTGCGCGGCACCTGTGGGAGCGGGCATGCCCGCGAAGAATGCGACACGGTGTATGGCACCGGCTCTGCCGGTGTTCGCGGGCATGCCCGCTCCCACAGGGAAGGTGCAAAACATGAGAATGTGGTTTATTACCTCAATCGCCAGCCAGCGCGACACATCTGCGCGCCAAAATCAGCGTAGGGTCCACCAGAGCAACCGTCCTGCTGCCCAGCTCATAAGCATCACAGTGGCTGAGCACCAGCGGCAATTCCGTACAACCCAGAATCAGCACCGTCGCACCCACTTCCGAGAGATGCTCGGCAGCAATCAGCAGTTGGTCTCGACACAGTCCTTCAGTGAAGCCAGCCTTGATGCCCCGCTCACCGTAAATGGCCTCCATGACCAGCTTCTGGTAATCCGGCGCCGGGACGACAATCTCAAGCCCGGCACGGCTCGCAGCCTGGTGATAGACCTGGCTGGCGACGGTGCCTGACGTCGCCAGCAGGCCGATGGTCTTGTCACGGCCGTAGGCTTTCCTTATCCAGTCGATCGTCTCCGTGAGCATGTTGACGATAGGCACGCGCAGGTGCTCCTGGATGCGCTCAACGAACGCGTGAGCGGTATTGCACGGGATTGCAATTGCGTTGGCACCCGCGCTTTCCAGGCGCTTGCAGGTCGCATACATGGCCATCGTCGGGTCGGTTTCATCATTCAGCAGGCTGGCCGTGCGATCCGGAATTTGCGGGTTCTGCTCTACCACCATCTTGATGTGGTCCTGATCCCGGCCTGCAGGCGTACTGGCAACCACCTTGCCCATGAAATCCACCGTCGCTGCAGGGCCGACACCACCCACGATACCCAGCTTGAAAGGCAGTTCACGCGGCGCATTCGAGCCTTGGGTCGCAAACGTGGCGTAGAGTTCGTTGATATCCAGTGCGGCAATGCCACGGCGCTGCAGATCGGCGCACACCAGCGAAAGCTCGGTCATACCCGGCACGACAAGTGTGGCGCCCTGTGCCTGCACTGACAGGCAGGCCTGGTAGACGGACTCCAGAGGCAGGCCATCCAGGTGCCCATCCTTGATGCCGTTGGCACCATACATGGCCTCCATGAGCGCGACTTGCGCTTGCGCGTCGGGGTACACCACGTCGTATTGGCAGCCCAACGCTTGCTCGAAGAGCCCGGAATGACGCACATAATCCGAAGCAAGCACACCGAGTGTACTGCCCGGTTGGGCGACCTGACGGATGTGTCGTACCAAGGCTTCCATCATGTCCAGCACCGGAATCCCCAGCTCGTCCTGGATCTGCGCGCGGAACGTCTGGCTGGCAAAGCAAGGCAGCATGATTGCATCCACGCCGCTCGCTTCGAATGACCTGCACACCTCGAAAACGTAGAACTTCCGCGAGGTCATGCTCGCGCCTGCGTCCAAAGGCAGCAGGACATCCTTGAAGGGATGTTGCTCGAGCAGGAAATGAAAACGCCCCTGGTCCTCCAGCACCGCCCGCGACTTCACCAGCTTGTAGAAAAGATCGCCACCTGCGAGCGATCCAAGCCCGCCGACAATCCCGATCGTGTGAGAACGGGCTTGCAGACCTGCCGCCTTCTTCGACTTCATGAGCGAACTCCTCAGGCGACCGATACCGGGCGGTCGAGGGTGGGCGCCTCGCTTGCCGCTTGCGGCTCGGACTGCGGCTCTGATTTGGCGATCACCGCCGTGGCAATGCTGTTGCCCACCACATTGGTAGCGGTACGCGCCATGTCGAGGAACTGATCGATGCCGATGATCAACAACAGGCCAGCCTCTGGCAGGTTGAACATGGGCAAGGTCGCAGCGACCACCACCACCGAGGCACGCGCCACACCCGCCATACCCTTGCTGGTAATCATCAGCGTCAAAAGGATCAACACCTGCTGGGTGAAGCTGAGGTCGATGTTGTATGCCTGGGCGATGAACATGATGGCGAACGCCTGGTACATCATCGAACCATCGAGGTTGAACGAGTAGCCCAACGGCAGGACGAAGCTGGACACCCGTTTCGGCGCACCGAACTTCTCGAGCGCTTCCATCGTTTTCGGATAGGCCGCCTCGCTACTGGCAGTGGAGAACGCCAGCAGCACAGGCTCGCGAATCAGTTTGCCGAGCGTGAAAACAGACTTGCCCAGGCACACATAACCCGCACCGAACAACACTGCCCACAGCAGCAGGATGCCCAGGTAGAACTCGACAATGAGCTTGCCATAGTCGACCAGCAGCCCGAGGCCTTGAGTAGTGATTGCCGAAGCGATCGCTGCAAAAACCCCGATCGGTGCAAACGCCATGACAAAGTCAGTGATGCGGAACATCACTTTCGCAAGTTCATCGATGCAGTCCACAATCTTTGTATGGCCGGCACCGTTGACGCCAGCCAATGCAAAGCCGAAAAACAAAGAGAAGACCACAATTTGAAGTATTTCATTATTGGCCATGGCCTCGGCAATACTGCGAGGGAACACATGACTGATAAATACCTTGAGGCTGAAGTCACCTGTATTCACCGGCACTGTAACGGCATCAGCGTGCTGGGCGACCTGCAAGTTGATGCCGGCACCCGGTTCGAACAGGTTGACCAGCGCCATGCCGATCGCCAGTGAAATGGCCGAAGCGCAGACGAACCAGGCCATGGCACGAAAGCCGATGCGGCCGACCGAGCGCGAATTGCCCATGCTTGCGATCCCGCCGACAAGCGTGGCGAACACCAACGGCGCAATGATCATTTTGATCAGACGCAGAAAGATGTCCGTCACCATCGAGAAGTAGGCAGCTATCTGCCTGGCGTCCTGTTCGCTGCCTGCGAAATGATGACATGCCCAGCCGACGACTACGCCCAAAGCGATACCCATCGCAATTCGGCGCGGAAGCTTATTATTTTTCACGACGTTTTCCTCAAGTTATTTTCTATTTCTTCTACTTGGCAGGATTGGAATAAAGACAGGAACAGCAACTCGCGGAGTGAGTGCTGGGGACAAGTTTATCGCCGTGAAAAAACAAGTTGATGAGTAATAGGGCTGACCCTATGCGTTTTCGGAATAGTTTATAAACGTCGCTGTCGAGGCTTGTGCGAACACGCTTACACTGAGCGCCTGGCGAAGGAGATCAGCGATGCAAATCAAGTGGCTGGACGACCTCATGGCGATCGCCGAGTGGAAGAATTTCTCTCGCGCCGCCGAAGTGCGATGCGTTACACAGTCCGCGCTCTCCAGGAGAATCCGCTCGCTCGAAGAGTGGGTGGGCGTCGAGCTGGTTGATCGTGCCACCTACCCGGTACAGCTCACGCCCGCCGGCCAGAGCTTCTGCGCTGAAGCTCGCCAGGCCCTCGCCGCCTTGATGGCGCTGCGCGCCGACCTGAGGGACGTGAAACGCATGCCAGGGCGCTCGATCCAGATCACGGCGGCCCACAGCCTGTCCATGACGTTCCTGCCAAAATGGCTCAGCCAGTTCCAGCAGCAAAACGAGCGCTTCAATGCCCGGGTAGTGGCAGCCAACATCAATGACGCCGTCATCGCCCTCGAAGAAGGCAGCTGTGACCTGATGATTGTCTACCATCATCCGCTCACCCCCATCTCCCTTGACCCTGAGCGCTTCGGCAGCCTGGCGCTCGGCCATGATGCGTTCATCCCTGTATGTGCGCCCGACACGCAAGGCAAGCCGATGTTCCAGCTTTCCGGAAGTAAAAAGCCCATTCCACACCTGGCGTACACGGCCACGACGTTCCTGGGGAAAGTGGCAGACGTCGTCATTCGCAACGCGCCTGAAGTCGCCCCTCTGGAAAGGTGCTATGAAGCCGATATGGCAATGCTGCTGGTTCGCATGGCTGTCGAGGGCTATGGGGTAGCCTGGCTGCCCCACAGTGCAGTGAATGATGAGCTGGAAAGAGGGTTGCTCGTGCAGGCTGGAGGCGCCGAATGGAGCACTCGCCTGGAGATCCGCTCGTACTGCTCGCTGTTGAATCAGAACCCTACGATGAGAAGCCTGTGGAATACCCTGGATAAAGCTGCGCACGGATCGGCTCAGGCTTGAGCACAGTTTTCGCCTGACAGGCTGTTGCGAATTTACTTACAGTGAAATACTGTATGTGCATACAGCAAAACAAGGAACTTCCCGTGTCCAGCACCGCCTCTGCCACCCCGAGCAGCTATGAACAACTGGGTATGCGCATCCAGAAGATCATCAACAGCCCCACCGCCCAGCGCAGCCGCGCGGCGCTGATCTTCCGCCTGGAACAGGAAACCCCGGAAGACTGGGAAACCCTGCTCGAGGAAATCGCCGAAAACGACAACGTCACCCTCGCCCACCGCGACGATGGCGGCGTGCAGATTTTCTGGACCGTACCGAAGGAAGACTGACCGCGGCCAGCATGGCAGTTGCCGGACCCGGATCGACTTCAAGGCCTGCGGCTGAACCTCAGGCCAAGGCTTGCAGGTAGGCGCTGGCTTCGCGATAACGCGCCAGCCGCGCCAAGTCGGTGGGGCCTGGGCACGGGATACGCGAAAGGTCGCTGTTGTCGGCCAGGTCGGCCAGTTTGACGGTGCGCGCCAGCGGGTCACCGCCCAGGCGCACCACGAAGTCCTGGTAGGCCTCGCCCTCACGGCGGCTGAGCGCTAGCAAGGCGGCAAGGATTTTCAGTGCGAAGCCCTCGCGTGCCAGGTCGGACAGGGTCAGCGGGGTGTCTTCGATCACATCATGAAGCACTGCGACAATCCGTTGTTCAGGTGTGGAAACCCGCATCATCACGCGTAACGGGTGGAGGATATAAGCAGCCCCACCCTTGTCGTACTGCCCTTCATGCGCCCTGGCGGCCACGGCAATGGCCCGCTCCAGTGTAGACATGAGGCCCTCCCTGTTCGGCTTCTTCCTGCCAAGCATAGCCAAAACTGTGCGGACAATGTCCAGCACAAGTTTGACTGTTGCCGCTCCCACAAAAGGCCGCGCCTGCAGAAACCGGGTTTAGCGTGCTGCGCCGTGCTGGATGACCACTGAATCGGTACCCAGTTTGGCCATCACCTCGGCCTTGCGTGCTTCGGCTTCCTCACGGCTGGGGAACGGCCCCATCAGCACCACCGGCTTGCCGTCGCGGTACTCCACCGAGGAGGGAATGCCCTTTTCGATCAGGCGTGCGGTCATGTCGCTGAGCGCCCCCATGTTGGCGCCCTGGATCACTTCCACATCCCAGCCTTGCGGGGCCGGCTGGCCAGCCAGGGCTTCGGCGCGGCGCTGCAGCTCGGCGCCGCCGCACATCTCGCGGATGCGCAGGTTGTTGCCACTGTCGTCAACGATGATTTCGTACTGGCCATCGCGCTTGATCGCCACGTAGCTGCGATAGGCTTCGTACTGCCCGGCATCATCCTTGCCGCGGACCTGGCCGCAGATGGTGCCCTGGGTGTCGATCCGCACGTTGCCGAACTTGGCGGTCTTGGGGTTGTGCAGGTGCTCGGCCACCTGCTTGTGCACGCCTTCGACCTCGTTCTCACAGCCCGCCAGGGCGAGCACTGCCATTACCACAGCCAGTTTGCGCACGCGTGTACCTCCAGATTCGAAGGGGCGGATTCTAGCACGCCGGGCAATGCCCCGGACCGCGACCAAACGTTACACGCCGCTTCGTGCGCACAGCAAAAAGGGCGATCATTGCTGATCGCCCTTTTTCGATTTGGTAGGCACAATTGGACTCGAACCAACGACCCCCACCATGTCAAGGTGGTGCTCTAACCAACTGAGCTATGTGCCTGTCGTGTGGTGCGCATATTAGTGATCGAATGCGTACCTGTAAAGCGTTTTTTTGAGAAAAATCAAAAACTTTCGAGATTCATGCACAGGGAGGGCGCTTGGCGCATCAGGCCGCATGAAACCCCAATGAAAAAAGGGGTGACCCTTGCGGATCACCCCTTTTTCGATTTGGTAGGCACAATTGGACTCGAACCAACGACCCCCACCATGTCAAGGTGGTGCTCTAACCAACTGAGCTATGTGCCTGTCGTGTGGTGCGCATTCTACTCATTCCAAAAACCCTGTCAACACTTTTTTTCGCGCTAACCTACTGAATCTTAAACTCTTTATAGAAAGGCGCGCTGGCAGGGAGCGAGTAAAGGATTTTCAACGGACGACTAGCGGGTGTTTATTATTATTGATAGCATCGGTACATTCGTTAAAAATATAAAACACGAGGTTCCTGCAGCATGGCTAACACCCCCTACCCCCAGTCCTACTACGCCGCCTCGGCCAACCCGGTGCCGCCACGTCCGGCGCTGCAGGGTGAGGTGGAAACCGATGTGTGCATCATCGGTGCCGGCTACACCGGCCTGTCCAGCGCCCTGTTCCTGCTGGAGAACGGCTTCAAGGTGAGCATCGTCGAAGCAGCCAAGGTCGGCTTCGGCGCGTCGGGCCGCAACGGCGGCCAGATCGTCAACAGCTACAGCCGCGACATCGACGTCATCGAACGCACCGTCGGCCCCAGGGAGGCCCAACTGCTGGGCCAGATGGCCTTTGAAGGCGGGCGCATCATTCGTGAGCGCGTGGCCAAGTACAACATCCAGTGCGACCTGAAGGACGGTGGCGTGTTCGCTGCCCTCACCAGCAAGCAGATGGGCCACCTGGAGTCGCAAAAGCGCCTGTGGGAACGTTTCGGTCACAACCAGCTGGAGCTGATGGACCAGAAGCGCATCCGCGAAGTGGTCGCCTGCGACAACTATGTGGGCGGCATGCTGGACATGAGCGGCGGCCACATCCACCCGCTGAACCTGGCCCTGGGCGAAGCCGCCGCGGTCGAGTCGCTGGGCGGCATCATCTATGAGCAAACCCCGGCCGTACGCATCGAGCGTGGCGCCAACCCGGTAGTACACACCCCGCAGGGCAAGGTCCGCGCCAAGTTCATCATCGTCGCCGGCAACGCCTACCTGGGCAACCTGGTGCCAGAGCTGGCCAGCAAGTCCATGCCATGCGGCACCCAGGTGATCACCACCGAGCCACTGGGCGACGAACTGGCGCGCACCCTGCTGCCGCAGGACTACTGCGTAGAGGACTGCAACTACCTGCTCGACTACTACCGCCTGACCAGCGACAAGCGCCTGATCTTCGGTGGTGGCGTGGTGTACGGCGCGCGTGACCCGGCCAACATCGAGGCGATCATTCGTCCGAAGATGCTCAAGGCCTTCCCGCAGCTGAAGAACGTGAAGATCGACTACGCCTGGACCGGCAACTTCCTGCTGACCCTGTCGCGCCTGCCACAGGTTGGCCGTATCGGTGACAACATCTACTACTCCCAGGGCTGCTCGGGTCACGGCGTGACCTACACCCACCTGGCGGGCAAGGTGCTGGCCGAGGCCATGCGTGGCCAGGCCGAGCGTTTCGACGCCTTCGCCGGCCTGCCGCACTACCCGTTCCCGGGAGGCCAGATGCTGCGCGTGCCGTTCAGCGCCATTGGTGCCTGGTACTACAGCCTGCGCGATCGCCTGGGCTTCTGATGTAGGCAGGCCTAGCCTCTTCGCGGGTAAACCCGCTCCCACAGGGATATCACTGCACCTGAGGGCAGCGGGTTTCCTGTGGGAGCGGGTTCACCCGCGAAAGGGCCGGCAGAGATAAAGCTATTTGTTCAGGCTACTCACAGCCTGCTTCGCCGCAATCTCCTGCCCTGCCCGGGCCAGTTCATCCGCAGCCTGCAGCCAGCGCTGGCGGTCCACCTGGGCCGGCAGTTGCCGTGGTGGCTGCACCAGCACCGCCCAACTCCCCAGCTTCGCCCATGCCGATGCAAAGGCATCGAATCCCATCACCTGCCGCCGATGCATGCCCGAGCGCAACAGCACCCGCTGCTTGTAACGGTCGTAGCCGATCAACACGGCGTAGCGTGGCTCGCTCCACCAGGCCGAACCGTCCTCGTAACGCAGCAGCACCGGGTTGCCCGCCGCAACCTGGGTCAACAGCGCGTCCAGCTGCTTGTCCAGCGGATACACCACCATGCCGTAGTCGCGCGCCACGCGAGGGATACCGGTGTCCAGCGCCTCGGCGCCCTGAGGCAGGTTCAGCGGTTTGTCCAGCAGCCCCGGCGTGATCGGAGCCCCCTGTTGCGACAGCACCGCCGCCAAAGCCATGGCCCCGCTGTGGTTGGCGTTGCCACGGTAGAACGGCACGCTGCTGATCTCGACCCGCTGCGGCAGGCCCTTGAGGTTGGCGGAGGGTGCGCTGGCACAGCCGGCCAGGCTGGCCGCTACCAGGTAGGCAGCCAGCAGCCGACGGGGGGTGCTTTTGAAGGAATGTTGCTGCATGGACACTCGCTTGCTCCAACGCCAGGCAGGCAGCGCCCGGCTCTGCCACCGATCATAGGTCGGACAGCGGCGCGGGTATAGTCCGACACCGGTTAGGAGCGAATCGGACCAAGCAATAGACCTTTGGTCAATGGAACGTCACAGGCGAAGGGCTAGACTAAAGCAGTGTCTGGACGGCCAGCGCCGGTTGACCGAGCGCGGCCTGTAGAGATGGAGGCACAGATGAGCCTGACCATGGCAATCCTCATGCTGGTGGGCATGTGGCTGAGCGTCGCAGCCGCCATGCTGTGGGGGGTACTGCGTATCGTGCGGCGTCACTCCCACCACCACCTGCCACCGCAGGCACCCGCCAAGCCACAGCCTGTGCGCCGGGCACGGCGGCATGCCGGGGTGCACTGATTTCAGAATTTCCTGAGGCCCATTCGCGGGCTTGCCCGCTCCCACAGGGACCGCGTAGCTATCTGGCTGACGCGGTCCCTGTGGGAGCGGGCAAGCCCGTGAACGGGGCGCAAAGCGCCCCGCTGTTTCGATCAACCTTCAGCCGCCTCACGCTTCAACCGCGCCCGACGGGCCAGGATGTTGAGGACCTCAATCGCCGTCGAGAAGGCCATGGCAGCGTACACATACCCCTTCGGTACATGGGCGCCAAAACCTTCGGCGATCAGCGTCATGCCGATCATGATCAGGAAGCCCAGGGCCAGCATTACCACGGTCGGGTTGTCGTTGATGAAGTTGGCCAACGGGTCGGCGGCCACCATCATGACGATCACGGCAGTGATAACGGCAATGATCATGATCGGCAGGTGCTCGGTCATGCCCACGGCGGTGATGATGCTGTCGACCGAGAAGACGATGTCCAGCAACAGGATCTGGAAGATCGCCGCGGCAAAGCCCAGGGTAACCGTCGACGACACCTTGGCTTCTTCCTTGGCACCGTGCGGGTCGACGTTCTCGTGGATCTCCTTGGTCGCCTTCCACAGCAGGAACAGGCCACCGGCAATCAGGATCACGTCCTTCCAGGAGAAGGCATTACCGAACACTTCGAACACCGGGTCGGTCAACTGGACGATCCAGGCCACCGTGCTGAGCAAGGCCAGGCGCATGACCAGGGCCATGCTGATACCGATACGGCGCGCCTTGGAGCGGTACTCCACCGGCAGTTTGTTGGTCAGGATGGAGATGAAGATCAGGTTGTCGATACCCAGTACAACTTCCATTGCCACCAGCGTAGCCAGGGCAACCCAGGCGGTAGGGCTAGCGACGAGTTCCAGCAAGTATTCCATTGTTCAAATCCTGCAGCAGCGGTTGGGGTCAGATTTCCTGGGTGTCTTCTTTCTTTTCGGCATCCTTGGGCTTGTGCCCTTCGCTGCCGATAGCCTCGCTCAACGCCTGCTGCGCGGCCTTGTTGGTGTCGTCGATGGCCTGCTTGGCCGACTGCGCGGCCTGGTCGAGCATCTGTTGGGCGGATTTCTCGGCCTGCTCGCAACCGGCCAGGGTGAACAGGGCCAAGGCCAGCACCAGCGGCGTGCCGATGGATTTGAGTTGCAGCATGGGTTCCTCGCTTGTCGATATTGCGGCGGCGCACAGGGCGCCTGATGGAGTCGCATTCTAAAGAGCGCAATACATCAGGAAAATTCGTATTTTCAGCGGTTATACTTCGGTTTTTACGAATCCGGAAAAGCACCGATGCTCAACTATCGGCAGTTGCACTACTTCTGGGCCGTGGCCAAGACCGGCAGCATCGCCCGCGCCAGCGAACAGTTGAACCTGACCCCGCAAACCATCAGCGGACAGATCAGCCTGTTCGAACAGACCTACGGCCTGGAGTTGTTCCAGCGCGTGGGGCGGCAGCTGGAGCTGACCGAAACAGGGCGCCAGACGCTGATCTATGCCGAGCAGATGTTCCAGCTGGGCGGCGAACTGGAAGCCATGCTGCGGGCCGGCCCGCAGGAGCAGATCCTGTTCCGCGTGGGCGTGGCGGACGTGGTGCCCAAGTCCATCGTCTACCGCCTGCTGGCGCCGACCATGGAGCTGGACGACGTGCTGCGCATCAACTGCCGTGAAGACAAGCTCGAACGGCTGCTGGCCGACCTGGCGATCCAGCGCCTGGACCTGGTGATTTCCGACAGCCCCATGCCCAGCCACCTGGACATCAAGGGCTATAGCCAGAAGCTGGGCGAATGCGGGTTGAGCTTCTTCGCCACCCCGGCGCTGGCACAACGCCTTGAAGGCCCCTTCCCCGCCTGCCTGCAGGATGCGCCATTGCTTATTCCCGGGCAGGAAACCGTGGTCCGCAGCCGCCTGCTGCGCTGGCTGGCTGAGCAGCAGGTGCAGCCGCGGATCGTGGGTGAGTTCGATGACAGTGCCTTGATGCAGGCATTCGGGCAGTCGGGCAGCGGCATCTTCGTCGCGCCCAGCGTGATCGCCGAGGAAGTGTGCCGCCAGTATGGCGTGGAGCTGATCGGGCAGACCGAGGCCGTGCACGAGTCGTTCTATGCCATTTCGGTGGAGCGCAAGGTCAAGCACCCGGGGATCGTGGCGATTACCGAGGGGGCGCGGCGGGAGTTGTTTCACTGGTGACCGTGGTGGCTTCTTCGCGGGCACGCCCGCTCCCACAGGGACCGCACAGCATTTGAGGCCGGTGCAGTACCTGTGGGAGCGGGCATGCCCGCGAAGAGGCCGCCCCTGCTAGACAAAGGTCTATGGTAAAGTCGCGCCCTTTTTGAACATGCTGGGATATCGCTGCACATGACCCCTGTCCTCCGCTTCCTCAACCGCACCAGTCTGGTGACGCAGATCGTCATCGGCCTGATCGCCGGCATCGCCCTGGCCCTGCTTGCGCCCGCCATCGCCCGCGACATGGCCTTCCTCGGGAAAGTGTTCGTCAGCGCCCTCAAGGCGGTGGCACCCGTGCTGGTGTTCATCCTGGTGATGGCCTCGATCGCCAACCACCGCCACGGCCAGGAAACCCATATTCGCCCGATCCTCTGGCTGTACCTGCTGGGCACCTTCGGCGCCGCAGTAGTCGCGGTGGTCGCCAGCATGCTGTTCCCGTCCAACCTGGTGCTGAGCACCGGCGAGGCTACGCTGAGCGCGCCGGGCGGTATCACCGAGGTGCTGCAGAACCTGCTGCTGAGTGCGGTCGACAACCCGATCAACGCCCTGCTCAACGCCAACTTCATAGGCGTACTGACCTGGGCCATCGGCCTGGGCGTGGCCCTGCGCCATGCCGGCGAAACCACCCGCACCGTGGTCGAGGACCTGTCCAATGGCGTGACCCTGATCGTGCGCGTGGTCATCCGCTTCGCCCCGCTGGGCATCTTTGGCCTGGTCAGCGCCACCCTGGCCCAGTCGGGCCTGGACGCCCTGCTCGGCTACCTGCACCTGCTGGCGGTGCTGATCGGCTGCATGCTGTTCGTGGCGCTGGTGATGAACCCGCTGATCGTGTATTGGAAAATCCGCCGCAACCCCTACCCGCTGACCCTGCTGTGCCTGCGCGAAAGCGGTATCACTGCGTTCTTCACCCGCAGCTCGGCGGCCAACATTCCGGTCAACCTGGCCCTGTCGGAGCGCCTTGGTCTGCATGAGGACACCTACTCGGTGTCGATCCCGCTGGGTGCGACCATCAACATGGCCGGTGCCGCCATTACCATTACTGTGCTGACCCTGGCGGCGGTGCATACCCTGGGTATTCCAGTGGACCTGCCGACTGCTGTGCTGCTCAGCGTGGTGGCCGCGGTGTGTGCCTGCGGTGCCTCGGGTGTGGCTGGCGGCTCGCTGCTGCTGATTCCGCTGGCATGCAGCCTGTTTGGCATCCCTAGCGAAATTGCCATGCAGGTGGTGGCAGTGGGCTTCATCATCGGCGTGCTGCAGGACTCGGCCGAGACGGCGCTGAATTCGTCGACCGATGTGCTGTTTACCGCGGCGGCGTGCCAGGCCGAAGAGCAGCGCACCGCTTGAGATTGCCGGGCACCTGTGGGAGCGGGTTCACCCGCTCCCACAGGTGCCAATTGCCTAACACGATGGCATTACCTACCCTAGTGGCCTTTCCCCAGCAATGAGACAGGGCCATGTCAGAACACGAAACCGCCGGCGAAGGCCGCTTCAACAGCATCGAGATCCGTATTCTCGGCTCGCTGATCGAGAAGCAGGCCACTAGCCCGGAAAGCTACCCGCTGACCCTCAATGCCCTGGTCCTGGCCTGCAACCAGAAGACCAGCCGCGAGCCGGTGATGAACCTCACCCAAGGCCAGGTCGGCCAGGCCCTGCGCGCCCTCGAAGGGCAAGGCATGACCCGCCTGCAGATGGGCAGCCGCGCCGACCGCTGGGAACACCGGGTGGACAAGGCGCTGGAGCTGGTGCCGGCGCAACTGGTACTGATGGGCCTGATGTTCCTGCGCGGCCCGCAAACCCTCAACGAACTGCTGACCCGCAGCAACCGCCTGCACGACTTCGACGACACCGAGCAGATCCAGCACCAGCTGGAGCGCCTGATCTCGCGCGGCCTGGCCTTGCACCTGCCACGCCAGGCCGGCCAGCGGGAAGACCGTTACACCCATGCCTTGGGCGACCCGGCGGAAATCGAGGCGATCCTGGCTGCACGGCAGCAGGAAGGTGGCGCACGCAGCAGCGGCGGCAATGTGTCGGAAGACCGTATCGAAGCCCTGGAAGCCCGCATCGCGGCGCTGGAGGCACGCCTGGCCGAGCTGGAAGGCTGAGCCTTCACGGCTCGGGGTCGGGGAAGTTGCGGCAGCTCTTGCGCTCGGCCAACTCCCGGTCACTGGGGCGCTGGTCGACGAACACGGTGCGGCCGTCGGCGTAGATTTCCAGGTAGCCCCAGTGCAGGTCCTGCTCCTGCTGCCCGGGCTTTGGCGGGACTAGCCACCAGGGTTCGCGGCTGATCAGGGTCATGGGTGTGATTCCTGAAGGGTCTGCAGTAATCATAGACACCTTCAGGTTCCTGCTTTGCCTGCACCGGCCCTTTCGCGGCTAAAGCCGCTCCCACAGGGACCTCCACAGCTTTCAAAAGCTGCGCAGTACCTGTGGGAGCGGCTTTAGCCGCGAAGAGGCCGGTACAGGCTCATGCCGGTGCCGACGTGCGAATCAGGTGGTCAAAGGCCGCCAGCGATGCCTTGGCCCCCTCACCCACCGCAATCACGATCTGCTTGTATGGCACGGTCGTCACGTCACCCGCCGCAAACACACCCGGGATGCTGGTCTGGCCCTTGGCGTCGACGATGATCTCGCCACGCGGCGACAGCTCGACGGTACCTTTCAGCCAGTCGGTGTTCGGCAGCAGGCCGATCTGCACGAAGATGCCTTCCAACGCCACTTCATGCTGCTGGTCGGTGGTGCGGTCCTTGTAACGCAGGCCGGTCACTTTTTCGCCATTGCCCAGCACTTCGGTGGTCAGCGCACTGGTGATCACCTTCACGTTCGGCAAGCTGTGCAACTTGCGCTGCAGCACCGCATCGGCACGCAGCTGGCTGTCGAACTCGATCAGCGTCACCTGGGCGACGATACCGGCCAGGTCGATGGCCGCCTCCACACCCGAGTTGCCACCACCGATCACCGCCACGCGCTTGCCCTTGAACAGCGGGCCGTCACAGTGCGGGCAGTAGGCCACGCCACGGGCGCGGTATTCCTGCTCGCCCGGCACGTTCATTTCGCGCCAGCGGGCACCGGTGGCCAGGATCACGGTCTTGGCCTTGAGCGAGGCGCCGCCGGCCAGGCGTACTTCGTGCAGGCCGCCAGCGGTAGCCGGGATCAGCGCTTCGCCACGCTGCAGGTTCATGATGTCCACGTCGTACTGCTTGACGTGTTCTTCCAGCGCCGTGGCCAGCTTCGGCCCTTCGGTCTCCTGTACCGAGATGAAGTTCTCGATGGCCAGGGTATCGAGCACCTGGCCGCCGAAACGCTCGGCCGCAATACCGGTGCGGATGCCTTTACGCGCGGCATAGATGGCTGCCGAGGCGCCGGCTGGGCCACCACCGACCACCAGCACATCGAAGGCGTCCTTGGCGTTGATCTTCTCGGCCTGGCGGCTGCCTGCGTTGGTGTCGATCTTGCCGAGGATTTCTTCCAGGCCCATGCGGCCCTGGCCGAACACTTCGCCGTTCAGGTAGATGCTCGGCACCGCCATGATCTTGCGCGATTCCACTTCTGCCTGGAACAGCGCGCCGTCGATGGCCACGTGGCGCACGTTGGGGTTGAGCACCGCCATCAGGTTCAGCGCCTGGACCACGTCCGGGCAGTTCTGGCACGACAGCGAGAAATAGGTTTCGAAGGTGAACTCGCCTTCCAGCGCCTGGATCTGCTCGATCACTTCGGCACTGGCCTTGGACGGGTGGCCGCCGACTTGCAGCAGTGCCAGCACCAGCGAGGTGAATTCGTGGCCCATGGGGATGCCGGCGAAGCGCAGGTTTATGTCGGCTCCCGGGCGATTCAGCGAGAACGAAGGACGACGGGCGTCGATACCGTCAGCGCTAAAGGTAATGAGGTTCGACAGGCTGGCAATTTCCACCAGCAGGTCGTGCAATTCGCGGGACTTCGCGCCGTCGTCGAGGGAAGCAACGATCTCGATCGGCTGGGTGACCCGCTCCAGGTAGGTTTTCAGTTGCGATTTAAGCGTGGCGTCCAACATACGGGCGATTCCTTTTTCAAAACTCGGATACAAAAACGCCCAGGCGAGGTCGCCCGGGCGTTTGACGGGGCGGTAAGTACTTCAGCTTTGGCGGCTGCTCACCGCCCGCGACTGGCACATGGACTTAGATTTTGCCGACCAGGTCCAGCGATGGCGCCAGGGTGGCTTCGCCTTCTTTCCACTTGGCCGGGCAGACTTCGCCTGGGTGAGCGGCAACGTACTGGGCAGCCTTCACTTTACGCAGCAGTTCGGCAGCATCGCGGCCTACACCACCGTCGTTCAGTTCGACGATCTTGATCTGGCCTTCCGGGTTGATCACGAAGGTACCGCGATCGGCCAGGCCGGCTTCTTCGATCAGCACGTCGAAGTTGCGCGAAATAACGTGGGTCGGGTCACCGATCAGTGGGTACTGGATCTTGCCGATGGTGTCCGAAGTGTCGTGCCAGGCTTTGTGGGTGAAGTGGGTGTCGGTGGACACACCGTAGATTTCCACGCCCAGCTTCTGGAACTCGGCGTAGTTGTCGGCAAGGTCGCCCAGCTCGGTCGGGCAGACGAAGGTGAAGTCGGCCGGGTAGAAGAACACGACAGACCACTTGCCTTTCAGGTCGGCTTCGCTGACCTGGACGAACTCGCCCTTGTGGTAGGCGGTGGCGTTGAACGGTTTGACCTGGCTGTTGATGATTGGCATGAGAGACGCTCCTTCATGGGGTTGGAATCAGTTGATGGAAAGAATCCTAACCGCTGGTCCCGATAAAGGCTCATTGGCAAAGCTCATGCTTTTGATTGGTTTTGGCTATAACCGGGGTTTATTAATAGAAGGGAATGGGCTGAGCAAAGGATTGCGGGGAGGTTTGTTGTAGAAGCAGCTTTTGTGGGAGCGGCCTTGTGTCGCGAAAGGGCCGCAAAGCGGCCCCTGGATCTCGGCGGTGATGCGCAGATTACCGGGGCCGCCTTGCGGCCCTTTCGCGACACAAGGCCGCTCCCACAGGATGGAACGCGCTCAGCGCGTCGCTGTGCGCATGGTCACGAACTCTTCGGCCGCCGTCGGGTGCACGCCAATGGTTTCGTCGAACTGCTGCTTGGTCGCACCGGCCTTCAGGGCAACGCCCAGGCCCTGGATGATCTCGCCCGCGTCGGGGCCGACCATGTGGCAGCCCAGCACCTTGTCGGTCTCGGCATCGACCACCAGCTTCATCAGGGTCTTTTCCTGGATGTCGGTCAGGGTCAGTTTCATCGCGCGGAAGCGGCTTTCGAACACCTGCACCTTGTGCCCGGCTTCCAGCGCCTGCTCCTCGGTCAGGCCAACGGTACCGATGGGCGGCTGGCTGAACACTGCGGTGGGGATGTTCTGGTAGTCCACCGGGCGGTATTGCTCGGGCTTGAACAGGCGTCGCGCCACGGCCATGCCCTCGGCCAGAGCCACCGGGGTCAGTTGCACGCGGCCAATCACATCGCCAATGGCCAGGATCGACGGCGCGGTGGTCTGGTACTGCTGGTCAACGCGAATGTAACCGCGTGCATCCAGCTCGACGCCGGTGTTTTCCAGGCCCAGGTTGTCCAGCATCGGGCGCCGGCCGGTGGCATAGAACACGCAATCGGTGACCAACTCGCGGCCATCCTTGAGGGTGGCCTTGAGGCTGCCGTCCTCGAGCTTGTCGATGCGCTGGATGTCGGCATTGAACTGCAGGTCGAGGCCGCGCTTTTCCAGTTCTTCCTTCAGGTGCGTGCGCACCGAACCATCGAAGCCACGCAGGAACATGTCGCCACGGTACAGCAAGGTGGTGTCGGCCCCCAGGCCCTGGAAGATGCCGGCGAACTCGACGGCGATGTAGCCACCACCCACCACCAGCACCCGGCGTGGCAGGTCCTTGAGGTAGAAGGCTTCGTTGGAGGTGATGGCCAGTTCCTTGCCCGGGATGTCCGGCACCTGCGGCCAGCCACCGGTGGCGATGAGGATGTGCTCGGCGGTGTAGCGCTGGCCTTCCACTTCCACTTCATTGGCACCGGTCAGGCGCGCATGGCCCTGCAACAGGGTGACCCCGCTGTTGACCAGCAGGTTGCGGTAGATGCCGTTGAGGCGTTCGATTTCCCGGTTCTTGTTGGCAATCAGGGTGCCCCAGTCGAAATGCCCTTCTTCCAGGGTCCAGCCGAAACCAGCAGCCTGCTCCAGTTCGTCGGCAACGTGCGCGCCGTACACCAGCAGTTTTTTCGGCACGCAGCCCACATTGACGCAGGTACCGCCCAGGTAGCGGCTCTCGGCCACTGCCACCTTTGCGCCGAAGCCGGCGGCAAACCGCGCCGCGCGCACACCACCGGACCCGGCGCCAATCACGAACAGATCAAAATCGTAGGCCATGTATTCAGTCTCCTAGGCAGGCGCCCAGCATAACGCACTGGGGCCGCTTTGCGGCCCTTCGCGGGCACGCCCGCTCCCACAGGCTTGTCGCTACCTTGAAGGTCTGCACAATACCTGTAGGAGCGGGCGTGCCCGCGAAGGGCTGCAAAGCAGCCCCAGTTACTAGCTTTAATACAAGTAGCGGCTTATCAGTAAGCCTTGCCAGTCTTGTAGTAGTTCTCAAAGCAGAAGTTGGTCGCGTCAATGTAGCCTTCGGCGCCACCGCAGTCGAAACGCTTGCCTTTGAACTTGTAGGCGATCACGCAGCCGTTCTGCGCCTGTTGCATCAGGGCGTCGGTGATCTGGATCTCGCCACCTTTGCCCGGCTCGGTGTTGGCGATGATGTCGAAGATATCCGGGGTCAGGATGTAGCGACCGATGATCGCCAGGTTCGACGGAGCGTCTTCCGGCTTTGGCTTCTCGACCATGTTGGTGACGCGGAAAATATCGTCACGGATCATGTCGCCGGCGATCACACCGTACTTGTTGGTTTCCTGCGGGTCGACTTCCTGGATGGCGACGATCGAGCAACGGAACTGCTTGTACAGCTTGACCATCTGGGTCAGTACGCCGTCACCTTCCGGGTTCACGCACAGGTCGTCCGCCAGCACCACGGCGAACGGCTCGTCGCCGATCAGCGGGCGGCCGGTGAGGATGGCGTGGCCCAGGCCTTTCATTTCGGTCTGGCGGGTGTAGGAGAACGAGCATTCGTCGAGCAGGCGACGGATACCAACCAGGTATTTTTCCTTGTCGGTGCCCTTGATCTGGTTTTCCAGCTCGTAGCTGATGTCGAAGTGGTCTTCCAGAGCGCGCTTGCCGCGCCCGGTGACGATGGAGATCTCGCTCAGACCGGCATCCAGTGCCTCTTCAACGCCATACTGGATCAGTGGCTTGTTGACCACCGGCAGCATTTCCTTGGGCATGGCTTTGGTAGCAGGCAGGAAGCGGGTGCCGTAACCGGCTGCCGGGAACAAGCATTTTTTGATCATATACGTCCTTACAAAAGGCTAGGCCTGTGGAATTCGGCGCAGTCTAATCAGGCGGCAGTCACCTTACAATGCCCCCACCCGTGCCGACCGATGCCATGATAGAGATAACCCAGTGTAGATAGTTCCGGTGGGTCGTAAATATTGCTGTCATCAATGACAGTCGGATGACAGGAAATGAGCTTACCTGTACTGCCTCTTCGCGGGTAAACCCGCTCCCACAAGGATCACCACAGGCTCTGAATGCTGTGCAGTACCTGTGGGAGCAAGTTTACCCGCGAAGAGGCCGGTACAGGCATTACCTCAGCTACCGGTCCCCTGCCCGATCAGCACCCCATCGACCTTCTGCCCATACAGGTTCACCCCGTCATTGGCATGGAACTTCACCCGCGTCTTCTCGATGGAGCCTTCCACCAACCGCGGATCCTGCGGCCGTTCATGGCGATTGATCCAGGCCGCCACATCCCAGGCCTGCTGGTCACTCAGGCTGCCCGGCTTGCCCAGCGGCATGTTGTACTTGATGAACGACGCCGCGGTGTTGATGCGGTGCATGCCAGCGCCCCAGTTGTAGGAATCCTTGCCCCACAGCGGCGGCATCACATACTCGCCCGCCACCTTCTGCCCTTCACCGTTGTCGCCGTGGCAAATCGCACACTGCTCGCGATAAACCTGCTGGCCGCGCTTGAAGTCGTATCCGCCCTTGGGCTGCGGCACTTCCGGGTAACCACGCCCGGCAATCTCCACGCCAGTCGGCGCCTTGGTCGACAGCCAGTACGAATACACCGCCAGCGCCGTCATCTGCGGGCTATCGGCCGCAGGCGGCTTGCCGTTCATGCTGAACTGGAAGCAGCCCTGGATTCGCTCGGCGTAGGTGTTGACCTTGTCGTTTTTCTTGCGGTACGCAGGGTACATCGGGTACGCCCCCCACATCGGCGCGGAATGCGCCAGCCGACCCTGGTCAAGATGGCAGTTGCTGCAGTTCATGCCGTTGCCCACGGCCTCGGGCATCAGCCTACGGGTGTCGACGAACAGGGCATGGCCCTCGCGCACCATCTTGCCAAAGGCATTGTCTGGCAACTCACTTTCCGCAGGCGGCACGAACTGCGGCGCGGCCTGCACGCCAGGCACTTTCAACTGCGACTGGTCTTCCATGGCAATCTGGGCGGCCTGGGCGCTACCCATGGCCAGCAGCAACAGGGCTGGAATCATCGGTTTCATGGCTTGACCTCCTGGCTGGCGGGGCGGGCGAAGAACTCGGCAACGGCCTTGATCTCGTCATCGGTCATGGCCTTGGCCACGCCGACCATCAGCTGGTTGGGGTCATTGCTGCGGGTGCCGTCACGCCAGGCATTAAGCTGCGCCACCAGGTAACTGGCAGGCTGGCCGGCCAAAGGCGGGAAGTGTTCGCCAACCCCGCCGCCACCCGGGCCATGGCACTGCACGCAGCCAGGAATCTGCCGGTTCCAGTCGCCGTACAGGGCCATGCGGGTGGTGGGGTCATCGGCAATCTGCTGGCGACGCAGGTCACCTGCGGGGTCTGCCGGCAGGCTGGCCAGGTAGGTGCTGACCGCCTTGATCTCATCCTCGCTCAGGGCCTTGGCAAGCGGCTCCATCACCGGCTGCTTGCGGCTGCCGCTGCGCCAGTCATGCAATTGCTTGCTGAGGTAAGCCGCCGGTAGCCCGGCCAGGCGCGGGAAGCCGGCAGCGGCAATGCCCTTGCCGTCCGGGCCATGGCAACCCAGGCAAGCCATGGCGGCGGGGTTGGCCCCGCCCTGGGTGAAGACTTTCTGGCCGTCGGCGGCATGCGCCGTGGGCCAGGCCAGGATCAGCAGGCTGCCGATCACGGCGCGACTCAACGGTGTCATCACGAATCTCCTTTTCTATTGTTATAAGCTTAGGCTTAAAACATATAAGCAAAAGGAGCGTAATCACTTGCCCTGGATCAACTACCAGAGATGCATTTGGTGGCTGCGGTGCGCACATCTCCCAGGCGCAGCGGGAAGTTGTTCAGCCGCTCGTGCAGCTTGATGCTGCTACCGCTGCCACGCTTGTCGATATCCACCAGCGCCGCCGGGCCCACGCCCGAGCTGATCTTTTGCGGCACGATCAGCCGCAGGCCATCGCCACGCGGCTCTTCCACCAGCGGATCGCGGGTATCGGCCAGCTTCTGCTTGACGCAATCGGCATACGCGCGTGGGGATTTGCCAGAGATTACATCCAGCGTTTCACGCGATTGTTCCAGTTCCGAAACACTCACACAGCCACCCAGCGTCACTGCCAACGCCGCCACCATCCACTTCATTTGCAGCACCTCTGCCTTCAAGAATCCGATTCGACCACGGCCAGGCCGTTTTGCTCCCTGCTTTGGCAGATTTATCTGCGCCTGGCGCAACAGCGCGGCAGTGTAACCCGACATCGTGGTATCGTTTGCCTTTGCAGAACCAATCCTTGCGGAGCATCACATGAAATTCGTACACCAGCGCGAGCACCTGAACGAGGACGACATCGTCGTCATCGAGTGCTCCCAGCGCTGCAATATCCGCCTGATGAACGACGCCAACTTCCGCAGCTTCAAGAACGGCGGTCGTCACACCTACCACGGCGGCCATTTCGACAAGTTCCCGGCAAAGATCACCGTGCCCAGCACCGGGTTCTGGAACATCACCATCGATACCGTGACCACCCGCCCGATCTCGGTCACCCGCAAGCCAACCTTGACCCACAAGATCAAGATCGTCCGTCGTTCGTCGTCGAAACTCAGATAAGGCCACCATGACCCAGACCACCAAGTACGTCATCAAGTACAAGCTCGACGGCCAGCGCCGCTGGGATTTCGCGCTGATGCCCGATGCCTCCCTCGAACAAGCCCTGGAAGCCCTGCGCAAGATCCACGGCGAAGATGCCGAGAAGATCAGCGACATCCAGGTCAGCAAAGCCTTGTAAACACCCGCCCCCGCCGCACCGCTCGCCCGCGCAAGGAGAACCGCATGAGCCACTGGCCCGACCGTCGCATCCTCGACCTGCTGGGCATCGAGCTGCCCATTCTGCAGGCCCCCATGGCCGGTGCGACGGGCTCGGGCATGGCCATCGCCGTGGGCCTGGCGGGCGGTTTGGGCGCCCTGCCCTGCGCCATGCTCACCGGCGACCAGGTGCGCGCCGAGATCGCCGCCTTTCGCGCCGGCTGCCCGGGCCGCCCGTTGAACCTGAACTTCTTCTGTCACCAGCCGCCAGCGCCCGATGCCGAGCGCGATGCACGCTGGAAGCAGGCGCTCGAGCCCTATTACCGCGAAGTGGGTGCCGACTTCGCGGCCCCCACGCCGGTGTCCAACCGAGCGCCTTTCGACGAACAGAGCTGCCAGCTGGTCGAGCAACTGCGCCCGGAGGTGGTGAGCTTCCATTTCGGCCTGCCCCAGGCCGACCTGCTGCAACGGGTAAAGGCCAGCGGCGCCAAGGTGCTGTCCAGCGCCACCACCGTCGAGGAAGCCATGTGGCTGGAGCGCCACGGTTGTGATGCGATCATTGCCATGGGCTATGAAGCGGGTGGCCATCGCGGCATGTTCCTCAGCGACGACATCACCAGCCAGATCGGCACCTTCGCCCTGGTGCCGCAGGTGGCCGATGCGGTCAGCGTACCGGTGATTGCCGCCGGCGGCATTGCTGACCACCGCGGCCTGTTGGCGGCACTGGCCTTGGGGGCTTCGGCAGTGCAGATCGGAACGGCTTACCTGTTCTGCCCCGAGGCCAAGGTCTCGCCGGCGCATCGCCAGGCCCTGGACAGCGCGCCTGCCAGTGACACGGCGCTGACCAACCTGTTCACCGGCCGACCGGCGCGTGGCATTAACAACCGCATCATGCGCGAGCTGGGGCCGATGAGCGACCTGGCGCCGCGCTTCCCGCTGGCCGGTGGGGCGTTGATGCCTTTGCGGGCGATTACGGATCCGCAGGGCAATAGCGATTTCAGCAACCTGTGGTCGGGGCAGGCGTTGCGGCTGGGCAAGCATATGCCGGCGGGTGAGTTGACCCGGGAGATTGCCGAAAAGGCGCTGGCCGTGCTCGGCCGCCAGCCGTCTGCGTAAGCAGGCCTGGCCTCTTCGCGGGTAAACCCGCTCCCACAGGTACTGCGCAACATTCACCTATTGTGCCGACCCTGTGGGAGCGGGTTTACCCGCGAAAGGGCCCAGCCTGCTTAAGCATTACTGGGCCCCTTCACGGTCCATGGCCTATCGCTATATAGTTAAGGATATAACGATAACCCCAAGGAGCTGTGTTCATGCGTATCCGCCCGCCCCACCTGGCTGCCACCGCCCTGGCCGGCCTGCTCGCCTTCAGCACTGCCTGGGCCGATGAGGTCCAGGTCGCGGTCGCAGCCAACTTCACAGCCCCCATTCAAGCCATTGCCAAGGACTTTGAAAAAGACACCGGCCACAAGCTGGTCGCCGCCTACGGCGCCACCGGCCAGTTCTACGCACAGATCAAGAACGGCGCGCCGTTCGAGGTATTCCTCGCTGCCGACGACAGCACCCCGGCCAGGCTCGAGCAGGAAAAGGCCATTGTCCCGGGCTCGCGCTTCACCTATGCCATCGGCACGCTGGCCCTGTGGTCGGCCAAACCTGGCTATGTCGACGCCAACGGCGAAGTGCTGAAGAAGAACGCATTCAAACACCTGTCCATCGCCAACCCGAAAACCGCACCTTACGGCCTGGCCGCCACCCAGGTGCTGGACAAGCTGAAGCTGACCGAAGCCACCAGGCCCAAGCTGGTCGAAGGGCAGAACATCACCCAGGCGTTCCAGTTCGTCTCCACCGGCAACGCCGAGCTGGGCTTTGTCGCCCTGTCGCAAATCTACAAGGACGGCAAGGTCGAAAACGGTTCGGCCTGGATCGTTCCCTCGTCCCTGCACGCGCCCATCCGCCAGGACGCGGTAATCCTCGAAAAGGGCAAGGACAACCCTGCTGCCAAGGCCTTGGTCGACTACCTGAAAGGCCCGAAAGCTGCGGCAGTGATCAAATCCTACGGTTATGAAATCTGATGCCACTGGACGCAAGTGACCTGGGTGCCATCTGGCTGACCGTTAAACTGGCCAGCCTGACCACCCTGATCCTGCTGATCGTCGGCACGCCCATCGCCTGGTGGCTGGCGCGCACGCGCTCGTGGCTGCGCGGGCCGGTGGGCGCGGTGGTGGCGTTGCCGCTGGTGCTGCCACCCACGGTGATCGGCTTCTACCTGCTGATCGCCCTCGGCCCGAATGGCTGGCTGGGCCAGGCGACCCAGGCGCTGGGCCTGGGCAGCGCGGTGTTCAGCTTCACCGGCCTGGTGATCGGCTCGGTGATCTACTCCATGCCGTTCGTGGTCCAGCCGCTGCAGAATGCCTTCGGCGCCATTGGCCAGCGCCCGCTGGAAGTGGCCGCCACGCTGCGCGCCAGCCCCTGGGACACCTTCCTCCATGTAGTGCTGCCGCTGGCCCGCCCAGGCTTCATTACCGCCAGCATCCTCGGCTTCGCCCATACCGTGGGCGAGTTCGGCGTGGTGTTGATGATTGGCGGCAACATCCCCGACAAGACACGCGTGGTCTCGGTGCAGATCTTCGACCATGTCGAAGCCATGGCCTACTCGCAAGCACACTGGCTGGCCGGTGCCATGCTGCTGTTCTCATTCCTGGTGCTGCTCCTGCTGTACGCTGGACGCCGCAGCAAAGCTGGCTGGAGCTGAAATGAGCGCATCGATTGTGGCGCGCCTGAAACTGGCGCGCGACGAATTCACCCTGAACGTCGACCTGCATCTGCCCGGGCGCGGTATCAGCGCGCTGTTCGGCCACTCGGGCTCTGGCAAGACCAGCTGCCTGCGGTGCCTGGCCGGGCTGGAACGGGCCACCAGCGCCTACATCGAAGTCAACGGCGAAGTCTGGGAGGACAGCGCCCGCGGCTACTTCCAGGCACCGCACCTGCGCCCGGTGGGCTACGTGTTCCAGGAGGCCAGCCTGTTCCCGCACCTGTCGGTACGTGGCAACCTGGAATTCGGCTGGCGCCGGGTGGCCGCTGCCGAGCGCAAGGTCAGCCTCGACCAGGCCTGTCAGCTACTGGGGATCGGCCACTTGCTGGCACGCCGGCCAGTAACCTTGTCCGGTGGCGAGGCGCAGCGGGTAGGCATTGCCCGCGCCCTGCTCAGCAGCCCGCGCCTATTGTTGATGGACGAGCCGCTGGCGGCCCTCGACGGGCCGCGCAAGCGCGAGATCCTGCCCTACCTGGAACGCCTGCACAACGAACTGGACATCCCGTTGGTGTATGTCAGCCATGCCCAGGACGAAGTGGCGCGGCTGGCCGACCACCTGGTGCTGCTGGAGCAGGGCCAGGCGGTGGCCAGCGGCCCGATCGGCGAAACCCTGGCCCGCCTCGACCTGCCACTGGCCCAAGGCGAGGATGCCGGTGTGGTGTTCGAGGGCCTGGTGGTAGGTCACGACCCGCACTACGACCTGCTCGACCTGCGCCTGCCCGGCAAGCATGGCCCGCTGCTGCGCATCGCCCACCCGGCCCAGGTGATGGGCAGCACCCTGCGGGTCAAGGTGCAGGCCCGCGACGTCAGCCTGGCCCTGGCAGCCGAGAGCACATCGAGCATTCTCAACCGCCTGCCGGTGCGCGTGCGCGAAAGCCGCCCGGCTGCCAACCCGGCCCATGTGCTGGTCAGCCTGGATGCCGGCGGCAATGCCTTGCTCGCGCGAATCACCCGCTTCTCGGCAGACCAACTCGGCCTGCACCCGGGCCAGGTACTGTTTGCCCAGATCAAGTCGGTGGCCTTGCTGGGCTGAGAGCGAAGCCACGCGCCAGGGCAATACACCGGCGGTGTGCAGGCGCTGCTACATCCACCCTGCTGTACATGAACACGATGCCCAGGTGCGTCTGGCCAACTTGCCGAATAGCCGTGTACGCAAGGCCTGAACGATGAAGAAGTGGCCTTGCTGTTATTTCTTCAGGCACTTGAGGAACAGGATGACCATTAACCCGGTCTATTCAGCCGATGATGCGAAGAAATTTCCCATTGGCCGCCAAGCCCCCTATTCTTGCCATCGAGCACCTTGGCCGACAAACCGCTGGCGGTTTGCTTCGGCACCTGCGACTGAAGACACGCAACAGAATTTGTCTGTCGGGGAATTACTATCTGCCGAAAGCGTCTTTAATGAGAAGGAAGAGGGACAAGCTCCCGCCGCCGTGGCAACTAGCCCGACGGACTTTTACATCACCAAGGAGAACTACATGCTGATACTCACCCGCAAGGTTGGCGAAAGCATCGTCATCAACGATGACATCAAAGTCACCATTCTGGGCGTCAAAGGGATGCAAGTGAGGATCGGTATCGATGCACCGAAAGACGTCCAGGTCCATCGCGAAGAGATCTTCAAGCGTATCCAGGCCGGCAGCCCGGCACCGGAAAAACACGACGACTCGCACTGAGCGACCTGCCTCAAGCCGCACGGACGCGCTTGATCGCCCCGCGCCTCAGGTGCCCAGCAGTTCGCGCACCTTGGCGATCATACAGTCCATGTCGAACGGTTTGTCGAACACGGCGGCGAACAGTTCCGGGCATCCCTGGTTGGCCTGCGCGCCACTCATGAGGATGACCGGCAACTCGCTCAAGGCCGGGTCTTCCCGCATCGAGCGCACCAGCTCCTCACCGTTGAGCAGCGGCATCATGTAGTCGGTGATAACCAGCTGAACGCGCTTTTCCTTCAACGCCTCCAGCGCCTTGAAGCCGTTGCTCGCCTTTTCCACCAGGAACCCTTCGTCCTCCAGGGCAAAACCGAGGATGTCGGCAATCAGGTACTCGTCATCGACGATCAGGATGGTGTTCATCGGCGCGCCCCGTCACCCACTCCCCTGCGGCACCGGCGTTCCCGAGAGCACACCGCAGGCGCCTTCGAACGCCTTGCGCAAGGTAATGCCCTGCGGCCCGATCAGCAGCTCATGCAAGGCAGGGTCATGATGGCTGTCACGCACCTTGAGGATCGACAGCATGCGCCGCAGCTGCGAATCCAGTTCGACGAAGCGCATCAGCATCAGGTTGTCGACGATACTCGACAGGTCCGGGGCCGGGGCGCTGATTTCCGCACCGAAGATATCGCGCATTTCCCAGGTCAGCATCACGCTGACATCGCGCGCGCGCAGCTCGCCGGCCAGGGCGCGGAAAAACGCATTGAGCCGCGCCGGGTCGATGGCCAGGCGGCTGAATGCCCCCAGGCTGTCGATCAGCACGCGCTTGCTGCCTTGCGCCTCGACCCGCTCGAGCAGGCGTGCACCAACCTGGTCCAGCAGGCCCTCGGTGGTCGGCTGCCAGCACAGCTGCAGGCTGCCACCCTGCTCCATCGCGGCAAAATCGTAACCCAGCGACGCGGCCTTGATACGCAGGCGCTCCGGCGTTTCGTAAAAGCCGAAATGCAGCCCCGGCGCCTGCGGGCTGCTGGCGCCGAGAAAGGCCAGGCCCAAGGACGTCTTGCCAATACCCGAGGGCCCGATCAGCAAGCTGACCGAGCCCGTGGCCAGGCCGCCACCGAGCATTTCATCCAGGGTTGCCACCCCGCTGCTGATGCGCTCCAGGGTGGCGCTACCCGCCTGGCTGGGGTGGCTGAACAGCGACTCCAGGCGCGGGTAGACGTGCATGCCGGCTCCATCGATGAGGCACTCATGGCGCCCCGACAACGCCGCACTGCCCCGCGTCTTGCGCAGCTGGATATGGCGCACGGCGCGGCTGCCGAACAGTTGCTCGCCCAGTTCGATCACGCCGTCGACCATGGTGTGTTCCGGGCTGCCCTCTTCCAGCCGGGCGCTGGTCAGCAGCAGCAAGGTGCAACCGGCAAAGGCCGCATGGCCCTGCAGTTCGGAGACAAATTTCTTGGTGTCCAGCGCAGTTTCCGCACGCACCCGGGCATTGAGCACACCATCGACGATCAGCAGGCTGGCCTGCTGCCGGGCAATTTCCTGGCGCAGCAGCCGTACCACGGCGTCCAGGCCTTCCTGCTCCAGGGTGTCGAAGGCACTGACGAACTGGATCGGGTCGCCGACCAGCGCCGGGTCGAAGAACTCCAGGGTCGCCAGGTACTGGAACAGCCGCTCGTGCGACTCGCTCAGCAAGGTGGCCACCAACACTCTTCCGCCACCGCGCACATGCCCGCAGGCCAACTGGTTGGCGAGGATGGTCTTGCCGGCCCCCGGCGGGCCCTGGATGATGTAGGACGCGCCGGCCACCAGGCCACCCTGGAGCAACGCATCGAGCCCTTCGATCCCCGTCACCAGCCGCCTGAGTGCCTGTGCCATGGTGTCTACCTGTCGAGTTGGCTGTCCGTCTGGTCCTGATAGATTGGCAAGTAAAGCTGCATGCAAGTTCCCCGGCCGGGCTCACTGTCGACGCAAATGGCGCCACCGCTCTGCCTGGCAAAACCATACACCTGGCTAAGGCCCAGGCCAGTCCCCTTGCCAAAGGGCTTGGTGGTGAAGAACGGCTCGAAGATCCGCGGCAGTACCGCTGGCGCGATACCTTCGCCGCTGTCTTCCACCTCGAAACGTACAAACCCGCCGTGCAGCCCTTCCACTTCGCCGGCCAGTTCGACCACATCGACCGTCAACACGATCCGGCCCTGCCCTGTGATGGCATCGCGGGCATTGAACAACAGATTGAGCATTACCATCTGCAATTGCCCGGCATCCACCTCGATAAGGGGCAAGTCCGGTTGCAACAGCACCTTCAGCTCAATCGAACCAGGCAGCGCATGCTCCAGTAGACCACGGGTGGCAGCAACAAGGTTCGCCGGGGCGACGCGGGCCACATCAAGCTTGCGGTGGCGGGCAAAGCTGAGTAACTGCTGGGTCAGTTCGGTGCCCCGCTGCCCGGCATCGAGAATGTGCTGCAGCATGCGCTGGGCCCGTGCCGGGTCCTGGGTGGCCAGCGCCAGGCGCGCCGAACTGATGATGATGGTCAGCATGTTGTTGAAGTCATGCGCCAGGCCACCGGTCAACTGGCCGAGGGCCTCCAGCTTCTGTGCCTGGAACAGCTGGGCGCGCACCGCGTCCAGTTGCAGTGCCGACTCGCGACGGTCGGTGATGTCCCGGGTCACCTTGGCCAGGCCGACGATCTGGCCATGGTCATCGCGGATCACATCCAGCGCGGCCAAGGCCCAGAACTGCGTGCCATCCTTGCGTACGCGCCAGCCTTCATCCTGCGCCACGCCCTGTTCCAGCGCCTGCCGCAGCAAGCGCTCCGGGCGGCCTTCGGTGCAATCCTGCGGGGTGAAGAACAACGAGAAATGCTGGCCGATCACTTCATCGGCGCGGTAACCCTTGATACGTTGCGCGCCTGCATTCCACGACACTACATGGCCGGACGGGTCGAGCATGAAGATGGCGTAATCCACCACCGACTGCACCAACTGCTCATAGCGGTGGGCAGGCATGACGGGGTGGTCGAGGCAGTCAGCTGAAACCATGCGAGCTCCACCGGCACAACAGCAGGAGGGAAAATAGGCCTGGCCGAACGCGCTCGCCTTTGAGCGCCCGCGTGGTTAGCCCTGCGTGATTGACCCCGCGCGGCTGGCGAGGTTCAGCGCTCAGGTTCAACCAGCACCGGGCTGATGCGCCGCGGCATCGCCACTTTCAGCAGCCACAAGCCGACCAGCAGGATAAGCCCGCCACCGGCCAGGGCCATCAGCCGCTGCGGTTGAGAGTGTTCGGCATCGAACCCCAGCATCAGCAGGTAACCGCCCAGGCTGATCAGGCTGAGGTAGAGAAATGCCCCCAACACGACCACCTGCACGAACAGCAGTCGCCAGAACAGCCGTGGGCGCACGATACGCCCGGAAGCAGCGGATTGAGTCATCACCGCACACTCTTTGGATCCAATTAAAGAGGGCAACAGTGGCGTAATGATAGCAAGGTGTCAATTGCCCATTCGATCGACCCTTCATTCTGTTGATCATAGGTGCTGTGGTTGACTCAACTATAACAATGAGTTATAAAGCGCGCTTGATTGCGAAGCCCTTCTGCTTAGAAGCGAGCTGGTCATTGCGACCCCTTCAAGCGTGCGAGTGTGGTGGAATTGGTATACACAGCAGACTTAAAATCTGTCGGCGTGAGCCTTGCGGGTTCGAGTCCCGCCACTCGCACCAAACTTCTTTGAAAAGGCGCCCTTGCGGCGCCTTTTTGCTGCCTGCCGGCAATCCTGGGCGCAGCTGCTAGAGTGGACCTTGTACCCGTCCACTGGAACGCCGCCATGCGCTACTCCCTGTTCGATGGTCAACGCGACATCATTATCCTGATTGCCCGCGTGCTGCTGATGATCCTGTTCGTCTTGTCTGGCTGGGGCAAGCTGACCGGGTTCGAAGGCACGGTCGGCTACATGACCTCACTGGGCGCCCCTGCCCCCATGCTGGCAGCGGCAGTTGCCGTGCTCATGGAGTTCGTCGTCGGCATCCTGCTGATCCTCGGTTTCTACACCCGGCCGCTGGCCTTCCTGTTTGCACTGTTCGTGCTGGGCACGGCGCTGCTGGGCCACCCGTTCTGGAGCATGGTCGACCCTGAGCGCAGCGCCAACATGACCCAGTTCCTGAAAAACCTCAGCATCATGGGTGGCCTGCTGTTGCTGGCAGTGAGCGGCCCTGGGCGTTTTTCGGTAGACGGGCGCTGAGTCAGTCGTCTTCGCAGTCGTCGAACCAGGCTGGGTGATCGCGTTCCTCGTCATCGAGGTCATCCAGCGTTTCCTCGTCTTCCTCCACCTCGTCCTCGGCGCCCTGGGCATCCGCTTCCGGCTCCACATCGTCGTAGAGGAATTCGTGGTCAAGCAGGTGATCGTGCTCGGGTTCGTGCAGGTCGTCTTCGCCGTTCATGCTGGCTCCTGGGCTAATGGCAGGCCTGTATAGGCCGATCGGCCGTGCAGGTCAATGCGCTACCGCTTAATGCTCGGTTAACCGGCCGGGTCCAGTCTGCAGGCTCTCCCTTCAAACGTTGCTTGCCCGCCTTCCATGGCGGGCTTTTTTTTCCCCTTGGCCTACCCTTCGTCCAGCCTTGGCAAATCACAATGAACTGCGTGCATGTTGCCCGTTGTGAGTGGAAGAAGGCCCTGTACCAGGCCCTGAACAGCACCGCCCGGCACCGCAATTACCGGACCATGACGAAGCTGTTCTGGAACTGAGCCATGCATGACACGCTCATGACCTGACCTTCACGAAACACTGACATCCGGGCGGGCACACTGACCCTGCTCCGTATGTTCTTGCAGCCCGCCGCATTATTGCCGCGGGCTTTTCTTTTTGTGCCTAGTCTCTGGCAGCCGCCATACGCAGGGCAGGTAAATGTGTGCAAGGTGGTTGCCCCCCCAGACCATGACCTGAAGCAGTTTTGCATCACCTGGTAAGGGCTATGCTGATCCGGCGATTACCCAAGCTCACTTGGATAGACACGGAGGCTCCTATGAAAGCTGCTGTTGTTGCACCAGGCCGTCGCGTGGCTGTGGTGGAGAAACACCTACGCCCCCTCGAGCACGGTGAAGCGCTGCTGAAGATGCAGTGCTGCGGTGTGTGCCACACCGACCTGCATGTGAAAAATGGCGACTTCGGTGACAAGACCGGTGTAGTGCTAGGCCATGAAGGCATCGGCGTGGTCCAGGAAGTAGGGCCAGGCGTCACCTCGCTCAAACCGGGTGACCGCGCCAGCGTGGCCTGGTTCTACCAGGGCTGCGGGCATTGCGAGTATTGCAACAGCGGCAACGAAACCCTGTGCCGCGAAGTGAAGAACTCCGGCTACACCGTGGACGGCGGCATGGCCGAAGCCTGCATCGTCAAGGCCGACTACTCGGTCAAGGTGCCCGACGGGCTCGACTCCGCTGCTGCCAGCAGCATTACCTGCGCCGGCGTGACCACCTACAAGGCGGTGAAGATCTCCAACATCCGCCCCGGCCAATGGATCGCCATCTACGGCCTTGGCGGCCTGGGCAACCTGGCTCTGCAATATGCCAAGAACGTCTTCAACGCCAAAGTGATCGCCATCGATGTCAACGAAGAGCAACTGCGCTTCGCCAGCGAGATGGGCGCCGACCTTGTCATCAATTCACGCACCGAGGATGCCGCCAAGGTTATCCAGGCCAAGACTGGTGGCGCCCATGCCGCCGTGGTTACCGCCGTTGCCAAGGCTGCATTCAACTCGGCCGTCGACGCCCTGCGCGCCGGGGGGCGGCTGGTTGCTGTCGGGCTGCCATCGGAAGCCATGAACCTGAATATCCCCCGCCTGGTACTGGACGGTATCGAAGTGATCGGCTCGCTGGTCGGCACCCGCCAGGATCTGCAGGAAGCTTTCCAGTTTGCGGCGGAAGGGAAAGTGGTGCCGAAGGTGACCCTGCGGCCGATCGAGGATATCAACCAGATCTTCGAGGAGATGCTGGAGGGCAAGATCAAAGGGCGGATGGTGATTCAGTTCGAAGGTTGATAGCCTGAAGGTCGATCATTTCGAACAAACAAAAAAAGCCCGTAGATGATCATCTACGGGCTTTTTGCCTTCTCGATAGTCAAGGAACAGACCATGAGCTTCGACTGGCACGCGGGCCCGATTAGCCGCACCACTCCGCTGGACAAGCATTACCGCAATACCCAGAAGGTTCGTCAGTTTCTGCTCAGCGAGTGTGGGGCGGCATTCAAGTTCGACCGTGCCTTCATGGTTTGGATCAAGAGTGGCACGCCGTCCACCATGGGCGATGTGGCGGACGAATGGCTACGAAGGTATCGATGACTCTCGGTATCTGATACCTGTAGACAGATCCGTGCTGCAGCTGCTTGTTTTAGCATCTTGTCCAACGATTCAACCATGCTGGAATAATCCATTTCCTGACTCCCCCGCTGATGGAATTGGCTTGGGTTCAACCATAGCTTGGGAACATTTCAATATTTGATGAGGGTACCGAAAAGAAATCACTCGCCCTTCATGCTGATGACCTGCGCCCCAGAGGTGTGGCTCAAGAAAAGTGCTCAACCTGCAGTGGCGAACCTGTGCATATGAGGAGATAGGTATGTCCATTCGAAGCTTGGCGAAGAACTTGCCACCGGATCCTTCGAGGGAAGGCTGGGTAATGGGATGGGGCGTGCTGAGAGACAGATATCCATGGCATTTCGTCGACATTTATGCCGACCAGAAGACGGCCAAGGCGGAGGCAGAGCGCCGAGGTGATGGCTACGTCGTTGAGTTTGGCTCGCACCGACTGGGATCGCGTGATTTTGTCTGCGGCGTAACCTTACCTGAAGGCTAGCGCTTAATCGGAAATGATCAGGTTTTCCTGACGCGAAAATAAGAACCCCCGCAAACGTTAATCTGCGGGGTTTTCGAATGGTGGAGGCCGAGGTCGGAATCGAACCGGCGTAGACGGATTTGCAATCCGCGATTCATTTTCTTGAATTTCAAAAGTTTACGAGCTTTTCATTTCCGCACTGACCTGATTTTAGATGGCCTGCACCCCTTTAAAATGAAGGGGTATGCATCGAGTTGCGGAACTGATTTTCGGGCGGTTTCGCCAGCTTCCAGTACTGCAATAGAAAAGGAGCGTGATGGCTGCTTTTCTAGCATTGGCTATTAGCTAACGCACTCTACAGGCGCGCCCTACTCGGATGGTTTCAAATCCTCACACCTATCGATTAAGTCATCGGTCTTATCGTTATCCGGGAGTTTCTCCCAATACTCAGGTGTGCAATGCTCTTCCGATACGGAATAGTCCAGATCATCGGCGGCCATGATGGTAGTCGATAACATCGCAGTAGAGACAAGCAGAAAAGCTGTTAGCTTCATAATTTCATTCCTTTGAAGTGGCTGGCCGTTATAGCAAATTTGGGTGATTCACAAAAGGTTCAATGCTCGCACGCTCCGAAGGCGAACCTCCGCTACGGTCGAAAGCAGTCTGTGATCGTGATCCACTAACCTCTCGTACTAAAACAGATCAATGTGCCAGGCTTCCTCATGTTCGAGTAGAGCCCAAAGCCTTGCAGACTCGGCTAGCTCGAGCATGGCGACCAGATCGCCGTGAACAACTTCCCGCCGCCGGCGCGCAGCATAGGCCATCTCACTGAGCACGGCCGCGCGCCCATCGTAATCCGCAACCTGGTCGTCCGTTCGGGCAGCCAGGCACAAGGTTGCCCGGCCGTCTCTCTTCTTACTCCACCAACATCGCCCATAGACCACCGTCCGCTTTCGACCCATTGCAGCTGGTCAGCACGCGCCGGGGCCCGACCATCAACGGAATTAGCGATCGTCAGTAGCGAAAGGATTGTTCCAGAAATTCGGTAATCAGCGAGGCTATCTGCGCCTGTATCTGCGCGCGCGGTCGTGCGTTAACGCCGTCCTGGCAAATGATGCCATCGCCAGGTGCCTCTTCTTCAAGCAATGCCGTCGCGCCCGGTTTGCACATCGACAGGAAGCTGAAGTGGCTGGCGTCCTCGATCTCGACATAACGAGTCGTCGCCGGGGGCAAACGCTTGGCTAGGGCGGCGGATTCCAGCTGTGCAGGGAGATCTTCAGACGCTGCGCCCGCAGCGATCACCAGACTCGGTACTGGCAACGCCACCAGGCTTTCATCGGTCAGGCCGCGTGAAAGGCCCAGATCCAGGGTAACAATGGCAGTGACACGTTTGTCGCGCAGATCGTCGCCCAGTCGAGCTATCGAAGCCGGTGCGCTATCGGGACCGATCTGCTTGTAAACGCTGCAGCTGGATAGCTTGGGATGGGTGATGCAGTCCTGGACGAAACGCTTGGGATCGAAACGGGCACCCGCGATTTCCAGCGCGGTCCAGCCACCCAGTGAATGGCCAGCCACTGCGATCTGACGGTTGGCTACCTGTCCAAACTGATCCGGCTGGGCCATGACTGCATCGATGGCCCGTTGCAAGTCGATGGGGCGCTGCCACAACTGTGCCGCGGCTTCAGGACGGCGATCGTGGGTGGTGGTGCCAGGGTGGTTGACTGCTGCCACGATATAGCCCTGGTGAGCCAGTGCACTGGCCAACCATGACTGGTTCCCCCAATTGCCGCGAAAGCCGTGGGAAAGTACCACCAATGGAAGCGCACCTGCGGCCGGGGGCGCATTGCGGACGGCGAGTTCACCGGCGAATACCTGGGTCTCAGCAATCAATTGTGGTGTAGCGGTGGTTGTACTCGGGTACCAGACTGCCAGCTCCAGCGGGCGGCCATTTTGCGCGCCCGGCAACGTCGATACCTGGAAGCCGATGGTCTTGTAGCCTGCGAACGCGGATGTGTTCAGGCAGATATAGAGCAAGAAGCCGAATACTGTTTTCATTGGCTTATCTTCCTTGATGAGGCCAGCGTCGATTGGGTGCGACCTGATGCGCGGAAAACATATCAGCCATCGCGCCCGCGCGCGCAATCATTTTGAATCGCTCTTGATTTCACAGACACTGAACGACCGCATTTGGCCGACTGCTGCCCCCGCGAAAGACCGCTACATGTCTCGGCCATTGAGCTGATCAGCAGGTCCAGGGCAGTGCCTTCCTCGCACTATCCCTACCGTTAGTCGGATATCTCTGAGGGTTCTGGCGCAACGGCTAGCCTCCAGCCTAGCGTCAGGGATAACGCTGAACATTCGGTCCATGGAGGGCCAGTACGTCTCGTCGTCCCGATGCTTTACCTGCTGAGGAGACGATAATGAGAATAACTCTGAAACACTTGGCATACCTGGGTGCGAGCTTCACCAGCGTGTTCGCCGTGGCCGATTCGGCCGGGCCACCCGTACTATCGCCCACCATCCCCTTCGACGTCACCGCCAACCCGCCCTTCAACCTCGACAGCCTGCAACACGATTTCGACGTGCTGTCGTGGCAGACCTTCGTCGCCCTCAACTGGCCCGCCAACGCCGACGGCAGCGCCAACACCTCAGCGACCATCGGCGCGCCCGGCAAGACGGTGTGGGAATCGTGGAAAGAGAGCTACGAGATCTTCCTGCCCCAAGGCCAGAAACCGGTCGCCTGGGACCAGCAGGCGCCGGTACCCGCTGCCTGCCAGGGCAAGGGTGACCTGCCCGTACTACAACAGATGGGCAAGGTCGCCGGTGTGCTCGACGAATTCATCCAGCCGTTCAAGACCGGCCCACTGGTGGACCAGAACGGCACCTACACGCGCAACGCGATCATGGTCAACCAGCCGATGTTCGATGACATCGTCAACAATGGTCTCTACAGCAAGGAAGGCCAGCAGGCGTTCTTCAGCAAGGCCGACAACCGCATCGCCTTCTCCTGCGGCTCGCAGAAGGCCCAGCAAGTCGGCGCGATCATGGTCAAGTCGGCCTGGAAGGTACTCGGCGGCAACGACAACCCGCAGGACTTCCACGCCGTTGACGCCTTGGTCTACACCCCCGGCAACGCCGACCCGAACAAGGGCGCGGTGATCCCCGAGTCGTGCAGCGCGCAGAAGGTCGGGCTGGTCGGCCTGCACATCGTGCACAAGACCAAGGATGCGCCGCAGTGGGTGTGGTCGAGTTTCGAGCACGTGCGCAACGTGCCGGAAAAGACCACGCCGATCAACGAGCGCAAGGGCCCCTACCTGTTCTACGACGCCCAGGCCAGCGACCGCCCGGTGAACGAGCCGCCCGCGCAACCGTGGGACCCGTCGAAGAAGGCCACGCCTTCGCAGATCGTGCGGGAAATTCCGCTCACCGCCGCGACCCACCAGCTCAACGCGCAGTGGCAAGGCGCGCTCAAGGGCACGGTCTGGGCCAACTACCAGCTGATCAGTACCCAGTGGCCGACCGACCCGGCCAAGGATTGCCAAGTGCCGTCGCCGACCAACCCGCTGGGTACGCCTGCACCAAACTTCCTGGCCAACGCCACGCTGGAAACCTACAACCAGGGCACTACGCCGCAGGCCTCGTCCAGCTGTATGGAATGCCACAACAACGCGACCACCCGCGTGACTCAGTCCCCGCGCACCAGTTTCGCCGATTTCACCTTCCTGCTTGAACGTGCCCAATCCACCGGCGCCAAGGAGTGATGCCATGAGCGACCCGAACCTGCAGAACTTCATCGAACTGTCCGCCGCACTCACTGGCCTGTCAGCCGACCTGCTGGCACCCTCCGTTGATCCGATCAACCTGCCGCCACTGTTCTTCGCCACTGCCCAGCAAGGCATGGGCACCGCAGCGTTCAGTAACCTGCTGGAGCTGTATGCCAGCATCAGGAGCGAAACGCCTGAGCAAATTGCCAGCACCGTGCTCGGCAACCCGGACCCGCAGATCGCCCAGGGCGCCCGCTCGATCATGAAGCTGTGGCTGCTTGGCAGCTGGTACCAGCCGTATGACCAAGGCAGCAAGCACAAGGGTGACACCAGTGTGGTCTCCGACCAGGCCTACAAGGAGAGCTGGGCGTGGAAGATCGCTCAATCCCACCCCATGGGCTACAGCCAGTACCACTTCGGCTACTGGGCTGAGCAGCCACCGACCCTCAAGCAATTCACCGGTGTCGACGCCAAGGAAGGGCAGCAGCCATGAGCAATGTAAAAACACAGAGTATCGAAACCGCCGATGTGATCGTGGTGGGCGCCGGCATGGCCGGCAGTGTCATGGCCTACCAGTTGGGCCTGGCCGGGTTGAAAGTGCTGGTGCTCGAATCCGGCCCGGCCATTCCGCCAAATCGCAGCGAGTACCTGGAGCGCTTCTACACCGCGGTACTCAAGTCGCCCGAGTCGCCGTACCCGCCTGAGCAGAGCGAGCAGACTCCGGCCACACAGTTCGCGCCACGGGCGACCATCCAGGACCTGATCACCGCCGGCAGCAAAGACCCGAACAAGGCGCAGAAGAGCTACCTGGTACAGAAGGGGCCGCAGCTGTTCGCCAGCACCTACGAGCGGGTTGGCGGCGGCACCATGTGGCACTGGATGGGCACGGCCCTGCGCCTGCTACCCAACGACTTCCGCATGCGCACTGCGTACAACGTCGGGGTCGACTGGCCGATCAGCTACGACGACCTGCAGACCGCCTACTGCCGCGCCGAGGAGGAAATGGGCGTGTCCGCCGATGTTACCTCGCAGACCTACCTGGGCGTGACCTTCCCGCAGGGCTATGAGTACAGCATGCACGGCATCCCGCCGTCGCTGGTCGACCAAGGCCTGGGCAAGAACATCACGGGCACGCTGTACCAGAGCCCGGAGAAGGCGCCCGACGGCAAGCCGTACCCAGGTGTCACCCTCAATGTCCGGCAGACCCCGGCCGGGCGCAACTCGCAGAGCGACAACGGCCGCCGGGTGTGCGCTGGCAATACCAGCTGCACGCCGATCTGCCCGATCCAGGCCAAGTACGACGCCACCGTGACCATGGCCAAGGCACTGGATACCGGCAACGTGCGCATCCTCTACCAGGCCGTGGCAAGCCAGGTGCGGGTCGATGCCAATGGGGTCACGGGCATTGACTTCATCCAGTATCAGAACAATGGCACGCGCCAGAACGGCACGGCCCAGGGCAAGCGCTACGTGATTGCCGCCCACGCGATCGAAACGCCGAAGCTGCTGCTCAACTCCATCGGCCCGAACAGCCCTCAAGGGGTCGCCAACAGCAGCGGCCAGGTTGGCCAGGCATTGGCCGACCACCCGGTGTATCTGGCTTGGGGGCTGATGCCCGAAGGCAAGCCGCTGTTCCCGTTCCGCGGGCCGTTGTCCACCTCGGGGATCGAGGACATGCGCGATGGCCCGTTCCGCAGCCAGCGTGCCGCCTGGCGTATCGAGATCGGCAACGAGGGCTGGAACTGGTCGGTGAACGACCCCTACACCTCGGTCTGCGATTTCATCGACGGCACCAACAACGGCGGCGCTAACCCCAACAAGCTGGCGTTGTCCGGCAAGGCGCTGGTGCAGCAGCTCAACAGCGTGCTGACCCGCCAGTTCCGTCTGGGCTTCTTGATCGAGCAGGTGGAGAAAGACCCCGACAATGCACTGTGCCGGGTGGAGAGGAGCACAGAGTTCACAGACGGCTTGGGCCTGCCTCGGCCTCAGATCACCTACAAACTGTCCGACTACACCAAGGAGGGCTTCAAACAGGCGCGCCTGGCTGCCACGCATATCATCACCGAGCTAATGGGCGCCACCGAGCTGACCGACCTGAACCCTAAGCTTGAGCCCGGCTCGCAAACGGTGTTCGAGTACGACGGCCAGAACTACGCGTTCTTCGGCGCTGGCCACCTGATGGGTACCTACCGCATGGGCTCGGACCGCACCAAGTCGGTGGTGGACAAGGACCAGCGCAGCTGGGACCACCCCAACCTGTTCCTTGTCGGCGACGGCGTGTTCCCCACCACCGGCACCGCCAACCCGACCTTGACCATCACCGCGCTGACCTTCCAGGCCGCCGACGTGGTGGCCAGCGACCTGCTCAAGCGCACGGTGCAGGTGCAGGCCAACCAGGCATGGCAGGGCACGGGCATGCAGGTCAACGGGCAGAGCTGGCAGTTGGCGGTATGTACAGGCGGGCAGTGGACGGCCAACCCGGCCACCGGCATGGTTGGCGCGCAGGGCAACCCTGCGTTGATTGCCAAGCCGGGCTACACCCTGCCGGGGCAGAACGAAGGGGCGTTGATCGGGCGCATCGGCAGCAACGGCGTGCCGTTCCTGGTGGGTAACCAGGTGCAATTGCCGCGAGGCCAGCAGGGTGAGTTGCAGCTGTGCATCAATGACGACCTGACTGGGCGCTATGGGGCTGGCCTGAGCGATAACCTGGGAAGCCTGTCGGTGGAGGTGCGTTTCGGGGCACTGTAGGGGCTTCCTACCAACCCTACAATGCTCCGGCAATGCCTCAGTATTGTGGGGTTGCTCTCTCGGCCTATCGGGAGAAACCAGAACCGCGTCGCCTGTATGCTTCTGGCCGATAGTAATCCTCCGCGAAGGACTGCAATGGGTCGATAGCTGTCGCGATTTCACAGACACTGAACGACCGCATTTGGCCGAAAGCAGCCGTTCAGCAGACTACTCTGGCCGGGGTTACCCCTTGGTCAGATCAACCAAGGGCGTCTGCCGCACCTCGCTTTCGCGCCCACCCTGAATCTCGCTCACCTGCTTCAAAGCCTTGTCCACCGCAGCCTTGTCCGCCAACAAGCTGTAGCTGATATGGAACTGCCGGTGTTCCTTCGGTCCGATTGTCGGCACCAGGTTCAAGGGCCTCTGGTAACGGCGGTTGTAGGAAAAACTTGTCCCTGGCTCCAACCCCGTTACATAGCCCTGGCCTTGGGTGTCGGTATTTTTCCACAGGGAAAATACAGGCAATGTCCGAGTATTGAAGCCTACCGAAACGCCCAGACTACCAGCCTTGTTGTGCAACACGGCCAACGTATTGCCCTGTGCATCGGCATACGGCACCACGTTGTAAACCGTTTCGTCATAGTCCTTGGTGGGCGCTCGGTAGCTCTGCCAGTCGGGCAGATCGCCCCTGGCCTTGTCGTTGAACGGCGATACCTGTTTCACCGGTGCGGCGAAACGAGCGCCCTGCTCCAGGAACGGGGTGCTGAAGTTACTGTGATACAGCGCCTGGTATTCCTTCGGATAGTCGCCGTTGTTGGTCAAGGTGTCATTGAGGACGAACACCGCGCTGCCGGGTTCGGTGACTACTTCGGTCATAACGGAGAAGTCGACTTTCTTGAACGCCTGCTCTTTCAGTTCGCCGCGCAAGGTGATCGCGTACGGTGGTTTCTCATCAATGTGCAGGGTGACTTTGCTCGCAGGAATATTGGCGGCCCGACCGTGCAGGGTCAGCAGTTCGCCGTTGTCGACGCCGGGGTGCCCGACCCATTCGTAACCGCAGCGGGTGACCAGTTCGTTGAAACCCTCCAGCCAGCCCAGACCATTACGCCCATTGAGTTCGATGAAGGACGGGTTGATCACTTCCTTGACTGGCGAATCCCAGCCCATGCGCACATTACCGACCGACGCCTGCAAGATGTTCATACCGCGGGTTGGCACTACGGAGAGTTTCATCGTTCCGTTATCAATGTCGACAATGCTGACCCCTTCCTGCCGACCTCCGTGCAAGGTGCGCAGGGTAACGCTGAAGGGCTTGTCGGTTTTTACGCCAAGTTGCTGGCTGGTGATCTGCCAGTTCTGGGCGGCTTTGTCAGTGTCGAGTAGAACGTAATCCCAGGCCAGGGCATGAGAGGTTGCGGACAGGGCGCCGAGAGCAATGAAGAGTTTGAGGAGGGACATGGCAGTAGCCTTTCTTGGAGTTGTACCTTTTTATAAACGCGAAGAAACGTTTCAGCAAGCCAGTAAACCAGACATCTCGGCGCATTTGATGGCTAGCGCAGCCTCCGGCCGTGATTACGTGCGCGTCACTACGACGAGCCAGTGGCTATCCTTCAGGTTGGAGGGCGTATGTGTGGAAGGTTGAGCCAATACCGTGGCATACATGACTTCGTTGAAACCCTGAGCCTGCCAGAGGCCTGGAGGAACAACGTCGGTGACCAGCCGCTTGGCCGGTACAATGTCGCGCCGACCACGCCGGTAGCAGTGCTACGCGTGGATGATGCAGGCCCGAGGGCGGACCTGGTGCGGTGGGGCTGGCGGCCGCATTGGGCAACCGATCGCGCGGCGCCGATCAATGCCCGAGTCGAAAAAGTTGCGCACGGCCCGTTCTTCCGGGCGATCTGGCCGCACCGGGCCATCACGCCCATCGACGGCTGGTACGAATGGGTTGATGAAGGCAGGCCGAAGAAACAACCGTACTACATCCGCCGCCGGGATGGGCGCCCTGCCCTGTGCGCCTCGATCGGCCAGTTCACTGGAAGCGAGCACGACGGGTTCGTCATCATTACCGCCGATGCCCAGGGCGGGATGGTCGATGTTCACGACCGCAGGCCCGTCGTGCTGCCACCTGAGCTGGCATACGAATGGATCGCGGCGGAAATGCCGAGCGAGCACGCGGAGCAACTGGTGCTCAACCTGGGAGAGCCGGCCGTGGCCTTCGAGTGGTACCGGGTGAGCGCAGCTGTGGGGAATGTGCGCAACCAAGGTGCCGAACTGATTCACCCGCTTCAGTGTTGAAAGGCGCCGAGAGATCGCCAACGCTCACACGCCAGGCGTTTTTAGCTTCGAGCAACACCCATAACGAAAACCCCGCAGACGTTAATCTGCTGGGTTTTGAATGGTGAAGGCCGAGGTCGGAATCGAACCGGCGTAGACAGATTTGCAATCCGATCCAAGAACTACCGTCTCATGCGGGCTGGGCGAGAAAATCAGTTCCAAAACGAATCGAGATTTTCCGGGCTGCAAGCCGCATTCTACAAGGGTCGCTAATATAGTTTTGGAACGGATTTTCCTGCTGAAACCATGGCCTGGTCTGAGACTCGCACCAGCACGTTCACCATCGACATAGATGCGAAAGTAGCTGTCGCCGTCCGCCATCGACCCAGCCAGTCAGCGTCAGCAGAAGCCGTTCAAAAGCGGACAAAAACAGCCGGGCTCACTTTAGTCTAAACACAGAGGCGATCCATTTGGTCTAGAGTTTCAGTTCAACCCTGTAAGCCTATCGATGGTAGGGCCAAGGCAGAAGAAGCGGCGCCCTCCTTTGCTCCGATTGCTTCACCGGTCAAGGACAGCGGATAGATACGTTCAAGCCCGACATTGAGGGGATATGAAATGTCCTAACTGCCAAAACCAAGAAGGTCGAAAGCTGACTAAAGAGCTCATTTAGGCTCTTACATGACGCTTTTCTGTGGGCGGGACTATCATCCGTTACCACTGCGGCGTAGCGGCTGTCATTCTTCGAAGCGAGTATCATTTTAGGAGGAGCGATCCATTCCTCTCTACTTGACTAAAAGATGACAAAAGCCATTGAGAGAGGTATCTAATGTTTGGTAACCAATGGCGAGAAGGATCAAGTAAAAAAAGTTTAAGATCCACTGCATTATGGATCCCTATTTGGTTTATCATACTTTCAGCAGCTCCATTTTATTATGAAATGACGAATCACATTCCAACCCACCTGATTGAATCAAACGGCATTCTTTCAGTTAAGAAAATTGGGAAAGATCTATACACAAGCATATCTGGCGAGCAAGGCACTCGAGTACTTACGTGCGCATCAAGTTACAAAGGTTACACTCGATGCCTACCGCATAAAATCACGCCTAGCCTTATCGACAAAGAGGTGAAAGTTCTCTGGTATGAGCAGGAGGTACTGCCGTTCATGAAGAACAATAAGCTGGTAGAACTTCATGTTAATGGAAATCCAGTAATCACTAGGGAGATGTCGGAAGAGAGAATGGCCAGAGGGAAGAAAGACAGCATCTACGTGCACTTTGGCATGATGCTACTCGCACTTTCGATTTCCGCTTTATTTCTAAAGATAGAAAAAAAGCTAAGTTGATCCCAAAACGCTAAGAGGCGGCATCCAGCTATCTATTAGCTCGTAGACAGAACCTGTGCCAGATCAAAACCACACGCGAAAGGCTAACCCACAATTTCTGAGGTTAGTCAATCAACAGCCGAGGAAAGCTGTACACATAGTGGAGTGTGCGCAATGGGTGAATTTATGTATTTCTTGCTGACTTTCATTCCTGGGTTCGCATTCGCAGTCCACTCCTATGAGGATTACCGAAGGGCCATCACCAATATCCCGTTCAAACGTCCCACGCCTGGCAGTCTTGGTGCAAAGTTGTAGTGGTCTACTAACCCCGGACACCTTTTTAGGCGAAAATGGTCGCCACACAGAGGTGTTCGATGAGCAGACAACGACGTACTTTCACACCCGAATTCAAACGCGAGGCAGCCGGCCTGGTGCTCGACCAGGGCTATAGCCTTACTGAAGCCGCCCGGTCGCTCGACTTGGTTGAATCGGCGCTGCGCCGCTGGGTGAATCAACTCCAGTCAGAACGTGGCGGTGCTACGCCAGCGAGCAAGGCGCTGACCGCCGAGCAGCAGAAGATCCAAGAGTTGGAAGCTCGGATCAACCGGCTGGAACGGGAGAAATCGATTTTAAAAAAGGCTACCGCGCTCTTGATGGTCGAGGAACACGAGCGCTCGCGTTGATTGATCAGCTCCGCCGCGAGGAGCCAGTCGAATTACTCTGCTCGGTGTTTGAAGTCACTCGCTCGTGTTACTACGCGCATTGCCATAAACGGCGATCTCCGGACGTTGCGCTACTGGCACTGCGCGTTCGGGTTAACGAGCTATTTACACAGAGCCGTAGTGCCGCAGGTAGTCGAACCATCATGTGCATGATGCGCGAAGAAGGCATTCAGATCGGCCGCTTCAAGGTGCGCAAGTTGATGCGCGAAATGAAGCTGATCAGTAAGCAACCGGGCTCACATGCCTACAAGAAGGCCACAGTGGAGCGCCCTGACATCCCGAATGTGCTGGAGCGCGCATTCGATGTCACGGCACCGAATCAAGTATGGTGCGGCGTCATCACGTACGTGTGGGCTCAAGGTCAGTGCCACTATGTGGCGGCAGTTATCGACCTGTTTGCACGGCGCATGGTGGGATACCCGCGAGGCTGCCAGGGTGAAAGCTGAACTGGAGAAGAAGCCAGACCTGGCCAATCGAATCGCCCAGTTCCAGTTCCGCGATATCCGGCCGAAGGCCGCATCGGAGATCAACGACCTGAGCGAGGCAAGCGTGCTGTTGGGCCGCTCGAAAGAGGGGATTACCGAGCGCGTTTACCGGCGCGTCGGCGCCATCGCCAAGCCCTCGAAAGGCTGAAGTTTCGGAACTCCATGCCTTTAGTTTCGGAACTCTTGGCTTTTTTGACCCGCAAAGAAAAACCCCGCAGACGTTAATCTGCGGGGCTTTCGAATAGTGGAGGCCGAGGTCGGAATCGAACCGGCGTAGACGGATTTGCAATCCGGTCTCAACCTGCTATTTTATTGGAGCAAATCGCTCAACCCCCTGTATCCATTGGGGTTTCCCTCATTTTCCTGCATCTTGATTCATCATCATTTGGGACATTCAATGTCCCAGATTTGTCCCACGCTTCTTGCCGTCCCTCTCCGGCGTTCTGCCGACCGATTCCCTTCCTTTATATAACTCCTCACAGATCCGCGCCATCCAGCACCCACAGCCTGGCCGACTCGACCAGTTCGAGCATATCGACCTCTCGCCGCCTGCGCGCGGCATAGGCCATCTCATCGAGCGCTGCTGCACGCCCATCGGGATCCTCGACCAAGGCAACCTAGTCGTCCAGTTCTGACACCCAGGCCTGCGGTACCCCGGCCATCATTCCTATCTGCACCGTCCGCTTTCGACCCATTGCGGACATTCAACAGAGGCTACAATACAGCACCAAATCACCAACAACTGCCTGCCCTACTGTCTTCCTCAATAAAGCTCGCAATCGCATCAAGGTGTTGTATTGGGAGCGTCGACAGCCAGTCTCTGCCTAGCGTTCGTGCGCCAGTCGCCATGAAGGCGAGAGCTGTGATTTCTCCACGCCGCGGCACGGCGTGATAGAAGGCACGTGTCAGGCGCCCGAAGACCCTCGATAAGTGCTGCCCCTGCCTGAGGGCCTAAAGCATTGGTTAGGGGCCGTCAGCATCCTGCCCCGGGGCGACGGAATGCTGCATCCTTAAAATGAATTGCTGGGTTTCGGGCAATAGTTTCTGGAACACCTCGTCCAGTTCCGGGGCAATCTGGATATCCCCGCCTCGTAAACCCTGGGCAACCTGATCCTGGTAACGCTCAACAAAACGCTGCCGGATGTGCAGTGCCTCGGGGGTATCGTTGGCGACAAGTTCTTCAAGAACCCCTTGCACTGCCTGCATGAACACCAAGCTGCGCTTGTACTGCTGGTCTCGAAGCCTGGATTGCTCGAGCGCTGCTGCATAATGCTCATCCATGACCTCAACCCTTGCCTGCAACAGGTCATTGGTGCTCTGCAACGCCTCAAACGCTTTTGACATTCCCGTCGTCTGTCCGCCCTCGGCGCGCTTGCCCGCTTTCGCGACTTGGGAGAGTTGTTGGTACATCAGGTCAATCATTGTCTCCTGGCGCTCTACAACGGCCCTGAGCTGCACTGCCTCCTCGAAATACTGCCGGAGATGCCCCCTCAGCGGCTCCAATTTTTCATTGGCGCACGCCGCCCCCGCATCCCAGCCTTGCGAGTAGCCTTGGGAATGCCCTTCATCGAAGCCCTCCTTGCGCCCTTCTTGCTGCCCCTGGCTGCGCCCGACATGCAAGTTGGAGATCGCATGGTCCAGCGACCCGGTATAACCGCCATCCAGGCCGCCACCGCGCCTGCCCGCACCCCAGTTGTGATCCATCCGCCACCTCCTTTGATCCGCCTGTCGTTAGCATGCCCACCGGCAGTCTGGCACAGGGTGGCGGATGAATGTCAGCGTCGTACAGCGCTCGGAATCGGGCAACATTAGTGTGGGTAGCCTTGGGCTGGCCATGTCCTTGTTGCTGCCAGTACCATCAAAGTGCACCGTGACGTGCAATGAATCATTCATGCCATTTCCCTATGAACATACGTCGGATCAGTCCGCATTCAACTTCAGAATGTGATCACGTATTGCAAACCCGGCCTGGTCGATGAGTGGCTCCCAGAACTCACGCCCCCTGGTCATGAGTGGCGATCCTCGCAAAGCGTCCGCCGAGGCATGCAGTGCAAGCACTCCGAACTCTTCAGCCATGCTGGTGACGCTGCGCTTACGCCTGTCCAGGTTGTCATACGGTTTCTGATACCACGTCGCGATCTGGAACTCGACACCCTGCTCTTCGAACTTGGCGTACAGATGAGAGACCAGTGAAATGATGGTTTCGCGAATCAGGCCAGGGTCAACGCCCTGTCTTTCCAGGAAAGCCTGGGTAGCAATCTGGGCAACCGCAGACAGATCTTCGTGGGTATAGCCAGACATCGGCGGAAAAACGCCATCCGGCATTTCCATCTCGGCACCTAAGTCGTGGCAGGTATTTTCATCATCTTGCATGAAGGGCTCCAGAGCAGTTCAGCTCATGAAAATGAATGCCGACAAAGTGCAGTTGAACACATGCAGCCCTTGCTGGGCGAGTGTGGCCAGGCTTACCCAGCGCTCGTAACGCCGGTCGAGGGCTCCATCCTGGCTCGCGAGTTTGCCCACGAACGTGCCGCACAGCAGGCTGACGTCAGCCAAGACTGGCTGAACGCTGCCGATATACCCACCACAGGGATCATCGAGTCAGCCGCAGACGGCATCTGGAACATGAACCCTTAGCCAAAAATGCAGGCACAAAACCGACAAAAGCAGGTGAATTCACGCGCTATCGCGAAGCAGTCTTGAACTGCCGGGTGCTGTCCTTGCACCCCATGGATGCAACCGTGAACAACACCTCATACCGCGTGTATGCACTGGCATAAATGCTCGATGGCCTAGGCCCCTTGTCCACGGTCTTGCTGTATGCAAGCACCGCATCGCACGCGATAGCATCCACGACCTGGTTGCTGACACTAGCCGCACGCTGGCGCATCCCCAGCTCGAACTGCGCATCATCCAGAACAACCGGCGTACGCGCTGGCGTGGTCGCCAATGCAGCGTAAGTCCCTTGGGTTTCCCCCAGCAAACGTACGGCAATCGTGATACCGCCACCGTTCTCGATCCGCGGATACCCGGCAAACCGCGCAGTGAACTTATCCGTAGCCGCCAACTGGCTTACCGTGCGACCCACCACTTTGGCCCAGTATTCATTTGGCGGATTGGACGGCTCATAAGCTGGCGCCCCTCGATCATAGGGCTTGCCCGCCATCCTGAGCTGCTCCTGGCGCAAGAAGTAGCTGGAGCGGCATTTATTACTAATCTGCGCCTCCAGCGGCCGACCAGACTTTGCGCTGTAAAGCAAAGCAGATGCGCATTGCAGCTCGAACTGCCCATTGAGGTACAGTGGCTCACCGGTCCCCAGCGGGCTTATAGTGGGGATAAGGTTGACCGCCCCCCCACCTGCACCACCCGCAACCCCGGTCACAAGGGCATTAGGCATCATCGAGGTCAGCGAATTGACAGCCTCGTCCGAAAAGCGAATCTTGGTGGTCCCGTCCGGCATCTGCTCGGTGGTTACACAGCCCGCCATTCCCGCAGTCGCCAGCAGGAGCAGGATGAGTTTGTACTTGGTCATGCTTGTGTCCTTACTTGAAAAATCGAACCAATTTATCAACCCCACCTGCCTACAAGGTGAGGCCTTAGTTTACCGTGGCATTACTGGCTTACAGTTCCACGGCAACAACGCTTCGAAGTCACCAACTGTTGACGTATGCGGCAACAGTTTCAGTGCGTAGCGCAGCCACGCATAGGGGCGCTGGCTATCGATCCATTGAAACTCGCATGAATGTGACGATGTTAGGCCAGACCGACTCAATACGCATGACGCTGAGGTTGCCTGAGCATCACGCAAGCAAAGGGCGAAGGAAGGTTCTCTCGTAGCTCACGATGAACTTCAATTCGGACGCTTCCTCAACCAAACGTACACATTCAGGATCGACTGCGGCTTCTTGCCGATACCGTTCGTAGTCGGCAAGGCTGGAGAAGCTAAAGAGGCAATACGCGACGTTATTTGCTCCTTCAGCCGGTAGGAAGTAGCCGTGATGCTGGCCACCCATTCGGGTTACTACCGGAATCCAAGAGCGAGAATAGCGTTCGAACGCATTGATCTGATGGGGGTCGATGATGTACCGGACATGACAGGTGATCATGAAATCGTTCCTTGATTTGGGATCGCTATTTTAGGGGGGGGCAACGACGGGTCAAGAGCAATGACAATCGATCACGTGCGGATGTGATTCTTGAGTCGCTCTTGGTTTGGTACCTCGAATGGCTGCAAAGGGTCGAAAGCAGCCATTCACGACCGGCAACTAACGCCCCCTAGCCGCGGGGCGCATCGAGCGGCTCAAGCTGCCTCTTCATCCTCAATCAGTGCCCACAGCCTAGCCGTCTCGGCAAACTCCAGCATGTCGGCCAACTGACCCGCATCAACGTCCCCGCGTCGGTGCGAAGAAATCGCGAGCTCGGCAAGCACCGCGGCTCGGCCATCAGGATCAGCAACCAGGGCAACCTGGTCATTCAGCTCGGCCAGCCAAGCCTGCGGAAGTTCAGTTGCCATAAGCGCCCACCACCCGGCACCACCAGGATTGGGCGTACGGTACCCCGTCAATTTCCTCGACACCGTTGATGTTGATGCCGAGCTGGGCCATGCCATTGAGCTTGGCGTCGTGCAGCCGGGGGATGATGTCGGGCCCGGGTGACGGGTTGAACACCCACGCCTGGGTCGACACCCGGCCCAGCGGCTCACTGTGGTGGTCGCCGATATGGATGTCGGCCCGCAGGGGCTGGATCTTCCTGAGCTGATCGGAAGGGATGGCCACGCCATTCACACGGCGGCGAACGAGGAGGAAGTACATGCTGCACCAAATACTGTATATAGATACAGTATTTCAGCATCAGGCAAAGCACCCGCGCCAGTACCGCCCGGCGGACTATGCTTGTTTGCTCAGGCAGGAGGGAGGCGTATGTGTGGAAGGTTGAGCCAGTACCGGGGTATACACGACTTCGTTGAAACCCTGAGCCTGCCAGAATCCTGGAGGAACAACGTCGGCGACCAACCGCTTGGCCGTTACAATGTCGCGCCAACCACGCCGGTGGCAGTGCTGCGGGTGGATGATGCAGGCCCGCGGGCGGACCTGGTGAGGTGGGGATGGCGGCCGCATTGGGCGACCGACCGTGCTGCGCCGATCAACGCCAGGGTCGAAAAAGTGGCACACGGCACATTCTTCCGAGCGATCTGGCCGCACCGAGCCATCACACCCATCGACGGCTGGTACGAATGGGTTGATGAGGGTGGACCGAAGAAGCAGCCGTATTACATCCGCCGCTGGGACGGGCGCCCAGCCCTATGCGCCAGCATCGGCCAGTTCGCCGGCAGCGAGCACGACGGGTTTGTGATCATCACCGCCGACGCCCAGGGCGGCATGGTCGATGTTCACGACCGCCGGCCTGTCGTGCTGTCACCTGAGCTGGCGCACGAGTGGATCGCGGCAGGAATGCCGAGCGAGCATGCAGAGCAACTGGTGCTCAACTTGGGCGAGCCGGCCGAGGCCTTCGAGTGGTACCGGGTCAGCACGGACGTTGGAAATGTGCGGAACCAAGGGGCAGAGCTGATCAACCCAATCAGTGAGCCTGGCCAGCAGGGCCGCCTAACGCTTTGAGCTGGTAGTCGGTGACCGCCTGGAACTGCGACTCGGCAATCATCCGCAGACGCTCCACCTCTTCCGTCGGCTCACCCGAAGCCTGGGCTTCGTGATAACGCTTCAAGGCGTCCACGGCGTCGGTGTACATGGGATGGTCAGGGAAAAGGATCGGCGGCTTACACTTCATCGGGGTTCCATCCTGAAGAGGCCATCACTGAATGGTAGACGGTGCCCGCCCTGCTTGGATTAACTGGTAATCGATAACCGCTTGGTATAGCGAATCCGCCAATAGACGTAGGCGCTCGACCTCTTCAGGCGGCGCGCCACGGTCCTGGGCTTGGTGGTACTCCCGTATGGCGTCGATGGCCTGCTGGATCAGCGGCTCGCCAGCCTCGACCATACCGATAACGGTACGCTTGTTCATTGTCCTGCCTAGGCTAAGCACTTCAGCGCAATAGTGCCCGTGGATATTGACGCCGTCTAGGCCTCGTTTAGACCCGCGAAAACACGTCCAAGAAACCTAGATGACACAAGCGGGGCGAGGCCCTATGATGACTAGTGGCCAATAGGCAGCATTGAGTCATGAAAACATAAGAGAGCAGTGCAGTGAGCGAAAGAATCCACGTAATCAGCTGTAAAACAGTGGAGGAGTTCATCGAATGGATCACTCCAGACGATGATGAAGAAAAGCATCAGTGGTTCATATATCGCGGGCAAGCTGATGCGCGCTGGGGGTTGATACCGTCTGCATTTAGGGATACCGGACACATTACTGCAAGGAGCTTATTCGGCAGTTATCGCGCCACTCACAAAGAGCAAGCGCATTTCGAGGCTCTAACTCTACAGCGGTTTCTAAAGGCTTGTGATCAGTCAGGATTGAGCGTTCCTGGATATACAAGAGGCTTATCAGAGGAACTTGAACTTATCCTTACGCAAAAAATGGACCTCCAGTGGCCCTCTGCAGTTTTCGACGAACCTCTCGCAGTAGCACAGCATTACGGGGTCCCTACGAGGCTATTGGATTGGACGCGCCGATCATTCGTAGCAGCGTACTTCGCCGCGTCTTCCTGCGTGAAGCTGACACAGCGCCCACCAGAGATAGCGGTTTGGGCCATAAATCTCACTCATAAGAATAAATGGTCTAACGTTTCCTTAGTTTCCCTTCCCGGCGGAACCGCAGCGAATTTGGCGGCGCAATCAGGACTCTTCACTATCCAGCGAGGTGTGAAAGCTCCCGACTTCGAATCACTTGGCCTAGAGAACGACCCGGATATGTTCGAAGTCGCAGATTCGCAGGGTGAACACGCTTTTGTAAAAGTGACGCTGCCATCCTCAGAGTGCGAAAAGCTCCTGCGCATCTGCGCCCGCTACGGGGTTTCGGCTCCAGTGCTTTTCCCTGGGATGGAGGGAGCGAGAAAGTATGTGGAGGACTGGGCGTACAGCGAATTTAATGGTCCCCCGGATAATCTGATCTAGAAAACCCTATCGGCTTCAAGGTGCGCCAAGCGGGATAAATGATCATCGGTGAAGTTGGTCTGCCATCGACTCACATGACAGGCCAGCTATTCGACTTCGCTCAAGCGCTGCCGCGAGGTCTCCCGCCATTCGGTCAGCCTCCTCAAGCAATCCCCCGAGCACCACGACGGCAGAGGTTCCTGCTTGGCGCTGCTGGGCAGCGATGGCATGGCAGGTGGCTCGGTGGCCATCCCGCAATCTGGCGATTTCCCCGCGCAGCCCATCAGCAGCAGACTCAGCATCAGCGGCGCGGCTTTTGGCCAGTTCCAGTTTCTTGCGTGCACTCTCACCCTCCTCCTCCGCCGCTGCTTGGCGGCGCTGTTCTTCGATTCTTGCTTGGGCGGCGGCGCGTCGGTCCCGCTCGGAGACTTCCAGGCGGTAGTCGGACAGTTCCTTGCGTGCTTCTGTGGCTTCTCCATTGGCAAGCACAACGCGGTACTGCTGCCCGCCGGCGACCAGCACCAGAGCGATCAGCCACCAGCACCAGGCCGGTACAGCGCCGAGCCAGTTCACGCCAGCGCCCCGCCGAGCTTCTGCCACTGAGCCAGCAGTTTGTCCAGGCGGTGCGGGGTCTGCCCATAGGTGTTGCCTGGGAAACTGGCCCATATGTTCGAGCACTTGGAGATGGCCTGCTGGATGCGGCCAGCCTTGATGTCGTCCAGGGCCTTGCGCTCGCGGATCTGCTGCAGCGCGATTCGGTCCTGGTTCTCCGGCGTGAACCCGCCCGACAGGTGAAGGCTGACCCGGTATGCATCCCAGTAACGCTCGAGCAGCTGGTATCGGCCGGCTGCCGTGCTGGTTACCGACTTGCCGTTGATTGGGAACGTCAGCTTGCGCCGCGGGTGGTCCGCGTAGCCCTGAAATAGGCCGCCGCCATACAGCACATTGTACCCGTCGTCGCTTGCCTTGATGGTTGAGGTACCTTCAGAGAAAGCGATCAGGTCCAGAAACCGGTGGACGTTGGCGCCGCCGGCAGCAGAAGAATCTATTCGAGCCATTTTTTCTCCTAAAAGAAAAACGCCCGCAAATGCGGGCGCAAACAAATCTCTACTATCTGGTCAGCCTTAACCACCTAGCTCAACGTTACAGCTATTAAGCACAGCAGTACCGCTGTCGCCAGTAGAACAAGCAGCAACATCGAAGGTGAGTGCCTCATTCGGGAGGTCTATGTTCCCGGACAAAATTTGGCCAACTGCGTCACCTAAGTTCTGCGTTGCCCCCAAGCACGAAAACTGCAAAACGAAGGCATTACGGGCACTGGTTGGGCGCATAAAAAGTTCAATACGACCATAAGATCCAGCAGCCACTCGGTAGGTGCCTAGAGCGACAGACTCACCGCTACTTAAGCGAACCCTAGGCGTAAAAAGTCCGTCTGCTGCTTGGGCCCGACAAGTCATAATCACACGAATTGCCTGATCCTGATCAGCCACATACCCAGTGCGTGTTGCCGCGACACCACTTAAAACAGTAGCCTCTCCGGTGCCAGTGACCGACCCTCCTGTATACCTAAGTGTGATATCGCTCCAACGATTCGATCTGTATTGCGAGATATCGTCGACGCCTCCCGCACGACACAAATACCGTCTGATATTGGCCTCTGCACCTACGCCATACACATCCGGAATACCTGGGTTGTCGGCACCGAATCCACCTCGGAGGTTCCAACAAATATTGTTCTGATAAAACTTACAGCCCCGCGTATCGATAGAGCAATTCGATTTATACCCAAAAAGAGCCGCACCATACGCTGCTGCCGCTTGCAGCCTCCCATTGTTACGGAACTCCGTATAATCAAGAACTGTACTGGAGTCATGCTTGGAGTACAAACCGTATTCAAGGGCATTCCTGACTACGGTATAAGTGGAACTTGTCGCACTTAGCGACATTCGCCCACCCGTATTATCCAGGCCATATCTGGCCCCATCCAAAATCCCCCCAGATACCGTTACAGACCCACCTGGAAGCGCGGAAATATTGGACAATCCGTTACTGTAGAATCCGCAATTCTGGATGAACGCTACACTCCCTGAAGAGACCGCCAGTGCACGGCGAACCTGCTTAACGTTCGACAAATTTTGATCGTACCAGTTTCTCATACAGAGGTTACTGATACTGATTCGGTTGCCCTGACCAGAAGTAAAGCCACTTATTGCGGTTAAACCAGTTCCATCAAGGAACGCCGTATACGCGCTTGGCTCCACCTGGGCACCTCCAACCGCCGGAAAGTCAAACGCAAGATAATTAGCGCCATTGGCCAACCAGTCTGGCAAAGTTACCGCCTCATTGTAGACACCAGCGGAACCTACGATGATCCATCTTCCTGTAAGCGGCATGTAATTCCGCAATGCCGCTATGGCGCCAGCAAAGCCATTAAGTGGACGCTCAGGACTCAAGCCATCTCCTGTACCTCCCGGCGCCATGTAAAGCTTGTTGATGTCGGTACTCAACGGCTTAAGATTGAACACATTAGAGCCAGCTCTAATACTTCCTGCACCAACGTGACGAACAGAATGAAGACCAGAGATAGGCTGATCACTCACTAATGGAACGGCTCCATTCGACCAATAGAGATCCGCACCATTAGAAACTGCGACAGCGATAGCTGACTCCAAGCCAACTTGACTGACTGCTGAGCCAGAAACTTCAACATAGTCTTTAACCGAGACCACATCGCGAAGTCTTTGCTGAACAGAACGACTCAGCTGACCTGGGCCACTGGGAATATATAGTACATTTTCAGCGTCGCTCACTTCGCCGACTTGCGGCAGGGCATCTGTGTTATTGGTCATATTATCCGACATAGCCATTATGCGTTCCCCTCTACCATTTGCTGAAGAGCATCAGCTACAGAAACAGTGACCTTTGCGGAATACCGCTTCATCACCTGTGCGGTCCGTACGAGCGCAGTTGGTTGCTCCTCCAAGAGGCTGCGTGCCGCGGCGTCTGCCTCCTGTTCGGTGACATACTCATTCTGGTGAATGGGATCGAAGTTGTTACTACTGTTGATGACGATGAAAGGCATGTGTTATCTCCAGGCAAAAAAGTACCGCCGGGTGGCGGTTGGGTTTGGGTGTTGCTGCAAGTCAGGCGGTAGCGCCGACCAGTCAATTTTAGTTGGCCAACTGCCCTGCTCTGGCGCACGGCTGAGCAGTACGCAGAACCGTGCGCCAGTCCGTTAGCATTTCAGCCTCCGCCTCGCTGGCCATTTTTAGGTCCACCGCATCGACCAAAAGCCCTATCGCAGGGCTCAATCGAAGATGTGTCTTCAGAAAAGACAAACGGGTCCAAAATCCGGGAGACGTTCGCGCCTCCGGCCTGGGCTTCGGTAAGTCTGGCCATATTTTCTCCAGGCATAAAAAAGCCCGCGAATGCGGACATTGATATGAGGCAGGACCTACGGTTTTAGCACCTTGTTTGCCGAAACTGCGAACGCTCGGCGGATCCGCCACTCGTCCATGTAGCGCAGAGTGGCAACCATGCCATCCGGCAGGCTGACCGGCCCCCAGGAGTAGCCGCCTCGCCATTGGTAAGACTTGCCGGCCTGCAGCCGCATCGCATTGGCTGGGTCTCGCTGCAGGAACTTGTGGATAGCTGAGGTGTACTGCTTGGAGCTCGCCGATCCGCCACCTATGATCTTCCCGTAGCCCTCATAGATATGCTCCTCGGCAGCCACCCCATAGTTCCGGTCGATCCATGCCCCCAGCTGGCCATTGGCGCTGGTGGTGAGCACGGCCCACGCATCGGGATACGCCGATGGCGCACCAGAGTTGACCGTGCCGTCGAACGGAATCGGTGTGGGGAACTGACCGCCCAAGTAGAACAGCGTGTCGTTGACGCCGCTTGTCACGATCTGGCAGGCGTAGTCGATGTAGATATCCACGTCCTCCAGCGCCATGATCTCGGCGTGCACCCCGGCAACGCCGGGCATGAAATCGACCTGGAAGGCCTGCAGCAGCGGGTACCGCCCCAGACTCACAGTGTTACCAGCCATCAGCTTATTGATGATGCGGCAAGTGACCCGGCTGGCCGTTCCGCTCGACCCGGGCACCAGGGTGACGCCATCGGCCTCAATCACGTAGGCGACTGAAGCAGCCGTCACCTTGCCGTCCACCAGGTGGTTGCCACCGGTGAACTCAAGGGTTGGCCAACCGTCGCCGTTGTTCACGGCGTCGAAGATCATGGGCGGCAACCAGTCGGTAGCGAACGAGCTGATTACCCCACCATTCAGGATCACCTGGGCAAAGTTGGCCAGGCTGTTGGCACCGTTCAGGCCGAAGACGAAGCCTCGAGTACCGACCCCATCCGGCCAACTCAGGGTAAGGCGCATCGACGAATCAACGCTGTAGGTCACTCGGGAGGGCGTGCCGCCGCTTGTTACGGGGAACTCGTAGCAGGCCGGGTCGATTACCTGCGAGTACCCGTTTTGGAAAATGGCATTCATCCCGTATTGGGTGCCATAAGCCTGCAGCTTGGAAGCGTCCAGCACCAACTCGATGCGCACATCGGTCTTGGTGTTGATCAGCAGCGTCTGAATGCCCAAGGTGCGGTCGATCGCCGGCTGCGGGTCGGCCAAGGCCGAGATGCTGTTGCCTGTAGTGATGACCGAGGCGTCATAGCCCGCAATGTCTACCTCTTCCACGATCCAGCCATCAGCTGCCGGAACCACGGCAGCGTTGCCGTTCTGGAAATACCGCAGGCCGTAGTACTTGCCACGCTTGGCGTTGATGACCCGAGCGTTGAGGATCACGTTAGTCTGCAGCGGGCTTGGAGTCGATACCGAGCCGCCGCGACTGGTGTTGCGGAAAGGCACGATCTGCCCAGCGTTGAGGCTGATCGAGTTGGTCGATTCGCTTTTGGCCGGGATGTAGCGGCTCGGGTCAATGATGTAGCTGTAGCCCGGGTTAATCGTGTTAGCCGCACCGATGAAGGTGCCATAGGCCGGCAGCTGGGCCGTGTCCAGGGTGATCAGGATTCGCAGGTCGATCGCCACCGTACTGGCCAGCACCACCGTCTGGATGCCGTCCCGAGCAATTGTAGGGGTGCCCGCATCTGCCACACTAATGACTTGGGTAGCAACGTTGGCGGCCGTCTCGTAGTTGGCCTGGTCAATCTCTTCGATGATCCAGCCGTCAGGCTTGGCCGAGGGCAAAGCGGTGCTGCCGTTCACGAAGTAGGCCAGACGGTAGTACTTGCCTGGGCGTGCGCCGATGATGCAGATGTTCAGGATCGCCTTGCTGAAGGCGGTCGGCTCGGCACTGGTGGTGCCGTTGCGGGTCATCTTGCGCAGCGGGTAGACCTTACCCCGGTTGATACTCAACGAGTCATCTCTGATGACTGGGGGGGCCGAGTAACGAGATGGATCTATGATCCAGCTTCGGCCATTTGTACCCGTGCTGCTAGAGTCGATAGCAGTTCCAGAGGCAGGCAGTGCACTGGCATCTACCACGATCTTGAATCGGAGATCTGGCCGCAGATTCGGCGTAACGATCAGCGTCTGAACTCCGCCAGTTCGATCGATGTTCGGCGCCGGATTGGTATACGAGTGAATTTCCGTGACTGCGCCGGTAGATGCATAGGTCGCTGGGTCGGCCTCGTACAGAATCCAGCCGAATTCATAGCTCCCCCCCAAACTGGCGCCGTTCTTCTGGAGAGAGATGAGGTAGTACTTGGTCAGATCCGCCCCGAGGACCTCGCAGTTCAGCAGGAACCGGTTCATCACCGGGTTTGCTGGCGATGTCACGCCACCCCGGTTCATTTGGCGAAGCGGATACGCCTTGCCTTTGTTGATGGTCAGCGCATCCGCCAGCCAGGACAGCAGGGACGAGATCTCAACCGCGACCCCGGCATCGTTCCGGTAGCGGGTTTCAAACACATCGCCAGTTCCCGGTACCGAGAAGAAGCGGTTATTGGTGCCCGAACCGCTGGTGGCGGCCAGGCCGGCTGCCACAGTGGTATAGGTCCCCATGCTCGCGAGGAATTCGGCGTAGATCTTTTTTAGGGTGGGCTTGGTGATGCCGTTGATGGTGACTAAGTCAGCATCAGACAGGAACAGCGAGTTTGCGTTAGCCACAAGCTGTTGGAACAGCTGCAGAGATTCTGCGCCGGTCATATGTTTCCTCTCATATCCCGGAACCGGGCATTGTTAAATCAGGCGGGTGGGAACTGGTCGTCGTAGGTGTAAACGCGGGCGTCGTAGGGCATGGCTTTCATGGCCCTGTTGCCGTTGACTGGATCGGATAGCGTGATCAGGGCTGGGTATGCCCAGCGCGTTGCTGGACCGAACAGGATGTGTGGCGGCTCCAGCGGGCCGTCGACCACGGGCGTGAAGTCAAGGGCATCAACCCGCGCCGTGTACGGATCCACCTGTGTGGCGGTCCATGGTCCGGACAGCGTGCCGTCCAGTTTTCGAAGCCCGATCAGGTGCTCACCGCCGGCGCTGAAGTCCAGTGGCTCCGATGAGCTCAGCAGCGTTCCCGCACCGGTAACCTCGAAGGCCAGCAGGATCGCGCTCTGGCAACCCTTCGGCCTATCATCGCCAACCGCCGCAAAACTGAGGTAGCCGCTGTTGCTGCCGTCCATCTCCGTTTCCCAGGCGTACACGTCTGTCCGATACTTCTGGTGGCCACGCCGACGCATGCCGATGCGCCAGGCTCTGGTCCTGTCGCTGATTCCGGGCATCTTGATCTTCTCGACCTTGTTGCCCAGGTCGCCTGGCCAGCGGCACTCGACCGTTTCCCACGCCCAGGTGGTGCGCGAGAAGTACTCCACATCCACGCCGTCGAAGTCGTTGATCGACGGCATGGCGCCGCTGATCTTGAGCATCTTGGTCATGTTCTGGGGCGAGTAGGTCTGCGTCTTTGGCCCGTAGGTGACATCGAACGCAGCCCGGACGCTGTCCCGCACAGGCCGTAGCAGGCCACGGAACGTCACCAGCTCGCCGAACCCGCACGCCAGGGCGTTGTTCACCATGTCCTTCAAGGTGATCGTCGCGTCCAACGTCTCGTCGTAGGTGTCGCCACGGGCCACACAGACCTCGTGGAAGGCCTGCCACTCAGGCAGGTCCAGGTCGTCGTCCGTGTATCCGCGCTGTTTCAGCTGGTAAATGCACCAAGGCACGATGTCGCGTGTTGGCCCAGTTCCGCCCTCCATAAGAGGCAGGATGCGAGTTGCCTCACCGCTTACCTGGCTCTCCGATTGCGCGGATAACCGGTCACCCCCGCGGATGTTGCAAGTGATGACCGTCATCGGATAGCTGGTTGGCGAGTTCTGCATGCGCCCGCGCAGATCAGTCCATGTGGCGTCGTCGCGGGCCTCGTCGTTGATTCGCCCCGGGCGGTCCTTGTACAGCTTGCGAACCCTGGCCTCTGCCCGCATCGGGTATGGCAGCGTCACGCGGTCGGTGAAGCCCTGGGCATCCAGCGAGCCGCCCGTCTTCATCAGTTCAATGACGGTCCAGGCTCCGGCCAGATCCATGTCCCGATACTCGAATGCGTAGTAGGTCGGAATCTCGTAGATCTGCCCTTCCCGGCCAATGCCGCACAGGCCATTGGCGTAAGTGACCGACCATTCCAGTTCGACTACCTTTTCGTTGTCCGGGCAACAGGCGAACGGGCCGCGGTAGCCACCCTGCAGGTTAGATGCGTCCAGCGTGATCAGGCCGTTGACCGTCTGCATGGCGTTGAAGCCTGGCCAGCCGGTATCGGTAGAGCCGGATGCAGTCAGGCGTTCCACCTCGAGCAGGCTCGTGCTGAAGGCCGTGATCCGGTACCGAAGCCCCCGCGGGCCGATGGTTGCCAGGCCCTGACCCAGTGCCAGGCCCACCACCGGGGATCCACCGTCATAGTCCAGGGTCATCTCGGCCGGCTGCTCGGGGATAGCACTGGTGGTGGCCGTGCCAGTGGCGCCACCTGGCGACGACCCCAGGATGGTGGAAGCACTGGTAGCGGTGATGGCCTGGCCGGCGAATGGCGTCAGTTCGACAATGCGAAGCACGCTGCCGCTCACTTGCGCCTGGAACGGCTTACCGCTGAACTGCGTGTTGAGCGCCGATACCAGCCCGGACAGGTTGGTGGTCGCGGTGTTCAGCGTGATCGGGTAGCTGGTAGCCCCACGGAGCAGGGTGAAGCTCAGTGGGGTGACGTCGAAATCATACCGGGTTGGTGCAGCGGACCCGGTGAGAGTCGAAGCGGTGCCAGGATTGGCCGGAACGGCCGGGCTGTATGGCGTGTAGCTGTGCACGACGTACAGCCCCGCGTTTGCCCCCGCCACCTCGATCAGCATGCCCGGCGTTGGGTTCAGCATCTCCAGCGGCCCACGCACGATGTCACGCCCTGCTCCGCCGTCAATGACGGTGTAGGTGTAGGGCGCGAGTACGCGGATGATGATCCCGTTCGACCAGTCAGCCGGGAACTGGCCGGAGCCGGCCGGCACGCTGATCGTGCCGCCCACGAACTGGTACGCCGAAGCCGTGGCCGACCTGGTCAGGTCGGTGGCCATGGTCAGTTCCAGGCCGGCAGAGCCGCTTGAGCTTGCCCCCACCTCTGGCGCGTTAAACCAGTTGATATGCGCCGGATCGGCAGACAGGTCGGCGCCTGGCGGATAGATGGTGAACGTAGCATCCGCGCCCAAGGAGATCAGCGGGGTTTCCCCAACCTTGACCTTGGCCAGCGGCACGTCGTACTCACCTTCGCCGATGTACAGCAGCATTTCCACGCGCTGGTCCCGCGGCGCCAGGAATGCTCGGCGCGGCTGGGCCAGGTACGACGGATAGACGCGCTGGTGGCCTGCGATCTGGCGCACCGGGTCGCCGAGCTTGACCTTGTTGCCTTTGGCACTGGCCTCGGTCAAGGGGTCGCCCTGCTGGGTGCCTGCGCTGGATGGCATGCCTGGCATCTTGGGCATGAGCAGCTTGGAGACCGCCTTAACCCCTGCGAATAGGGTAACCGCCATGAAAGCCTGTTCAAGACCTTTTGGCTCTCGGTAGATCTGCAGCAGGTCGGACGGCTTGAACTTCACCTTGTGCCATAGGTGCTGGTCGATGATCTCGTCGTTCAGCACCACGCTGAATGGTGGGCTTTTCCGGCGCTCGTACGACTGGGCCTGGCTCTTCAGCCACTCCTCGATCGTCATACGGCGGTCGGTCTTCCAGGTGCCGAGCGGCGCCGTATCACTCAGCTTGTTCGGGTAGAACTCGATCACGGTAATAGACCACCTTGGGATGAGCGGCTTCGAACCCGCCGGTTGTCCGGAGGCAGGCGCCGCCGGGGTTTGTGTCCAGCACCTTCAGGCGCCCTTCGCTTTCCACCACCACACCTACGTGCAGGCACAGCGCGCCACGGAACACGGCGGCAATGGCGCCTGGCTCTGGGGCGCACTCCTCCATGCCCTGGCGAAGTTCGTGGTAGGCGGCGGTATTGGCCTTTGGCTTGCTCTTGCCAACGGCACCCAGGCTGGGCAGCAGGGGCAGGCCGAACACCTCATGGCGCACGGCGATGCAGAGCCCCCAGCAATCGAAGGCAATAGGCCCCCGTGCACCCTCGCGATACGGGGCGCGCATGAATTTCTCGATCATGATCAGACGTACTTCAGGCCAGGTGCCACGATGGTGGTCAGGACGGTTCGCAGACCGTTGGTGTTCAGAAGATCCATCAGCCCGCAGGTGAGCTTGGCCACGCCATCCTCATATTCTCGACTGAGCATCGTCATGCGGTACCGCTCTTGCGGGAACGACAGGTCTTCAGCTAGGTAGCGTCGGAAGGTGATGATGAAGCGCTCGTCGGCCGCTTTGGCCTCCTCAACGACCTCCTGCACTTCACCTGTCGTGTTATCCAGGCCTAGCACGATGTTCTGGAACGCACTGTTGTCGTTCTTTGGCAGACCCAAGTCCATCGCCATCGCGATGAAGGTCAGCGTGCGGCCATCCTCGGTGGTGCACACCCGGTCTTCCCAGCCAGAGCAGTACAGGTGGGAGACGGTGCCGCCCTCCTTGCGCGCCTCGATGGTGTCGACCAGTTCGCCCCTTCCCGATGCATAGCACTCCTCGATCAGGCTCATCCGAAGTACCTCGTGTACCACTTGTCCAAGCTGCCGGACAGCTGCGTGTTGAACTGGTCGAGCGGCATGCCCATCGCAGCACCGAGGTACTGATCCTCGGTGTATACCGGGCGGACTTTGAACTCGAGCTCAGCGGAGAATCGCCACCGCTTTACCTGAGCCAGCTCCCCGCCGGTGTACATGCCCTTGAAGTGCACCAAGTGCACCTGCAGGCCAAGAGGCGTCTGCAGCGGCATCTCGAACCATTCAAAACCGAGATTCAGCGCCCAGGTGTGCCAGCCCTCGAAAAGGGCCGCTTCCTGCTCGCTGAAGTTGAAGGTGAACCGTGCGGACGTTGGAGGCTTCCGGGTGGTGATCCGGTACCGCGCGCGCCCGGTGACCATCGGCGTAGCCCGCATCGGATCAACCGTGCTCAGGCCATACCCCTCCTGCAGCGGAAGTGGCAATTCTGCCGGGTATTGAATCATTGCCGTTCCTCAGCTGAGGTTTGCGTTTAGGTGAGCGGGCTGAGGCCCAGCGCCTCCTCGATGCGAGCGAGCCGCCTTTGGAGAAGAAGCTCTTTCTCATCTGGCGGCACAACGGGCTCGGGCACAGTTGCGCCCGCCCCGCTGTCGGCCTCGTCGGTTTCGGTGGTCATGGGATCTACCTACGTTGGGTTGCGCGAGAGCCCGTAGGCCGCTTCGATTGCCTGCGCACGCTCGCCCCCGCCCCAGATATCAGCCACGAAGGCGTCGATCTGCAGCTGGCCGTCTTCACCGGTGCGCTGATCAACAGTGCCGGCACGGGACCGGTCTTCGATCAGGTTCACGGTGACGCTTGGCTGGGCGACCACGGGCGCCTGGGTGCTGCCAGACGATTGAGTCGAAACAACCGAGCCGCCACCACCAGCCACCGATACCCGCTCGTTCGAGTTGATCGCCTCGAGCAGCACCCGGTTACGCTTGGTCGCCGCGGCATTCACCACGAACTCGCCGTCGCTCAGGCGGGCCATGATGCTGTCGGAGGTGCCGGTACCGGCGCCGGACACATAGCCACCGGTGGCGAAGCCCGGGATCACGGCCAGGCTTGACGCCAGAGCCGTGGTCGAGGTCAGCGCGGCCGCTGCAGGAACGGAGTTGGCGCCCAGCGTTGCAAGGGATGCCATCGCCGCCGCCGGTGCCCAGGCCGTGGCCGTGGTACCCGCCAGGATCATGCTCTGGCCGGCCGCGGCTGTGCCGAGAGTGGCGTTCAGCGCAGCATTCAGTGCCATCTGCACGCCCATCTTCACGAAACCGGCGATGATCTCGCGCACCACGTTCGAAGCGATATCGCCAAGCGTGCTCATGGACAGCTGCCCGCTCATGATCGCGTCGGTGATATCGGTCGAGATGGTGTTGAATGCGCTGGAGAAGATCGACTGCGTTTGCCCAGCAATGTCGCGCGCCTGGTTGCCGAAGTTCTGCACGGCAGCCGTCCACCCGTTGATCGGGTTGAGCATGGCCTGGTCGATCTGCGCCCAGCCAGCCTGCATCGCTGCAAGCTGCTGAGGCAGGAACTCGTTCGTCAGGTCGATCTGCGCCTGCAAGTCCTGCCGCTGCTTCTCCGTCGTGGCGTTCGCCAGTTCGGTGCGCAGCTGCAGGATGCGGTCGTTGGTCTGCTGCTCAAGCTGTACGCGCTGCTGCAGTCGTTGCGTCTGCTGGTCGCCCATGCCGACACCGGCTGCAGCAATGCTGTACTCGCTCTGCTGGCCTGAAAGCTGCCGCTCAAGCTGTGCCCGGTACTGCTCGGCCTGAGTGAGGCCTTGGGCTCCCTTTATGGCGGCGGCGTAGTTCAGCGAGGACTGGGCCAGCGCTTCATTGTACTGCTGCTGAGTGATCTTCCCTTTCGACAGCAGAAGCTCAAGCTGAGATTGGCGCTCGACATACTCTTGCAGCGCGAACTTGGCCGGCTGGGCCGCCTTATACAGGTTGTCGAAAGCGGTCTGGGCTTCGTTCAGCTTGCTCGATAACCCCTTCTGCCCTTTCGGAGATCCAGTGTTTCCGGGCTTCGCAGTGGTGTTTCCGTCAATCTGATCCAGTACTTCCTGAACCATCTCCGCAACCGTCTTGGTTTTCGGCGATGACTTCGGTTGCGAGGTCGGCTGCTGCTGGCCAAAGGTCAGAAGGCTAGCCCCCTGCAGAGTTTGCTTAGGCTCGTATTTCTCGACCAGCGAAAGCCCCTTGGCGTAGCGCACTGTCTGGTCGATAACGGTTTGAATCGCATCAACCTGGCGCTTGGCGCTGGACTCGGCGTTCTCAGCCATGGTCTTCATGGAGCGCCCTTGGCTCTCCATTTGCGACTTAATGGCTTCGGACGCAGTGATCGAAGCTGTGAGCTGAACCCGCAGCCTTTCCTGGTCTTCCTTCTTGCCGTCCTTGACTGCCTCCTCGTACTTCTTGAGGAGGTCGGTTTGTTCTCCGATCAGGCGCGCATATTCGACCTGCTGGCTGTTGAATCCAGCCTTCGCAGCCGTATATGCAGCCTCTTGGGCAGTATTTGCGCCAATGAGGTCACGGGTTTGCGTCAGCTGGGAAATGTACTTTTCCCAGGCCTGCTCGCCACCACCGACTGCCGCAGCCGAGGCCTGCTGCGCGCTCGCCTGGGACTTGGCTGAACTGGTAGCACCATCAGTTGCGGTCTTGCTGCGGTCAAGCAAGCGGGCGTAGTCGTCAGCCTTCTGGCTGCTGGCGGAGTATTCGGCGCCGATCCTGACCAGTTCGTCGCGGTACACGCTGGAAATCTGGGTGTTGCTGGTCAGCCATCCGGTCAGCGAGTCCAGCGATCGCTGTCCGTTCCTGACCTCTTCAAACATGCGCTTGAAGGTGTCGGCCGACTCGACTCCACTGACGCCTAGCGAGTTCAGGCCATCGAACGCCCGGGTGAAATACTCGCTGAGCGCGCTACTGGCGTCCTTAGCCGCGTCACGCTGGGCCTCCATCCATTTGGCCGACTGAAAGCGCTGCTGCTCGGCACTGAGCTGCCGGTATTTAACGATGGAATCGTCAAGCGTCAGGTTCTGGTCAATCAGCGACTGAGTGGCGCTGTCTGTGCTCGACGAAAAGTAGATGACGGCACCTGCAGCCACGGTCAGCGCAGTGGTGAGCAGGCCTATAGGCCCTCCGGCCAATGCCATCAGCCCAGCCGAGGCCCGCGCGCCAAGCGATTGCGCGGTGTTCAGGCGAACCTGTGCGGCGTTTTGCGCCACGACAGCAGCCGTGTCAGCCTCGCGCAGAGTCGTTAGCCGGGCCTGGCCTGCCGCAAGCTGGCTCTGAATGATGACCTCTTGCCCTGCCATCTGCCCAAGGGCGCGCTCCGCTGCTGCCTGCTGCAATGTTACTGCGGCCTCGGCCCTTCTGATCTCAGCAAGTCGGGTCAACGACTGCTGGCGACCAACATCGTTGATCTGCGCTTGGAGGCGCTGCGCCTCAAGCGCGCGATCAGCTGCCAGCTGCTGCTGCACTGCTTGCAGCTGGGCAACGGTATTTGCCTGGGCCGCTCTCGCCGCTGCGGTCTCGGCCATCGAACGCTGAGTGATTGAAACTGCAGCGGCTTGTTCGGCCACGGCCTTCCGAGAGGCTTGCGCCGTAGCTGCCGTGGCCGCCACTTCTGCCTGCCTCTCAGCGACTACCTGCTGCTGACTCGCCGCCAAATCGGCATAGCGAGCCTTAGTAGCAGCCGCAAGCGAAACCACCAGCCCAGTTCCGACCTTGGCTGCGTAGGCGCCAGTGATGGCCATGAGTACATCGGTGTTTTCCGCTACTGCCTTGAGGCCATCGCCGCCGACCGCCACCAGGCTACCAAGAGCATTGGCAATGCTCTGGATACCCATGACCACTTCAGGCTTGGCGAGCGAACTGGCCAGGGCATCTACCGAGCTAACAACCGGGTCTACGTTGATCTGTCCGATAGCGGCCAAGAAGTTGTTCTTCAGCGCGACAGACGCCTGCTCGAAGCGGCGCGGCATCTTGTCCAATTCACTGTTCAGTGACGACAGCGATTGCAGAAGCGCGTTCGTAACCACATCGGATGTGATCTTGCCGTCAGCTGCCATCTGGCGAATTTCGCCGTTTGTGACGCCGAGATAATCCGCCAAGGCCCTGGTAATGCGAGGCCCTTGCTCCATGACAGAGTTCAGCTCTTCACCGCGCAGGGTGCCGGATGCCAACCCTTGGGACAGCTGAATGGCGGCGTTCGACGCCTCTTGCATCGTCGCGCCAGAGATCACGAACGCCTTGTTGAGCGCGTCTGTGACGTTTAACAGTTGCTCCTGGGTGAATCCTGCGCCGCGCGTAGCGTTAGCCAGGCGCGTATACAGCGATACAGTGGCCTCCAGCGAGCTTCCGGTGTTGTTGGCCATCGCCAGCAGTTTCTGGAACGACTCATTAGCGTTCGTAGTCGACGTGCTAACAAGGGCCAGCGAGCCCTGCATGGACTTGAAGGAATCGGTTAGGCGCAGAACCTCTCGCGTCACTGCGCCGACGCCAAGAGCAGCAAGGGCACTGCCAGCCGCTCTAGCGGCATCACCTACTCCTCTGGTGCTTTCGGCAGCATCGTCGCCAGCCGCCTGCAGATTTCCCAGGCCAGATCGCAACTGGTCGACCTGCTTCTTTGCACCACGCGAGTCGATGACTATCGCGAGTCTTGATTCCTGGGTCATGCCTTTCTCCGGGCGAAAAAAAACCGGCCATTGCCGGTTTAGTTAATTTTCATTCTCTTGAGGCGCTTATTTCCTCAGCGCCATCAAAATCAGGACGAACACCACGCAAAAGGCGATAGCTCCAAGTGCCTTGCCGATAGCCTCGTTCTTTTCAGTTTCTGCGGCAGCCCTCTGATTTAGATCATCTGCCTGCCTGTTTAATCTATCAGCCTCAGCGCTCATGTGAAGGGTGTTTGCATTAAGCTCTTCCGCATACATGGCCTGGAGGGCAAGCGCCTCATCTGGAGGCAGGTTTTTCAACTGTTCGTTGAACCTATCCTGCTGATCAAGAGCGATCTGATGAATATTCTCGCCTCTTGCTGCGGCCGCCAGCAGTTCGTCGCTATCTGTCTTGACGTATCTCCGCACAGCCTGCCTATCCAGAGTCCTTTCCTGGCGACTGCTTCCCTCATGATGATCATTCTGATGGGGGGATTCCTGCAGAGAGCTATTCGACTTCGCTTCGAGTTCTGCAACATACGCGTCAGTGAAGATAACTACGTCCTCATCTGGCCATCCTTGCATGAGGTTTTTCTGAGACTCCTCATGCTTGAGCAGGAGAGCCTGAATATCCTCACCGCTTTTGGCCGCATGCTCCAGTTCAGCCATGAAATGTGCAGCAACAGTCCTTGCTAGGCTATTCAGATCATCCCTGCTTTGAGCCATTTTTTGCCACTCCCGAGTTGATGGCAGCAATCTACCACCATCAGCAGGAAGCGCCAAAACCCCGCGAATACAGGGTGAAAAAAAGAAAGGACACCCAAAGGTGCCCTCTCGATGCCGTTTACGGCCCACGCCGGACCAAGCCATACCATGGCCAACCACGGCACGCCTTGTCACGCCCCAGCTCAATTGGCGGCTTACGCCACCGCAATACCCCCTCGACGAAGGAGCATTACGCTGTTTTCAGCCCATGCCACACCTTGTCACGCCATATCGCGCCGGACCCTTGCGAACCTAGCCGCATGATGCTTTCGCACCGCAATGCCCTCTCATAGAAAGGGCATGACGCTACTCAGCGCAGGGCCTTCGTCGCCATCCCGCGCAGCGCGGAGAACTTCGCCACCTGATCCAGGTTATCTCGTCGCTGATCGTCGGTCAGCTCAGTGATGCGCAGATTTCTCAGCTTCTGCCCAGTGCTGCGGAACACCTTGCGAACGTTGCGCCCAAGCTCTTCCATGGCCACCCCCGTCTGCTCATGCGGTGGCACCCAGCGATAACCGCGCCCTCGTACTGACTGCAGGCAGACCTGGTGATCGCGCAGCAACTCGGCCTTGAACGCCTCGACGTTTGCCAGCCATTCGAACTGCCGATCGCGGAACTGCTCGACCGTGAGCGACTTGGAGTCACCCATGGAGGGCATGCCGAACCGCGCCTCAAGCCAGTCGTGCCCCACAAGGTCGCCGTACTTGAACTCCTTGAGGAAGTCCTCGACCGCCTGCTTGTGACCGGGATATTTGGTGAGCTCAGACATAGACCACCTTGAAACGACCGAACCGTGGGCGATACTCGCAGACACCGATCAGCTTGCCGGAGTCCTCGATGGCCTTCTTCACCTCCTGAAGGTCAAGCACATCGGCATTGATCGCCACCTCAAGCTGGCATGCCCAGTCGAGAAAGATCGGCCGGTACCGCATGATCTTGGCCTGGCCGACCTTCACTCCGCGGCAGTCGACGAAACGCTGATCATCCCAAAGCGACTCCGGCGTCGATGGGCCGGCGAATTCAAGCTCAGCCTTGTCAGTCATTACCAAGGCTCCGCGCTTCCAGTGCGTCCCCAGCTTCTGCAGCTTGGCGCCTGCAAGGAATGTCGCGTCGAAGTTCGCGCCAGGGATGAAGAACCCGGACGATGAATCAAAATAGGCACCGGCGATGAACTCAGACCGAGCAATGGCCAAGTGATCATCATCAGTTTTCTTGCGCTTGGCGGTCAGCTCCTTGTGAGCCTTCGTAGCCGGGTGCAGCGGGTTTGCCAGCTTGTCGCTGTGCATCATCAGCGGCGAAGTGCCCTTGATACTCAGAGTTAACAGCTCCATGCTCATTTCCCGGCCCTCCGGGTCATGTACTCGTATCGGCTTTTCAGGTTCACGACAGCCGCCATCAAGAACTGGAACATTTCGGGAATCGAGACAGGAATATCGCCAGGAGTAGCAACCATGCCCTCCATCAACTCGCGCTTGGACAGGATGAATGCGCCTTCTGATATTTCCTCAATGCTCTGCTGGCCTTTGTGGTCGAAAGCCAGCAAGTAGCGCTTGTGTGGCTCGCCGGCGATCTGAACAGGCTCACGCTTAGGCAGGTGCTCGCCCTCGAAAACGTAGGCAGCGACGAAGTTACAGGCATTGGCCAGTTCTTCCGCCGGAATCAGTGCGGTCTTCTGAACGCTGAAGCGGGTGCGCAGCCGGCTCTTCATGGTGTGTTTGAAGCTACGGCGCAGTGCGACCGGGAGAGCGTTGGCCTTCTGATCGATGACCTGATCCAGAACGTGCTCGCCGTCACTACCTATTACCGTTCCCATGAGAGTCTGAACAGGTACAGGGAAGGAGCTTCCACCTTGCCCCTTAATCTGGAAGTAGCTGTCTTCCAGCTTCTCGAACACCTCCCAGGCTTCGTCGGTGTCCAGCATCTTGGCATGACGAGCAGCACCACGCTCAGTCCAGAGGATGAGGCTACGCGCCTGCTTATCAACAGACCCGATATTATCGGGGCTGTTCTTGAAAGCCTTGAGATCCGCGCCTTCCAGCTTGAAAAAGTGCTTCCCGGCTTCAAATCGGTCTGCGTTGTTCTGGAAATTGTCCTGGATGTTTTTGGGCTTGGCTCGGTACACGCTAGCGAGTGCCGCAGTGGTAATGACCGGCAGCCCGGTAAAGCGAATGCGCGGGAGGTTGTCCGGCGTAATTGTTGTGCTATTATTCATCTCGACGTTTTTCCTAGACCGATTGACGTTATCCAAAGCCTCAGCGCCTGCCAGCACTGGGGCTTTTTCATGCCCGCTGCTTTTTCTCATCCTGCATCTCCTGCTCGAGTGATTTTCTGAGCCGGAAGACAATCTCTCCGCTCAAGCTTCGCCCATTAATCTCCGCGCGCTGCTCCAGCTTTTGTCGCATATCGCACAGCATTCTCACTGCGGTGGTTATCTTCTTGGTACCCATACCTGGCTCCTTTTCTTGCGTTTTGTGAGTTTAATGCCTTTGATTGCCTTGTCAAACATTTTTTGCTTTTTGTGCGTTTGATGTATGCTTCTAGAGACGTACATAGGGCGCGCCATGTCTGACGATTTCGCAACAAAACTCATCTACCTGCGCGGCGAGAGAAACCTCACGCAGCAGGAACTGGGAGACGCCAGTGGTGTGTCTCCCTCACAGATTTCAAGGTATGAGGCTGGCCAGGCAAAGCCTCGTAAGACTGTGCTGAGAAAACTGGCCGAAGCACTTTGCGTGCCGGTGGAGGAGCTTCAAGACGAGGTTCCAGTCGTCCTAGAGAGTCCTGACGGCGATAAAATGCCGATCACGATAGACCGCGAAACCTTCGACCAGATGCAAAAAGCAGCCCGCGCATCAGGCAAGTCCTTGGGCGAAGTCCTGTCTGAAACCCTCGCCTGGGGCCTCCGAATGCTCAAAGAGAGCCCCGAATTCGCCGCCAGCCTTAAGCGACAGATCGAAGAAAGCCGAAAGGCAGATAAGGACGAGTAACCCCAAGCCCGGCCAAGCGCCGGTCTGACCCATCCGTTCATCGGGAATCACGAACGCCGCGGTCAGGCGCTCTACAATCGTCATTAACGACCCACGTTAAGCGTTAACGATGATTATCAGCTTCCGTTGCCAAGAAACGCAGACGCTGTTCACGACTGGCGCCTCTCGCAGATGGGCGCCAATTCTGTCTGTCGCTCAACGAAAGCTGACGATGTTGAATGAGGCGGTCGCCCTGAAGGACCTCAGGGCACCTCCCGGGAATCGCCTGGAAGCACTACAAGGGAACCGGCAAGGTCAATACAGCATCCGAATAAATGATCAGTACCGAATTTGCTTTACCTGGGATGCTCAGGGGCCTGAAAACGTTGAAATTGTAGACTACCACTGAGGTGACTTGTGTTTACTAACGGCATGCGCCCGGTCCACCCGGGCGAGATCCTAAAGGAAGAGTTCCTCCATCCACTGGATCTCACTCCGACAGAGGTTGCTCGGAAACTTCACGTTTCCCCTCCCACTGTATTGGACATTGTGAACGAGAAGCGCGGCATCACCGCTGACGTAGCATTGCGCCTCGCAACCTGTTTTGACACCACCCCCCAATTCTGGACGAACCTCCAGTCTGCCTACGAGTTGCGCAAAGCTGAAATCGCGCATGGAGCAGAAATACAGCGGCAGGTGCAAAGGGTTGTGGAGAATGCTGAGACATAGGCGCTTGCTGGAGCTTAGCTAGACTTCTGCGCGCAGCCACCAGGCACTCTGAACGCGAACCTACACTCACCTTTAAATGCCTTGGCCACACTGAGCGCGTCGACGGCACGATCGCGAGCTACACGATTGAGGTGACCTGCTCGCGCAATAGTCGAGTTGATATACTGGAGGTAGAACCCAGTCACCTCGCCTCGGTCCGAAGCATGAAAAGACTTCTCTTAAACCGATGCATGCTTTACTCGACCACTCAGAAAAAGCACACCGAGACCATAGCTGCGATGTTCGACGCGCAGGACACTGAAGCGGAGCGAGAGAACAGCCTCGACCAAGCCATCTCGTAGCACGGCGACAGCTAGGCGCAGGCCAGAGCTAGTCACAAAAAGCCCAGCGCGGGGCTGAGCCGGTCACTTTGACCTACCAACTACTGCGCTTGGGACGGTAATAGAGAAACAAGCTCACGGGGATCAAAAGCGCTATCACCAAGCAAAGGATGCTCACTCCACCATCCAGCCTCAGCCAACCCACAATCGCAAGAATCTCTCCAATTATCCATGCAAGCACCCACTCACCCGTCGAGTACTCCCTGGGCCCTCCACTCGAGCTCGCTCGGCTTTGCTTGGCCTTGTAAAGCGTTGAGCTTGAAATGCCAGTTCCTGGTATTCCTGTCGTAACGCGAGTACCGCGTTTGCTGAGATTGACAGTTGCCCCTTTGACGCCGAGCGAGGTGCTAACGCCACTCTTGCTAAGGTTGATTCGTACGCCGGGGGCGATCTTGATGCTTTTTCGAAAACGTAGCGCCATAGCTCGACTCCTTGAGGAAGGCAATGAGCCATCATCGCTGAAAGCTGATCACCTGACCACCCTGTCCGCCCATCCACCCTGGACGGAAAGCCAGTAACCCGCCATGCGGGTGCCGTAGTAGCGTTGTGCCTCCACATCGCAAGGAGGGTTAGACATGGCCCAATACGCTTCGGACACAAAGAAATACTTAAGCGAAACTACAGAGCCCAATGCGGATCATTGGAAGAAGATGTACGGGGTCGGCGCGATAGTGCCCGTTTCTGGCATATACCGCTGCAGAGGCTGCGGCGACGAAATTACCTCGAACAAAGGTGACCCCTTCCCACCCCAAAACAAACACCAGCATGCAGACCCAAAAGTTGACATTTGGTGGGAGCTGATCGTTAAAACCCAAACTACTGGTTCAGGCCGGTAACAAACCGCCCCGGTCCGTTGCCGGCAAGCCCATGGACCGGGGCAACATTGACCAGGAGGTCGCATGAGCTACGAACAAGAGATGCATCGCTTCATTGAGCAACAGCAGAAGTACATTCAAGAGCTAGCTAACACCGTTGAGACTATGGCCTGCTTGACTCGAGGACTGCTCAAGGCTGTGCATCAGTCGTCAGGGGATAGCGGCGTTGATGCAGTCCTCGACACGGCACTGGCGGCAGCAAGCGGTATGCGCTGGAGCGGCGAAGCCAGAGCTAACAAGGTTCTGATCAAGCAGCTGTGCGACGAGGCTAAATCCGCTAGATAATCGGATTCAATCCGAGCGCTTCTTCGAGGCGCGTGAGCCGGCGCTCTAATAGGTCGGCCTCATCACTCGCGAGCTTCTTCAACTCCTCAAGCGTCTTTACCGGTTTACCATCAGGCTGCTCTTCCATTTCTTCCAGATTTTGCATGCTCATCTCCTAATTTTCGTCCTCTTCCGCCAGCGCGGCCTCATCCAAGGCGAATATCACCTCGTCGACAAGGCGCCTGGGCAGTGGTAGCGGGTGAACCTCAAGCCAGTCGGTGATCTCCCGGGCTGAAAGCCTTAGTGGCTGCACTGCGGCGGCGCCAACCAGGTAGCGCCGCCCGCGCGCCGAACTACTCATTTTTTCCGGCGCGCATCCTTCGGCCGCTCTTTTTCCTGCTGCTCGGCCCAGTGCCTGCGGAACTCGTCGTCCAGGGCGAAGATCGCTGCATCAATCTCTTCGCGGCATATCGCTGATGGCTTGCGGTCGAAATACTCGTTGATGGGGGTTAGCGCTATAGGAGCCGGCGCTCCGATCACGCCCACATACTGTCGAGACCTGCTGATGGCGGCGTAAGCTTCAAGGACCTCGGTCACCACGTTGTCGATCTCCGGCGGATCCTGAGCCTTCAGCCCTAAGCGCTCGTGCTTCCAGCGCTTTTTCTCATTCTCCTGGCCAGACCAATCACGCGACCAGCGATATGCCTCTACGGCTTTTTTGCCGTCTCCTTGGCCCGCTCCTCGGCCCGCGTGGCGATGTCGGTGGCCACTTGCAGAGCGGTGAAATAGACATCCGGGCGCTGTGCGATGAGAAGCTTGCCGCGCTCTTGCGTGTACTCGATATCAACGCCTGGCTGCTCGGCCTCTTCCACGCCCTCCCAGCCAAGGATGATGTGCTTGCACACCAGGTCGACCAGCATGTCATCCATGCTTTCGATGTCTGGGATCTCAGCGTTCACCGGGTCGAAACCTTCGGTGCCCACGCCGTAGCGAGAGTCCACAATCGCCTGATGCCGCTGGATCAGGGCGTGGTGAGACTTGAACTTCGGATTACCCGCCGATCCGACCTTGATCCTCACGCCCGGGGCGATATCCACCCACCGCGTGCCTTCAAGGTCCAACTTTGGAGCCTGGGAAATGACGATAGCCATGGTATTCCTCTGCGGTAAAAGGCCCGACACACACCGCAGGGCGCGCCGGGCAAAGGGTTAAGCGGTGACGGTGACAGCACAGGTGTCGGTCTTGGTGCCGTCTGCGGCGCTGGTCGCGGTGATGGTGGCGGTGCCGGCAGCCAGGCCGGTTACCAGGCCGGTGGCGCTCACGCTTGCGATGGCCGGGTCCGAAGAGGTCCAGGTAACCAGCTGGCTTGCGCCAACTGGGGTGACCACGGCCTCGAGATCTGCAGTTTCGTCCACCGCTAGGCTCAGGGTGGCCGGGGTTACTTCCACCGCAGCAATGACGACGGGCGCCGGCAGACGGGTGATGGTCGGCGGCACGCGGCGGGCGGTGTATGACAACTCGACTTGAACGATGTCGGTGGCGCCACCGTCCGGCCAATCGCCGCTGACTTCCATCTCGGGGATGAGGAAGGTGTAGCCACCGTCTGCGTTGCTCAGGGTGAACTCGAAGCTGAGCGAGTCGCCGGTCTGCTGCGCCTTCCAGTACTGGTAGGCGGTCTTGGACCAACTCAGGGTGATCGAGCCGGACGGAACGAACGTCGTTGTGATCACTGCCCCGGGAAACGGGTTGCCGTTGCCGATGCAGCGCTGGGTCTGCGAGTTGTTGGCGAACTGCAGGTTGAAGGTGTCAACGCACGCGTTGTCGTCACCCAGCTGCACGCCGTTGATCTTCAGCCCGGTCACATCCTTGAAGCCGTAGCGCCGCTGGTTGGCCTCGGGCGCAGGACTGACGATGAAGGAAGTGTTGTCGGCCTTGTCCTGCCACGAGGTGGCCATGAACGTGGTGGTGACGCTGATCTCGTTGTCGTTCGGGACCTCGATGTTGATCGTGTCAACCTGGGCTCCGCGAGCGATGCCGGCGATACCAACGTCCGCGTCATAGGCAGCGATGGAGAACGAAATGCGATCGTTGCCCATGGTCAGGGTATTACCGGACCAGTTCGCGCCGAAGCAGGAGGCCAGGAACTCGTCCAGAGCCCCGTAGCGGAACTTGGTCTCGATATCGCCGCCGACATCCACGGTCGTCTGGGCAGTGCCCTGCGACATGCGAGTCTCGCCGATCTCGTTGTTCTCTTCGGTGTTGTAGGTAGGCACCAGGCCGAAGCTGACGCGGGTCAGCACGTTCCATGGGCCTGGCGGGGTAATTCCCGGGGTGATCTCGCGAATCCACGCGGTCGAGCGCTTTGCACCGCTACTCATGGGGTGTTTCTCCTTTCGATAGGCGTAAAAAAACCGCCATGTGGCGGTGAACGATTTGATGCGCGATGCCGGCCCGGATAGCATCAATAATTTTGCGGCAACATTGGATACAACAAATGGAAACGGAAACCGCTACCTACATATCGTTTGCACTGAGCGCTATCTCTGCTATTGCTGCTGCCGCATCTGCTTTTGGCGCTTTCTATACGATCAAAAAAACTGCCCAGAACTCTAAACTTGAGCAGGAGGCCGATAATCAAGCAAGGGAGGATGAGCGATTAATGAATCACGCGAAAACAACTTTAGAACGCGCATATCTGGCGCTAAGGGGTCCATCCGAAAGGGCAGCAGAACCACCGAGAGACAGACTGAACTGGCTTACCTCAGCGAGATTGATCGAGGAATACAAAGCCACCAAAAAGCGCATAACAAGCGACTTCACCATGAGGGAGTGCGAGAGCCATGAGGAGCACTGGCGACATCAGTTCTACCTTCTCCTTAGTCCAGTTGCGAAACGGCTAGGAGGAATTGAGTACTACAGGAGGATCAGTGACCAGGAGCTCGGGATTGACCCGGTCTCTGCCATCATAGTGAAAGCCTTTGCTACCTGGCCCGACGACAAAAATGACCCCCTTGATAAATACAGATCACCTCAAGATGCGGCAAACAAGCTAGGTGTTAGCAACATTTGGACATCCTTCAGATTTCACTTAAAGGACATCAAAGTTAACCTTCCTGATTAGTAGGCCCGGTATGGGATCGACACGTTTACCTGGTACCAGCCGTGGCCGTCATCGCCGATCGTATTGGCCGAGGCCGTGTAGCACTCAAACGGACCGGTCGGGTCGCTGTAAAACTCGAAGTGCTGTACCAGCGTGTCGGCGGCCTTGGTGATGGCCAGTGTGCCCTTGTAGCTCGGCACGAACAGCTGAATCATGATGATGCCGGTCCGGCGCACGCATGGGCCAATGCCGACCTCCGGCGCGCTGGCCAGACCTGGAACGTCCGCCAGCCTGGCCCAAATGGTTTTCCCGGACGGGTCGAACGGCCCCTGCGGGTTGTTCGGGTAGTCGACAGCGGATGCGGGAATGCCCGCCCACTGCGTCATGCGGCCAGCGACGATGGCCCGGATCTGTTCGAAGGTCATGAGTAGGCCTGCGAGACGCCATGGAAGGACGCCGCATAGACGCCACCAGGCGCCTGGGTCGAGTGGCCGTCCTCCAACTTGCCGGCGTAGGGCAAGTTCGTCTGAACGTAAATGACGGTGAACGGCTCTAGGCCTGAAAGCTGCCGCTGCCCTTCGGCGGTGGTTTCGGCGCCGTTCTTGTCGATTTTTGTCGTCTGGGTGTAGACGGGGGCTCCGATGCTGACGATGTGGCTTCCCCGGAATCTGCCGCCTGTATAGCCTGGGGGTGCCGGGCTCTCCCATAGATCAGGGTTGCCAACTGGCGAGCGCAACACGATCTCTCCAAGCATCGCCATGGCTATCGCCCTTGATCGCTGCGTCAGCGCATCTTCCACTACCCCAGCAAATGTGCTTGGGGGCGTGCTCCACCCATTGCCCTTGCCTTTGGCCATAGTCACTTCCTCAGCTGGATTTCGTAGTGCGCCTTGGCTGGGTCAATGCCTGGGCTGATGATGCTGTATGTCACTGGCTCGCCAGTGATCAGGTCGGTGGCAGTAATCTGGTGCCCAACGGCAGGCCTGTCAGTCACTTCGTTGGCCAGGCATATCAGCAGAAGGTCGCCCACCAGGATGTTCAGGCCGTCGATGCGCCGGCTGTCGTAGCTGTCGAGCACCCCGCGCCCGGTGTAGGTCACTGGCTGGGCCGTGGTGGTCTCGTTTACCGGGTCCCAGACGCCGGGCCCCATGTAGGTACCGGTGAACGTCGATACCGCGTCGGCCAGGTCTTCGTCGAAGGCCTCAGCCAGGTCTGCCTGGATATCGTCGCGGAGCCCCATGGCTATCCCCTTTTCACAGCAAAGGCGAACGGATTGCTGCGCCATGGCGTCAGCAGGGCCAGTGCCAACTGCACACAGGCTGGCTGGGCGACAGTGCAGGTCTTGTCGATCGAGCCGAAGGTCTTGCTGGTCGATACCGATCCGGCCTTGACGGTCTTCGCCTCGAGCGAGCCCTCGGTCTGCTGCTGGTACAGCCTCCCCTGCGAAGCGCATTTGGCCAGCCTGGCGCCGGCCTGCTTAACGTCGTCAGGGATGTTGTCCATGTCGATGCCGACCAGGTTGAGCGCGGTCAGATAGGCATTCGCCTCGAAGACCGCCTCGTCCTTCAGCTCTGGAGCTGCCCAGTCAGGCCCGAGAATGGTGTCCACGTCGGCCACGGTGATGTAGGTAGCCATCAGGCCTCCGCTTGAATGAGTGGGGCCGCAGCCCCGGGATTACTGTTGGCCGAGTTCAGTGACCTGCTTCTGCAACGTCTCTTTCGAGGCGTTGGCGCGGTAGGTGACGTTCGCAGCGTCCAGCGTGGCCTTGAGCTCGGCGACCTCTTTGGCCTCGCGGCTTTCTTCGGTCTCAAGCTCCCGCTTGGCTGCTTGGGCCAGCAGGTCGTCCACTTGCTTCTGCAGCACTCTAGCCTTCTCGACTTCACCGTCGCGCTCGCGCTGAAGGCTCGCGATACCGGCGTTGACCGCTTCCAACACCTGGAATAGGTGGCCAGCAGTTTCGCCAAGCTCGCCTTCAGGGCGCTCCAGGCGCTGCGCGGCGAAGGAGTCGACGATCACGCCGATGGATGCAAGCTCGGTGACCACGCGATCGAGCGCTGCATGATCGGGACCTTCGACAAGAGCCACGCGTGTCGGTACCTCAACCACTGACACATCAGCGCCAGCGGCTTCGTAAGCATCGACCACCTTGGGCCAATCGCCGATCACCACAACCGATTCGACGCCTGGTTCGGCCTGATCAAAGTGTCGTGGGTTGCGATAGGTACGGCCTTGCTCGAAGCCGTCACGCTGGGTGGTGTAAATCAGTTCCATGGATTATCTCCAAGGCAGGCCCGCTGGACCCGCCTTTGCTGTGGCCGATTAAGGCGCGGACAAGTCGATCAGGACGCCGGCAGTAGCCTTGTCGCTGGTCGCATGCTTACGCCAGTTCGCGCCGGCGCCGAGAGCTGCGAGGTTCGGGTTTACGCCTGCGGTGTCCTTCCAGGAGTAACCCATGATGTCGACGTTGAAAGCGCCTTCCGCGCGATAGCCGATCGCCAAGTTTTCCTGGGTGTTTACCGGATACGAGCGCACACCCGGGGCTTGGGACTCAGTCACCGAAACAGCGCCCACCTGCAGGCCGAAGATGCGCTCTTCGGTGACTTTGTCAGAGACGAGGACCGGTTTGCCCATGGTGCCAGGCGAGCCGCCGTAGATGACCACGCCCGCCTCTTCGTAAATCTTCTGGTCGATTGCGTCGTCAACCAGATCGAAGTAGGTGGCGGAGTCCATGGCGAAGAGCGCGATGCGATTGAAACGATCGCCAAACTTGCGCATGCCCTTGGTCAGCACCTTCTTGTGATCGACTGCGAAGGAGCCGGTGGCGACCATGTTGGCGTTAGCACCGATAGCCGCGCCCAGAGCCGCGAAGGCAGTCTGGATGTAGTAGTCCAGGGCTGCGTCGGCCATATCCTGGCCAACCAGCATGGAGAACTCTTCGGGGCTTCGCGCACGTCGCTTGAAGGCCTCCTCCGTGGTCTCGTACGGGCCGTACTTCCACGGGGTTTTCACGCCGACCGCTTCGTCGGCGCCGATCTTGATGCCGGCTACAGCGGCGTCAGAGTTGACGTTACGGTGGCCCAACGTGCCGCCGATCTTGTAGAACGAACGCTTGCGCAGGTCGCCCTCGATCAGTTCGTTACGCAGGATCAGCGCACCGCCCGACGAGGCGTTGAACACCTCCAGAACGTCCTGCAGACGCTCCAGATAAGCGGTTTGGGCAAGATCGTTGTAGATGATCATGTCCGAGTTGAGGGTGGTAGGCATCTGCTACTTCCTATTTTGGCAATTTGAGGTATGCCTCCTGCCCATGCGCTTCGATGTATTCGCGCTTCTGGACAGAGGTCATTTCGGAGCGTTTCTGTGCGGCCCCGCCGCCTTTTCCAGCACCGCCGGCCCCGCCGCCAGATGCCTTGCTACCAGCGATCAGCGGGCCGAAGGCCGGATCGTTGGTGAATTCTGCTTTCAGCTCATCCAGCGTTGCCGCCGAGAGCTTGCCGGCAGCGTCCAGCACGACAACGGTTGGTTTACCGTCGCGCTGCTCGACGCTCAGCCGGCGTTCGATGTGGGGAAGCAATGCCTTGGCGCTGCCTGGCACGGCCAGAGCAGTCGCGATCTCGGTGGCGGTACGGCCCACGGTCAGATCCCGGATCTGGCCTTGCAGGGTGGCGCGCTCGCTTTCGAGGGTGCCGGTCAGCTCAGCTTCGCGGCGGTTGTATTTCTCGGACCAGGACTTTTCGAGCTCCTCGACGTTGCCAGACTTGCGCAGGGCTTCCTCGCGCTCCAGGCGAGCCTGTTCTTCGGCAGCCTTGCGCTTGTCGGCTTCGGCCTTCTTTTCGTCAAGCAGCTCTTGGACTTTGGCCTTCAGGCCGGTGACATCCTCCTGCTGCGGCAGACCATCGATGCCGAGGACGAACTTGCCGTCCTTCTCGACATACAGGGCTGCTACCGATTCATCGACGCCTTCGAGGCTGTCAAGTTGGAATTTCAAGGTCATTGCTGTCTCCCAGAGACTTGTGCAGGCCCTGCCTGCGGGCATAAAAAAGCCCCGCACTGGGCGAGGCCTTGGATTTGCGCGCCACGTTTAACGAGGCAGCTTTTTGTGGCGCGGGGAGCTCATAACGAAAAAGCCCCGGCGGATGCCAGGGCTTTCATGGATGTCTGTAGCTCAGGGTTTGTCGAAGTCGTCTTCGAGCTTTTGCAATACTGCATCTGCCATCTGCTTGCTGAGTTCTTTCCAGGCTTTGCCGCCATCAAAAACGCCAACGCCTCGGGCAAGATTCGCCTGATGCTCACGCCGGGCTTCTTGAATCAAATCCTGCGCGCTTTTTTTGTTGGTCGTCATGATCTCTCCCGGCTGTATTTCAAGCCCACCCTGCCGCTCAGGATACTCCAGAACTGGTGTTCAGCTTCCGACTGGGTATGCTCGCGTTCAAGCTCGCCTCGATTGACCAAATCATACACGCGTTTTACGGCCTCTTGCTCGACCTGGCCAGACAGCTTGTCGACGACCTCACCACTTGGCCATCCCTTTTCAGCAACCATCGAATAGCGAAGGGTCGGGCCGACGGCCCGCAGTTCATACAGGCCAATGTAGGATGCAAGCTCAACATCCTCAATCGAGAACGGGCTATTGCCCGGATGATTGTGGGTGAAGGTCGTTCCCTTCAGCTTGCCGAACTCGCTCACTGGGAAGCCGACACGATCAGGCTGACCCTGACGCTGAAGCAGAATCGAGCCGTCGTCACCAATGAACGCTCCCGTTTCCAGCGCGTCGCTACGAATTCGATTTTCGAGCTCGACTGCGGTCCGTCGCGCAGGCGTGGATACATCCGGTTTTGCCACCGGATAACCAATGTCATACACCGTGAACTCACCAGTCGGCTGCTTGAAAGTAACCGCTTCGCGTTGTCGCAGTTGCTGCAGGGTAAGGGTCTTCCCGTTGTCATCTACGAATTTGTCCAGCGTCAGTTCGCCCTTGCTGAACAACTCATAGCGGGCTGGGCCCAGCACATCCTTTTGGAACGCCGCGGGCTGCCGCGCCAGCCATTCGCCGTAGCTGGTCTTGCTGCTCACCTGCTCAACGCCATTCGGGCCAATAGCTGGCCTGGTCGAACCGGGGATCTCCCTGGCGAACTCGTCTTTCAGCACCGGGATTACCGTAGTCCGGCACCGCCAGTGATACGGCGGCTTCGGACCATCCAGTGGGATGATCGTCTGGTCGATGCTCATGCAGAACAGCGTGGTTCGACTGTCCAAGGTGGCGATCCGGCGCATCCCCTTGAGGATGTCGTCGTTATCCTTGAGCACTTCCACCCGCGCCGTGGTGGCGATGTGGTTGGTCATGGTGTTGACCAGGGCCTGAGCTTGATCGCGCTGCTGGACGCCCAGTGACGTCAGCCGGCGACTGATCTGGCCGGTTGTCTCGCCCAGTGCCGACCCCATGCGAATCTCGCTGATGATCTCGGCGCTCTTCTTGGTGCCGTACTGGTCGAGCGCGCCGTTGATGCTGATGCGCTGCCGACCCTTGCCGACTTCCAAGTCGAGCGGATCGGCCAGCACTGCGGCGGCGACCTGCTCGATGCTGGGCCTGTTCAGTTGCACGACCGTTTTCACGACCTTGCCAAGTAGGGTCAGGTTGAACTCGGCCTCGTAGCCGCCGAACTCAGTCAGGTCGAGCACTGCCTGCTGCTTCATCTCGCCGTAGACACCAGCGAGTTCGCCCTGTAGCTCCTGAATTTGCTTCTCGTACCGTTGGGTGCCGTAACGGCTCAATCCCTCTGATACGCGCGATTTGGCGGTGCCAATGGCCTTCGTGATGAACTTGGCCAGGCGCTTGAGGCTTCCCCCGGCGTAGCGTTGCACGTGCACCTGGTGGCGAGTCGCCGCGTCTGACAGGTAGCCGTCACTGCTCATCCTCGCCGCCTCCGGTGTCGTTGCCGGTCACCGGCGGCTGCTGGGCCAGTTCATCGTCGATGAGCTCGTCGGTGCGGTCAGCCTCAATCACACCGCCCTGGCGCAGATTGGTGCGCAGGTCGGACTTCGCGATGATGCCCTGCTGCCAGAGCTGGACCTGGGCCAGGATGTCCTGAGCGGTCATCGTCTCGTCGAAGAACGACTGGTTGAGCCAGAAGACCGTCCCGTCCTCGTCCGGCTCGTCCATCATGAAGCGCTCGGCGTCGAGGATGGCCCGTTTCAGGGCCTCGGACACGTTGCCGGCGATGGTGCCCAGCACGCTGTTGTCCGAGCTGTAGCGAATACGAACGGCCTCTGCTGTCTCGGCACCGCCCGCCTTCTGGACGATGCGTGCGCCGATCATCAGCATCTGCTCTTCCTTGTCCTTCATCAGCGTGCGAGAGAGCTGGCTCTCGTCCGCCTGGACAAGCTTTGCGTCACCGGACTTACCGAGGTTGAACCCGCGGGTAGAGCCGATGTGGATACCGTTGGGGTTAAGCTTGGCGAAATCGTCCGCGCTGATGTCGGTGGTGATGAACAGCGTGGGCTGGCTGCTGATGAAGCCGCTCTCTTCCACTGTGGCGCTGTTGCCGTAGTGCAGGATGTTTACGTCGGCCAGGTCTTCCAGCGGCGACTTGTCGATGCTGGCGTCGTTGTTCTGGGCGCCGTAGAAGCTGAACAGGATGTGGTCGAAGGCCCGGCCGTTCTTGTCGAGCGGTGCGAACTCCGTGAAGGTATTGCCATCCTTTGCGTAGACACGCTGGAAATACCTACCTTCGATCAGCAGAAGCACCCGGTACTGGGTATCAGTGGTGCGCTCTAAGCTGTCCGGGCTGAATGCAGACACGCGCTCGAGCAGACAGACATAGACCAGACGCTTCACGCCATCGATCACCTGCTCATCCCAGTCGATGATCGACTCGGCGTCGTAGTGGTGGATCAGGGCGCGCCGGCCCTGCATGTCCGCCATCGAGGACACGCCCTCAACCGCAGGGAAATCCACGAGGAAGCCGCCACGGCCAGCATCCAGGCATTCCCCTACAGCATCCTTGGAAAGCTGCTCCAGGCTCGTGCCGTCGCCGCTGGCGTTCTCCTTCAGGTACTCCACGCCCGCGGGCAGGGTCAGCTCCGCAGTCTTGCGGAACACCGCGCCCAGCAGGCCGGTACGCGTACGCCCGGTGATGTTCAGGAACATCGCTCGCTTCTTGTACTGCTTGTACCGCGCCAGGTTCTCCGGTGATTTGTTCTCCGGGTCCGGCATCGGCAGGTATTCGTCGTGCTTGCGCACCTCACGGGCGCCGGCCACGCAGCGCTTGACCAGCTGCCAGCCGGGCAAGGCCTCCGAGTACTCTGCCCGGGGAATGAAGTTCGGCATGGGTGGCCTCAGAAAGTGAACGTGATTGGTACGTGGGTAACCGGCCTGCTGATCGGGTAGTCGTGGTGGATGAAGTAGCCACCCGCGTCGTTCGCGTGGTCCACGCCGGACTTCTTGTCGGGCTCGCCGTTGGCCGCCCATACCTGCTGCTCCAGGCCGTCCGCATAGGTCGGGCAGCGCAGCGGGTTGACCAGGTAGCGGCGTTCGCCATTCGCGTTGCAGAACATCGCGTTCATGGCGTTGATGCGGTCTTTCACTGGCGGGTTGGCATCGGGAGCTATGACGCTGAAGCCGGCCTGGCGCAGGATGGCAATGTCCGTCTCGCTGGCGTTCACCGACTTGCGTGACCCGCCCGAGGCGTCGGGGTAGATCCTGATCTCGCAGGTCTTCTCGTAGCCCCTGCCGTTGTGCCGCCAGTAGCGCTCCTTGATGCGCCGGATCATGTCCGGGGTATCGAAGCCGTCGATCAGCTCATCCACCGCTCTGGGCTTTCCGTCAGGCCGTTTGACATGAACGATCGCCGCCATCTTGCCGACGTTGAAGTCCATGCCAATGAACAGGGGTTCTCCAGGCTCTACGGTGTCGAAGCAGGAATTCAGCTTCCTGTCGTAGGCGTGGTAGATCGACCCGGAGTTCAGGTTGACGAACTGGCCGTTCAGGTAGGCCATGATCAACTGGGCCGGGTACGACTCCATCAGCGACGGGATGTAGTCAGGCGGTAGGTTCAGCTCGTTGTCGAACGTGCTGGCCTGGACCAGGCCGTACATGCCCTGCAGGGCCGGCTTCTCCCGAAGCTGCTTCACGAACTGCTGGTAGACGAACTTGAACCCCTCAGGGGTCGTGGTCACATCCACGCCGTTCTTCAGCCCTGGCTCGTTGTAGCGCATCCGGGCAATGATCTTGCGCCAGGCGTGTTCGGCCTTCAGTGCGGGCAGCACATCGAGCTCATCGACCAGGGCGTGCCCGATCTTGAAGCCCACGATAGTCTGCGGCTTCTCCATTGAGCGGCAGATGGTCGTGCTGCGGTACTGGCCGCCGCTGTAGAACTCGACCTCCTTGTCGCTCTCCTTCGTCTTGACCTTCAGGCCCCAGTCGAAGGCGACCTCCTCGATGGTGGGGAAGAAGATGTCGCGGATCTGCGGGTAGGTCGGGGCGAAGTAGCCGGAGTCGATTCGGGGCCACTCCCACACGTGCTTGCACAGCGCCGCGCAGCCTACCCAGGTCTTGCCCGAGCCGAACCCGGCGACGAAGCCGCGGAACTTGTTCTCCATCCGAAGGAAGCTGGCCTGGGGCACGTTAAGTGACGGCATCAGGCTTCCTCGCATCCACCACATCAACCTGCACCCGGGTGGGCGGCACGTTGTCGTGGGGATTCTCGTTCTTGGTCTGGCGGTTCACGTAGACATCGCCGACCTCTTTGGCCGCCTGCTCCAGCAGCTGAGCCGTCAGGGCCATGTTCTTCATGTTCTCGGCCTTCTCAGCCATCCGCCCCAGCACACGAAGCCGAAACGCTCGGTTGGCGATCGGTATCTCAGCCGTCTCCTCGCGGAAGCGCTTACGAGTGTCTTCGAACAGAGTTACCCAGCGCTTGGCCAGGTCACGCCCAGCACGCTTGGTCGGGTCGTGCGCCTCACACTTCTGCCGGGTAACCTCAAGGCCGAATTCTTCTCGGACGGCTGCCGCGACTTGCGAGGGGGTATCGAAACAGGCCAGGGCCTGAACGATGAAGGCTTTCACCTCGTTGCTCAGGGCCGCCATAGGTTTTCATCCGTCGTGGGTCTGTCAGGGGTCAGGCAGACTTGAGCAGACAGGTTCCGCAGGCCCTCGAAATGTTGATCTTGGCCACCTCTGGCGGCCGGCTTGCAGCGTCGATCAGCTGCTGTACGTCATGCCCGGCACCGTAGCGGCGAACCACGCCGACGAACTCTTCGACGTCATGGCCGCGCAGGTACAGCTTGGGTAGCCCGTCCTGTGTGAACTTGGGTGCGCCGTACTCATCAGTCGCCTGGGCGATGTGGTACAGCTCGTGTTCTATCAAAGCGCAGAACTCGGCGTCGGTGCACTGGGCACAGTAGTCGGCAGCCAGGGTGATGAGGTAGTCCGGCTCCTCACCGAACCATTCCCGCATCTGCTGCTCTTGCCGAGCTTTCTGCCATCCACCGGCGCGGAACACCAGCTGCTCGGCTTGGCCAAGGACGACCCGGCCCTGCTTGGCGAATCCGCTGGACGCCCAGAGCACGCCGATGTTGGCGTCCATCAGGTGGGCATGCTCTGGGTTATGGATGCTGCCGGTGTCGGCGAGGAATTCGCTCTGTACCCAGTCCCACACACCGATGGCCGGGCGCAGGGTCAACCAGAGCGATTCGAGTAGGTCGGCTGGTGGGATTGGTCTGCTCATGAACCCTCACCTGAACCATCCGGTCGCTTCTACACCACAGTTACGGCAGTGAACCGCGCCACTGGCTTGGCCTGTCTTGCGCATGATGAAGAATGTTTCGCTACCGCAGTTGCAGTGGAATGCCTCGTCACCTGGTTGCGGGCCGAATGGATACTTGAACGCGCCACAATGGGTGCCGCACTTCGGACACTCCAGCTGAGTGACTCCTACCGGGGCAGCCGCCACCCATTCATGCCGACAGTTCGCGCAGATGCATTCGCCGGAGGCGTGCGGCTCTTCGCAACCTCGCGGCTTCAGCTCAATCACGTTCATTCGGCCACCATCTTGTGGGTTTCGGCATGCGCGTGACCATGCAGCAAGCCGACCAGCAGCCCCTGAGGAAGGCCGGCTGCCTTGGCGAAATCAATCGCCTTCACCAGGGCAGCATCGAACTCGGCCACCGCGTGGACGATATCCATGCTGACCGGAAGCTCATGGCGTATGCGGGTGACCTTGCTCATGCAAGCACCACGCGGAAGTGCGAGAAGACCCAGATCAGGCCCTCAATGAATGCCCATCCTGCAACGGCACACATCAGGCCCAGCATGATGAACGCACCGGTCATGTCAGGAAGCTGGCCCATCTGGAAATCTCCATAGTCGCGCCACGAAACGGCGCATCTCTGTTTTGTGGCGCGGTCAACTAGACCGCTTGCACATGTCGCAATCCAGTCGCTGGCAGATCCAGCGCTTTACCTTGGGCCAGTAGGTGACCACGAACATGTGGCGCAGGCCTGCCATGGCCAGGGCGACGTGCATCGTTACCCCAGCTGTGTTTGGGTTGAAGAACATGCGGTCCGACCTGGCCAGGATGGCGTAGCCGCTCAGCGCGATGATCGAGTACAGGATCTTGCCAATCACACCGTCTCGAACCTTGCCACTCAGCACGGCCCAGGATGCCCACAGGGCGATCACCCCAGCCGCCAGAGCGTTGATGTATTCGAAAATCATCCGTTAGGCCCTCCGAACTTGGACCTGATGACAGACCAGAGATCAGCGGCCTTGATAGCGCGGGTGACTGCGGCGATGAGCGACCCGCCGAACGTTCCAAGCAGAAACCCTACCCCCGCCACGCTGCGAGGCTCCACGATGCCGAAGTAGGCGCTGACCATTCCGGTCAGGTAGTGGGCGCAGGCCATGCCGGTCAGCAGGAAGAGGATCCAAGCCTTGCGGTCCGTCAGGTCGTCCTTGTGCCACCGGGTGGCAACCAAGGCCCCCAATAGGCCCGCTATAGCCCAGTCGAGCTTTTCGAGCAGGCGGTGAAAAAGCTCCATGCGCTCGGCTCCCGCTGGAATGAAAATAATAACTCAAATTTGCTGTACGCAAAGCAAATTTGCTGTATACTGAGCTCACACAACAACGAGGCGAGGTGATGAGTTACAACGAGTTCAAACGGTGGCTGAAAGCCAGAGGAGTAAGGTTCGAATCGTTAAACGGAACGAGCCATTTCAAACTCTACTTCGAAGGCAAACAAACGATCTTTCCGGATCACGGTGCAAAAGAAATGAAAGAAGGAACCCGGAAAGGAATCATCAAGCAACTGGGGCTCAAATGAGCCCCTACCACCGTTTGAGTCGAATCATCACCTCGCCTCGCGAACATCACTCAGAGAGCCGCCCAAGGGAGGGCTAGAAATGTTTGACTACCCGGTAACTGTGCATACCGAAGACAGCCCAGGTGTTGCGCTCACCTGCGACACCATTCCCGAGTTCAACGCCGCCGGGGATGACTTGGAGGAAGCCTTGGCCGAAGCCAGCATCCTGATGCCTGCCGCACTTTCGATTTACGTTGACCAACGTCGAGCGATCCCCAAAGCACCGGCACCTGAAGAGGGCCAGCCCGTAGTAACGCTGACCGCACTCACCGTGGCGAAGATCGAATTGTGGAACTCGATGGTTGAAAAAGGCATGCGCAAAGCTGATCTGTGCCGCCTGCTCGGCGTAAGTCAGAGCCAGGGCGACCGGCTAGTGGACTTCATGCACGGCACGAAGCTGGAGGCTCTCGAGAATGCACTGGCCGCGCTCGGTAAGCGCCTGGTGGTATCTGTCGAGCCGGCCTGAATCTGTGTGGGTCTCTCCCCACCTGTCCGCCGAAGACCATTGCAGCGCTGGCACCCCAATGCACCAGTCTCGCCGATCCGGTCACGCGCCACCCTGAAAGCATGTGAGGTCAGAGTGCGCGGGCTGCCGGTGTTTTTTCCGTACACCACACTACCGGCTAGCAGTGTCCAGGCTGTCCCGTTAGGGCCTGCCCTGGCTGCAGTTGCGTTTCTTGCTGGAACAAAAATCCCGGCGCTTGGCCGGGACTCTTGAGGCCCTATGGGGGCTTGGACAAGGCCGAGGAGAAGAGAAAGCATGGCCCCATGCTATCGTCGCAATCCCTACAACCGCGACACAGGATGGAACTATGGCAAGCTTTATCGTCACCTTTAAATTCAAGTCTGATGACACTCGCAGCGAGCGGTATGACTCGTTCGTAAGGAAAATCAACGAGCTAACTAGCTATAGGCACTGGGACGAAACGACATCGTTTTACTGCTTCGAGCTTGACATGACTGCAGATGCACTTTGTTCAGCCCTGTATGTCGGCACCGACTTCAATTCAACCAAAGACATCATGGTTGTAATCGATATCACTAACAAACAGAAGGCTACAAAGGGCGCCTTAGAATGGCCTTCGGTGCTCGACTCATACCTTGGGTTCTGACTGCTGGGCCGGTGGTTGCAATATCTGCGATTCCAGCTCGGTCACGCGCGCCTCGTAGCGCTCAAGCGTCTCTTGGTTGGATCGCAGCGCAGCCGCGAGCTGCTTCTCTCGGTCAACTGCTTCGGCATGCAGCCTGACCACCTCCGCCAGCTTTGCCTCTTGAGCAATAACTGACTCAACAGCTTGGCGGTATGAGCTCTTCATGCTGATCTCCAAAAACGAAAAAGCCCAGCAAATGCTGGGCTATCGGCGACTATTCTGCAATCTGCAAGTCTGCGCGCCTCTCCTGCATGGTCAGGCATCCCAGTCTGCGTGGATTGCCACACATCCAGCAGGAGCAGACTTTCCCGTGATTGGCGAACAGGCCGGCGTTGCGAGCATCAGTAGCCCAGCATTCCTGGGCTCGTTGCTTGAGGTAAAAGCGGGCCTTGATTCGGCGTGTATCGTGTCGGCGTTTTGCTCTGGACATTTGATTCTCCTAAGCCAAAGCCGACAAAGCCCCGGCAGATTTCTCTGGCGGGGCTTTTGTGGTCACTCCTCAACATGCGCAGGAATGACAGGATGGAGAAATAATGCGACACAGCGACAACTAAGTCAATCGTCCAAATGCGCGAGCTCCGATTTTTCGTAAGCTCTCAAAACCTCTCCTAGTCGTTCATTCACGTTATGGAAGAAATATCCTGATTCCATCCATTCAAGCTCTGATTCCTGTTCTGATTTAGCCCTCGTCACTTTTGAGCAGAGAGAGGTCAGATCAGAGATCTGCTGCCTCAGATTGTCGTCGAGCACCCTCACGCGCAAAAGATTGGCCTGGCGAAACGCCTCCATGGTTGCGGCGCTCACTTCTTCAGAAAGCTTCTCCTTCGCCCACTCGCCAGAAGCCCGGTAATTGCTAACGTCTTCCAGATGTTGGCGAGAGACGGACCTCATGAGCTTGGCCAGCACCTCCTGAATCTCAATCAAAAGCTTTCGCTGATTTTCTAATCGCTGCTGCTGAATAAGCTCTTTCCGCTTCTCGACCCTTATTTTTCTCTCTTTTTCTTCCACTCGCCTTTCAGTTAGAAGATCAAAAGCCGCTTTCAAGACTAGCCCCAGAACGAGGGTGACCACAGGAAACCAAACAACAGGGGTTAACGCTTCCATACAATTCCTTAAGCAGCACCAGCCATTTCGGTTGCGACCAACACACCCTCGCTCGCGAGAATTGTCTCGGCTGATTCAAGTGCCTCGTCAACCATTTCCGTTAGTGTATCGAAAATTTTTTTTCGCCACCGCTGCCTCGTCCGTTCGCTATTCGCATTAAGGTCCCAGGTGTTTATGTCGTAGAACTCGGCCGGGAGCACGATCATGTCGGTGGAGCGCTTCACATACTGCTCGCGGCGCGCCTGCCCGGCGTCCTCTGGCATCTCTCCGCCAGCCAGATGCTTGCCCACGCCAGCGGTGAGGGAATCGAACTCTGCGCGCTCTCGGGCCGACCGGCTGGCCACCTCATGCCCCGAGTGCGCCTGCACGCCCTTCACCGGTGGAATTGCCCAGGCGGTGACCGCCTTGTACCGAAACAGGTTCGGCGCCTGCGTGGCGATCAGCGGTACCAGCTTGCCGATCGCATCCACCTTCTTGGCCTTGTGGGTCGAGAACCTGGCCGTCAGCGCATTCCAGTGCCGCGGGATCAGCTTGCTGTGCAGGCGGGCGTGCACCCAGCAGTCGACCAGCATCGCCGCATCCTTCCCGGAGATCTCCCCCTTCAGCTTCGAGGCCTGGACCTTCGGCTCGAAGTCGCCGCCGCCCACCCCGCTCATGGTTTCTGCCGCGAGGGCACGCACTACTGCCGCCAAAACGCTCTGATACTTCATTGCTTGCCCCCTGCCTGCTTGGCCTTGCTCAAGATGAATTCTTCGTAGCTGCGCTTGCGGCGCACGGCGCCTGCCCATGACAGCGCCACACCGGCCACCACCATGAGGGCAGCCATAATCAAAAACCCCCACGCTGGCGTCATGCCGCTGCCCTCCTCAGGTCTTTTAGTTTTTGCCGGTACAGAGCCTTGATGGCCTGCAGGTCTTCGATGGTTGCTCGGCTTATCCTCATCGCTTCAGGACCTCTTGTGGGGCAGAGCATGAAGATCCAGGTATTCGTTCCTGGTTTTGATCGCTTGATCGATATCGTCAAACCTGCCGAGACGAATCTGTCTACGCTGCCACTGGACTTTCGCCACCCACTTACCCCTGTCCCACGAGACTCCGACATGACCACTGGTGTTCTTGTCCGTGATCCTCCGATTCGCCGCCTGGACGTTGTAATCGACGTATCTGCAGTTCTCAGGGCAATACCCTTTGCTCGACTCAATACGGTCCAAGGTCAGTTGGTCGGTGTAGCCATTCGCCAGGGACCACTCCATGAACGGCTCGAAGTTCATCCACTCATCACAGAGGGTGACGCCGGCGTACTTTTCCACCTCCGAACCCCGAGGATTGAGGCAGCGGCGCTTCATGTTTGCCCAGGTGACGTGGAGTCGACTGTTGGCGTTGTTGAGGCCGTGCGTGGAGCGCGTGCGCCCTCCCCGCTTGTTGGCGCAGGGCGGACAGCACCCAGTCATGGACTTCAAGCGATCCATGCGCGACGAGAACTCGACGCTGCATGTGCAGCACTGGAATACACCCATCGACCGGTTTGTCCCTGAGCGTTGCTCCACAAAGGTCCTGAGCGGAATTACCTCGCTACCCATAGCAAACCTCCTCCTGCCGTTTTTCGAGGCGCCGCGCTTTCTTGCTGAACACCGCCTTGACCCGCCTCAGATATGGGATGTCGTGACGAGCGACGTCGCTGTTGCACTCCAGCCAATCAACCTTGGCCTGGCCGATCTTCTCGATGAGCGCCGGCCTGTAAGCCATGATGTTTCCGCTCAGGAAGTTGTTGCAGGCGCTGCAGGACTTGTTCATGTTCCAGAGGTTGAAGCGCAGGTGCGGGGCGGCGCCGACGCTACGGAAGTGGGAGCAGTGCCATTGCCCCTGCCATGAGGCCGGCTTGCTGCAACTGATGCAGCCAAGGTGAGCGTCCCGCAAGCGAACGTAGCGATTAATCGCTGCCTGGGCTTCCTTGGCGTACTCGGCCCGGCTCTTCAGCTTCTCCCGGCGTGCCTTGAGGTCTTCCCGGGCCTGCCGGGTGATGGCCTTGGCTGCCACCTTCTGCACCTTCGAATCCTTCGACATGGCCAGCGCACAGGCGATGCTGCACACCTTCTGTGTGGTCATGGTCGGCTTGAAGGGCTTGCCGCAACCTGGTGCCTTGCACTTCTTGAGCTTGATCTCCTTGATCGCAGTCATCAGCGATCCTCCCGTTTCTGCCGCTGGTAGAAGCTCGTGACTACCTCGGCCAGGAACCGGCAGCCCATCTCACTTAGCCCGCTGGCGAAGTCCGCCGCGGCACCGGCGCGCCCGGCGTACTCTTGATCCAGTCGCTGAGCCACTGCGGAACAGAAGGAGCCAATATCCTCGGCGTCCATCTCTTTCACGACCTTCTCGGCCGAGAGGAACACAGTGGTTTGCGTTGTGATTCCAAGTCCGTCGCTCATGCCGCCTCCTCGCTGAGCAAGTCGCTGAACACCACGCCCTGCGGCGCGAACTCGGCCACGATGCGGTCGGTGTACTGGCAGCCCTGGGCCCGATCGAACAGTCGGGTAACCGGGAAGCCATCCGGCCCGAACATCGCGCACGGCCCCATCAGGCGAAGCTTCACCTCATACGGCAGGTGGATGAACGACTCGGCCCAGCCGGTGCGGAACTCTGCGCAGCCGGCCCGCATGATCGGCACGCCGAAATGCAGCTTGCAGTACCGGCGCACATCCTCGATGTCGCCCATCTCGGTGCTCTTGGCGATTCGGTCGTACATGGCGAACCACAGCGCGTTCTGGTCCAGTGTGCGGTCCTTACCCGGGCGCATGCTGACCACGACGAACTTCTTGTCGCGGAACATGCGGGTGAGCATGGTCACGGCCTCGGAGAGCTTGGACTGACTGTTCACGCTGATCTTTTCAGCCATGGGCGCGGCCCTCCAGTTCAGCCATCGACCGGATAAGCTCGCGGTCATGTTCGACCAGGCCCTTGGCTTTGTCGTGCAGCCCTCTTCCGCGCACGCCTGGAAACGGCATGGCCCTGTACAGGTCCCAACCGAGGTACCACCTCGACAGGGTCATCTGCGCGTCCATTACTCGCATCCGGATCAATAGGCTTCTCATGCTCATGGCGCCACCTTCAGGCCCTGGACCTCGATCGCAGAACGCAGCGACTCACGCATGTCACGCTCAATGCTGGCCGGGTAGTCGTCGAACTTCGGCAACTCCACCACCACAGCCTCGCGCGAGGCCTGCCAGGCCCACCATGCCGCAGCAACCCCAGCCTGCGAATACGAGTCGCCCACTCGAGCTTCCTGGATGGCCTGCAGAAGCTCGTCACGCATGAACTCTTTCATTCGCTCAGAGGCGCCATTCTTTTCGCCCTGAAGGGCAGTTGCTTGAGCGAACGCAACTTCGAACTGCTCGCGCATCTTGTTGGTGTCCATCAGTGCTTCTCCTCAAGCTTGTTCAGCAGCCAGGCGGTAGGAATGGCAGCCAGCAGGATCGCCGGGCCTGCCATGAGGACCAGCTTCGCGGGCAACCAAAGATCCAGCCCTACGGCGAACTTGACCCACAGGGTGAAGGCAGCAGATGCCGCGATGATCACGGTCGGAGCCAGGACGATCATCAGGACTGCCTTGAGGTAATTTCGCATCACACCCCTTCCCCGGCCGGCTGCCCGGCGCGCTTGATGTTCAACTTGGCCAGCAGGTGTGCACGGCACGCGGCGGCGCTGGTTGGGATCTGCTGAATCTCCAGCAGGCGGACCTGCTTCTGGCTGGCGTACTCGTCGGCCAGCTCGACCATGCTCTTCTGGCTGTCGTGACCGATGCCGGTGGCGATGTCGCCCAGTGGCTCGCCGGCGACCAGCATGCGGATGGTGATGTCGTAGGCCCGGGCGAACACCTTCTCGGCGCGCTCCACCTCCATCGAACCCAGGTTGTGCGCCTCGCACTGCAGGGCCGCGTGGCGCACCGCTGCATGCGACCAAACACGGGAACCTGCCCTGCTGGGGTGGAAGTTCTCCAGCGCCTCTGCCAGGGCCCGCGCAAGCGGCGGAATACCCATCTCTTCCGGGGTCGGCTGGCACAGCTTGATGAACTTGCCGCTGCTCGGGGCGAAGTCGGTACCCAGCACCCGGCACTTCTGGATGCCGAAGCGGATCTGCTCGAGCGTGTTGATGCCCGCGGCTACGAAGGACTTGATCCAGCTGCGCTTGGCAGCTTTCAGGGCCTCGTCATCCGGCCAGGCCTGCTTCCACGCCGGGAAGATGGCCTGCAGTTCCTTGAACAGGGCGTTGACCACTTCGGTGGTGCCTGGGTCCAGTTGCTTCGCCGGGGCCTGCACCTCGGCTGGCAGGTTGCGGGCCGTGGCCATGATCTGCGTCACGCTGCGCAGTTTCGGTTGTGCGGTCATAAGCCCCCCAGGTCATCAGCCCAGCTGATGTCGTTGAAGTCGGGACCGCTGCGGCGCTGGCCCTGCTGGGCACCTGGCAGCACCCTCTCCGGGAACAGGCCGGTCCAGCCGTTGCTGATCGACTGGTTGATCACCGCGTCGGGTGCGTGGTGGCCGGCCAGGGTCTTGGCCTGCTTCGCGCAGGTGGTGGCGGTCAGCGGCTTGCGGATCTCTTTACGGTGCTGACACCAGTCGGCCCATACGGCGGTGTTGACGTTGGACGGGCAGGCGGTCAGAGGGTCAAACTTCGAGGCCTTGCGCGAAGCGGTCGGGGACGCCTTGGCGGCCGCGCGCTCACCCTCAGTTGTACTGTTGCTCTTTGTATTACTCTCCTCCGCCTTTTCCGAAGAGGGGTCACCGTGTTTTCCGAATAGGGTCGTCGTGTTTTCCGAATAGGTATTCGACTTTCCGAATAGGTTCGTGAGACGCACACGACGCTCTACGACCTGCCGACCATCACGGATCAGTTCGACCCGCAAAAGACCCTTGGCCGACAAAGCACTGATGATCTCGGACACGCGAGAGCTCGACAGGCCAAAGAACCTGGCGAAATGGCTGTTGCTGGCGTAGCAGCCGCGGACAGGGTCTTGCAGGCTACCAATCTCCACCATCATCACCTTCTCGGTGATCGACAGGGAGTGGTCGAGCCAGACCTCGGCAGGGATCCATACGCCCTTGAATTGACGCGGGATGTCGGTCATTGGCCGTGCTCCTTGGCCATGCAGGCAAGAAGCTCCGCGTCATCGGCCATCGCCTTATCGATGGCCTGGTCGGCAGCTTCGGACTCAAGCCAGAAATGGCGCCCATCGGTAATCCCTACCGCCCGGGCGCAGTTGTTGTAGGGGAAGTCGCGCATGTAGCGATACCGCTTAGCGTCTTCTCGCAGTGCGTCGTTCTCGGAATGGATCTGATCGCCCTCATCATCGAGGCTGGTGATCAGATCGCGGACAGCCTTCGCAGCAACCTCGAGCGACTCGTGACGCGGATGAACGCCGTTCTCGATCAGCAAAACGAGTTCCTTGGCTGCCTCCATGAGCTCGCAATACAACGAGTAGTCACCGATTCCGGCAGCGGTGACACGTCCGCCCGCCAGCTGCATGCCCAGGTGAATCGGCTCGACAGGGGCTTCAACAACAAGAGTCACGACTTTCATGGGCGACCCTTCCCTGCCAGTTCAACCAGTTCAGGGAAGCGATCCACGTACCAGTGGGGCTGCGTTTCGCGTGGGCATTGAGGGCTGGTCAAGTTCTTGCCATAGCGAAGCCCTTTGTCGGTGATTGCCCAGAACGTGACCGTCTCCTGCTTGGAGTTCTTGCGCTGCATGACCTTGAGCAGGCCGGCCTGCTGCAGCGCCTTGTTGAACGAAGCTGGCGACATGCGAATGCCGTTGTCCTTGAGCAAGGCGGTCAGGGCCTTGGTCGGCAACGAACTGCCGCCAGCTGCGTCAGCCGGCGCATCCACGGCATAGCTGGGCAGGAACTTAGGATCGAGGCCGTTGTTCTCGGCGATCTTGGTCAGCATCTGCATCTGGCAAGACGCGGCTGGCTTCAGGAGGCGCGTGAAGCACTCCATGATGGCGATCTCGCCTATCACCTTGGTGCCGTTGGCCATGACCGCCTGGCGTGCTTCGGACTGGCCTTCCAGTTCACGCCAGCGGCGAATCACCTTCATGCGCAGCCCAGCGCTATAGCCGGTCAGCAAGCAGTCGGTGTGCTCGCGATCAAGCAGATACTCGACCTGCTCGCGGTTCTGCCCGTCCAAGTAGATGTGCTCAAAACTGAGTACATCTGCTTTCAGTTCGGCCAGCATGGCCACAATGTCACGCTTAACGTTGGCGTGACGCTTGCCAGTCAAGCTGGCGATCTCTCGCGACGACATCGTGCGCGCCACGAAATCGTGGTTCGCATTTTGTGGCGCGGGCCTGGACAGGGCCTGTACACTTTGGGTCTGCATAGGTAAAATTCCTGAACAGAGTTTTTGTTATGCAGAGAGCCGGGCCGCAATCCCGGCTTTTTTGTCTCTGCGTTTTGGCGTCCCTTATCAGGGACTGGCGCCCGGGTCCCTAATTAGGGATCGGACGGTTACCTCGGCGCCGCGAACGGCACCACGTTGTTGCTCTTGGGCTTCCCCCGCTGCGCGAGGAAGTGCGTGGCCTTCTTCAGGATCTGCGCGGCAAGCTCGTCGGTGCTGACACCAACCTCCTCCGCCCAGGCCTCCAGGTCCGCGAAGTCATTCCGGCGGAACCGGGCGACCTCTACGTCGTGCTGCTGTACCGCTTCGTTTGCAGGCGACATTCGTCCTCCCTTGACCTATTCAGGCCCTGGCCTTCTTCTCGTTGATCAGCGGCAGGTGGCCGTGCTCTTTCTTGAACGCCAGCGCGGCCAGGATGATTTCCCGGGCCAACACGCTGTGCTGAGCCTTGAGCTCCAGGGCGTATCCCTTCAGCTCGTTGAAGTCCTCGTCATCCAAGCGGACCTTGACCTGGTGGTCGTGTCGGTGTGCTTTGTCGTCGTAGGCCATCAAGTGATCCCCTGCTCGCTGCTGCTTCAGTAGGTCGGTCGGGCTTATCAGTTACGCGTCAGGGCCTATTCAGGCCTTTCGGTGGAACGGCATTACTGCCCCCCGCGGACTGCGGGGCTTGGTTCGGTTGGCCAGTTCTCGACGGATCAGGTCGGCTGCGAGCGCTTCAGGGCTGATGCCCCGTCTCGTCGCCTCTCGCTCCAGTTGCTCCATCAGTCCCTGGTCCAATCCGATGTCTTCAATCGGCATGGGGCCTCCTACGGGCCTTCAGGCCACGTTCTGATCGCCGGTATTCTCCGAAGCCAGGGCGGCCAATTGAGCTTCGAGCAGCTCACGACAGAGCACGGCGCGCTGGGTGCGGTGAAACTTGGCCAGCGCCTGAATCAGTTCGAACGTGTCCTCATCGACCCGGACCTTGATCTCGCGGTCATGCAGGTGATTGCGGTTGGCGTACATGCGGGAGTAGCTCCTTGCAGTTGGAATTGGTTAGGCGGCGACTTGTGCCGGCGGGAAGGCATCATCAAGGGCGCAACTGGCGCCCAGGACGTTCAGCGCTTCCACGATTTGGCGCGCCTCTTGAAGGCCCGGATTCCTGAGGCCTGATTCGTAATTCGCCAGGCGGGACTGATTCCAGCCGAGCTGACGGCGCAGCGCTGCCTGGGTAACGCCAGCCCTTTCGCGGATCGTTCGGACTTGGTTCATACGGTCTTCCTCCATTGATGACCGAAGGATAAACACGCATCGTGTTAATTGCAATCACAATAAGTGAAAGCCGGGTATTTCGTTTCGTGATGAAATTCCGCGCATGAACGAATCATTGAGCCAGCGCATCAAGCGCCTGAGAAAAGCCAAAGGGATGTCCCAGGCCCAACTTGCTGAGGCCTGCGGCTGGAAATCGCAATCCCGGGTTGGTAACTATGAGGTCGGCACTCGCGAGCCTACCTTGGCGGATATCGCCTCGATGGCAGCAGCCTTGGGCGTGGACCAGTCCGAGCTGCTCCTGAATTCGCCGGCGCCTGAACCAACTGCCGCGCCTGAGCGGAGCATGGCCGATCTTGTGAAGCAGATGCTCGCAAAGAGCGGAAAAGGCTTTTCCGAAGAGGCGCGCCGCCGGCTTCTCGCAGCAGCTGAGGAGCCGCAACCGTCAAACGTGATTGAGGCTGACTTCTCCCGCCCAGGCCTGGTAGGTGATGAGGTGTGGATTGCCCACTACGATGTCCGGGCATCGATGGGCGGAGGTCAGAGCGCGCACGACTTTCCAGAGCTGCTCAAGGACATCCGCGTCAGCCCGAGCCATCTCCGTGAGCTGGGCGTCGAGTTCGAAGAGCACTTCCACCTGAAGGTGGTCACCGGATGGGGCCAGTCGATGGAGCCCACCATCAAGCACCGCGACCCGCTGATCGTGAACATCAACGTCCGCGAGTTCGTGGGCGACGGGATCTACCTCTTCGTCTGGGATGACCTGCTCTACATCAAGCGCCTGCAGGTGGCTGATGAGGAGCACTTCGAGATGATTTCGGACAACCCGAGGCACAAGGATCGGCTGATCCGCCGGGATATGACCTACATCCAGGCCAGGGTGCTGCTGGTGTGGAATGCTCATCTAGTGTGAAATTACTCGCAGCCGGACAGGCCCAAACCCGGTTTCTTTTAGCAACGCGCGTGACTGTAATTCCATTAGCTACGCCTATCTCGCTGAACATACTCAGAAGGAAGGAATGATGTACCACGAAGGATTTGAAGAGCTTAAAAGAGCGCTTGAGAAGCAAAGAGCCGAGCGGCTAACTTTGCCCCCGAGATTCTCTTTTAAAGAACATGATGTCTATAACTTTGACAGACTCATGGACTTCTTCAATTGGGACATTCATAACACCCCGGTAGAGATTGATCTAACCCAATGCCACACAGCCAATTACCAAGCTTTATCTCTGTTAGCTATTTATGGATGGCAGCTTAAGGCTCAAGGGTGCAGAGTCACATTCATTGAAAATGACAGGGGCACTGGAGCAAGCGAAATGTGGCGAAGCATGGGTGCTCGCGGCCTATTTCCTGTTCTGTTCAATGACGAGCAACAATTCAAAGGCCACCAGTTCAAACCGCTATTTGCCCTCCGAAATGCGGCCGATTTCGGTTCAATCATCCAATCTGCGGAGAGTTACACAAAGGGGTTCAACGTTGAGTATGAAAGCACTCTACGATATGTACTCAGCGAACTCCTATACAACACCATGGAGCATGGAACGTGTTACCAAGGCAACACTCGAATACCCTCCCTTGTCCAGTTTACGTGGTACAAGAGCAGGAATGAGATCCAATTCATTATCGCAGACCTCGGAATCGGGATCAAAAAACACATAGAACAGGCTTTCCCTCCCCTAGAGAGTGACGAGGAGGCTATTGAGTTTGCCCTCCGTCCTAAAGTTTCCGGTACGTTTGGACGATCCGACCCATACAGAACGAAAAATAATGCCGGCATGGGCCTATACATTTCGTCAAACATCATTCGCCGCCTGAATGCCGATATGCACGTTTTGTCTCGCAACGGCCTCGTACATATTTCACCCAGAGATGTAACCCAGAGAAAATTAATCAACCCATGGCCGGGAACTCTTGTACTCGTCTCCCTACGACTTGAGCAAAATACCACTTTCCTTCTGCATAAGATGATGCAGGAATTTCGTGATGCAGCAGATAAAGAACAGAAGCTAGGCGATAGTAATGAGGAAAATTCACGGTTCGTGATTGGAATCTTTAATTTCTTTGGTAAATATGCAGAAGACAAAGAGGCTGCCATACGATTCCGCGACAAGCGAGTATTCCCAGCAATTGAAGAAGGGAAGTCCATTGTTATAGATTTTGACAATGTCGTTAGCTCTCCACATAGTTTTCTGAGCGCCCTACTCGCCTCACCAATAAAGATTCTAGGGATGAGTGCTTATAAGAAAATTAAAGTCGTGAACGCCGCCCCCGAAATCAGGGAAACCATCGACTTCATCCTTGACGACAACACTTGACAAAATCCATCCCCCCGGCCATAAAGAGATTGTCGATGCGAAAGGAGTCGCGCTTCCATCGATCTCCGGCGTAATGCCTACCCGAAAAGCCCTTCCTTCCAGGAAGGGCTTTTCTTTTCTCTTCAGATAGTTAGCTGTTCCTCCACCCTCTCCTCCTGCCAATCCCTCTCCGCGACCAGGTCGTCTCGATCGTCTGCGCTCTGCGGCTCCCACCGAACCGTCACGCTCTCGTCGTCATTGAACGTCAGGTCCAGCTCCGGCGTTTCGGCCAGCAGCCCCATCACCTCCTCCCACTCCCTGTCTCCATCCGTGTCCAGGCGATGGATCGTCACCCAGCGCTGAGTCTGCGCGATCGGGTGATTGATCATCGATGAAACCCGCAGGCCAAGGCGTTCCAGCCCGGTCATTTCCTGGCGCGCCTGCGGCGCCGACTTCTTCTGCGTGGCCATTCCTTCCTCCGCTAACTGTACATCCATCCAGTATTGAGCAGAGCATACATCACGCCTTGTGAAAGGTGAACACGCTTCGCTTGGAAGAATTTCAAAACGGCCTCGAAAAAATAAATCACATTTCGTGTTGACATAAAAAACACATTGCGTGATATTTGCCTCAACACAGCAGTCACTCACGAGGGACTGCAGAGGCCCTCAAGCCTCACCGCTCTTTAACAACCTGCGCCATGCCCGACTACCCGGCCCAGCCGGTTAGGTCACTCCCGGCTCCATCGGTGGGAGGTCAGTAAACCGATGAACAAAACCGCACTTGCCTCTACCGGCGACCGGCGATCCGACAGGCCCGAAAGCCTGCCCACGCGCAGCCCACTGCGACGGCGGACGAGGTGTTGACCGAACTGAGTGGATGACCTGGTAAGCGGGTGCGGAGAAACACCACGAGATTCACTGAAGCACCTGGGCGACCGGGTGCTTTGGGAATCCACTGGAGGAACGCCGATATGAGTTCGTGGCGAGGCTGGGAACGAAACAATGGGAGGCCGCGCCATGCAAGCGGTCGTGTTGATGTTCGATATGCCGACGGCAAGGAGTTCCATGACCGTCGCGCAGAGGACTGCTACTGGGGCAAGGACAGTCTGATCGAGTCATGGCGGCCGACCCCGACCAACCAAATCAAATGAGCGACAGGCAATTTCACTGGCTGGCCTTGGCGACAGGGCCAGACGGGAAATCAACCGCCCTGGAGGGCAAGACGATGAACCTGAATGACAGAAAGCAGGACGACCGAATCCGATCGGCCCTGCGCAATGCGGATCGTCGCGGTCAGCTGCAAGTGGTTGCAGCGGTAACCGGCATTGCCGGTGGCGTCGATAAGCTGCGCGAGATCATGAACAGCACCGACGAGTTGCACATCATGGACCGCGGCATGCTAGCCCTGCACCTGGGCTGAATACCTTGACGGCCGGAAAGACTGGCCCGATGCCCTGCTCCCCATCGCAGGCTGCATCGGTGGACCAATTGGTGAAGGACAACCCAGCCTCTCACACCCCGGGCGAAGCTGGTCGAGCTATGAAGCCAGTTGCTCCACCGATGCATCCCGCATCCGTAGGAGACGAAATGAAAAGAACCCATCTCATCGATTCCGTGTCGGTTACCGATCCGTCGGGCTACAGCCATACAGTGAACGTATACGAGGATGAAATCCTCACCCAAACCCTGCAGGGAACTCGCAGCACCAAGGGCCTGAAGTCATACGCCCTGGCCAACGGAAACCCTGTCAACTTCATCTCAGAAGGCAAGTTTTACGACGTTTTCGGCGAGCGCACCCTGACCGCCGCGTAATCCCCTCAAGCGATAGCGGGCCGCGTTGTAGCCCGCACTACCCCTCTCACTTCACATCGACCGCATTGGCAGGCGCCAGGCCACCTTTCACGGTGGGTTTGGTCACCCGCGCCTGGCTCCTGGCCAATGCGGTCCAGAGGATTTTCCATATGTGCGATTGCAGGCAGAAATTCGAAAAGGCTGCAGCAGAGCGGCACCCTGAAATCATCGGTGCCGAGGCTACCTTGCAGGGTTACATGCTCATTCCAGCCGGCCGCCAGTACGCGAAATGCGAGGTCGTCGGAACCCGCACCACAGCCAAAGGCAAAGAAGTTAAGGCCAAGGCAACCATCAACGTGCTTGGCAACTACTGCATGTTCTGCGGTGAGAAGCACCCGGAGGCAGCATGAGCAAAGTAACAGGCGGCCCTGCCTTCCCAACGCAGATCAACAACAGCGGAATCACGCCGATCAAGGGTTTCAATGGCGAAGAAATCAAGCCGCAAACCTTCAGCGCATACCCGGGCATGAACCTGCGTGATTACTTCGCCGCCAAGTTCGCAGCTGCTCAGGCAACTGCGACCAGTGCAGACAGCAATTTCATAAACCCTGGCTACGTTGATCCGCGCGATGGTAGGCCGGTCGCACAGAAGATTGCGGAAACCTCCTACGAACTAGCCGACGCCATGCTCGCCGCCCGGTTGAAGCCATGAGCAAGCTCGGTTACTGCGAGGGTGAAACCTGCGCCCGCGATGGCTGCGAGGGCTCCATCGAAATAGAGTCAGTAAAGGATTGCAGCTGCCACATCGCTGCGCCCTGCTGGAATCACGAGAACGCCGACATGCACTGCCCCGATTGCGGGTGGCGCGCAGCCGATGACCCTCTCTGCGTTCGTGAGATCGAATCCATCAGCTTGGGCGCCCCTCTTCCCTTCATCCAGACAAAACCGCGCGTGCTCGACCCTACCAAGATCGACTGGGTGGCAAAGCTTCACACAGCCAGCTCGATGATCAAGGAAGGCGTTTTCCCTGTTGGCACCACCGCCAAGGAAGTTGAGGAAAAGGTGCGCGGCACCTTTGGCGGCCGCTTCGAGCGATTCGACGCGGAAAAAGGCCTCTTCAAGTACATCGCATACCCCGACTGAACCCACCACCTGGAGGCGACCATGGGCGCACTTCGAGCAGCACAATGGCAGTACGACAACCAGTTGCCTCCGGCGGTGAGCGAAAGCGCGGCTGAGCAGGCGGAGGCACGCTGGATCGACGACGGTATCGCAGAGCTGATGGCGCGCCGTGACGTAGTGTTCCAGCGCAACTTCCGCCAGCGTGGCGTGACCTACGAACGCTTCGCTCAGGCGGTGGATGAGTTCGTGATGGGCCAGCTTGGGCTGTCTGGCATCAGCAATTCGGTGCTTGGCCGTCTGGTCCTGTCTGCGCGCTGCAAGGTCACCAGCGATGCCGCGGCAGCTGCCGACGAAATCATGAGCATGGCGAGCCCTGAGGCAGCACTACAGGAGATCGCCCGCCAGCTGCTCACGCCCTTCGCCAAGGAAGCAGTGCTGGCCCAGGCCGAGGACGCGGAATGAATCCTCACAGCGTGGCGGTTCGCGCCATCGAGGCCGCAATCGAGACGATGCTTCTGCCGGGCTCAGGCCCGGTGGAGGATGCGAAGGCCGAATCCATGGTGGTCGCATGCTTCTCTCTTCTGGCCATCGACTCCAACGAGTTTAAACACTACTGCGAGCGCATTCGGCGTATTGCCGTTCGGCGCAAGGAGGCTGCATGAGCACCGCACCTGTCAAATCCCTGATTGACGAACAGCTTGAGCAGATCGAACGCAGCCTGGCGATCATCGGCGTGGGTCTTCCCCGCGAACTCCCGGTGCAGAAGCTGCCGCCGGAGATCGTCGCGGCGCTCAAGGCCGGCCAGATCGCTGTGAGGCCCCGGCCATGACCAGCTACCAGCGCGCCCGGCGCCTGGTCATCTGGCGCGGCTCCTTCTCCATGCTCTTCGCCTGCACCTTCTTCATGCTCGCCAGTGCACTGGCCGGCAGCATCACTTCCTGAACACACACCCGGCGCACGGCGGGCCTTCGGGATAACCGTACCCCTTCGGGAGCGTAAGCGGCGAGAGCGCGCAACCATCCACCGCAGCCAGGGCCTGGAGCGTACCTCCGTGCCTGGGTGACCTGGCATTTCCCCTTTCAACTGACGGCGCCGGCCTGGCGCGAGGTTTTCCAATGTCCACTACCAACATGCGCATCTGGGAGAAGGTCCAGACGACCGACACCCGATTTACCAAGGACGCCAAGGTCGGCGGCCAGCAGATCACCAGCCTGAACGGCACCGCCATGATCATGAAGGCCACTGAGGTCTTCGGGCCGGCCGGCATCGGCTTCGGCTGGAACGTGGTTGAGGAGCGCTTCGACAAGGGCGCCGAGATGTTCAGCGGCGAAGGCGACAAGCGCGTCAGCCTGGGCTTCGAGCTAAACCACACAATCAAAATCACCTTCTGGTTTGTGCTCGACGGCCAGCGCGGCGAGATCGAGCAATACGGGTGCACCCAGTACCTCTACAAGTCGAAGTACGGCACCACCACCGATGGCGAGGCACCGAAAAAGTCGCTGACCGACGCCATCAAGAAGGCTCTTTCCATGCTGGGCTTCAGCGCCGATGTGTTCCTGGGCATGTTCGACGATGTGAATTACGTGCAGCAGCTGCAGGCCGAGCAGGCCATCGAGCAGGCCGAAGACCGCCAGGCCGAGATAGAGCGCCAACAGCAGGAGCGCCTGGACTTTATCAAGGACACGATCGAGACCATGCAGAAGGCGGTGACGCCGCATGAGCGCAAGAAGATCCACGACCACGCAGTACGCAAGCTCATCGGCCGCAAAGATGAGAAAGGAGCTGCGCGAATCTCGCTCGAACTGAAGAACCTTGAGGCCGGGAAACCACAGGAGGCTGCAGCATGACCCAGCTCTACGCACTCACCGGCCAGATGGCCGAACTGGCCGCCATGTGTGACACCGACGACGAAGGCCTCAAGCAGGCCATTCAGGACACCATGGCCGGCATCCAGGGCGAGTTCGAGGTGAAGGCCGACAACATCGTCATGCTGCGCCGGAACATCGAGGGCGACATCAGCGCGATCGACGCGGAAATCGACCGCCTCAACGAACTCAAGCGCATCAAGACCAACAGCGTGACGGCCATTACCGACTACCTGCGCCGCAACATGGACGCAGCGAATATCAAGTCGATCAAGCGCCCGCTGTTCACCATCAGCCTGGTCATCGGCAAGGAGAAGGTGATTGTCGACAACGAGGACGCGGTACCAGACGACCTCACTTCGGTGGCTACCAAAATCACGCCGGACAAGAACGCCATCGCCGCCAAGCTCAAGGAGTACCGCGAGCACAACGAGTCGGTACGCAAGCGAATGGCCGCCGGCGAAGACTGCGAAGACGAACTCATCCCCGAGCCAAGCTGGGCGCATCTGGAGCGCGGCGAGAGCTCGATCCGAATCAAGTGAGGTTGGCATGAACCAATCAATCGACCTGGAGGCCGCAAAAGCGGCCTTCTTCGCGTCTGGCGGCCAGCTCGTCGTGCTGGAGGGCTTCACCTACCGGCCGCTGCCGCAGCGCAAGCACCCTGAGCCCAAGCCGAAGCGGGCCAAGCCTGCTGCGCATAAGTCGGAACACCCGCAACAAAGCCGGGCCAGGACTCGCGCCGCACAGATCGCCGAGCTTGCCAAGACCATGACCTGTGGCGAGGTCGCGAAGCTCCTGGGCGAGACCAAGGGAGCGCTTTGGGGCGTAGCCGCTCGCGAAGGATTTAGGTTCTGCAAGCCGCCGCGCCAGGCGCAGCCAGTGAGAGACGCGGCCGCTCAAGAGGCTGCCGATCGGGAATTGGCAGACCGGATCATTGCCTTGCGCGATGAGGGTATGTCCCGCTGCCGGGCAACTGCAGCACTCGGAATCGGCAATCGCAAGCTGGAGCGGATCTTGGCTGCATACAAGATCAACTTCCCGCTTCAGCGGCATAGGGGATAGGCCATGAGCGACCACGGCGAGCACCCCAGCGTCTACTACCTTGGCCGGGAATGCCGCCGCAACGGTGGCGGCAAGATGGCCAACCCATTCGCCTCTCACACGTTCCACGGCTCCTGGTTTTTGGCGGGCTGGAACGACATGGATCTTGAGATTGGACAGAAAAATCCGAAGCGCGCTGCAAAGAACAAGGCGGCGTGAGCAGTTCAACCTACCGCCCAGCGGATTGAAGGAGGTGCCGTATGGCGATGTCTCAGCAGGCCCGCGACGAGAAGCGCCGCGCCAAGGCCGCCAAGTTGCAGGAAGAAGACCTGCGCTTGAAGGTTCGACCAGGGACTAAACAGGCCCTGCTGGAGCTGATGGAGTGGGCCGGGATCGAGGAACAGGGCGAGGCGATGACGCTGATGATTCATCACATCGAAGCGCTCGGGCATCACGCACTGCTCAGGATCTCGCGCCACGAAATCGATGCCTACCGAACTGTGGCGCGGACTGAGCCGCTGCGGTTGTCAGCCAGGAAGCGAACCGGCCAACACCTGCGAGCGATCTGCGGCTGGGCTGATGCCACCTACAGCCAGATGATCGAAGCGCTGATTCACGGAATCCACGCACTGGGCAGGCTGCACGCGGTGAAGTTTCTCACCCCGCCGCGGCATGAGATCAGCATCTCGCCCCGCCTGGCCATGGCCTTCGACCGGAAGAGCATGCTGATGATTCAGCAGGATCCAGGGGATGAGGTGATCACTCCCGTCGGCCTAGTATCAGGATACTGATCTGGCGTTGAGCACTCGTCTAACAATCGCAACTAGGGTTCTATAACTCCATTCTGGGTGCTCGCGCGCCATCAATACGTCGCCGGCTGCAGACAAGATGGAACCATCGGATTTCATCAAGAACCTGCTTACCTCCATGGGTTCGCCCGATACCAGGTCGTTGATGACGACCACAGCCTCGATAACGCCGTTACCTTCATAGCCCAAAGGCTCATATCGGATGACGAACTTTTTACCAACAATTTCGCCATTGATGCAGCCATTCACGGGATCAGCCGAAACTACAAGCGATCGCCCCCAGTGGTGGCTTCCTACCTCGCTCCAATGCTCAACCATACCTAACAGCTTTTCAGCGGCGCCTTTGACGGCGAACTTGGTAACGCCCAATTGCTTCTGAAACAGGTCTACATCGTAATCGAAATCGGTGTTGTCCATAGCAACCGCTCCTTGGGCCGGCCCCATGCCGGCCACCCGTAATACCCCATCCCAAACCAAATTGCCACTATGCCGCGACCCAGGAAGGGCCTCGCGCACCCAGGAGAAACACATGAAGGTCGACACCGAAGTCATGTCGCTGCTCAGCGCTGCACGAACCGAAGGCAACAAACTGTTCATCACAGGCGGCCAGCTGGAGCGCGGCCTGTATGCCCGCTTGGACAAGACGCTGAAGGCTGCCGGAGGCAAGTGGAACACCAAGGCCAAGGCCCACCTGTTCGCCGATGACGCTGCCGAAGCGATCGAGAACATCATCCTCACTGGGGAGGTCGCGGTACCGCAGGACTTCGGTTTCTTCCCAACCCCTGGCCCTGTTGTTGATAGGCTGCTGGAGTTCGCTCAGCTGGACAAGGGTATGTCAGCCCTGGAGCCTTCGGCGGGACGAGGCGCCATTGCCAGCGCCTTGGCCATTGCTGGCTTGGAGGTGGATTGCGTCGAGCTGTTGCCGGACAACGCCAAGCACCTAGAGCAACTGCCTTTCCGCTCCGTGCGCTGTGCTGACTTCCTCAGCATCGAGCCTGAGCCGATCTATGACCGCGTCGTGATGAATCCGCCATTCGACAAGAAACGCAGCGACATTCACCACGTGCTGCACGCGCTGAAATTCCTTAAGCCGCGCGGCCTGCTGGTGGCGATCATGCCGACCGGGGTGATCTTCCGCGAAGACGCCTTGTCCCGTGACTTCCGCGGCATCGTATCAGCACGCAGCGGCAGCATCGTCAACCTGCCGGAAGCCTCGTTCAAGACCTCAGGCACCATGGTCAACACCTGCATCGCGATCATCCCCGCCTGACGGCACTGACCGCCAGGACTGCTATCTGGTTGATGGCCAAAAGGCCGGATTTACTTCCGGTGAGTAGCCTGGCACAAACCCCTCGCAATACTTGCGTATCAACCCCAGGGCCTGCTGCGTGGTCTTGGCTCCTGAATTCTCCGGTTTGATCGCTTTCCCTCTTCGCTCGCACCGGCAGAAATGGCTTATCTCCCAGTGGAGATCGTCGTCATCAGTAAGCCCTTTGGTAATCCTAGCTTGGACCGGGTAGCCGAAAACAACGATCGAGTACGTCGCAACAACCTCTCTAATAACCAGCTGCATATTCCCCCCATAGATGTCAACAGTTTTCCAATTCTACCTCATTTTCTAGATGCCGTTTTTAGGGGGCAGGAACCACCATGACCACAGCAATCGACCTTTTCGCCGGCCTCGGCGGATGGAGCACCGGCGCGCGCGCCGCAGGCGTCCAGGTTCTCTGGGCGGCGAACCACTGGCCGGTGGCCATTGAATGGCACAGCGCCAATCACCCCGACACGCAGCATGTTTGCCAGGACCTGCACCAGGCACGCTGGGAGCAGGTGCCGGCACACGACATCCTGCTGGCCTCGCCCTGCTGCCAAGGGCACGCAAAGGCCCGCGGGAAGAAGTCAGGCAACCCAGAGCACGACGCATCGCGTTCGACGGCATGGGCGCCAGTATCGGCCCTTGAGTTCCACCGGCCGCAGGCGGCGGTGATCGAGAACGTTCCGGAGTTCACCGACTGGCTGCTCTACCCGGCTTGGCTGCAGGCCATCCAAGCGATGGGCTACCAGTGTGCGCCGCACATCGTGGACTGCGCCGACCTCGGCGTGCCACAGCACCGCGTGCGGCTATTCATGGTGCTGACGCGCAGCAAGGCGCCGCTGATGCTGCATTTACCGCAGGAGCGGCATGTACCGGCGGCCAGTTTCCTCGACTTCGACGGCGGGCGGTGGTCGCCCATCGAGAAGCCAGGCCGTGCCCAGGCCACACTCGACCGGGTGCGAAACGGCCGCCAGCGCTTCGGCGATCGGTTCATCATGCCCTACTACGGCAAAGGATCCGGTACCACGGGCCGCGACATCAATCGGCCGATCGGCACCATCACCACCCTGGACCGCTGGGCACTGGTCGACGGTGACCGCATGAGGATGCTCAGCGCCAGCGAGGCCCTGGCCGCGATGTCGTTCCCCGCTGACACCCTGCGCCCTGACAACCACCGGCTGACCATGCATATGGCCGGCAACGCGGTACCGCCTTTGGCCGGTCAGCGTGTGATCGAAGCGTTGCTGAAAGCCGCCTAGACAGACGTCAATTAGCCCAGATCGCTGTCGTCATGTTGATCTCTGGGTACGGATTGGCGTCCCAGTCGTACACCGAAGCGATCCACTTCTTCATCATCGGGCCATGTAGGCGACGCCCCTGATCCATGAGCCGAAGAACCTGCTTATCGATCCGGTACGGACCGCAATCAGCGCACACCGCTTTGTAGGAATCAGTGCGCGGGTCCAGCACCTGGAAGGTATCGACCCTGCACACCACACAAGTCATATGGTCCATGGCGCCTGCTCCTGAAAACCAAATTTGAAATGTAGCCTAGTGCGAAGGTATCCCCATGCCCACAGAAAACCGATCCAGCAACACTGAGATGGTCAGCGTGCCGCGCCAGACGCTCGAGAACGTCCTGCGAGATGGCAGCTCCACGCGCGAGGTTCATGCAGCTTTCCTCCAGGCTCAGCAAAGCATCCGGACATTGCTGGACCAACCAGCCCCGCAGCCCCACCCCGAGCCTATAGCCTGGATGGTTGGTACTGCCTTCTGGTGGACCAAAGAAGAGGCAGAGAGGGACGCGGCGGCGACTGGACTTCCTATTGTCCCCATTGGGCCGTTGGTATCCATCCCCGACGAGTACTGCCTGATGCCCAAGCGGCTCACGGCCGAGAACGGCGCCAAGGCACTGCTGCTCGGTGAGTTCAAGCTGGAGTTCACCCAGGAATGCCCGGAATGCCGCGAACTGGATGAGCCGGTAGAAGGCTGCGAGATATGCGATGGCGAGGGTGAGTACGGACAGCGCCACACGCTCCCATGGGACATGATCAAGTTCATCTACAGCACGGCCGTGAAGGGCCTTACGTCCAAGCCGAGCGCAGCCCTGGAGCGCCAGCCATGAAAATCCACTGGGCAGCCCACATCGACTACGACCACGACGGCAACGACGACGAGCACTTCTCAGCCTGCGGCGTTGGCCGTGGCCACCGTGACGGCGAAGAGTGGGAGTCGGCCAGGTTCAAGTCCGAAGTCACCTGCAAGACCTGCCTGAAGGTCATAGCCAAGCAAGAGAACATCTGTACTCCACCGCTGTAACCCCTCTCCCCTCTATTCACTGCCGCGATATGGCGGCCAAGGAAGCGCTATGCCCAAGAAAAGGGTGGCCATGAAAGCCCGCATCGAAAAGAAGCTCAGCAAGCGCCTGGTCGAGCTTTTGCCCTCGCTCTATCGCAAGGCCTGGCGTGATCAGGAGCCGTCAGACCTGGCGTATGACCAGGGCTCCAGTGTTCGTCACGTTCTGAGCGTGGGCGGCGGACTGGATTATTGGGGTGAAGGTCAGGATGCCTACACCGTCTGGGAGGACTGGCAGATGAACTGGTGCTGGCACGGTCCGTTCGAGGCCTATCCGAACGGACACCGCCTGGAGGGGTACCCCGACATTGATGGATTCCGCCCAACAACAATCAACCTGCTGAAGCTGGCCGCCCAATGCGAGCGGACCAGTAAGGAGTGGCCATGATGACCCGCCTCGCCCTCTGCCTCCTGCTGCTGGCCACCGGCGCCATCGCATCCGAACTGCCATCGGGCGTCTGGTCCTTCGAGGACAAGCCCCGCGGCGTCGTCTGCTACGTCATGAACTCGCTGGGCAACAACGCCATCAGCTGCGTGAAGGTCTCGCTGCCGCAAGTCGCAGGCAACGAGCGCCAGCTCTCCCCGCACGAAACCCAACCCGAACCTACACCCGCACTGGCGCCTGGACGCTGGATTGATGAGAGGTATGAGCTGTGAGCGAATGGATCAAATGCAGCGACAAGCTGCCAGAACTGGATACGCCCGTCTGGCTGCGCATGGATGGGGACCTGATGATCATAGGGGAGCGTGCTTCGAGCACTGATGGCTGGATGTGGTCCGCGTGCTATGGGCACTACTTCGACAAGGGCAAGTGGGAGGTAGTGGAAAGCGACGCCAGCGACGAGCACGAGCCTACCCACTGGCAGCCCCTCCCTTCTCCGCCGAGTGCTCAGCCATGACCGGCCTGATCGAAGTGAAGACGGCCAATCTGGCCGGCGAGGCCTTGGGCTGGGCGGTAGGCAAGGCGGAAGGCCTGGACCTGCAGCTGGCCCCGCCCAGCTATAACGGCGTGCCGTGGCGTGTGTTCGCGCGGTACCAGGGCCAGGCGATCGAGCACACCAAGCGCTACAACCCTTGGGAGGACTGGGCGCTGGGCGGGCCGCTGGTCGACAAGTACAAAGTCTCGCTCTCTCCGCCGACAAGCGCTGTGCACCGCAATTTCGGCTACATGGACAAGCGCAACGGCTACTACGAGGCCGGCGTCTGGAGTAGCACCATATTCGGCAAAGAGCGCAAGCACCGCCGCACGGCATTCCACCACCCCGACAACCCTTTGACTGTCGCCATGCAGGCGATCGCCCAGTTTGAGCTCGGCGATACCATCCAGGTGCCCAAGGAGTTGGTGCAATGCAAGACCTGATCAAGGTGCAAACCTGCGACCTAGCCGGCAAGGCGCTGCTCTGGGCCGTCGAGAGCGTGGACGGACCGATGCCGGCGGCAGCCGGACAACTGCAGCTGCCACTGGGCGGCCAGGCCCTCGACGACGCGACCGGCGAGTATCTGATCCAGAAGCACAGCATCTGGATCGATCGCGGCTACAGCTGGCCATGGTTGGCCTGTGTGTCAGGTCACCCGCTGGACCGCCAGCCCGGCGACACCCGGGCAGAAGCTGCAGCCCGCGCTGTAGTGCACCACGCCCGCGGCGAAACCATCAACGTGCCGAAGGAGCTCTTCCAGTGATCCTGCCCCTGATGTTCGTGGCCCTCCACCTCTACCGGTGGCCGCGATGACCTGCATCCGCATCGAGCACGGCTTTGTCTGCCTGTCGCCTTTCTACCGCCTGCCGCTTGCGGACGGCACCCGGGTGTTCATGGCCTGGCACAACTACCTCGGCCCCACCTTCTTCCGCGACCGCAATGAGCAACGCGAGATGGAGACCTGGTACGAAAGCCCGCTGATCTGCGACGCGCTCGACTGGTTTTGCAAGCGCGGCCACCGCGCCTAATCCCTCCTCCTACTACTAAAGCCCGCCGACATGCGCGGGCATGGAGAGCTATTGCCATGACGAAATACAAACACACCCCCGGCCCCTGGGAAGTCCTGAACGAAACAGAGGTTTTCACCGGCCTCGGTGCGGACAGCGGCGATGGCGTGAAAGCGCTGCCCTCCGATGGCTGGATGATCGCGGATTGCGGCGGCTGCGTGACCTTCAGCGAGGTCGGGCCGGCAGAGCTCAGCCTAGGCCTGCGCCGGGCGAACGCCAAGTTGATTGCCGCAACACCGGCGATGCTGGCCGATCTGGTAGACGCCGCCGCCCAGCTGCGCAAGTACGAAACCCTGCACCGGGCCAAGGGCACCGCTGACAGCCTGGCCAAGGCCGAAGCCAACGCCGAACTCGCCTCACGCTTCGAGCGGACGATCGCAGCGGCCACGACCTGACCACCAACCTGCCGCCACAGGCGGCGTGGAGACCTGCATGACCACCCCATTCAAGGCCTACACCCTGGGCGAGGACTTCGCCGTCAGGGAGGTCACCATCGTGCGCAAAGGCCTGTTCTGCGTGGACAGCAAAGGCGTGAAGCACCCGAGGCCGAAGCTGTTCACCAGCGCCAAGGCCGCGCAGGACAAAGCCAGGAAGTGGCTGGCCGACCGTGAGGCTCAGCTGGCCAGAGAGAACGAGCTGCATGAGCAGCGCAAAAAGATAGTCGCATCCTACTGATGCCGCCGGGTGCGGCAGGAGCCCTACATGGAACCAGAAATCATCCACATCCCCGAACTGGCCAAGCTCCTTGGCCGATCCGAATCCGCCATCCGCAGCGCCCGGCAGGCCGGGGCATCCTGGCTGCCGCCGTTCTTCAAGCAAGGCGCCAGGATCTGCTGGCGGGTCAGCACGGTGCGTCAGTTTTTGCAGGAGTGCGAGAGCGGACTGCACACGCCGGCGAAGCCAGGTCGGAAGCGCCAGGCGCCCCCGACGCTCGCCAGCGTGCGTTAACCGAGCTTGTCAGCCAGGGTGTCGGGGCACAGATGCGTATAGCGCTTGAGCATGCTCAATGACTTGTGCCCCGTGATTGTGCTGACTTCCATCATGGACAGACCTTTTTCGAACAGCCTCGACGTACCTTCATGGCGAAGGTCGTGGAAGTGCAGGTCTTCAACGTTGGCCGCCCGGCAGGCCCGGGTGAAGTACTGGCTAACGGAGTGCGGAACCAGTGAAAAGACTTTGCCATCCAGGCGCGCCGGCAGCGACTCGAGCAGGTTGCGCGCGCGAACAGACAGCGGGACCAGTCGGCGGGTACCGTTCTTTGTGTCTTCCAGAATCACGTGCTTCGCTTTGACGTTCTCGCGACGGAGCGTCAGCAGTTCGCTACGGCGCATCGCCGTCTCTACCGCAATACCGATGATCGCCGGCATCTCAGCGTGGATATCGCCAGCCGCCTTGATCACATCCTTCAGTTCCTGGGCAGTCGGCCGCCGATCGCGCGACTTCGCCCCCTTCGGCATCCTCAGCCGAGCCACCGGGTTGCTCAGCCCCTCAATCCCCCAGTCCTTGATGGCCACTGTATAAAGGTGGCTGATCACCGCTAGGTCGAGCTTGACCGTCGCGGTGGACTTCCCTTCCTTGAGCTCATCATCCCTGTATGCAGCCATATCGCTTGACCGGATCGCGGCCAGGCCCTTCTTCGCCAGCTTGTGCTTCTTCCACTTGGCGATGCGGGTCATTTCCTGCTTTGCCCCTTTCTTCGCCGCGGTGACTTCGCGGGAGTAGCGATCGAGGGCCTCTTCCAGGGTGGTGCTCTCAGCCTCGCGCATGTCGACGAACCTGGCGCGCGACATGTCGCCTTCGATTTCGGCAGCCCAGCGCTGGGCCTCGGCCTTGGTGTCGAAGGTCGCGGAGAGGGTCGGATATCCTTTTCGGCGGATCTTGGTCCGCCATGCCCCGTTGGGGCGCTGCTCGATAGTGGCCATGCACCGGATTTTGCCGGGGACACGTGGGACATGCAATTTCTTCGAGTGTCCCAGGATTGTCCCAAATGGCCGGGGCCAGCAAAATCCGCAGGCATGAAAAAAGCCCCGCAACCTCAATGGCTGCGGGGCTTTCGAATGGTGGAGGCCGAGGTCGGAATCGAACCGGCGTAGACGGATTTGCAATCCGGAGCATAACCACTTTGCTACTCGGCCTCAAAGGTCGGATCTAGCAGCTTGCGCTTCGCTATCTCCTTGAAACGCTGAACCTTTTTTCAAAGTTTGCTGCGTTTCGATGGGCGCCATTATGTCTTCATTCCTTTAACCTTGCAACCCCCTGAACGAAAAAAAATTTCAACGGGTTCAAGGTGTTAGCGCAGGCGGCCGAGTTTACTCCACAAGCCCACCACGGTGTTCTCCACCGTGCCACTGGCAGCCATGCCGATTCGCTCCTGCAGGCTCTTGCGTTCGGCGTAGTGCAGGTGGAACAGGTTGGCGTTGCGCGCGCGCTCGCTGAGGTACTCGTCACTGGTCTGCAGCTGGTCCACCAGCTTGCGGTTGAGTGCCGCGACGCCCAGCCAGACTTCGCCAGTGGCCACTTCGTCGATGTGCAGCTGTGGACGATAGCGGGCAACGAAGTCCTTGAACAGCTGGTGGGTGATGTCCAGGTCTTCCTGGAACTTCTCCCGGCCCTTCTCGGTGTTCTCGCCGAACACGGTCAGGGTGCGCTTGTACTCACCGGCGGTCAGCACTTCGAAATCGATGTCGTGCTTCTTCAACAGGCGGTTGACGTTGGGCAACTGCGCCACCACGCCGATGGAACCCAGCACGGCGAACGGTGCGCTGACGATCTTCTCGCCGATGCAGGCCATCATGTAACCACCGCTGGCGGCCACCTTGTCGATGCACACGGTCAACGGGATGCCGGCCTGGCGAATGCGCGCCAGTTGCGATGCGGCCAGGCCGTAGCTGTGCACCAGGCCACCACCGCTTTCAAGGCGCAGCACCACTTCGTCACGCGGGGTGGCGAGGGTCAGCAGCGCGGTGATTTCGTTGCGCAGGCTTTCGGTGGCAGAGGCTTTGATGTCACCATCGAAGTCCAGCACGAAGACCCGGTCCTTTTCCTCGGCCTTGCCCTTCTTCTGCTGTTTTTCCGCCTTGGCCTGCTGCTTGCGCAAGGCCTTGAGCTGGGCCTTGTCGAGCAGGCCGGACTCCAGGCGCTCGCGCAGGTCCTTGTAGAACTCGTTCAGGCGGGTGACCTGCAATTGCCCACCCGATTTGCGCCGCCCCTTGCCGCGCAGCCCGGCGATGGCCGACAGCACTATCAGGATGGCGATGACCAGGGTGGCGGTTTTGGCGAGAAAGCTTGCGTATTCAGCAAGAAACTCCACAGTAGTCCTCAATGCCCGGAATTAAAGGGCTACGCTACCATGGCTTGTGACAGTTTGGTACGGTCTTGTGACATTCCGAAGCACTTGAGGCAGGCTCAGCGGCGCACCTTTCGGGCTTCCTTCTGGGTCCTTATCGCCTGCCCGTGAGGGTCCCTATCGCGCTCACAGGCACCCACGCGAGGGCCTACGGGGGAACCTGCGCGGGATGTCTTGTAATGGTGACCTTTCAGATTTTTCTGTCAGATTCTCGAAGGGCCTGCTGTGAGCTGACGAGCAGCGAACTACCGGCGACTACGCGACCATAGCCAGAGGGCTACACGGACGACCAGACAGGCCCAGAGGATGGCCTGTAAGTAGTCCATGGGGTTCTCCTTAGGTTGATGGTTATTTGATGGCCCTGCCCCACTGGTCGATGCCCACAAAGGCAGCTTCACGATTCATGGCATCAGCATTAGCTTTGAGCCATTCATTGAGGCCCTTGAGGGTGATCTTGAACAGGTGCCCACCATTTTTCGCTGTGACCAGATTGGAAGGCTTGAGGGCCGTGATGTAGCCCTCGCGCAGATAGTCCGGGTGTAGCTCGGTGAAAACCTGTGAGGGCGTCTCAAGGCTGACCTTACCGGAACTGATAGAGCGCTTACGGGCACGCCCACGGGAGACCAATAAGGCCAGTAGTTTGTCAGGATGGTTGATACCAGCGAGACGGCAGGCTTCACGCCAGCTATAGCCTACTGAGCGCCCCTTACGGACGTGCTCATTGAAAGCAGGTGCCATTGCATTGACCCGTGCCTGGAGGTCGTTGAGAGTGGCGCTGATGGCCTGAGCGGCAAAGGCCGGGTCAGCGGCTTGCTCCAGTTCGATCCAACGACCTACCACGTTGTGGCGAAGACCCGTGTCATAGCCAGTGATGAGGGTGAAGGTAAGGTGCTTATCGAGGACCAGCATCGGCTTTTCACGGCCACGGCCATCGGTGTAGACCGCTTCAATGGCCTCAGATTTGAGGGCATTAACTTGAGAGAGAACCGCTCGGGCATCTCGGAGAACGTTGTCGTGGCGCTTGCCAGTCAGCTCAGCGATCTCAACGGAGGTCATGGTCACGTTGTTATTCATGTTCATTGTCGATTTCCTTTTGTTCGCCCTCTGAGTCGCACCCACGGACCAGCCCACAGACCCCGACAAGGGTGCTGGCGTGGCCTCAAAGGGCGAACAGAAGAACTGTGGATTGAATGCCCGTGCGTGGGCAGAAATGGTTTGCACATCCAGAAAATGGACGCACAAAGGGGAAGCTATGCAGAATTTGCACAGGTGACGCGGTGCCCCTGCCGGTCCCTCATTAGGTCCGGCCTTACGGGTTCTCTACGATCAGCTCAGGACAATGCGAGTGACCAGCGGGAACGGTACTTGAACAGTCTGTAGACCATCGGTAGTCAGTTTCACCTTGACCATGCCGTTGGCGATGATGTCCACCATAGCCATGATCTCAAGGTCCCAGCCTTGGGCGTTCGGGTTGCGGGTCGCTTCGATGCGCCAGATGTTGCCGTCTTGGCGCTCACGGTAGCTCAGCGAGGTGAACAGCTTGGGCAACATGAAAATGCCACGGTCGGTGCCGGTGTAGGGCTGAACGCCAGCGCCTATGAGGTCCTCGATAGAGTCCTGACCAGCACGTTGAGCAGCACGCTCAAGGACAGCCACCAGTGACACTGGCAGCAGGATCACGAAGTCACTCAGCGAGGTGCCCACAGTCTGGTTAACGTGGGTTGTCATAAGATCAATGAGTTCCTCAGCGATCTCGGTAGGCTTACCCGTAGGCATGGCCACGGAGCGACTCTCGGTGCTTGGGGCAGTCGCCAAGATGGTAGCGACCTTACCGGCTGCGCTGTACTCGATGTCCCGCATCATCTTGTCAGCGGTCTGTTCCATGGACTGGACAGTGAAGCCCGCTTGAATATTGTGGTCGAGAATGGTGACACGATGGCTGATGACCAATGCTGTGTCGGTGGCCTCGGTGAAGATCACGGAACCAGCCAGGACTTCACCCTTCTCGACGGTCTGGTTATCCCAGTTCTTGCGAGGGTCAAAGGTGACGGAGCGGTCGGCCATGGTGATGATCTGTTGCCCAGTGGCCTCAGAGCCAGCCGGACGGAACTCGCAAGGAGTCGCCTCCATGGCAGCCTTTCGCCACTCATCGCCGTTCAAGTACTCCTCAGCGGCCTCCACAAGGGCCTCCACATAGACGGACACATCGGTGGCCGCTTGGGTCTCGGGGCGGACATCAGCAGTGTTGAATCGAATCGACCCGCTTAGGTGGCCGTTACCATCGTGGTAGGTGGCAGTGGTGTAGGTCGAAGGCTTGGTGTACTGGAATGGCTTAGTCATGATTATTGTCTCCTGAAGTGATTGAATGAAGTACGTGTCGAGGGCGGTGCTGTTACCAGCCACCACTATTGGCACGAGAGGCTGCTCGGATGCGTTCACTCTGCTCACGAATGGCAGCGGCTCGGGCCTCCCGATCAGCCTTCGCTTGGGCGATCTCTCGGGGCGACCATTCACGGCACCGCTCAGCATGGGCATTGGCCTCAGCCTGCAAGCGAGCACGCTGCTGAGCCTTCTGGTACTGGTCTTGGCGGTAATCTCGGGCGACATCGGGAATCGCTTGGAGCGACAGACCGGCCTCATCGAAGGTCTTAACGATTTCGAATTGACGGCCCTTCAGGGTGCCGCACTGGGCGACCAGCATCGGCAGCATGATGTTCTCGGCGTACTCTCGGTTCAGGGTTTGGCCGCAGATGGTGACTTCGTTCTTCAGGACCTTAGTGATAGTGATTTTCATGGGTTGGGTTCTCCTATTGGGGACCCTTTGATTCGTCCTTGCGCCATAGACGCGCACGACCAGACGGCCAAGGAGAAAGCCTTCGCGGGCATCTTCAAGGACGATCAAAAGGTTCTGGGTTTCAAGTGGTGCCAGTTGGCTGGCGGTGTTGATGACGCTGATTCAGGACATGGCAAGCCTGAAGGGCATCGAAGGGATCAACCGTGGCGACGGTCGTCAGGGGCGAGCGGTGAGGACCACAGGTACTGCATTGACAGCATGGTAGAAACGAATCAAATCGAGGCCGGTGGCCTTTAAGGTTTCCTCAAGGGGAACCAAGAGGAACGCGCCCAGTTTGCCTGACACATACTCAAGGCATCGCTCAGGGCCATTGCTGGTCCGAAGGTTTAGGATCTTGAAGTTAAAGACAGCCAGACGATGGCGACCGGTGGGCATGGCTGCCTCAATAGACAACAGGGTCTCTTGGCGTCCTTGTGGAATGCCGTCAAGTACAAAGTGGTAATTCATTGAGACCTCCTTGAAGGCGACTGATCGAATAGGGGGATTATGGTCGCAAGACCGACCCCTAACTTAGAGGGGTCAGTTAGATTATCTTTTAGATCTTATTTTCAGGTTGATATAAAGATAATAATGATGGAGTTGCTCAAGGGGAATCTTTAAGTTAAGGCCCCCGAACAACTTGAGCGATACACGGTGGCCCCAATCCCGTGCATGGTCTACCCAACGGTGCCCTTCGTGGGCATCGGTTCATGGATCAAGACAATATCAAGCTGTGCTCCTTCCTACTGGAGCCAGACACTGAGGTCTGCTTATCGGGGACTGTTGGCGCTGGCTCGCATCATCGTAATGGTGGCTGGTCTCTTATCGCTTGGTCGTCGCTGATCGGGAATCGCATGGATGCCCGGTAGGATTGCCCAGGATATCCTGTGGCCATAGTGAGTGGATCTGGACGCCTTGAATTACGGGACCTCCAGAGGCTCCCCCCATAGGGGTTCACCTCACTAATAGCCCATCATGCCCGTGCAAACTCCTTGTGGTTCCGCTCACGGATCGCCCGTATACAGTTGGTCGCCGCCTTGAAGTTCTTCAGGTCCGACTCAAAGAGGCGTCCGCCTGCCATGACCGTGACTCGATAATCGCCATTCTTTAACTTTGTGATTCCTTTTGGAAGCCCAGAGCGCTTCGATTTTCCTTTGGCATTCCAAGTATTCTCCTGAACGGTGCAGGCGCGTAGGTTCTCAACCTTGTTATTCAACTGGTCGCCGTCGATGTGGTCGACAACAAGTTCGGCAGGGTCGATACCGGTGTGCATAAAGAAGATGACTCGATGGGTCCGGTAGAATTGGCCGTCAAACTTCATTCGATAGTAGCCGTCGCTGCCCATGCTCACGACTGGGCCGACTCGACCGTTTCGACCACGGGTGGCTTTGATGCGGGAGAGGCCCGAGGGGCTCGCCGGGTCGATCTTGTAGATTTCTTGAAGGGATTCGAGGGATGGCATTGGGGTAAAGCTGGACATGGTTGTGGTCCTCCTATGGTTGGTTGTGGTGTCCTGGCCATAGTGAGGGGAACTGGGTAGTGACGTGCTACAAAACACCCACGGCAATCGGGTCGCTCGACTCAGCAGCGTTGTATTGGCCGGTCTTGCGGATGGTCGGAAGGACTTCCTCGGTGACCCAGCGGCGGAATGGTTCGGACTGAGGCGCCCGTCCACTGAGCAACATGGTGTAAACCTCGGACTCACTAAACATGACCGTGGTGTTACGCATCCGCCTGCCCTTGGAGTCAAGTGGGAGACTGGTATCGGTTTCCTGTACCAGTGCCATTACTTGGCAACCAGCTTTGCGCCACTGGCGATTGTTATGGACCGCCGCCTTTGGGTTACCCAGACCTGCTGCCGCTGCTACCTGAGTCGCCACGAACAGCAGGTCATGCTCAGGGTGGCCCACGAGGACATCCAACTCGATACCGAATCAGATCAAGTTCGGCTTACTATCTTTCTCTTTCATGAAATGGAGGTAAATATCCGTTCTTATCAAGCTCTGCCTGTACCATTGATAGAAAGTGTGCTCGACATTAGCTCGATGAGCTTCATCGCTAATCAAGCCCACAAAGCCGATAACCATCATCGCCGCGCACTCATGTTCATTAAGGCTCATAGCGCGCGCCATCTGACGAAAGTTTTGTCTCCACTCTCTGGCCATGTCTGTCGGCATCTGACTCACAAGAGCTTTAGGGTTCATTGCGAACGCTTCTTGAGCGAGAGAGAATGATTTCTCGATTTGAAAATTCCCTTTAAATATAGCTGCAATGCCCTTAAACATTTATGAATTCCTTAGCATGAAATTTCAGCACTGCTAAAATCGTATCAGATATAGCTAACAGCTCAAGCGCACCAACCTCAGCGCCTCGACCATAAGGCCCCTCGAAGCAGCCGCATTGCCGCCGTAGAGATCGAACGCAAGCGACCCGGAGCTGTGCCCCAAGATGGCCTGGGCGATCCCCACAGACACGCCAGCGGCCTTTAGATCGGACGAGAGCGAATGCCTCAGTGAGTGGAACGACAGCCCTTCCCCGGTCTTAGTGCCCAGCAGGTCTCGGATCATCTGATTGGTGAGTTGATCGAAGCCACTCTTGGACTGTGTGAACAACTGCCCTTGGGTCTGCGAGAGCTTCTCAAGGTGGTCCTCAGGGATGCCCAGCAAGGGCACCACGCGACGACTGAATTTGTTCTTCAAGGTCTTGCCGTCCCGGTCATTGATGTCCACGACCCATTGACCCTCGACCTTGTAGATATCGCTGCCAGTGAGCTGGTGAACCTCCCCAATGCGTGCCCCAGTGGCGACCCCAAGGGCAATGACAGAGGCTCGCCAGTCTTCCCCGAAGTTGCTCACGGCCCAGCCCTGTAGAACCTTGAGGTGATCCTGAGAGAACGCTATGCGGTCGCTCTCGGCACCTTTGGTGATGGTCAGCTTCTTGGAAAAGTCCCGTTCAATGAGACCCGTGGCCACAGCCCAGCCGATGACAGAGGAAGCGTGGGTCATGACCTTTTTGGCCGACGATGGCTTACGGCCTTTCAGGAGAGCATCACGAAGGCCCACGAAGGTTGCCCGAGAGTGCTTCGCCATATCGGCGTCCTTGAGGTGCGCAACGATGGTGCTGGTGCTGCTATTCCAGTTCTTCAGCGTAGCGGCTGACTTGTCCCCGCCCCGTTCGGCCTTGAAGGCGTCGTAGAGGGCCTGGAAGGTGGTGTTACTGGAGGTGGTCGTTGAGGACGAATTACAGATAGAAGCAGGCACAGGCTCACGACTATCGGAGTCGACATCCTGATTAGCATTACCTATCGAAGCCTTCAGGTCCCCATTGAGCAGCTCGACCAGCCCTCTCAGGTCCCCGCTGTGCCGCCCTTGAGCAGCCGTCAGAACCCTCTGAGCCATCAAAACGGCCTGCGCTTGAGGCAAGCTCATGGGCATCGTTTCGGCGATCTCAGCGAGGTTCTCGGAGACATCCGACAGTACCAGCCCATAGGCTTCCCCTTGTGGGTTGCCCAAGGCTTCCTCAGCGATGCCCCGAAGGTTATCCCGTAGTTCCTCCCAAGATGCCTCTGGGTTGTCGAGGTGGAACGCTTTGAGGGTCTGAAGCAGGTGCTTAGCGGTGGTCATGGCAGCAGGTCGATTGGCGGTCTTGAGCGAAAGCGTACACGAGGTGTGGCAGCCCTTGAGGCGGACTCGAAGGTGATACCGACCCGAGGCTCTACGGTAGACGTAGGGCACAGCGATTTGTGACACGTTGGGACGATTTGTGACACTGGATTCAGGGGTGAGGATGGTCATTTTGGGTGTAAGCCCCATGCTGCTTGGCTTTACCCGAGATCAAGGACAGTTAGCAAGAAACTCCACGTTGACTCCTTAAAGACCTGCGCCACGACGGCGCGTAACTGTAGCAAGCATACCGTTGCGCCTGAGGTGCTGCCAGCCGCTGTAAACGCCGGCAACACCTTTCAAACAACCTTTTCAAACGCTTGTATGTTTTTTCGTTGACAGCCCGTGTGCCGCATCCTAACCTCGCAGCAACCTCCAACAGGCCGGAACCTTTCGTGGGCAACCTCTACCTGATCCGACATGGCCAAGCCTCCTTCGGCGCCGATGACTACGATGTCCTCTCGCCCGTGGGCGAGCGCCAGAGCCAGGCCCTGGGTGAGCACCTGGCCCAGCTCGGGGTACGGTTGGACCGCTGCGTGGCAGGCGACCTGCGCCGCCAGCAGGATACCGCGCGGCTGGCCCTGGCAGCATTGCACGCCAATGGCAGCCCGGTGCCGGCTGTCGAGACCGATGCTGCGTTCAATGAGTTCGATGCCGATGGTGTGATCCGTGCGCTGTTGCCCGGGCTGCTGCCGCAAGAGCCCGACGCCCTGCACATCCTGCGCAACGGCGCGCAGCACCGCAGCGAGTTCCAGCGTCTGTTCGCACTGATGGTGCAGCGCTGGCACGATGGCGAACATGCCGACGATGGCCTGGAGACCTGGCAGGCGTTCACCGCCCGCGTGCAAGGCGGCCTGCAGCGCGTACTTGATGCCGCCGGTAGCGGTGACAATATTGCCATCTTCACCTCGGGCGGCACCATTGCCGCCCTGCTCCACCTGGTTACCCGTATTACCCCCAGCCAGGCGTTCGCGCTGAACTGGCAGATCATCAACACGTCGCTCAGCCAGCTGAAGTTCCGCGGCCGCGACGTGGCACTGGCTTCCTTCAACAGCCAGGCCCATGTGCAACTGTTGAGGGCGCCGGAGCTTGTCACCTATCGATGAGCCCGGCTTGTTGTGTCCCTGCGGGGACGTGTAAATCAATCTATAAGGAATGCGCCATGACCTCCGTAGCTGATGCCGTTAAAAAGATGCAAGAGAAGTTCAACCCATCCGCTGCCGCCGGCCTGGACCTGGTGTTCGGCTTCAACATCACCGACGAAGGCAAGCACTACGCACTGATCGTCAAGGACGGCACCTGCGACCTGCAGGAAGGCGAAAACCCGGATGCCAACTGCACCCTGGTAATGGACAGCGAAACCCTGAAGGGTATCGTCAGCGGCGAAACTGACGGCATGCAAGCGTTCATGGGCGGCAAGCTGCGCGTTGAAGGCGACATGATGCTGTCGATGAAGCTCAGCGAGCTGTTCCCGTCCTGAGGGCTGGAGATCGCGGATGATCGAAAAACCGAAGCCTGACCGGCTTCGGTTTTTTTTTGCCCGCCTGTTCGGGCCCTATCGCCAGTCGCTTCATCAAGGCAGTTGATCAGGCAGCAACACCCTTACCTATATGGCACCTGGCACGCTTGTCCCAACCCCGATGCACCATTAGATTAGCCAATAGTCCTTGCGATCGAGAATAAGGAAAACGCATGACGCTCACCGACCAGTCCACCCAGGTACGCCCCGGCGAAGAACTCGACGCGGCTGTCATCGACCCTTACCTCAAGGCCAACATCCCCGGCCTGGTTGGCCTGCCGAGCATCAGCCAGTTCCCTGGCGGTGCCTCCAACCTTACCTACCTGGTCAGCTACCCGGACCGTGACTTCGTGCTGCGCCGCCCGCCGTTCGGGCAGAAGGCCAAATCGGCCCACGACATGGGCCGCGAGTTTCGCATCCTCAACCAGCTGAACAGCGGCTTCCCCTACTGCCCCAAGGCCTACGTGCACTGCACCGACAACAGCCTGATCGGCGGCGAGTTCTACGTGATGGAGCGGGTCAAGGGCATCATCCTGCGCTCGGACATCCCGGCCGAACTGGACCTCGACGCCAGCCGCACCGAGGCCCTGTGCAAGAGCTTCATCGACCGCCTGGTGGAGCTGCACCAGGTGGACTACAACGCCTGCGGCCTGGCCGACCTGGGCAAACCGGAAGGCTATGTGCAGCGCCAGATCGAGGGCTGGACCAGCCGCTATGAAAAGGCCCTGACCCCGGACGCCCCGCGCTGGGAACAGGTGACCGCCTGGCTGCACGAGAAAATGCCCGCCGACTACCCGCGGCCCGGCATCGTGCACAACGACTACCGTTTCGACAACGTGATCCTCGATGCCGACAACCCCATGCGCATCATCGGTGTGCTGGACTGGGAAATGGCCACCCTCGGCGACCCGCTGATGGACCTGGGCAACAGCCTGGCCTACTGGATCCAGGCCGACGACCCGGCACCGGTGCAGTTGATGCGCCGCCAGCCGAGCAACGCCCCGGGCATGCTCAGTCGCCGCCAGTTCGTCGATTACTACGCCGAGCGCGCCGGCATCCGCCTGGACAACTTCGATTACTACTATTGCTATGGCCTGTTCCGCCTGGCCGGCATCGTCCAGCAGATTTACTACCGCTATTACCACGGCCAGACCCAGGACAAGCGCTTTGCCCAGTTCATCCACATGAACCGCTTGCTGGAGCAGATGACCTTGCAGGTCATCGCCAAGTCCAGCCTCTGAGCCCCGACCTCGACGACGGATAACAAGGAAAACAGCATGTCCAAGACCCACCTGTTCGACCTCGACGGCAAGATTGCCTTCGTTTCCGGCGCCAGCCGTGGCATCGGCGAGGCCATCGCCCACCTGTTGGCCCAGCAAGGTGCCCATGTGATCGTGTCCAGCCGCAAGCTCGACGGTTGCCAGCAGGTGGCCGACGCCATCATCGCCGCCGGCGGCAAGGCAACGGCGGTAGCCTGCCACATCGGTGAACTGGAGCAGATCCAGCAGGTGTTCGCCGGCATCCGCGAGCAATTCGGGCGGCTGGACATCCTGGTCAACAACGCCGCCACCAACCCGCAGTTCTGCAACGTGCTGGATACCGACCCGGGTGCTTTCCAGAAGACCGTGGACGTGAACATCCGTGGCTACTTCTTCATGTCGGTAGAGGCCGGCAAGCTGATGCGTGAACAGGGTGGCGGCAGCATCATCAACGTGGCGTCGATCAACGGGGTTTCGCCCGGCCTGTTCCAGGGTATCTATTCGGTGACCAAGGCGGCGGTCATCAACATGACCAAGGTCTTCGCCAAGGAATGCGCGCCGTTCGGGATCCGCTGCAATGCCCTGCTGCCGGGCCTGACCGATACCAAGTTCGCCTCGGCACTGGTGAAGAACGACGCCATCCTCAACGCCGCGCTGCAGCATATCCCGCTCAAGCGCGTGGCCGACCCCAAGGAAATGGCCGGCGCCGTGTTGTACCTGGCCAGCGATGCCTCCAGCTACACCACCGGTACCGCGCTCAATGTCGATGGCGGCTACCTGTCCTGATCAGGCTTTTACTGCCACCAGGGTGTAACTCAGGGGCAGGCGTGCGGGCTGCTCGCGCAGGCGATATTCACCGTCGTCGCCCTTGACCATCTGCCCCGGCAGCGCCTCCCAGGGGATGCTCTGGTGCTCGACCAGCACGGTCAACTGCAGGCCGTGGGCCAGCAAGGCACTGATCACCTCGCCCAGGCCGTGGTTCCACTCGTGGGTTTCGGTGTGGGAAAGGCGCTGCTCGGTTTCGACGTAGGTCTGGTCGTTGTGCCACACCGTCGGCTCTTCGTGCTCGAAATACGGGTATTCGAGTTGCAGGCGGTCCTGGTGGTCTTCGTTGACCGCCATCAGCATCGGGTGCCCGTCACGCAGGAACAACCGCCCGCCCGGCTTCAGCAGGGCTGCGACAGTACGCGCCCACGGCTCGATGCGGGGCAGCCAGCAGAGCGCGCCGATGCCGGTGTAGACCAGGTCGAACGTGCCGGCCGGCAGCACCTTGTCAGCGGCGTAGACGTCGGCCTCGACATACGCGATGGGTGCCGTACAGCGCTCGGCCAGCATCCGCGCCTCGGCCAGCGAGGCCGCGGAATAGTCCAGGCCACAGACCTTGGCGCCAAGGCGCGCCAGCGAGAGGGTATCAGTGCCGATGTGGCACTGCAGGTGGACAGCGTTGAGCCCGTCGATATTGCCGAGCAATGGCAGGTCGAAGCGTACGGTTTCGGAAAGGTGTTCAGGATGTCGGACGAACCTTTCGACTTCGTAGTCTTTGGAAGCAGCGTGCAGCGGGGCACGTTCATCCCAGCTGGCGCGGTTGAGTTGCAGTGAGCGGTCCATGGTGTCTTCCTTGATTCAGTAGGGCTCATGCTAGCCCCCACCCATCTTCCCGCGACAGAACTGCCTTGCTAAAAATTGTAAAGCTTGCACCCCCTGTGGGAGCGGGCGTGCCCGCGAAGAATCAACGCGGTGGCTGGCACCGGCTACGCCGGTGTTCGCGGGCGCGCCCGCTTCCACCCGATCCCCCAGCGCCCCTGCCAAGTCAACCAGCCATGTGCAGTCGCCAGCCGTTACAGGCAAGTCGCCGCCGCCGCCCGGCGCTGCAGGGCCACGCCGTCGTTCTTCTGCGCGTAGTAATCCACCCGCGCCCCACCAGCCTGCGGGTACACGTCCACGAACGCCTCGGCCTCACGGGTATACACCGTGAACCCACCCTGTTTGCGTGGTTCCAGGTAGCCACTGGCATCGTCGCCGAACACCTTCTCTTCCTGCCAGCTGAACTGGATGCACTGGGCCACCAGCTCCGGCGCCTTGTGCGAGTCGAGCTGCGCAGTCGGCTTGCCGCCGCGGGCCGTTTCCATGGTCGCAGAAGCACAACCGACCAGCATCAGCGCCGCGGCCATCGGCAGAATCGCACGCATGTTCCATCCTCAGGGTAAAAAAGAACGCGACTCTAGCACTGGCAAGCCTCGCGAGTGAATTGCCGCGCGCAGGTGGCAGTCGCAGACAAGGCATGCCGCTCATCGCTGGTCCGACAAATTTTTTGCCTGACAGCGAAACCAAATGGATCCTTCCCAGTCTCAGAAGGTGTGCCGTAAACCTTTGCGGATCAAGGACCTATATCGTGATGACCCGTCTTGCAAGCCTTTCGCTAATTGCCGTTGTCCTGCTGACCGCAGGGTGCCATAGCCATCGCTACCATGACGACGACGATGGCTGGCGTGACCGTGATCGTGATCGTGATCGTGACCATCGCCACCACCATCGGCATGACCGTGACGACGACGATGATGACTATCGTCGATACCGTGGTGACCGCTACTACCGCTGAAGCGTCTTTTCAACCCTGACCCGTCGCCCGTTGCGCGGCAACTTAACCTGATGATTCCTTTGAGGTTCGTATCATGCGTCTGACTCTGCCTTCCCTTGCCCTCGGCCTGCTGCTGTGCCAGGGCGCTTTCGCCGGTGACGGTACCGCCGCCATTGGCGGTGGCCTGGGTGGTGTTCTGGGTAACGTTGTCGGTCAACAGATCGGCGGCAAAACGGGGGCGGCCATCGGTGCCGGCCTCGGCGGCGCAGCCGGCAGTGCGGTAGGTGCACGCAAGGGCAACCGTACCGAAGCCGCCATCGGCGGTGGCCTGGGTTCGGCCGGCGGCTCGCTGCTGGGCGGCGCAGTGGGCGGCAAGACCGGCTCCACCGTAGGTGCCGGCCTGGGTGGCGCGGCCGGTGGTGCCATCGGCAACCACCTGGGCGACAACAACGGCAAGCACCGTCGTCACCGTCACTGATCCCGGTGACCAAGGGGCCGCAATGCGGCCCCTTTTGTTTTGCAAACCCTGCAGTACATCAACACCCCCTTCACCACGTTCCGGCACACTGGCTGCTACTGTCTATCGTGCCCCCGTGTGAAGGAACACCCCCTCCCCATGAACCAAGAGCTGCTCTGGGTCCTCGGCCTGCTGGCCATCGTCATCGTCCTGTTCGTCATCAACCGCCCACGCATGGACGTGGTCGCGCTGCTGGTGATCCTCGCCCTGCCGCTGTCGGGTATCCTCACCGTGGAGCAGGCGCTGGCCGGCTTCAGCGACCCCAACGTGGTGCTGATCGCCGCCCTGTTCGTGATCGGTGAAGGCCTGGTGCGCACCGGCATTGCCTACCGCATCGGCGAATGGATGAGCGAGCGGGCCGGCAACAGCGAGGCCCGCCTGCTGGTGCTGCTGATGGTGGCCGTGGCGGGGCTGGGTTCGATGATGAGCTCCACCGGTGTGGTGGCCATTTTCATTCCGGTGGTGCTGAGCATCGCCGCGCGCCTGCAGATTTCGCCCAGCCGCCTGATGATGCCACTGGCTTTCGCCGGCCTGATCAGCGGTATGCTAAGCCTGGTGGCCACACCACCCAACGTGGTGGTGCACAGCGAACTGGTGCGCCATGGCGAAGCGGGCTTCAGCTTCTTCAGCTTCACCCCGTTTGGCCTGGTGGTGCTGGTGCTGGGCATCGGCTACATGCTGCTGACCCGGCACTGGTTGAACGGCGAAGTGCGCAAGGACGGCCGCGTGGAAAGCCGCCGCACCCTGCTGGACCTGGTGCTGGACTACAAGCTCAATGGCCGTGAGCGGCGCCTGCGCATCCGCCCCCACTCCCCGCTGATCGGCCACACCCTGGGCGAGCTGGAGCTACGCACCCGCCATGGCGCCAACGTGATCGGCATCGAGCGCCAGCACAAGTTCACCACGCGGGTGATCGCCGCCGACTCCAGCACCGTGCTGCACCAGGGCGACGTGCTGCTGCTCGACCTGTTCGCCAACCACGACGACCTGCGCAGCCTGTGTCAGACCATGCAGCTGGAGCCTCTGCACTTCAAGGCCGCCTACTTCATCGACCAGTCCCAGGAACTGGGCATGGCCGAGGTCTCGCTGCCACCTGGCTCGAAACTGATCGGCAAGAGCATCCTCGAACTGGCCTTCCGCACTCGCTTCGACCTCAACGTGGTCGGCTTGCGCCGCGAGCAGGCAGCGATCGAAGAACAACTGGTGGAAGAAAAGCTGCGCCTGGGCGACACCCTGCTGGTAGTCGGCCCATGGAAAGCCGTGCGCCAGTTGCAAAGCAAGCCCAAGGACTTCCTGGTACTGAGCCTGCCCGCGGAAATCGACCTGGTCGCGCCCGCCCGCACCCGCGCACCACAGGCGTTGCTGAGCCTGGCGGTGATGGTCGGGCTGATGGTCAGCGGCGTGGTACCCAACGTCATTGCCGCACTGATCGGCTGCCTGCTGATGGGCGCAGGCCGCTGCATCGACATGAACAGCGCCTACCGGGCCATCCACTGGCAAAGCCTGGTGCTGATCGTCGGCATGCTGCCCTTTGCCCAGGCACTGCAGAAAACCGGTGGCATCGACCTGGCAGTGGGCGGCCTGGTCAGCGTGCTGGGCGGTGCCGGCCCAAGTGCCATTCTTGCCTGCCTGTTCGCGGTCACGGCAGTGATCGGCCTGTTCATCTCCAACACGGCCACCGCGGTACTGATGGCACCCGTGGCCGTCAGCACCGCCACGCAGCTGGGCATGTCGCCCTACCCGTTCGCCATGACCGTGGCGCTGGCTGCCTCGGCGGCGTTCATGACGCCGGTGTCATCGCCGGTCAACACGCTGGTACTGGGCCCGGGGCAGTACCGCTTCGCCGACTTCGTCAAAGTCGGCGTGCCGTTTACCGTGCTGGTGATGCTGGTGACCGTGTTGATGGTGCCGTGGTTCTTCGGGCTGTGAGGTGATTGGCAGCAGATGGAGGCAATTTGGCATTATCTCGACCAATCGCGGCAGATTGACATCAAGTCCTCTGACGAAACAAACTTGTGCGCAATTGCCCCAGGTGCTTCAAGCCGTTGTCCTGGATTTCGTTTCCGCTTTGCCGGTCGAGCCCATGGTTTTTCCAGCCCAATCGCGCGTGCTGCACTACGTCGTTCTGCTCGGCCTGACCTTTGCCCTCACCCTGGGCGGCATCCTGGCCCGTCCGATCGAATCCCTGTCGCTATTCTGGCCGGTCAATGCGGTACTGGCCGGCGTGCTGCTGCGTTATCCCCGGCAGGCCACGCTGACGGGCTTTACCCTGGTCTGGCTGGCCATGGTCGGCGCCGACCTGCTGTGCGGCAGCGCCTGGGTACCGGCCCTGTGGTTCAACCTGTGCAACCTGGGCGTGGTGGCCACCCTCTGGCTGCTGCTCTCGCGCTTGCCGCGCCTGCACCGGCGCATGCGCACCCCCCACGGCGTGCTCAGCGTGTTTGGCGCCTCTGCCGCCGCGGCGATAGTGGCGGCCAGCATGGCGGCGGTAATGGCCGCGCCGTGGTTCGAACAGTCCTTGCGCGCCACCTGGCTGGCCTGGTTCAGTGAACAGTTCTCCACCAGCGTACTGGTGCTGCCAGTGCTGCTGACGGCGCCCTCGGCGAAAGCCCTGGTACGCGGCGGCGCCCAGGCCATCCGCCTGGCGCCGTTGCTGGTGCTGCTGGCCTCGCTGGCGTTCAGCATTGCCTTCGGCGGCCCCGGGGCCATTGCCTTCCCGATTGCCGCGCTGCTGTGGTGTGCCTGGACCTACTCACCGTTCCTGGTTTCACTGCTGACACTCACCGCCGGCAGCACGCTGATCGTGGCGGTGGCACAAAACCTCATGCACTTCAGCCTGCCGCAGAGCGAGCCCGGGGTGACCACGCTGATGTCGGCGCGCCTGGGCATCGCGATGCTGGTGCTCGGGCCGCTGGTGGTGGCCTGCGTCAGCCAGGCCAACCGCAGCCTGATGGCCCGCCTGGCGCATCAGGCCACCATCGACCACCTCACCGGCGTGCTCACCCGCAGCGCCTTCACCCGCCGCGCCAACGCGCTGCTGGACAGCCGCCAGCAACACGCCCAGGCGCTGCCGCTGACCCTGATGATGCTGGACATCGACCACTTCAAGTCAATCAATGACGCCCACGGCCATGCGGTAGGTGACCAGGTGCTGCGCCAGTTCGCCGGCACCCTGCAGGACCAGTTGCACGATGGCGAACTGTTCGCCCGCCTGGGCGGTGAGGAATTCGTCGTGGTCCTCCCGGGCCTGGCGCCAGACCGGGCCAAGTTCACGGCAGAACGCCTGCGCCGTGCCGTGCAGGACCTGCATGTGGTGCAGGCCGAGCAGCCCCTGCAGATTACCGTCAGTATCGGCCTGGCCGGTTGCGCCGCGGACATGCCGGCCCCTACCCTCGACGAACTGCTGGCGCGCGCCGACCAGGCGCTGTACCGGGCCAAGGCCCATGGCCGCAACCGCGTCGAGCAGGCCGAACCGCAACGCCAGGTGATGTGAACTAGCCGGCCAGCAAGTCCCACGTCAACTTGGCGATCAGCACGCACAGCAGCACCAGGAACAACCCGCGGACAAAGCTCGCACCCTTGCGCACCGCCAGCCAGGCACCGGTCAGCGCGCCGAGGATGTTGCACACCGCCATGGGCAAGGCGATGGCGTACAGCACGTTGCCCGATGGCACGAAGAACACCAGCGCCGCCAGGTTGGTGGCGATGTTGACCACCTTGGCCGATGCCGAGGCGTGCAGGAAGTCCAGGGCAAAGAAGCGGATGAACAGGAAGATCAGGAAGCTGCCGGTACCCGGCCCGAACAGGCCATCGTAAAAGCCGATCGCACCACCGATCAGCACCGCCAGGCACTGCTCCTTGCGGCCGATCCTTGCGGGTTTGTGCAGCGTGCCAAAGTCCTTCTTGCAGAAGGTGTAGATGGCCATCAACACGATCAGCACCAGCACCGCCGGGCGCATCACGCTGGGCGGCACCAGCGACACCGTGGCGGCGCCGGCGAACGACATGACGAAGGCACTGAGCGCCGCCGGCACGATCAACCCCCAGTCCAGCGTCACCCTGCGGATGAACGAGCGCGCAGCGAAGGCTGTGCCGCACACCGACGCCAACTTGTTGCTACCAAGCAATGCCGCCGGTTGCGCGGCGGGCAGCACGTTGAACAAGGCAGGGATCTGGATCAGCCCGCCGCCACCCACGGCGGCGTCGATCAGCCCAGCGGCGAAGGCGAACACGGAAAGCACAGCGATATCCATCATGACGCGGTTCCAGGCAGTGGAGACGCCTGCAAGGCTAATCAAAGTGCCGCGCTTGTGTTGAAATGCCATATTGCGAAAACTGCAACGAGGAGCAGGCAATGGCATTGGACATGCTGCGGGAAATCCAGGCGTTCGTCAGCGTGGCGCACAAGCGCAGCTTCGTTGCCGCCGCCCGCGCCCTGGGGCGCTCCCCCAGCGCAGTAACCCGCGCGGTACAAACCCTGGAAGACAACGCCGGGAGCAAACTGCTCAACCGCAACGCCAACGCCGTGACCCTGACCGAAGCCGGCGAGCGCCTGCTGCCCCATGCCGAACGCTTGCTGGATGTGCAACGTGATGCCGCCGACGAACTGGCCGCGCTCAGCGGCAGTGCACAAGGCTGGATCCGCTTCGCCGTACCGCAGGTGCTGGGTGAGCATGTGCTGCCCCAGGTGCTTGCCGAGTTTTCCCGCTGCCACCCCCAGGTAACCCTGGACGTGCAATACAGCGACGGGGCCCTGGACCCGTTGCAGGGCAAGTTCGATTTCGTGGTGCGCGGCGCCTTTCCGCAGTCGAGCGAGCTGATCGGCTACCCGCTGTGGGATTACCGGCGCCACCTGTATGCGAGCCCTGAATACCTGGCCCTGGCCGGCACGCCACAACAACCGGAGGACCTCGAAGGCCACGCGCTGATCCTGCACACCGCCCCGCGCATCCTCAAGGCCTGGCATTTCTGCCGCGACGGCCAGATCACCAGCCTGCGCCCCAGGCCCAGGCTGCGCCTGGACTCAGGCGACGCGGTGTACCACAGCACCCTGGCCGGTGCCGGCATCGCCCGCCTGGCCGCCTGGGTTGGCGAAGCGCAGGTCAAGGCCGGGCGGCTGGTGCGGGTTTGCCCGCAATACCGCCTGACCTCCAGCAACGGCCAGGACCCGCAGATGCATGCCGTGTACCCCGCCGGCGAGCTGCCGGCGCGGGTGCGCGACCTGCTGGCGGCCCTACGCCGCGCCGGCCTGGCCTACTGAAACAACCCCCTGAAACGGCTGTTCAAATTCTGCTCAATTTAACAGAGCCCGCCGTGGGCCTGGCTTGCAGCACTTTATCCACAGACCTACCCACGTTTTTTGTGGACAGATTTCCCAGTGCAAAGAATGACTTATCGTACAAATCGGTAGGGTGAATCGGCCAACAATGAAGAGGAATGGGCCCGCCCGCAGGACAGGCAGGCCGCGGGGAATTTGGATGATGAACGTCAGCTTGGCGGAATGGTGCCAAGAATACCAATCAGAATGGTCAGCAGCAGAAAACCACCCAGGAATAGCGCAAGCTTGCCCATTGGAACCTCTACAAGTGTGATGCGGGAATGGACATATTGTCGGGCGTGGGCTGATACGGTTACAGATTCAGGTTTGTGGAAAAAAAGCGGATCAGATGCAGCGGCGCCGATTTTTTGTGGGAGCGGGCGTGTCGAGGCGTCGAACCGCCGCGAACACCGGCGGAGCCGGTGCCAGGCACCGCGTTGGATGCTTCGCGGGCACGCCCGCTCCCACACGGCACGCGGACCGCTTGCGCACTGAGTTCTCTGCGCGACAGCGCGGCCCAAAGGGCTGGGCCATCTCCCACAAGAGCAACGCACCAGCCCCTTACGCGTGACAGTAATTTTTGCAGTCATCCACGCTGTGCTAGGGTCAAGCGCCCGAACCTGCCAAGGAGTGCCATCCCGTCATGACCGCGTTCACGACCAACGCTGCCCTGTTGTTGATTGACCTTCAGGTTGGCATCCACCACCCGCGTCTAGGCCGGCGCAACAACCCCGAGGCCGAACTGCGTATAGCCGAGCTGCTGGCTGCGTGGCGTCAGTCAGGGCGCCCGGTGATCCATGTGCGCCACCTGTCCCGCTCGGTGGACTCGGTGTTCTGGCCGGGCCAGTCCGGTTGCGAATTCCAGCCCGCATTCACCCCGCTGGCCAGCGAAACCGTGTTCGACAAACATGTGCCCGATGCCTTCGCCAACTCCGGCCTGGAGCGCTGGTTGCACGCGCGCAGCATCAACGAGCTGGTCATCACCGGAGTAATTACCAACAATTCCGTGGAATCCAGCGCACGCTCGGCGGGCAATCTCGGTTTCGATGTGGTGGTAGTAGAGGATGCCTGCTTCACCTTTGACCAGCACGACCTGCAAGGCCGGCTTTGGCCCGCGGAGGATGTACATGCGCTGTCATTGAGCAACCTGGCTCTGGATTACGCGCGCATCCTGCGCACGGAGCAGGTACTGGCCGGAGGCGCGCTTCAGGACAGCCGCTGAAGCTTCTGCGCAGGCAACCAGCCAAACTCGTCATCGCCATGGCGCCGACACCAGACCCAGCCATTGAGCGGGCGCACCATCTGCACCAACTGCCCTGGGTCGGCATCCAGTTCATGCGCCGAATAGTGGTCCAGCGCCCTGCCCTTGCACACGCTGAGGCGCTCGATCAATTGGGCCGGCACCCAGCCCGGCTCCTGGCCGGCGCAGGTGCACAGGTACCAGTCCTGCCAGCCTGGCTCGCCCTCGTAGCGCGGGCCGATGTCCAGCAGAGTGCCCTTGGCGAAGCGGATGGGCCGCGGGTACTCACTGCGATGAGGTGCTATCACGACGTAATGCATGGGCCTCTCCCTGCCCAGGAAACCTATCGATCGTAGCAGAAGCGGCAAAACCCGCTGCCACCCGGTATTTGTATCTTCATGTGTACAAATTGAGACCTGATACACAACAACGTTTCCTGCAGGCTGCGCGGACACATCCTCGATACAGCCGTCATCTTTACTGGCCCCCATCAACCCGTACCGATGGCCTCGCCAAGGAGATGCCCGATGTCTGCCCGCCACTCGACCACCACCCTGCCACACCGCTTCAGCCGTACACTGCTCGTCTGTGCCCTGCTGCCACTTGGCCTGCTGGCGGCGAACATCGCCACGGCTGCACCACAGCAGCTCCAGCCAGCCGCCACAGCGGCAGATGACTTCGGCCCGCTGAAACACGTCAACGCTGGCGTGCTCGATGTGGCCTACGTAGAGCAAGGCCCGGCCGACGGCCCGGTGGTGATCCTGCTGCATGGCTGGCCGTACGACATTCACAGTTTCGAACAAGTTGCACCCGCCCTGGCAGCAAAAGGCTACCGGGTGCTAGTGCCCTACGTACGTGGTTACGGCCAAACCCGCTTCCTGTCTGCAGCAACCCCACGCAACGCCCAGCCCGCGGCGCTGGCCAGCGATGTGATCGCCTTCATGGACGCGCTGCATATCCAGCGCGCCGTGCTCGCCGGCTTCGACTGGGGCGCACGCACCGCCGACATCGTCTCGGCACTGTGGCCGGAGCGGGTGAAGGCACTGGTGTCGGTCAGCGGCTACCTGATCAGCAGCCAGGAAGCCGCCAAGGCCCCCCTGCCCCCCAGCGCCGAGTTGCAGTGGTGGTACCAGTACTACTTCGCCACCGCGCGCGGCCAGGCCGGCTATGACAAGAACCGCCATGCCTTCGCCAAGCTGATCTGGCAAACCGCCTCGCCCAAGTGGGCCTTCGACGACGCCACCTTCGAGCGTAGCGCCAAGGCCCTGGACAACCCCGACCAGGTGGCGATTACCGTGCACAACTACCGCTGGCGGCTGGGCCTGGCCCAGGGCGAAACACGCTACGACCCGCTCGAGGCCAAGCTGGCCAGTTTCCCCAGCATCGGCGTACCGACCATCACCCTGGAAGGCGACGCCAACGGCGCCCCGCACCCGCCGGCCGAAGCCTATGCGCAGCGCTTTACCGGCAAGTACGAGTACCGGCTGATCAGCGGCGGCGTCGGCCACAACCTGCCGCAGGAAGCGCCGCAAGCGTTCACCCAGGCAGTGGTGGATGCGGATCACCTTTAGTTTTCGGGGCAGCAATTGCTACATAAGATTTCGAAAAGCACGACACGCCTTCGATTGAGCCGCGTTGAAGGTGGGCATTGCCGAAACTGCTTGTTCCCAGCTACTACGCGGTGTTGAGCCCGGTTTGAAAGACATGTCTTGAAACGTAGCTTGTAGGATCTTTTACCGCGCAATGTAGGAAGAATCGATGCAGTGGGCTTTGCCTGTATGAAACATCAGTTTCTCCAGCAAATTCCAGCTGCTACGGTCCAGTTTTCCTACAACGGCACGGAGGCCTACAGCATGAGAAAAGCATGGACCCGTTCAATGCCTCGGCCCTGAAACTGCAGAAAAATTTGCTTAACCTGCGCCTTGAGCGCGATCGCCTGAGAAGGGAGGGCAAGGACAAGGAAGCGGACGAACTCGCGGCACCGATCGAGCGGATAGAGGCGGCTATTCGGCAATTACCGGATGACATGAAGCCAGTGACCCTGCAATAGAACCTGTGGGAGCGGGCATGCCCGCGAAGAATGCAACACGGTGCATGACACCGGCTGCGCCGGTGTTCGCGGCTGAAGCCGCTCCCACAGGTACAGGGCAGACCTCAAGCTTTACGCAGCTCCTGCAGAACATTACCCACCTCCGCGCTGGGTCACTGATCGTGAACATCAACGTCCGCGGTTTTGTGGGTGACGGGATCTACCTCTTCTACTAGGATGCCCACGTCTGCATCATCCCGGAGAACACCAGGCACAAGGATCGGCTCATCCGCCTGGACGTAACCTGTATCCAGGCCCTGCAGCAGTATTCACCCATTACATCTATCGGGATCACCAGTGTCACGTATCAAAAAGCTTGGTGTTTTTATCATTCTGCTCGTTGGTTTCGGCTATGCAGCTGTCGAATGGAAGAGGCACGCAGACTTTGAAAAGACCGGGGAGGACCTGGTCCGCCAGCTGGGCTCACAAATCGTTACCAATCTTGGGCAGATGAACGCCACTTGCAGGTCCGTGGCCAGGATTGGCTCGGTCGCCCTTGATTCTGAAGGGCTGCTTGGCATGAAGGGATCGGCCGTTCTGTACATTACCGGGAAGAACGACAGCGCTATTTCCATTAACTACCGCATGGAAACGGTGGGAGACAAGGTTTGGGTCCGGCCTACGGATCAGATTTCCGCGCAGTTGTCAGTGATGCAATTTGGCTTGAGAGGCTGCGGCTAGCGCTCAGTAGCAAGCGAGGAGCCCGCTTCGGCGGGCTTTTTCGTGCCTGTCAGAATGGGATGACGCCAAGGAGGAAGTTGGAGCCTTGGCGAAACCGACCAAGCAAGAAGTATCGGAAGCGCTTGCGAAACAATCCATTCCCACGGACGTTCCCAAGGATGGTTTCTATGCCCCAAAAACGCAAAAAGCCCTGAATAATCAGGGCTTTGAATATGGCGGAAGCGTAGAGATTCGAACTCTAGGATAGTTGCCCATCGACGGTTTTCAAGACCGTTGCCTTAAACCACTCGGCCACGCTTCCAGCTCGTTTTGCGGCCGCCATCATACCGTAATGAAACAAGCTGTCAAACTCTCTGTGTCGCGGGTTGTGGGAGCTCTGATAGACTCCTAGCATCTGAACGTTTTAAAACCACAGGTTTACCAAGGAGTGTCGCCATGCGCGAACAGGATTACGCCGTACACCACGGCCAGCAGGTCGAGCAGCAGGAGATCAGCAAGGTCCTGCGCAACACGTACAGCCTGCTGGCACTTACCCTTGCCTTCAGCGGTGTCATGGCCTTCGTGGCCCAGCAGATGCGCGTCGGCTACCCGAACGTGTTCGTGGTGCTGATCGGCTTCTACGGGCTGTTCTTCCTTACCAACAAACTGCGTGACTCGGCCTGGGGCCTGGTCTCTACCTTCGCCCTAACCGGCTTCATGGGCTTCATCCTCGGCCCTATCCTCAACCGTTACCTGGGCATGGCCGGTGGCGCCGAGGTGGTCAGCTCGGCGTTTGCCATGACTGCGCTGGTGTTCGGTGGTCTGTCGGCCTATGTGCTGATCACCCGCAAGGACATGAGCTTCCTCAGCGGCTTCATCACTGCGGGCTTCTTTGTCCTGCTGGGTGCTGTCGTGGCCAGCTTCTTCTTCCAGATTAGCGGCCTGCAACTGGCGATCAGCGCTGGCTTCGTACTGTTCTCGTCGGTCTGCATCCTGTTCCAGACCAGCGCGATCATTCATGGTGGCGAGCGTAACTACATCATGGCGACCATCAGCCTGTATGTGTCGATCTACAACCTGTTTGTCAGCCTGCTGCAACTGTTTGGCATCATGGGTCGTGATGACTGATTGATTGCTGCGTGAGAAAGCCCGCTTCGGCGGGCTTTTTTGTGGGAGCGGGCATGCCCGCTCCCACAGGTGGGTTTCTTGGCAGGCAGCACTCAATAACTGACCATAAGGTCAGATAACAAGGCGAATGGTCGTCGATCATGCCGCCATCGTGCTTTGCTCTACCCCAATCCGCCATCACCCCGTAGAATGCGCTCCTTTTTTCTTCCGGGGCAGCTTTCTGCAATGAGCTCACATGAACACAGCCCAGGCGCGGCGGCGCCTGCCAATGAACTGGTGCTGGGTCTGGAGGACAAGCCAAGGCTGTTGATCGGCCTGCTGGCTGCCCTGCAGCACCTGCTGGCGATCATCGTGCCGATCGTCACCCCTGGACTGCTGATTTGCCAGGCGCTAGGTGTTTCCGCACGTGATACCAACCTGATCGTTTCCATGTCGCTGGTCATCTCGGGGATCGCCACCTTCGTCCAGTGCAAACGCTTCGGGCCGTTCGGCGCCGGGCTGCTGATCGTCCAGGGCACCAGCTTCAACTTCGTCGGCCCGCTGATTGCCGGCGGGGCGCTGATGGTCAAGCAAGGTACGCCGGTAGAGGGCGTGATGGCAGCCATCTTTGGTGTGGTAATCGCCGGCTCGTTCGTCGAAATGGGCGTGTCGCGCATCCTGCCCTTCGTCAAACGCCTGATTACCCCGCTGGTAACCGGCATCGTGGTGCTGATGATCGGCCTGACCCTGATCAAGGTCGGCCTGATCAGCATGGGTGGTGGCTTCGGCGCCATGGCCAATGGCACCTTCGCCAATGGCGAGAACCTGCTGCTGTCGGGCGTGGTGCTGGCGATCATCGTCATCCTCAACCGCATCCCGGTGGTGTGGATGCGCAGCTGCGCCATCGTTATCGCCCTGGCAGTCGGCTATGCGCTGGCCGGCTACCTGGGCCGCCTGGACTTTACCGGCATGCACGAAGCCGCGCTGTTCCAGGTGCCGACGCCGCTGCACTTTGGTCTGGGCTTCTCCTGGGCGCTGTTCATTCCGATGCTGGTGATCTACCTGGTGACTTCGCTGGAAGCCATTGGTGACGTTACCGCCACCAGCAAGGTGTCGCGCCAGCCGGTCGAAGGACCGGTGTGGATGCAGCGGATCAAGGGCGGTGTGCTGGTCAACGGGGCCAACTCGCTGTTGGCCGGTTTGTTCAACACCTTCCCGAGCTCGATCTTTGCCCAGAACAACGGGGTGATTCAGTTGACCGGGATCGCCAGCCGCCATATCGGCCTGTGGATAGCCTTGATGCTGGTGCTGCTGGGCCTGTTCCCGAGCGTTGCCGGGGTGATCCAGGCAGTGCCGGAACCCGTGCTGGGTGGTGCGGCCATGGTCATGTTCGGTGCAGTTGCGGCGTCAGGGATCAATATCCTGGCCAGCACGCGGCTGGACCGTCGCGCCCTACTGATTATCGCTGTGTCCCTGGCCTTGGGCCTGGGTGTGGCGCAGGTGCCGGAGTTCCTGGCGCACATGCCGGCGGCGATTCGCAATGTGCTGGAGTCGGGCGTGGCTACCGGGGGTATCTGTGCCCTGGTGTTGAACTGGTTCTTGCCGGAGGGCAAGGAACAGGCTTGAGCCTGGAGTCCTTCTGTCAGGGCCATGGGGCTGCTTTGCAGCCCGTCGCGACACAAGGCCGCACCTACACGAGGCCGCGTAGACCTGAAGATTGGTGCAAGACAGAAAGCCCGCCCCGCCATGCACAAGCGGGCGCGGGCTTTTTTGCTTTATCATGGCACCATTCCTTTTGCATGAGTTATCCATGAAATTCGCTATCGCGGTGTTCTCCCCGGCCCATGCGCCCTCCTCGCGGCGCGCCTTGCGCTACGCCGAGGCGGTGCTGGCTGGCGGGCATGAGATTGCCCGACTGTTCTTCTATCAGGACGGGGTACACAGTGCCTCGGCCAACGTGGTCGCCCCCCAGGATGAGCTGGATGTGGCCGGACAATGGCGCGCCTTCATCGAGACCAACCAGCTGGACGCAGTGGTATGCATCGCCGCCGCCCTGCGCCGTGGCGTGCTCGACGAGGCCGAGGCCAATCGCTACCAGCGCCCGGCCGTGAACCTGCCCAAGCCTTGGGAGCTGTCGGGGCTTGGCCAGTTGCATGAGGCAGCGCAGGTTGCCGATCGCCTTGTCTGCTTTGGAGGCGACTGAAATGGCCAAATCCTTGTTAATCATCAGCCGCCAGGCACCCTGGAACGGCCCATCGGCCCGTGAGGCGCTGGACATCGCCCTGGCTGGCGGCGCGTTCGATTTGCCGCTGGGCATGCTGTTCCTCGATGACGGCGTATTCCAGCTCGCTGCGGACCAGCAGCCCACCGCCGTGCAACAGAAGAACCTGGCCGCCAACCTGCAAGCGCTGCCAATGTTCGGCGTCGAAGACCTGTTCGCTTGCAGCCACAGCCTCGCACGGCGCGGCCTGGCAGCCGACACCCTGGCGCTGCCGGTGCAAGTGCTGGACGACGCGGCCCTGGCCGCACTGATCGCCCGTTTCGACCAGGTGGTAACGCTCTGATGACGACCCTGCATGTAATTGCCCATTCCCCGTTTGGCGACGAGCGCCTGGCCAGCTGCCTGCGCCTGCTCGGTACCGACGACGCCCTGCTGCTGTGCGGCGATGCGGTGTATGCCCTGCGCAGCGGCAGCGAGCCGCACCGCCAGTTGCAAGCCGCCGGCCTGGCTCAGCGCCTGTTCGCCCTGGAAGAAGACGTGCAGGCCCGCGCGGTCGGCAACGAACTGGCCAAGGCCTTGGACTACGCCGGGTTCGTCGAACTGTCGCTGCATTACGACAAGGTCAACAGCTGGCTATGAATACCCTCAACGTTGGCGATCAGGCGATCGCCCTGGACAAGGACGGCTTCCTGGTCGACCTGCAAGACTGGTCCCATGCCGCCGCCGAGGCCTTGGCCGCACGCGAGGGCATCCCGCTGACGGCGGACCACTGGGAAATCCTTGAACTGCTGCGCCAGTTCTACCAGGAATACCAGCTGTCCCCGGCCACGCGCCCGCTGATCAAGTACACGGCCCTCAAGCTGGGCCCGGACAAGGGCAACAGCCCGCACCTTAACCGCCTGTTCAACGGCACTCCCGCCAAACTGGCCGCCAAGCTGGCGGGCCTGCCCAAGCCGACCAACTGCATATGACAGCACCTCGCCCGCTTACCCTGGAAACCCCCGCCGAACATCCGTTCGCCGAATTTGTGCGCATTCTCGGCAAAGGCAAGCGCGGCGCGCGCGGCCTGACCCGTGAAGAAGCCCGCGTGGCCATGACCCTGCTGCTGGAAGACAAGGTCGAAGACACCCAACTCGGTGCCTTCCTCATGCTGCTGCGGCACAAGGAAGAAAGCGCCGAAGAACTGGCCGGCTTCACCGAAGCCCTGCGCGCGCATCTGCAGGCACCGCGCATCGCCGTGGACCTGGACTGGCCCACTTACGCCGGCAAGAAGCGCCACCTGCCCTGGTACCTGCTGGCTGCCAAATGCCTGGCCAACAATGGCGTGCGCATCCTGATGCACGGTGGCGGTGCACACACCGCCGGGCGCCTGTACACCGAGCAGTTGCTGTCCTTGCTGGACATCCCGCTGTGCCGTGACTGGGCTGCCGTCAGCCAGGCCCTGGACCAGCAGCGCCTGGCCTTCTTCCCGCTGCAGGACTGGGCGCCGCAGTTGCAGCGCATGATCGACCTGCGCAACACCCTGGGCCTGCGGTCGCCCATCCATTCGCTGGCCCGGGTGCTCAACCCGCTGGCTGCGCGCTGTGGCCTGCAGAGCATCTTCCACCCCGGTTACCAGGCGGTGCACCGTGAGGCCAGCCGCCTGCTGGGCGACCATGCCGTGGTGATCAAGGGTGATGGCGGCGAGATCGAGGTCAACCCCGATGTCATCAGCCACCTGTACGGCACCACTGCCGGCGAAGCCTGGGACGAGGAATGGCCAGCACTGAGCGAACGCCGCCACGTGAAGCCGCCAAGCCTGCAGCCCGAGCAATTGCTGGCGGCCTGGCGCGGCGAGGCCGAGGACAGCTACGGTGAAATGGCCGTGGTCGCGACCATGGCGTTGGCCCTGCGCGGGCTGGGCCAGGACCGTGAGCAGGCTTTCGCCACGGCGCGTGGTTACTGGAGCGCACGGAACCAATCGAATAACTAGATACTAAGGGGGCATTCTTTGCGCTAGTTATTCGAACGATTTCCCCTAGACTGGGCTCCAACGACAAACAACTTTGTTCCGAGGAGCTCACCATGGGCCTTTTGATCGACGGCCGCTGGCATGACCAGTGGTATGAAAACGGCAAGGACGGCACGTTCAAGCGCGAAAATGCCCAACGCCGCAATCAGCTGCCCGCTCCCGAAGCCGGCCGTTACCATCTGTACGTCTCGCTGGCTTGCCCATGGGCGCACCGCACCCTGATCTTCCGTGCCCTCAAGGGCCTGGAGCCCCTGATCGACGTATCTGTGGTCAGCTGGCTGATGCAGGACCATGGCTGGACTTTCGACCAGCAGCAAGGCTCCAGCGGCGACCACCTCGATGCACTGCAGTACCTGCACCAGCGCTATACCCAGGATGACCCGCACTACACCGGCCGCGTGACTGTACCCGTGCTGTGGGACAAGAAAGAGAAACGCATCGTCAACAACGAGTCGTCGGAGATCATCCGCATCTTCAACAGCGCGTTCAATGAACTGACCGGCAATACGCTGGACCTGTACCCAGAGCCGCTGCGCCCGACCATCGATGCGCTGAACGAGCGCATCTACCCGGCGGTGAACAACGGTGTGTATCGCGCAGGCTTTGCCACTACGCAGGAAGCCTACGAGGCTGCCTTTGATGAAGTGTTCAACGAACTGGACTACCTGGAAGACTTGCTCAGCCGCAATCGCTACCTGGCCGGGGAATACCTGACCGAGGCCGATGTGCGCCTGTTCACCACCTTGGTGCGCTTCGATGCGGTGTACCATGGGCACTTCAAGTGCAACCTGCGCCGCCTGAGCGATTATCACAACCTGTCGAACTGGCTGCGCGAGCTGTACCAGTGGCCGGGGGTGGCGGGTACGGTGGACATGGAGCATATCCAGAAGCACTACTACATGAGCCACAAGACCATCAACCCGAACGGGATCGTGCCCAAGGGGCCGCTGCAGGACTTCAACCTGGCGCATGATCGGGAGCGGTTGGCAGGCAAGGGAATCTGGCAGGCTTGAGATTGTCGGGGCTGCTTTGCAGCCCATTCGCAGCACAAGGCTGCTCCTACAGGAAACAGCGATCTCCTGTAGGAGCAGCCTTGTGCTGCGAATGGGTCGCAAAGCGGCCCTAATGATTTCAGCTGTTCTGCGAGCCTTCGAACCACGCCAGCTTGTCACGCAACTGCACCACTTCCCCAACAATCACCAGGGTCGGCGCATGCACTTCATGCTGGGCCACCAGGTCCGGCAAATCCGCCAGGGTGCCGGTGAACACCCGCTGATTACGCGTAGTCCCCTGCTGCACCAGCGCCGCCGGGGTACTGGCCGCACGGCCGTGGCGAATCAGCTCGGCACAGATGGTCGGCAAACCCACCAAGCCCATGTAGAACACCAGGGTCTGCGCTGGCGCCACCAGATCATTCCAAGGCAGGTTGCTGGTGCCATCCTTCAGGTGCCCGGTCACGAAACGCACCGACTGGGCATAGTCGCGGTGAGTCAGCGGAATGCCACCATAGGCGGAGCACCCACTGGCCGCGGTAATGCCCGGTACCACCTGGAACGGGATGCCATGCTCGGCCAGCTCTTCGATCTCTTCGCCACCCCGGCCGAAGATGAACGGGTCGCCGCCCTTCAGGCGCAGCACACGCTTGCCCTGCCGGGCCAGATCGACCAGCAGGCGGTTGATCTGGTCCTGCGGCACGGCATGGTCGGCACGGCGCTTGCCCACGTAGATACGCTCGGCATCGCGCCGGCACATCTCGATGATCGCCGGTGCCACCAAACGGTCGTACAGCACCACATCGGCCTGCTGCATCAGGCGCAAGGCGCGGAAGGTCAGCAAGTCCGGATCGCCCGGGCCCGCACCCACCAGGTACACCTCACCCCCCTGCTGCACCGGTGCACCGTCGACCATCGCCTGCAACAGGCGCTCGGCCTCGGCGCCCTGCCCGGCCAGCTGGCGCTCGGCAATCGGCCCCTGGAACACGGTTTCCCAGAAGCCGCGGCGCTGGTTGACGTCCGGGTACAAGGCCTTGACCTTGTCGCGGAAGCGCGCGGCCAGGCCGGCCAGTTCGCCGTAAGCGGACGGGATCCAGGCCTCCAGCTTGGCGCGAATCAAGCGCGCCAGCACCGGGGCATCGCCGCCACTGGACACCGCCACCACCAACGGTGAACGGTCGACGATCGCCGGGAAGATCACCGTGCACAGGGCCGGCGCATCCACCACATTGACCGGCAGGCTCAGCGCCTGCGCATCCGCCGACACCTGGGCATTGAGCCCAGGGTCGTCGGTGGCCGCGATCACCAGCCGGCAACCGACCAGGTCGGCCGCCTGATAACCACGCACCAGCACCTCGCCGCCACCTTCCCGGGCAAGCGTTGCCAATTGGCCGTCGACATCCGGTGCCACCACCCGCAGCGCGGCGCCGGCATCGGCCAGCAGGCGCGCCTTGCGCAAGGCGATCTCACCGCCGCCAACGACCAGCACGCGGCCGCCCTGCAGCTTGTGGAACAGCGGCAGGTAATCCATTTAGCGGATGACCTCGACGCCGCCCATGTATGGTTTGAGCACTTCCGGCACACGGATCGAACCGTCGGCCTGCTGGTAGTTTTCCAGCACGGCTACCAGGGTACGGCCTACGGCCAGGCCGGAGCCGTTGAGGGTGTGCACCAGCTCTGGCTTGCCGGTTTCCGGGTTACGCCAGCGGGCCTGCATGCGGCGCGCCTGGAAGTCGCCGCAGTTGGAGCACGAGCTGATTTCGCGGTACTTGTCCTGGCTGGGTACCCATACTTCCAGGTCGTAGGTCTTCACCGCGCCAAAGCCCATGTCGCCGGTGCACAGGGCCAGCACGCGGTACGGCAGCTCCAGCAGCTGCAGCACGCGCTCGGCGTTGGCGGTCAGGCCTTCCAGCGCTTCCATCGACTTGGACGGCTCGACGACCTGCACCATCTCGACCTTGTCGAACTGGTGCTGGCGGATCATGCCGCGGGTGTCTCGGCCCGAAGCACCGGCTTCACTGCGGAAGCACGGGGTGTGGGCGACCAGCTTCAGTGGCAGCTGCTTGGCGTCGAGGATTTCACCGGCCACCAGGTTGGTCAGCGACACTTCGGCGGTCGGGATCAGGTAGAAGTCGGCCTCGCCTTCGCGGCTGATCTTGAACAGGTCTTCCTCGAACTTCGGCAGCTGGCCGGTACCCTGCAGGGCCGGAGCCTGCACCAGGTACGGGGTGTAGTGCTCCTCGTAGCCGTGCTCGCCGGTGTGCAGGTTGATCATGAACTGCGCCAGGGCGCGGTGCAGGCGGGCGATCGGGCCACGCAGTACGGCAAAGCGCGCACCAGACAGCTTGGCGGCGGCTTCGAAGTCCAGGCCACCGCTGACTTCGCCGAGGGCGACGTGGTCCTTGATTTCGAAGTCGAAGGCCTTCGGTGTGCCCCAACGGCGCACTTCGACGTTGTCGTCTTCACTGGCACCGACCGGTACGCTGGCGTCCGGCAGGTTGGGGATGGTCAGCAGGATGCCGTCCAGTTCGGCCTGGATGCCGTCCAGTTCGGTCTTGCCGGCAGCCAGTTCATTGGCCATGCGCTCGACGTCGGCCATCAGCGGCGCAATGTCTTCGCCCTTGGCCTTGGCCTGGCCGATGGACTTGGAACGGGCGTTACGCTCGGCCTGCAGCTGCTCGGTGCGGGTCTGCACCGCCTTGCGGCGCTCTTCCAGTGATTCGATGCGCGCGACATCCAGGCTGAAGCCACGGGAGGCCAGGCGATCCGCCACTTCCTGAAGTTGGCCGCGTAACAGTTTGGAATCGAGCATATCGTTCTCTCGTTATGTGTAGGTGTTGGTTCAGAATCGGGTCAGGGACAGGCCGGCCCAGGTCGCGAGCAGCCCGCCCACCACGCTGATACCGGTATAACCCAAAGCCAGGGGCACTTGCCCGCTTTCCAGCAGGCGTACGGTATCCAGCGAAAAGGAGGAAAAAGTCGTCAGGCCGCCGAGGAAGCCGACGATCAGCCCGGCGCGCAGCTCGACCGGCACGATCGGCTTGTGCAGGAACAGGCCATAGAGCAGGCCGATCAGCAGGCAGCCAACCAGGTTGACCACCAGCGTACCGAGATAGAAGTGCCGTGGCCAGTGGGCAGCCACCCAGTTGGTGGTAGCAAAGCGCAACAAAGTACCGGCAATACCGCCCGCACTGACGGCGGCAATCAGTGCAATCACGGTTTTCTCCGCTGGCGGGGGCTGTTGCGGTCAAGGTCGGCCAGGTGGCGCAGCTTCTCGCCAATCTTCAGTTCCAGGCCACGGGGCACCGGCTGGTAGTACTGGCGCGGCTCGAGCTCCTCGGGGAAGTAATCTTCACCAGCGGCATAGGCGTCGGGCTCGTCGTGGGCATAGCGGTATTCGTCGCCATAGCCCAGCTGCTTCATCAGCTTGGTCGGGGCGTTGCGCAGGTGCAGCGGCACCTCCAGCGAGCCATGCTCGGCGGCCTCGCGCAGGGCGGTCTTGAAGCCCATGTACACCGCGTTGCTCTTCGGTGCACAAGCGAGGTAGGTGATGGCCTGGGCCACCGCCAGCTCACCCTCGGGGCTGCCCAGACGCTCTTGCACATCCCAGGCCGCCAGGCACAGGCTGAGCGCGCGCGGGTCGGCATTGCCGATGTCTTCGCTGGCCATGCGCACCACGCGGCGGGCGATGTACAGCGGGTCGCAGCCGCCGTCGAGCATGCGCGCGAACCAGTACAGGGCGCCATCGGGGTTGGAGCCGCGCACCGACTTGTGCAGCGCGGAAATCTGGTCGTAGAACGCCTCGCCGCCCTTGTCGAAGCGGCGGCGGCTGTCACCGAGCAGGCTCTGCAGCATCTCGACGTCGATCTCGCTGCCGTCTTCAGCCAGGTCCGAGGCGTTCTCGAGGAAGTTGAGCATGCGCCGGCCATCGCCATCGGCGGCAGCCATCAGCATCTTGAAAGCGTCATCGCCGACCCGCAGGTTGCGCTTGCCCAGGCCGCGCTCTTCAGTCAGCGCGCGGTTGACCAGCTTGCGCAACGCCGCCTCGTCCAGGCTCTTGAGCACATACACTCGCGCCCGCGACAGCAGTGCATTGTTCAGCTCGAACGACGGGTTTTCGGTGGTGGCGCCAATGAACAGCAGGGTGCCGTCTTCCACATAGGGCAGGAAGGCATCCTGCTGCGACTTGTTGAAGCGGTGCACTTCGTCGACGAACAGGATGGTACGCCGGCCGTACTGGCCAGCCTGCTGCTTGGCCACCTCGACCGCCTGGCGAATTTCCTTCACCCCGGCCAGCACCGCCGACACCGTTTCGAAGTGCGCATCGCAGAACTGCGCCAGCAACCGCGCAAGGGTGGTCTTGCCCACCCCCGGCGGCCCCCAGAAGATCATCGAGTGCAGCGCACCCTGCTCCAGCGCCTCGCGCAGCGGTTTGCCGCGCGCCAGCAGGTGCTCCTGGCCAACGTACTCGTCCAGGTTGGACGGGCGCAGACGGGCGGCCAGGGGCTGGGCGACGGGTTCGCTTCGAAACAGGTCCATGGCGAGCTCTGGTTACTCCTTGATGACGTCCGCGCCTTTGGGGATGTCGAACTTGAACTTGCTGTCCGGCACCGCCTGGTTGGCCTTCACGCCATTGAACAGGATGTTGGTGCGCTGGCCGACGCTGTCGATCAGTTGCATGTCGTTGATCAGGCCCTTGCGGAACGACACGCGCAGCGAATCGAACAGGGTGTCCTTGGTTTTCGGCTTGAGGGTGAAGTCCATCACTTCGCCCTGCTCCTTCGAGCTGATGTCGAAGCTCTGGCTGATCTTCGACACGTCACCGGACAGCAGCAGCGCCGGGGTCTGGTTCAGGCGCACGTCGAGCTTCTTGATGGTGGCCTGCTCCAGGTCCGGATCCCACAGGGTGACGTTCTTGCCGTCGGACACCACCACCTGCTCCTGCGGCGCATCGGTGTGCCAGTAGAACAGGCCCGGGCGCTTGACGGTCATCTTGCCGGAAGTTTCCTGCAGGCTGGTGCCGCCGGCGTCCAGGGTCAGCTGGGAGAAGTTCGCCTCGATGGTCTGCGACTTTTCCAGCAATTGGGTCAGGCGTTGTACGTCTTGCTCACCGGCATAAGCCGATACGGTGGCCGACACAGAAGCCGCGGCCAGGGCAGAAACCAACAGCATGCGAATCGCGCGCATGGGAATCCTCATCGAGCATTGAAAAGGCCGGACGCCACCGTTGGCGCCCGGCAAGGTGTTCATCAGTCGCGCGGGCCACCCGGGGCAATCACTTCCCGCGAGCCGTTGCTGTTCATGGGGGTGACCACGCCGGCCATTTCCATGGCTTCGATCATGCGGGCGGCGCGGTTGTAGCCGATCTTCAGTTTGCGCTGCACGGCCGAAATGGACGCGCGGCGGCTTTCCAGCACGAACTGCACGGCCTCATCATACAGGGCGTCGCTTTCCGAATCTTCGCCATCGCCACCGCCGCCGCCGCCTTCGAAGCCGCTGCCGGCCTCTTCGACGCCGTTGAGGATGTCGTCGTTGTAGTCCGGGGCGCCGCGCAGCTTCCACGCTTCCACCACGCGGTGTACCTCGTCGTCGGAGACGAACGCGCCGTGCACACGAATCGGCAGGCTGGTGCCCGGCGGCATGTACAGCATGTCACCGTGGCCCAGCAGCTGCTCGGCACCACCCTGGTCGATGATGGTCCGCGAGTCGATCTTGCTCGACACCTGGAACGCCATGCGGGTCGGGATGTTGGCCTTGATCAGGCCGGTAATCACGTCCACCGACGGGCGCTGGGTGGCGAGGATCAGGTGGATACCGGCCGCCCGTGCCTTCTGGGCGATACGGGCGATCAGCTCTTCGACCTTCTTGCCGACGATCATCATCATGTCGGCAAATTCGTCGACCACCACCACGATGGTCGGCAGGGTTTTCAGCGCAGGCGGCTCGTCGTCCATGCTCTCGCGGCGGTACAGCGGGTCATGGATGATCTCGCCGGCTTCCTGGGCGTCCTTGATCTTGCGGTTGAAGCCGGCCAGGTTACGCACGCCCATGGCCGCCATCAGCTTGTAGCGCCGCTCCATTTCGGCCACGCTCCAGCGCAGGGCGTTGGCGGCGTCCTTCATGTCGGTGACCACCGGGCACAGCAAGTGCGGGATGCCTTCGTAGATCGACAGTTCGAGCATTTTCGGGTCGATCATGATCAGCCGCGCGTCTTCCGGGCTGGACTTGAACAGGATCGACAGGATCATCGCGTTCACACCCACCGACTTACCGGAACCGGTGGTACCGGCCACCAGCAGGTGCGGCATCTTGGCCAGGTCGGTGATCACCGGCTTGCCGCCGATGTCGTGGCCCAGGGCCAGGGTGACCGGCGACTTCTGCTCGTCGTACTGCGGCGTGGCCAGCACTTCGGAGAAGCGCACCATCTGCCGGTTTTCGTTGGGGATCTCGATACCCACGGTGGTTTTGCCGGGGATGACCTCGACCACACGCACACTGGTCACTGCCAGCGAACGCGCCAGGTCCTTGGCCAGGTTGGCGATGCGGCTGACCTTCACGCCGGCGGCCGGCTGGATTTCGTAACGGGTAATCACCGGGCCCGGGTGGATCGAGTCCACCGCCACTTCAACGCCAAATTCCTTGAGCTTGATTTCCAGCAGTTGGCCGACACCGGCCAGGGACTCTGGCGAGTACTCGATTTTTTTCTGTTCGGCCGGGTCGAGGATGGAGATCGACGGCAAGGTGCCTTCCACCGCACTGTCGACGAACAGCGGCGCCTGCTTCTCCTTCATTACCCGCTTGCTTGGCTCCGGCGCCTTGGCGGGTGCAGGCGGCACGATCATCGGGGCCGCGGCAGGTTGTTCGCGGGAGATTATCGGCTCACGTGGTGCCAGCGACTCGCGTGGTACCACAGGCTCGCGTGACAGGGTGGGCTCACGTGGCTCGGCTGGCTGGACCGGTGCCTCTTCGCGCTTGAAGATGCGCTCGCGCAGCGCCGGTTTGGCCGGTTCACGCTTGTCGGCAGCCATCGGCGCGGCCTTGACCACCACCGGTTCATCCTCGCGCAGCTGCGCCTCCAGGCGCTTGCGCTCGTTGCGTGCTTCCCACCAACGGTTGGCGGCACCCTGCACCAGCTCGAACAGGTCGAGGGTGATCTTGCCGGTCAGGTCCATCACCTTGAACCACGACAGGTCGGTGAATACGGTCAGGCCGAACAGGAACAAGGCAATGAACATCAGCGTGCTGCCCTGCACGTTCAGCAGGTTGCGCGCCAGGTCACCCAGGCTTTCGCCCAGTGCGCCCCCGGCGGAGAACGGCATGCTCGCCGGCGGGTGGAAATGGATATGCGCCAGCGCAGCACCAGACAGCACCAGGAACACCAGGCCGATCAGCCGCCAGGAGAACAGCCAGCCGCTCCAGTCCCAGGGCTGGTGGCGTTCGCGGAAGATCTGCCAGGTCTTTATCGCCAGCAGCAGCGGGAAGATGTAGGCGAAGTAACCCAGCACCATGAACAGAATGTCGGCGAAGTAGGCACCGGCACGCCCGGCAGCGTTCTGCACCTGGTCGACGTTGCTGGTGTGGCTGAAGCCCGGGTCCGACGTGTCGTAGGTCAGCAGCGCCATCCACAGGTACAGGCACAGGGCGCCGACAGCGATCAACGCACCTTCCTTGAGGCGATAATGCAGCTGCTGCCGCCACAGGGGGACGGGCAAGGGAGCTGGAGTTGCGGTGGATTTCTTCAAAACGCGTCTATTCCTGCGCGTGCTGCGCGTCCAATAGTGATCGGCCGACGGTGCGGCCAATGAACCACTACTTTTAACATTACTGCCCGCCCACTGCCATGACGGCGCGCCGTAAGGCGCTTGAGTGGGGGCGACTTTCGTATGACTGCAATTTGAGCACGCATTGTCTTCTGTGACAAAGGCTTATGCTGTGTTTTTGCACAGGTGTGACAGCAAATGTAGCGGATGGTGCCTGCGGTTTCATGAATGTGTAGGAAATTGCCTATTTTCATCGCCTGTGCTGGCCTCTTCGCCGGCGCACCCGCGCCCACAGGTCATGTGCACACCCTGAAGCCTGCGGGGAACCTGTGGGAGCGGGCATGCCCGCGAAGCAGCCAAAGAGATTGACCCTGCTTTTCACCCGCGCCATGCTGCCCTCTCCCCTCCCCCACCGCACGATAGACCATGCTCACCTGGCTGACCCGCGACTCGCTTGCCTTCCCGCCCCTGGAAAAGGCCCTGCACGACCCCAACGGCCTGCTCGCCGCCGGCGGCGACCTGAGCCCCGAGCGCCTGGTTCAGGCCTATCGCCACGGCTGCTTCCCGTGGTATCAGGACGGCCAGCCGATCCTCTGGTGGTCACCCGACCCGCGCACGGTTCTGCTCCCGGACCAACTGCACGTGTCTCGCTCGTTGGCCAAGCTGATGCGCCAGGGCCGTTACCAGGTCAGCTTCGACACCGACTTCGCCGCCGTCATCGCCGCCTGCGCCGCGCCACGCGACTACGCCGACGGCACCTGGATCACCGACACCATGCGCGCTGCCTATTGCGAGCTGCACCGGCGCGGCATCGCCCATTCGGTGGAGGTACGCCAGGACGACGAGCTGGTCGGCGGCCTGTACGGCCTGGCCATGGGCCAACTGTTCTTCGGCGAATCGATGTTCAGCCGCGCCGACAACGCCTCCAAGGTCGGCTTCGTGACCCTGGTCAACCACCTGCGCCAGGCCGGTTTCGTCCTCATCGACTGCCAGATGCCGACCAACCACCTGCACAGCCTGGGTGCCCACGCCATCAGCCGCGCCGAGTTCGCCGGCTACCTGGCTCGCCACCTCGACCAGCCCAACAGCGCCACATGGGTTCCCTAGGCGAGTTCCCATAGCTGGCTTACACTTAAAGCAAAGTCTCACCGAGGGGGGGTTGATCATGACAGAGTTGGCGCGGTTGAAGTTCTATGCCACTCAGCCCCACTCCTGCAGCTACCTGCCCGACGAACAGGCAACCACGCTGTTCCTCGACCCCAGCCAGCCGATGGACGTGCACGTGTACGCCGACTTGTCGGAAATGGGCTTTCGCCGCAGTGGCGACCACCTGTACCGCCCGCACTGCCAGAACTGCAATGCCTGCGTGCCGGCGCGCATCCCGGCGGCGCGCTTCATCCCCAACCGCCAGCAGCGGCGCATCCTCAAGCGCAACGCCGACCTGACCGTGACCGCGGCACGCCCGGCGTTCAAGGAAGAATACTTCGAGCTGTACCGGCGCTATATCGAAACGCGCCACGCCGACGGTGACATGTACCCGCCCAGCCGCGACCAGTTTTCCACCTTCCTGGTGCGCGACCTGCCGTTCTGCTGGTTCTACGAGTTCCGCCTGGAAGGCCGCTTGATGGCGGTAGCGGTGTGCGACCTGCTGCCCAACGGCCTGTCGGCTGTGTACACCTTCTACGAGCCGGACGAAGAACGCCGCAGCCTGGGCCGCTTCGCCATCCTCTGGCAGATCACCGAAGCCCTGCGCCAGAACCTGGAGGCGGTTTACCTGGGTTACTGGATCAAGAACTGCAAGAAAATGAACTACAAGACGCAGTATCGGCCCATCGAACTGTTGATAAATCAGCGCTGGGTCACCCTCAACTGAAAGGCATTGGCTTGACACACAGTTTTCGGGCATAATCCACGCCACTTTTTTGCCCGGTGCGGTTATGCGTCGGGCCAACACTGGATCCGAGGGCTCTACTGCATGTCGAAAGAAGACAGCTTCGAAATGGAAGGTACTGTCGTCGACACCCTGCCCAACACCATGTTCCGCGTGGAGTTGGAAAACGGGCACGTCGTAACCGCGCACATCTCCGGAAAGATGCGCAAGAACTACATCCGTATTCTCACTGGCGACAAGGTCCGCGTCGAGCTGACGCCCTACGACCTGAGCAAGGGCCGCATCACCTACCGTGCGCGCTAAGCTCAAGCCATGAAAAAGCCCGGCCATGTGCCGGGCTTTTTTGTGCCTGTCAGATTGCAGGGGGCTGCTTTGCAGCACATTCGCAGCACAAGGCTGCTCCTACAAGGGCAACGCGCATTCCCTGTAGGAGCAGCCTTGTGCTGCGAATGGGCCGCAACGCGGCCCCCGCTGTCACGCAACCTCAGCCGTGGTCTCGAAGTCGAACACCAGCTCGCCATCGCGCAGGTCGACGTGCACCACGCCACCATGCTCGGCCAGCTCGCCAAACAAGATCTCCTCGGCCAGTGGCCGCTTGATCTTGTCCTGGATCAGCCGCGCCATCGGCCGTGCACCCATCTGCACGTCGTAGCCCGAGGCCGCCAGCCAGCCGCGTGCATCATCGCTGACTTCCAGCAGCACACGTTTGTCTTCCAGCTGCGCCTGCAGTTCGATAAGGAACTTGTCGACGATGCTCTTGATCGTCTCGTGGCTCAGGCGGCCGAACTGGATGATGGTATCCAGGCGGTTGCGGAACTCCGGCGTGAAGCTCTTGCGGATGACTTCCATCGCATCGGACGCATGGTCCTGATGGGTGAAGCCGATCGAGGCCCGCGCGGCGGTTTCTGCGCCAGCGTTGGTGGTCATGATCAGGATCACGTTACGGAAGTCGGCCTTGCGCCCGTTGTTGTCGGTCAGGGTGCCGTGGTCCATCACCTGCAGCAGCAGGTTGAAGACTTCCGGGTGAGCCTTCTCGATTTCGTCGAGCAGCAGTACGCAATGCGGTTGCTTGGTAATCGCCTCGGTCAGCAAACCACCCTGGTCGAAACCAACATAACCAGGAGGCGCACCGATCAGGCGCGACACGGTGTGGCGCTCCATGTACTCGGACATGTCGAAGCGCACCAGCTCCACACCCAGCGCCTTGGCCAGCTGCCGTGCCGCTTCGGTCTTGCCGACGCCGGTCGGGCCGGCAAACAGGAACGAACCGACCGGTTTGTCTGGCGACTTGAGGCCGGCACGGGACAGCTTGATGGCAGTGGCCAGCGAATCGATCGCCTGGTCCTGACCAAATACGGTCAGCTTCAGGTCACGCTCGAGGTTACGCAGCAGTTCCTTGTCGGAGCTGGTGACGTGCTTCGGCGGAATCCGCGCGATTTTGGCGACGATGTCTTCGACCTGCGGCACGTCGATGCGCTTGACGCGGTTGGCCTCCGGCTGCAGGCGCTGGTAGGCACCGGCTTCGTCAATCACGTCAATGGCCTTGTCCGGCATGTGCCGGTCGTTGATGTAGCGCGAGGCCAATTCAGCGGCGGCGCGCAAGGCTTCGTCGCTGTACTCGATGTTGTGGTGGCTTTCGAAGCGCCCTTTCAGGCCACGCAGGATGCCCACGGTATCTTCGACCGACGGCTCGCTGACATCGACCTTCTGGAAGCGCCGTGCCAGGGCACGGTCCTTCTCGAAGATGCCGCGGAACTCCTGGAAGGTGGTCGAGCCGATGCAACGGATTTCACCGGACGACAGCAGTGGCTTGAGCAGGTTGGACGCATCCATCACCCCGCCCGACGCCGCACCGGCACCGATGATGGTGTGGATTTCGTCGATGAACAGGATTGCCTGCGGGCGCTTGCGCAGCTCGCCCAGCAGCGCCTTGAAGCGCTTCTCGAAGTCACCACGGTATTTGGTACCGGCCAGCAGGGCGCCAAGGTCAAGGGAATACACCACGCTCTGCGCCAGCAGGTCGGGCACCTGGCCATCGACGATGCGTTTGGCCAGGCCTTCGGCGATGGCGGTCTTGCCCACGCCAGCCTCGCCCACCAGCAATGGGTTGTTCTTGCGCCGACGGGCAAGGATTTGCGCCACGCGCTCCACTTCCTGCTCGCGGCCTACCAGCGGGTCGATACGGCCGGCACGGGCCAGCTCGTTCAGGTTGCTGGCATAGGCATCCAGCGGGTTGCTCGAAGAGGCGGTATCGCCGCCCTCTTCGTCCTGCATTTCCTGGTCGCTTTCGGAATGCGAACCATGGCCCGGCACCTTGGAGATGCCATGGGCGATGTAGTTGACCACGTCGATGCGGGCCACGCTCTGCTGCTTGAGCAGGAACACGGCCTGGCTTTCCTGTTCGCTGAAGATCGCCACCAGCACATTGGCGCCGGTGACTTCACGCTTGCCGGAGCTTTGCACGTGGAACACGGCACGCTGCAGTACACGCTGGAAACCCAGGGTCGGCTGGGTTTCGCGATCTTCGTCGTTGACCGGGATCAGGGGTGTGGTGGAATCGATGAACTCTTGCAGGTCGTGCTTGAGTTTGTCGAGATTGGCGCCACAGGCGCGCAGAACGGTCGCGGCAGCCTCATTGTCAAGGAGTGCCAGCAGCAGATGTTCGACGGTCATGAACTCATGACGCTTCGAACGGGCCTCCTTGAAGGCAAGATTGAGGGTGACTTCGAGCTCGCGGTTTAACATAGCTTCACCTCATACCCAAGTGGTCGGCGATTAACCGTCCTTCTCGATTTCACAGAGTAGCGGATGCTGGCTTTCCCTGGCGTATTGGTTGACCTGCATAGCCTTTGTTTCGGCGATGTCACGGGTAAACAATCCGCACACTGCCCGCCCTTCGGTATGGACGGTCAGCATGATCTTGGTCGCCAGCTCGCGGTTCAGATTGAAGAACGTCTCGAGCACTTCGACGACGAAATCCATCGGCGTGTAGTCATCGTTGAACAAAACCACCTTGTACATCGGTGGTGCCTGCAGGATCGGCTTGGCTTCCTGAACTGCAAGACCTGAGCCGTCGTCCTCATTCGATTGCGGGCGATCCTGATTGAATGTTAGTCGAATCTCACTAGGTGCATGCATGGAAAGAATTTCATCATGAGCGACAGGTTAAGGTTGTGGGTTGACTGCGAAGGCAGCCACGGGCGCAGGCGCCGGGCGACCTTGACTATCGGCAAAACGGTGTTACAACCAATAAGAACCCACCGTGGTCGATAAAGATCCGCGCAGTCAACCAGATTTTTCGCATGGTTCGTATGCGGATGAAGTGGATGATACTCCAGTGATGGAGTCCTTTGCAGAGGGACATAGGGATGGCAAGCGGTAAAGTCAAGTGGTTCAACAATGCCAAGGGCTATGGATTCATCAATGAAGAGGGCAAGGACGAAGACTTGTTCGCTCATTATTCAGCCATCCAGATGGACGGGTACAAGACGCTCAAGGCCGGCCAGGCCGTGAGCTTCGAAATCGTCCAGGGCCCCAAAGGCCTGCACGCGGTGAATATCAGCAGCGCCACTGCCGCCACTGCCGCCAGCGCACAGCAAACCGGCAGCACTGCCGACGCCTGACTTGCCGCGCCGTCTGCCGGTATACGAAAAAACCGGCCGCTTCTTTACTGGAAGCGGCCGGTTTTCCATTGCCTTACATGTGCTTGATCATTTCATCGCCAAAGCCTGAACTGCTCACCAGCCTGGCGCCATCCATCAGGCGCTCGAAGTCATAGGTCACGGTCTTGGCGGCAATCGCGCCGTTGGTGCCCTTGATGATCAGGTCGGCCGCTTCGGTCCAGCCCATGTGCCGCAGCATCATCTCCGCCGACAGGATCACCGAGCCCGGGTTGACCTTGTCCTGCCCGGCATATTTGGGTGCGGTGCCGTGGGTGGCCTCGAACATGGCCACGGTGTCGGACAGGTTGGCACCCGGCGCGATGCCGATGCCGCCCACTTCCGCCGCCAGGGCATCGGACAGGTAGTCACCGTTGAGGTTGAGGGTGGCGATCACGTCGTACTCGGCCGGACGTAGCAGGATCTGCTGCAGCATGGCGTCGGCGATAGCGTCCTTGACGATGACCTCGCGGCCGCTCTTGGGGTTCTTGAACTTCATCCACGGGCCACCGTCGAGCAGCTCGGCACCGAACTCGTCACGCGCCACTTCATAGCCCCAATCCTTGAAGGCACCCTCGGTAAATTTCATGATGTTACCCTTGTGCACCAGGGTCAGCGACTCGCGGTCGTTGTCCACCACGTATTGCAGGGCCTTGCGTACCAGGCGCTTGGTGCCCTCGCGGGACACCGGCTTGACGCCAATGCCGCAGTCCTGGTCGAAGCGGATCTTGGTGACGCCCATTTCCTCCTTGAGGAACTTGATCACTTTGTTCGCCTCGGGCGAGCCGGCCTTCCACTCGATGCCGGCATAGATGTCCTCGGAGTTCTCGCGGAAAATCACCATGTCCACATCGCCAGGCTTTTTCACCGGGCTCGGCACGCCCTGGAACCACAGTACCGGGCGCAGGCACACGTACAGGTCGAGTTGCTGGCGCAAGGCCACGTTGAGCGAACGGATGCCACCGCCCACCGGGGTGGTCAGCGGCCCCTTGATCGACACCACGTAATCACGCACGGCATCGAGGGTTTCCTGGGGTAGCCAGGTGTCCTGGTCGTACACCTGGGTGGCTTTTTCGCCGGCGTACACCTCCATCCAGGCGATCTTGCGCTTGCCGCCGTAGGCCTTCTGCACGGCGGCGTCGACCACCTTGATCATTACCGGCGAGACATCGACGCCAATCCCGTCGCCTTCGATATAAGGAATGATCGGGTTGTCTGGAACGTTGAGCGAATGGTCGGCATTGACGGTGATCTTGGTGCCGTCAGTCGGAACCTTGATTTTCTGGTATCCCATGCTTGCACTACTCCGCTGTCGGGTGTGATTGGACATCATGCGATCCACTGAGCCTAAACCACATCTGCCGACGCGCAAGCATGGGAGTTTTGCATTGACTTCACCGGCCCTATCGCCGGCAAGCCAGCTCCTGCAAAAGCAGCTCACCCGCCCCCAGGCCTGCGACAACCCGCCACATTGCCGCTTAGTCTTTGGTCTTATAAATGGGCCGATATCACTTGGCCTTGCTGATTAGCCCGAATGGTTTGGTATACTGCGCCGCGACCGAAGGGTCATCGGGGCGATCCCTAGGAAAAATGCGGACCGCCCTTGGCCATGAATGGACACAAAGCCTGGCCACGAAGCCTGGGTTGTTACCGCAGCTCAGCACTTGACGCTCGACTGATGCATCCACCATCACCGCTCGCAGCCTCTCGACTTTCCGCTCATGGTGCTGCCAGGGCGATGCGCCTATCCTGCGCACCACGAGACTCGAGCACGCTCAGCACACAGAGAGTTAACCCGCATGCCCACCCGTTCCAAGATCATCTATACCTTCACCGACGAAGCCCCCGCACTCGCCACTTACTCGCTGCTGCCGATCATCGAAGCCTTCACCGCTTCGGCTGACATCGCCGTCGAAACCCGCGACATCTCCCTGGCTGGCCGCATCCTCGCCGCCTTCCCGGAGCAACTGGGCGCAGAGAAGCAAGTAGGCGATCACCTGGCGGAACTGGGCCAGCTGGCTACCACCCCTGAAGCCAACATCATCAAGCTGCCGAACATCAGCGCCTCGGTACCGCAGCTGAAAGCCGCGATCAAGGAACTGCAAGGCAAGGGCTTCAACATCCCTGACTACGCCGACGAGCCGGCCACCGCGCAAGAGAAAGAATCCCGCGCCCGCTACGACCGCATCAAGGGTTCCGCCGTGAACCCGGTGCTGCGCGAAGGCAACTCTGACCGCCGCGCGCCGCTGTCGGTCAAGAACTACGCCCGCAAGCACCCGCACAAGATGGGCGCCTGGGCTGCCGACTCCAAGTCGCACGTTGCCCACATGACCCAGGGCGACTTCTACGGCAGCGAGAAAGCCGCACTGATCGAAGCTGACGACAGCCTGCGCATCGAACTGGTCGGCAAAGACGGCAGCACCACCGTGCTGAAAGAAAAGACCGCAGTAAAAGCCGCCGAAGTCATCGACTGCGCCACCATGAGCCGCAAGGCCCTGAAAGCCTTCATCGCCGGGCAGATCGCCGATGCCAAGGCCTCCGGCGTGCTGCTGTCGGTGCACCTGAAAGCCACCATGATGAAGGTCTCCGACCCGATCATGTTCGGCGTCATCGTCGAAGAGTTCTACAACGACGTGCTGGCCAAGCACGCCGCCGCCCTGGCTGAAGTAGGCTTCAACGCCAACAACGGTATCGGCGACCTGTACGCCCGCATCAAGGACCTGCCAGCCGAGAAGCAGGCCGAGATCGAAGCCGACATCCAGGCCCTGTACGCCCAGCGCCCGGCCCTGGCCATGGTCAACTCCGACAAAGGCATCACCAACCTGCACGTGCCGAGCGACGTCATCGTCGACGCCTCGATGCCGGCCATGATCCGTGACTCGGGCAAGATGTGGAACGCCGCGGGCGAACTGCAAGATGCCAAGGCGATCATCCCGGACCGCTGCTACGCCGGCATCTACCAGGCCACCATCGAAGACTGCAAGGCCAACGGTGCCTTCGACCCGACCACCATGGGCAGCGTGCCGAACGTTGGCCTGATGGCACAGAAGGCCGAAGAATACGGCTCCCACGACAAGACCTTCCAGATCAAGGCCGACGGCGTCGTGCGCGTGGTCGACAGCAAAGGCAAGGTCGTTCTCGAGCAGAACGTCGAAGCCGGTGACATCTTCCGCATGTGCCAGGTCAAGGACGCGCCGATCCAGGACTGGGTCAAGCTGGCCGTCAACCGTGCCCGCCTGAGCAACACGCCGGCAGTGTTCTGGCTGGACCCGGCCCGCGCCCACGACGGCGTGATGATCGAGAAGGTGCAGAAGTACCTGAAGGATCACGACACCAGTGGCCTGGACATCCGCATCCTGGCACCGGTCGACGCCATCAAGTTCTCCCTGGCCCGCATCCGCGAAGGCAAGGACACCATCTCGGTGACCGGCAACGTGCTGCGTGACTACCTGACCGACCTGTTCCCGATCATGGAGCTGGGCACCAGCGCCAAGATGCTGTCGATCGTACCGCTGATGAGCGGCGGCGGCCTGTTCGAAACCGGCGCCGGCGGTTCGGCACCGAAGCACGTGCAGCAGCTGGTGGAAGAGAACTTCCTGCGTTGGGACTCGCTGGGTGAATTCCTGGCCCTGGCCGCCTCCCTGGAGCACCTGGGCAACACCTACGACAACCCGCGCGCCAAAGTGCTGGCCAACACCCTGGACCAGGCCACTGGCAAGTTCCTCGACACCAACAAGTCGCCGTCGCGCAAAGTCGGTGGTATCGACAACCGTGGCAGCCACTTCTACCTGACCCTGTACTGGGCCCAGGCCCTGGCTGCGCAAAACGACGACGCTGCCCTGCAGGCACGCTTCGCGCCACTGGCCAAGACCCTGACCGAGAACGAGGAGACCATCGTCGCCGAGCTCAACGCCGTCCAGGGCAAGCCGGCCGACATCGGTGGCTACTACGCCCCGGATGCCGAGCTGACCGCCAAGGTGATGCGCCCAAGCCAGACCCTGAACAGCGCCATTGCCGCCCTGTAAGGTTCGCTTGAAGTAACAGCACAAACCCCGGCCACGCACCGGGGTTTGTGCTTTCTGGATAAACGATTTCTGGCCGCCAGCGCGGACCCTGTGGGAGCGGGTTTACCCGCGAATGCGATGGCGAATCCACTGACGCATTCGCGGGCAAACCCGCTCCCACAAGGGCTGTGCAGGCCTCTAAGGAGCTGTTCATGACCTGGCAACCGCACATCACCGTCGCCACCATCGTCGAACACGAAGGCAAGTTCCTCTTCGTCGAAGAATTCAAGGCAGGCCAACACGTCTTCAACCAACCCGCCGGCCACCTCGAACCCAACGAGACCCTGCCCCAGGCCGCCCTGCGCGAAACCCTCGAAGAAACCGCCTGGGAAGTCCAACTCACCGGCGTGGTCGGCATCTACCTGTACACCGCCCCAAGCAACGGCGTGACCTACCAGCGCATCTGCTTCGCCGCCCGCCCTGTACGCCATCATGCCGACCTGGCGTTGGACAGCGATATTGTCCGCGCCGTGTGGCTGACCCGCGACGAACTGCTGGCCGACCCCGCCCGCTGGCGCAGCGAGCTGGTGCCACGCTGCCTCGACGACTACCTCAAAGGCCCCTTGCACAGCCTCGACCTGCTGCGCGACTGACGCGCCGCTACAGGTTTGATAGAATCGGCGTTTTTCCCCCTTGATACACACCGGTAACCATGACCAGCCCAGCACTCAAAGACCCCGCCAAGACCCGCGTCATCGTCGGCATGTCCGGCGGCGTGGACTCTTCCGTCTCCGCCCTTCTGCTCATGGAGCAGGGCTACCAGGTGGAAGGGCTGTTCATGAAGAACTGGGAAGAAGACGACGGCACCGAATACTGCACCGCCCGTGAAGACCTGGCCGACGCCCAGGCCGTGTGCGACCGCATCGGTATCAAGCTGCACACCGCCAACTTCGCCGCCGAATACTGGGACAACGTGTTCGAGCATTTCCTCGAAGAGTACAAGGCCGGCCGTACGCCCAACCCGGACATCCTCTGCAACCGCGAAATCAAGTTCAAGGCGTTCCTCGACTACGCCCTGTCACTGGGTGCCGACCTGATCGCCACCGGCCACTACGTACGCCGCCGCGACACCGGTGAACTCACCGAACTGCTCAAGGGTCTGGACCCGAACAAGGACCAGAGCTACTTCCTGCACGCCGTCGGCGGCAAGGAAATTGCCCGCACCCTGTTCCCGGTCGGCGAGCTGGAAAAGCCCGAAGTCCGCGCCATTGCCGAAAAGCACGGCCTGGCCACCGCCAAGAAGAAGGACTCCACCGGCATCTGCTTCATCGGCGAGCGCCGCTTCAGCGACTTCCTCAAGCAGTACCTGCCGGCACAGCCTGGCGACATCGAAACCACCGACGGTGAAGTGATCGGCCGCCACCACGGCCTGATGTACCACACCATCGGCCAGCGCCAGGGCCTGGGCATTGGCGGCCTGAAGGACGCCGGCGACGAGCCGTGGTACGTGCTGCACAAGGACCTGACCCGCAACGTGCTGGTGGTCGGCCAGGGCAACGAACACCCATGGTTGTTCTCCCGCGCCCTGCTGGCTTCGGAAATTTTCTGGGTCAACCCCGTCGACCTCAGCAGCCCGCGCCAGCTGACCGCCAAGGTACGCTACCGCCAGAGCGACCAACAGTGCACCCTGGCGCTGACCGAAAGCGGTTACCGCGCGGTCTTCGACGAGCCACAGCGCGCCGTTACCCCGGGCCAATCGGTGGTGTTCTACGACGGCGAAGTGTGCCTGGGTGGCGGCGTGATCGAAGCCGCCGAGCCCTGGAGCCCGCGCGCATGAGCAACCTGCAGGAGCAGCTGATTGCATTGGGCGGGGTGTTCCAGGCCGCGGTATTGGTCGACCGCATCGCCCGCACCGGCCAGGCCAGCGAGGCCAACATCGGCTGCATGCTGGGTAGCCTGCTGGTTCGTGACCCCAAGGACACCCTGGAGGTGTTTGGCGGTGACGACCTGAACCTGCGCGACGGCTACCGCGCGCTGGTCGGCGCGCTGGAGCGCGACCCCAGCAGCCTGCAGCGCGAGCCGCTGCGCTACGCCCTTTCGATGCTGGGTCTGGAGCGCCAGCTGAACAAGCGCGGCGACCTGCTCGACACCATCGGCAATCGCCTGCCGCAAATCCAGTCCCAGGCCGAGCATTTCGGCCTGGTTCACGAAAACGTCATCGCTTCCAGTGGAGCCTTGTACCAGGACACCCTGAGCACCTTGCGCCAGCGCATCCAGGTGCATGGCGACATGCGCTTCCTGCAGCAGGCCAGCAACGCCTCGAAGATCCGCGCCCTGCTGTTGGCCGGCATCCGCGCCGCGCGCCTGTGGCGGCAGCTGGGCGGGCACCGCTGGCAGCTGGTGTTCAGCCGGCGCAAGCTGCTGAACGAACTGTACGACATGATGCGTTCGCCTTCCTGAAAAAGCGACGCCGAACCCAATGTAGGAGCAGCCTTGTGCTGCGAATGGGCTGCGCAGCAGCCCCTGGATTTGGGCTCTTGCACAGATTGCCAGGGCTGCTGCGCAGCCCATTCGCAGCACAAGGCTGCTCCTACACAGAGCCTGTGACATATTTTTATAGGCCCGACCTTTGGTCAGCCACCCGACCTGAGCGCATTTTTCATGTATGATATGCGCCCTTCCAAAAGCCTGACTGTCCGAGAACACCCCATGCAGCTCTCTTCGCTCACTGCGGTTTCCCCTGTAGACGGCCGTTATGCCGGCAAAACCCAGGCCTTGCGCCCTATTTTCAGCGAATTCGGCCTGATCCGTTTCCGCGCCCTGGTCGAAGTGCGCTGGCTGCAGCGCCTGGCCGCCCACCCGCAGATCGGCGAAGTGCCGGCATTCTCCGCCGAAGCCAACGCCCTGCTGGACAGCCTGGCCACCGACTTCAAGCTCGAGCACGCCGAACGCGTCAAGGAAATCGAGCGCACCACCAACCACGACGTCAAGGCGATCGAATACCTCCTGAAGGAGCAGGCTGCCAAGCTGCCTGAGCTGGCCAAGGTCAGCGAGTTCATCCACTTCGCCTGCACCAGCGAGGACATCAACAACCTGTCCCACGCCCTGATGCTGCGCGCCGGCCGTGACGAAGTGCTGCTGCCGCTGATGCGCCAGATCGCCGATGCCATCCGCGCCCTGGCCCACGCCCACGCCGACGTGCCGATGCTGTCGCGCACCCACGGCCAGCCGGCTTCGCCGACTACCCTGGGTAAAGAGTTGGCCAACGTCGTGTACCGCCTGGAGCGCCAGATCGCCCAGGTTGCCGCCGTGCCGCTGCTGGGCAAGATCAACGGCGCCGTGGGCAACTACAACGCCCACCTGTCGGCCTACTCGCAGATCGACTGGGAGCAGAACGCCCGCGCCTTCATCGAAGACGAGCTGGGCCTGCAGTTCAACCCCTACACCACCCAGATCGAGCCGCACGACTACATCGCCGAGCTGTTCGACGCCATCGCCCGCTTCAACACCATCCTGATCGACTTTGATCGCGATGTATGGGGCTACATCTCGCTGGGCTACTTCAAGCAGAAGACCGTTGCCGGCGAAATCGGTTCGTCGACCATGCCGCACAAGGTCAACCCGATCGACTTCGAAAACTCCGAAGGCAACCTGGGTATCGCCAACGCGCTGTTCCAGCACCTGGCCAGCAAGCTGCCGATCTCGCGCTGGCAGCGTGACCTGACCGACTCCACCGTGCTGCGCAACCTGGGCGTGGGCTTTGCCCACAGCGTCATCGCCTACGAAGCCAGCCTGAAAGGCATCGGCAAGCTGGAAGTCAACGAAGCCCGCATCGCCGCCGACCTGGACGCCTGCTGGGAAGTGCTGGCCGAGCCGATCCAGACCGTGATGCGCCGCTTCAACATCGAAAACCCCTACGAGAAGCTCAAAGAGCTGACCCGTGGCAAGGGCATTACTCCGGAAGCGCTGCTGACCTTCATCGACGGCCTGGACATGCCAGCCGACGCCAAGGCCGAGCTCAAGCAGCTGACCCCTGCTACCTACATCGGCAACGCGGCAGCACAGGCCAAACGCATCTAAGCTGACCGTCGCGTTCAACGCCCGGCCTGGCCGGGCGTTTTTATTCCCGGACGAAAATTACATTTTTTCAATAGGTTGAACATGAATCCTGATACTCCACTGCAGCTGCTCGGCGGCATCTCGGCCCGCGAATTCATGCGCGACTACTGGCAGAAGAAGCCGCTGCTGGTGCGCCAGGCCTTCCCGGACTTCATCAGCCCGATCGACCCCGACGAGCTGGCCGGCCTGGCTCTGGAAGAGGAAGTAGAGTCGCGTATCGTGCTCGAGCACGGCGCGCACCCGTGGGAGCTTCGTCGCGGCCCGTTCACCGAAGAGACCTTCGCCGAGTTGCCGGAAAAGGACTGGACCCTGCTGGTGCAGGCCGTCGACCAGTTCGTCCCGGAAGTGGCCGAACTGCTGGAAAACTTCCGTTTCCTGCCTAGCTGGCGCATCGATGACGTGATGATCAGCTTCGCCGCCCCCGGTGGCAGCGTTGGCCCGCACTTCGACAACTACGACGTGTTCCTGCTGCAGGGCCACGGCCAGCGCAACTGGAAAATCGGCCAGATGTGCAGTAGCGACAGCTCGCTGCTGGAGCACGCCGACCTGCGCATCCTCGCCGAATTCGAGCAGAGCGATGAGTGGACCCTGGAGCCGGGCGACATGCTCTACCTGCCACCGCGCCTGGCCCACTACGGCGTGGCCGTGGACGACTGCCTGACCTACTCGGTCGGCTTCCGCGCGCCAAGCGCCGCCGAAGTGCTGACCCACTTCACCGATTTCCTCGGCCAGTTCCTGCCCGACGAAGAACGCTACAGCGACGCCGACGCCCAGCCGGTCAGCGACCCGCACCAGATCCAGCACGACGCCCTCGACCGCCTGAAGGCGCTGCTCGACAAGCACATGGGCGACAAGGACCTGCTGCTGACCTGGTTCGGCCAGTTCATGACCGAGCCGCGCTACCCCGAGCAGATCGTCGGTGAGGAGCTGTCCGAGGAAGAGCTGATCGACGCCCTGGAACAGGGCGCCATCCTGATCCGCAACCCGAGCGCGCGCCTGGCCTGGTCGGAATTCGAAGAAGACCTGCTGCTGTTCGCCAGCGGCCGCAGCTGCCCGCTGCCGGGCAAACTGCGCGAGCTGCTGAAGCTGGTTTGCGCGGCCGACGCCCTGCACATCGATAACCTGGGCGAATGGCTGCAGGATGAAGATGGCCTTATGCTGGTACAGCAGCTGGTCAAACAAGGAAGCCTGGGATTCGCCAATGAATAAGATTCGTGTGCGCCTTGCCGACTGGCACAAGGACAACGCCGACATCCGCCGCATCCGCGAAGCGGTGTTCATTGCCGAACAGCACGTGCCGCCGGAGCTGGAGTGGGACTCGGACGACCCGACCGCCGCGCACTTCCTGGCCCTGGAAGGCGACTACCCGATCGGCACCGCCCGCCTGCTGCCTGACGGCACCATCGGCCGGGTCTCGGTGCTGAAGGACTGGCGCGGGCTTAAGGTGGGTGACGCGCTGATGAACGCGGTGATTGTCGAAGCACAGAACCGCGACCTGAAGCAGCAGATGCTCAGCGCCCAGGTGCACGCCACGCCGTTCTACGAGCGGCTGGGCTTTCGCGTAGTCAGCGAGGAGTTCCTCGAAGCCGGCATCCCGCACGTGGACATGGTGCGCGACTCGCGCGCCTGATCCCTGTACCGGCCTCTTCGCGGGCTTGCCCGCTCCCACAAGGACCCCACAGATATTGAATGCTGTGCAATACCTGTGGGAGCGGGCAAGCCCGCGAAGAGGCCGGCACAGCAAAATACATCTTCCCTGACAAAAACCTGTACATCCATCCAGATAAAACTTGCCTCCGCGCCCTCGCTTGCGCATCCTATCGCCTATCACCCCCGATGAAGCGTCCCCGGCCATGCGCCTGTTCCTCTGCGAAAAACCCTCCCAGGCAAAAGACATCGCCAAAGTGCTCGGCGCCAACCGCAAGGGCGATGGCTGCTGGCAAGGCACCGACGTCTGCGTGACCTGGTGCATCGGCCACCTGCTGGAAACCGCCCCGCCCGACAGCTACGACGAACGCTACAAGCGCTGGAACCTGGCCGACCTGCCGATCATCCCGGAAAAGTGGAAGATGCTGGTCAAGCCCAAGACCGCCAGCCAGTTCAAGGCGGTCAAGCGCCTGCTCGGCGAAGCGCGCGAATTGGTGATCGCCACCGACGCCGACCGCGAAGGCGAAATGATCGCCCGCGAACTGGTCGAGCATTGTCGCTACCGTGGCCCGGTGCAGCGCCTGTGGCTGTCGGCACTGGACGACGCCTCCATCCGCAAGGCCCTGGCACGCCTGCTGCCGGGCCACGAAACCTTCAACCTGTACCACTCGGCGCTGGGCCGCTCCCGCGCCGACTGGCTGATCGGCATGAACATGAGCCGGCTGTTCACCCTGCTGGGCCGGCAGTCCGGCTACCAGGGCGTGCTGCCGGTGGGCCGGGTGCAAACGCCCACCTTGCGCCTGGTGGTCGACCGCGACCGCAGCATCGCCGACTTCGTGCCGGTGCCGTTCTGGGCCCTTGACGTGCAACTCGAACACGCAGGCTTTGCCTTCAACGCCCAGTGGCGCGCCCCCGAGGGCGCCTGCGATGACCAGGGCCGCTGCCTGAACCAGGCCCTGGCGCAGCGGGCGGCCGCCGACATCGGCAATGCGGGTATTGCCCGGGCCATCAAGGTGACCACCGAGCGCGTGCGTGAGGCGGCCCCCCTGCCCTTCGATCTGGGCACGCTGCAGGAGCTGTGCTCGAAAAAGTTCGGCCTCGGCGCCCAGGAAACCCTCGACATCGCCCAGGCCCTGTACGAAACCCACAAGCTGATCACCTACCCGCGCAGCGACTGCGGCTACCTGCCGCAAAGCCAGCACGCCGAAGCGCCCGCCATCCTCGCTGCCTTGCAACGTGCCGATGCCAGCCTGGCGCCGCTGCAGCCCTACCTGGAGCCGCAGCGCCGTTCACGGGCGTGGAACGACGCCAAGGTCAGTGCCCACCACGGCATCATCCCCACTGCCGCCGCCAGCGACCCGTCGCGCCTGCCGGCCAAGCACAAGGCGGTGTACACCCTGATCCGCGCCCGCTACCTGGCGCAGTTCCTGCCCAACCACGAGTACGACCGCACCCAGGCCGACTTCGACTGCGCCGGGCATGCCTTGCGTGCGGTGGGCAAGCAGATCGTCGAGCCGGGCTGGCGCCGTGCGCTGCCCGAAGCGCTGACCCCGGCCAAGGGCCGCGAGGCACCACCGGCCCAGGTACTGCCCGCGCTGCACGAAGGCCAGGACTGCAGCGTGCAGGGCCTGCAACTGAAAGACCTGTGGACTCAGCCACCCAAGCCGTTTACCGAAGGCGACCTGATCAAGGCGATGAAGAACGTCGCCAAGCTGGTGGATGACCCACGACTGAAGCAGAAGCTCAAGGAAACCACCGGCATCGGCACCGAAGCCACCCGCGCCAGCATCATCCAGGGCCTGCTTGACCGTGGTTACCTGGTCAAGAACGGCAAGGCCCTGTCCGCCACACCTGCGGCCTTCAGCCTGATCGATGCCGTACCGCGCGCCATTGCCGACCCGGGCACCACGGCAATCTGGGAGCAGGCGCTGGACATGGTGCAGAGTGGCGAGATGACGCTGGAAGAGTTCGTCGCCCGGCAGTCGGCGTGGATGGGCAAGCTGGTGGAGCGGTGCAGCGGTATGCGCATGACCATCAGCGGGCCGGCGGCCGGGGCGGCGCCGCCGTGGAAGAAGAAGCGCAGGGGCGGCGGGAAAGGAAAAGCGGCCGCAGGCAAACCAAGGCAGCCTCGAAAAAAGGCGACAACCTGAAGATTTTGCCCTCCCAGGTCAGGCCCCTTCGCGGGTAAACCCGCTCCCACAGGAACAGCGCCGACCTCAAGACCTGTGATGACTCTGTGGGAGCGGGTTTACCCGCGAAAGGGCCAGGACAGGCAACACAACAACCCCAGGTAAACCACAAAGGCGGCCAATGCATTGGCGCCATGAAATTTACCTGCTAAATTTTCATGAAAATAATCAAAATAAATTTCATGAGACCCCTGCATGTTCAAACAATCCGCCCAGCACGTCGCCAGCTACTACGCCCAGACCTACCCCACCAGCATTCCCCTGCGCCCCACCCTGCAAGGCAACCACGACACCGATGTGCTGATCATTGGTGCCGGTTTCAGCGGCCTGCACACCGCCCTGCGCCTGACCCAGGCCGGCAAACGCGTAACGCTGCTGGAAGCCAGCCGCGTGGCCTGGGCCGCGTCCGGTCGCAACGGCGGCCAGGCACTGCTCGGCTGGTCGTGCGACATGCCGCCGCTGGAAAAGGCCCTGGGGGGCGAACGCACCCGACGCCTGTGGGCCAGCATGTGCTGGGCCGCCGACGAAATGCGCGAACTCCCCATGCGCCATGGCTTCGACATTGACTACCGGCTGGGCAGCCTGTGGACTGCCGTGCTGCCGCGCCGGGTGAAGCTGCTGGAAGAAGCCCTGCGCGAGGCCGAACACAAATGGGGCTACGACGCCCTGCGCCTGATAGGCCGTGACGAGCTGCCCCAATGGATCGACAGCCCGCGCTACCAGGCTGCGCTATATGACGCCAAAGGCGCCCACCTCAATCCGCTGAAGCTGGCCCAGGGCCTGGCCAATACCATCGAAGCTGCCGGCGGGCGTATCTTCGAACAAAGCCAGGTGCTCGACTATCAACAGACCGGCAGCGGCTACATCGCCCGCACCGAGCGTGGCGAAGTGCGCAGCGACGTGTTGGTACTGGCCTGCAACGCCTACATCGACCGCCTCGACCGCAGCCTGTCACGCCGCCTGCTGCCCGTCGGCTCCTACCAGGTGGCCACCGCGCCACTGGACGCCGACTTTGCCCGCTCGCTGCTGCCGCGCAATAGCTGCGTGATCGATAACCAGTTCGTGCCCGACTACTTCCGCCTCACCCCGGACCATCGCCTGTTGTTCGGCGGCGGCTGCACCTACCTGGGTGGCATTCCCAAGGACGTTGCCAGCGCCACCCGCCCCTACCTGGAGCGGGTTTTCCCGCAGCTGGCCGGGGTAGCCATCGACTACGCCTGGGGCGGCCATATCGATTGCAGCATCCAACGTACCCCGGACGTCGGCCGCGAGGGCCAGCGCTACTGGCTGCAGGGCTTCTCCGGCCATGGCGTACTGCCGACCCTGGCCGCAGCCAGGGCCGTGAGCGATGCCATTCTTGGCGACGATGACCTGCTGGCGCTGTACCAAGGCATCGACAACGGGCACTTCCCCGGCGGCGACCTGCTGGCGGCACCGCTGGAAGCCGCCGCCAAGGCCTGGTACCGCATGCGCGACCGCGTCTGATTGCTTGGCACCTCCCTGTAGGAGCGGCCTTGTGTCGCGCCTACAGGGGGCCGGGCAGGCCGGAAGCATGGTGCAAGCCCGCTACAGTGCAGTCACCACAAATTCCAGCGCCAAGCAAAATCCCTCCTATTCTCAATAGCTCACTTCGCTTCCTGCACACAGGAGACCCGACCATGAGTCATGTAACCACGAAGGACGGCGTACAGATCTTCTATAAGGACTGGGGCCCGCGCGATGCGCCGGTCATCCACTTCCACCACGGCTGGCCGCTCAGTGCCGACGACTGGGACGCCCAGATGCTGTTCTTCCTCGCCCACGGTTACCGCGTGGTCGCCCACGACCGCCGCGGCCATGGCCGCTCCAGCCAGGTATGGGACGGCCACGACATGGACCACTACGCCGACGATGTGGCCGCCGTGGTGGCCCACCTGGGGATCCAGGGCGCCGTGCATGTCGGCCATTCGACCGGCGGAGGCGAAGTGGTGCGCTACATGGCCCGCCATCCCGGGGACAAGGTAGCCAAGGCAGTGCTCATCGCCGCCGTGCCCCCTCTGATGGTGCAGACCCCCGGCAACCCGGGCGGCCTGCCCAAATCGGTGTTCGATGGCTTCCAGGCCCAGGTCGCCAGCAACCGCGCGCAGTTCTACCGGGATGTGCCGGCAGGGCCGTTCTACGGCTACAACCGCCCCGGTGTCGAAGCCAGCGAAGGCATCATCGGCAACTGGTGGCGCCAGGGCATGATCGGCAGCGCCAAGGCCCATTACGACGGCATCGTGGCGTTTTCCCAGACTGACTTTACCGAGGACCTGAAGGGCATCCAGCAGCCGGTGCTGGTGATGCATGGCGACGACGACCAGATCGTGCCGTATGAGAACTCCGGGGTGCTGTCGGCCAAGCTGCTGCCCAATGGCACGCTGAAGACCTACAAGGGCTACCCGCATGGCATGCCGACTACCCATGCCGATGTGATCAACGCGGATTTGCTGGCGTTTATCCGTAGCTGATGTGATCAGCCTGTACCGGCCTCTTCGCGGGCACGCCCGCTCCTACAGGTACTGCACAGGTCTTGAATTGTGTAGGTAACCTGTGGGAGCGGGCGTGCCCGCGAAGGGGCCAGCACTGGCAACACACCTCCCCCAGGATTACCATGTCACGCTTCTAGTGCGGCCCTTTGCCGCCCCTTGCCTCCCCTGCCTGCCAAAACCCCATGCCCTTCGAACTCACCGTAGAACCCCTCACCCTGCTGATCCTGGCCCTGGTCGCCTTCGTAGCCGGCTTCATCGATGCCATCGCCGGCGGTGGCGGCCTGCTCACCACCCCGGCGCTACTCACCGCCGGCATGCCACCGCACCTGGTACTGGGCACCAACAAGCTCAGCTCCACCTTCGGCTCGGCCACCGCCGGTTTCACCTACTACAGGCGCAAGCTGTTCCACCCGGCACAATGGCGCCCCGCCTTGTTCGCCACCTTGACCGGGGCGTTGCTCGGCGCGGTCATCGCCCACTACATGCCAGCCGAATGGCTGAACAAGATGCTGCCGGTGATCGTCTTCGCCTGTGGCGTCTACCTGCTGTTCGGCGGCACGCCCAAGGCGCCGCTGGATGCCGATGCGCCGATCAGGAAAAAGTGGCAAGTACCGCAAGGCTTCACCCTGGGCTTCTATGACGGCGTGGCCGGCCCGGGTACCGGGGCGTTCTGGACGGTCAGCACCCTGCTGCTCTACCCCATCGACCTGGTCCGTGCCAGCGGCGTAGCGCGCAGCATGAACTTCGTCAGCAACATCGCAGCGCTGACGGTGTTCATCATTTCCGGGCAGGTGGACTACATCGTCGGCCTCTGCATGGGCCTGTCGGTGATGGTCGGCGCGTTCTTCGGCGCACGCACGGCGATCAGTGGCGGCAGCAAGTTCATCCGCCCGGTGTTCATCACCGTGGTGCTGGCATTGACCGTGCGCCTAGCGTGGCAGCACTGGTTCGGGCAAGCCTAAGCGTCTGGCTACATAAAGGTCGATCAGGTACCGGGCAATCGAACGCCCGGCCGGCAGCGGCGGCAGGTCGTGGACGCTGAACCACTTGGCGTCCTCGATCTCGTCCGGCTGCATGACGATATCGCCGCCGGCATACTCGGCATGGAAGCCCAGCATCATCGAATGCGGGAACGGCCAGCACTGGCTGCCGACGTACTGGATGTTCTGCACCTCCACCGCCACTTCTTCACGCACTTCGCGCACCAGGCAGTCCTCGGCCGACTCGCCCGGTTCGGCGAAGCCTGCCAAAGTGCTGTACACCCCGGTGACGAAACGCGGCGAGCGCGCCAGCAGGATTTCGTCGCCACGGGTCACCAGCACGATCATGCTGGGTGAAATACGCGGGTAGCTGCGCAGGTCGCAGGGCTGGCAGTACATCGCCCGCTCCCAGCGAATCTGCGTCATCGCCTGGCCGCAGCTGCCGCAGAAACGGTGCTCGCGAGCCCAGGTACCGATCTGCGCGGCATAGCCCAGCACTTTGTAGGTGTCGAAGTCACCTTCGAGCATGAACGCGCGCAACCCTCGCCAGGCACAGCCGGGCACGTCGGTGGCGCTGCGCAGCTCCAGCAGGAACACCGGCTGGCCGTCGAAGTGGCCAATGCCGTGCTCGCACAACACATCGAGGTCCTGGCGCTTGAGCCAGTCGCGGGGGAACAGCGCGCCGTTGTCGTCCACCAGGAACCCTTCCGGGCTGCGGGCCACGGCCAGCCCCCCGGTGATCTGCGGGTCGAGTACTGCGGTAGTCCAGCGTGCTGACATGTCGGGGGTTCCTTTACTGCGCGTCCCCCGGCCTGATCAGTCGGCGAACGTCGGTTTCTGTTTGCTCATGTGCGCCGCCACTGCCACGCGCAGGTCTTCGGACTGCAGCATCGCGGCGTTCCAGGTGGCGATGTACTCCAGGCCATCGTCAATGCGATGGTCACGCATGTAGCTGAGCATTTCCTTGGTGCCGGCCACGGCGATCGGCGATTTTGCGGCAATCTCGCGGGCGATGGCAAAGACCCCGTCCATCAGCGCGGCCTGATCATCATAGACCCGGTTGACCAGGCCAATGCGCAGCGCCTCTTCGGCCTCGACATTGCGCCCGGTGAAGGCCAGCTCACGCATCATGCCGTCACCGATGATACGAGGCAAACGTTGCAGTGTGCCGACATCGGCGGCCATGCCCATGTCGATTTCCTTGATTGAGAACTGCGCGTCGCTGCTGCAGTAGCGCATGTCGCAGGCCGAGATGAGGTCGATGGCACCGCCAATGCAGTAACCCTGCACCGCGGCCAGTACTGGCTTGCGGCACTTGTCCACGGCATTGAAGGACGCCTGCAGGCGCAGGATGGTGCTGCGCAGGAAGCGCGCATTACGGCCCACGTCCTTGCCCATCTGCCCGGCCAGCGAAGCCAGCATCATCAGGTCGATACCGGCGGAAAAATGCTTGCCGGCACCGCTGATCACCACCGCCCGCACCGCGTCGGTGTCGTCGACCCACTGGAAGATGTCGATGATCTCCTCCCAGAAGGCCGCGTTCATCGCGTTGACCTTTTCCGGGCGATTGATCTGAACGTGGGCAATGCTGTCGGTCAGTTCGACCTTGAATGCGCTGTACTCGGTCACGGGCGGCACTCCTGCGGGTGAAGGGTTCATGGCACGGATGGTAACCCAGCCCGATGACCGCACTTGTGCCAAAAACGGGACTGTACGCCTTGCCTAAGACGCGCTGATCCGGCACCGTGCGCCATCGCCGAATCATAAGGATACAAATTCATGTCGCGCTCCCTGACCGGCGCCCTGGCCCACAGCTTTCTGGGCCAGTCGCCGCTTTGGTACAAGGCAGTCATTTGCCTGTTCCTGGTGCTCAACCCGCTGCTGCTGATGACCGTCGGCCCGGTCGCGGCCGGCTGGGCACTGGTGCTCGAATTCATCTTCACCCTGGGCATGGCCCTGAAGTGCTACCCGCTGATGCCCGGTGGCCTGCTGTTGGTCGAAGCCCTGCTGTTGCAGATGACCACCCCGCAAGCCCTGTACGAAGAGTTGCAGCACAATTTCCCGGTGATCCTGCTGCTGATGTTCATGGTGGCGGGCATCCACTTCATGAAGGAACTGCTGTTGTTCCTGTTCTCGCGCATTTTGCTGGGGGTGCGTTCGAAGGCGACCCTGGCGTTGCTGTTCTGCGTGCTGTCAGCGTTCCTCTCGGCGTTTCTCGATGCGCTGACCGTCACCGCCGTGATCATCAGCGCCGCGGTCGGCTTCTATGCGGTCTACCACCGCGTCGCCTCCGGGGCCAACCCGCGCGAAGACAGTGCGCTGGACAGCGACCAGCAGATCGCACAGTTGCACCGTGAAGACCTCGACCAGTTCCGCGCCTTCCTGCGTAGCCTGCTGATGCATGGTGCGGTAGGTACCGCCCTGGGGGGCGTGTGCACGCTGGTGGGCGAACCACAGAACCTGCTGATCGGCCATGAGATGGGCTGGCACTTTGCCGATTTCTTCCTGAAGGTGGCGCCGGTGTCACTGCCGGTGCTGGGCGCCGGCCTGCTGACCTGCGTGCTGCTGGAGAAGCTGCGCCTGTTCGGTTACGGCACGCTGATGCCCGAACCGGTGCGCCAGGTGCTGTCCGCCTATGCCGCCGAGGACGATGCTGCGCGTACCCCGGCCCAGCGCATCGCGCTGTGGGTGCAAGGGTTCGCTGCACTGATCCTGATCGTCTGCCTGGGGCTGCACGTTGCCGAGGTCGGCCTGATCGGCCTGATGGTAATCGTGCTGATCACGGCCTTTACCGGCATCACTGACGAACACCGCCTGGGCCGTGCCTTCCAGGACGCCATGCCGTTCACCGCGTTGCTGGTGGTGTTCTTCGCCGTGGTGGCGGTGATTCATCAGCAGCAGCTGTTCAGCCCGCTGATTGCCTGGGTACTGGCGCTGCCGGCCGAGCAGCAGCCGGGCATGCTGTACCTGGCCAACGGCCTGCTGTCGGCGATCAGCGACAACGTATTCGTCGCCACTATCTACATCACCGAGGTGAAGCAGGCGTTCCTCAATGGCGGCATGAGCCGTGAGCATTTCGAGACGCTGGCGGTGGCGATCAACACCGGTACCAACCTGCCCAGTGTGGCGACACCGAATGGGCAGGCGGCGTTCCTGTTCCTGCTGACTTCGGCGATTGCACCGCTGATCCGGCTGTCGTATGGGCGGATGGTGTGGATGGCCTTGCCCTATACCGTAGTGATGGGTGGGCTGGGGTGGTGGGCGGTGACCTACTGGCTTTGAGGTAGCCTGCACCGGCCTCTTCGCAGCTCAAGGCTGCTCCTACAGGCACAGCACCGCTTTCTGGAGCTGTGGTGAGCCTGTGGGAGCGGGCATGCCCGCGAAAGCGCCGGCACAGGTTTACACTATCGATTCTGCTGCCTGCCATTCGACTATCCCATGCCCACAGTCACCCCGGCTGCCAACAGGAGAGTCCCCATGCGCAAACTCATCGTAGCCGCCTTCATCAGCCTCGACGGTGTCATGCAGGCCCCCGGCGGCCCGCAGGAAGACACCAGCGGCGGCTTCTCCTACGGCGGCTGGATCGTGCCCTATGCCGAGGAAGTCTTCGGCCAGGCCATGCAGGCCCTGTTCAGCGAGCCCTTCGAACTGCTACTGGGCCGGCGCACCTACGACATCTTCGCCGGCTACTGGCCTGACATCAAAGACAGCTCGGAAGACTTCTCCATCGCCAACCTGTTCAACAGCGTGCCCAAGCACGTGGCCACCCACACCCCCACAACCCTCGACTGGCACAACAGCCATGCCCTGGGCGCGGACATCACCGCAGCGGTTCGCACACTGAAACAACAGGACGGCGCCAACCTGCTTACCCAGGGCAGCAGCGAACTGGTACAGCAACTGCTGGCGGCAGGCCTGGTCGATGAACTGCAACTGCTGATCCACCCGCTGCTGCTCGGCCACGGCAAACGCCTGTTCGGCGACGATGCGGCAGCGGCGGCCTTCACCCTGCAGCACTCGCAGGTTTCGCCCAAGGGCGTGGTCATCGCTCGCTACGTGCGCGCAGGCGAAGTGCAGACCGGTTCGTTCTGAAAGCTACAATCCCGTACAACTTTTGCCTCTCGCCCGCATCGAAACACAGGTAAGCCCCGTCCGTATCAAGGAGGTTCACCATGGCGCTACGCACCACGTTGCTGCTTTCCTGCATGACCCTGGCCCTGCTCGGCTGCGCCGGCAACGACCACCCGGCGCCGCCGCGTACCCAGCAGGTCGACCTGCAACGTTACCAGGGCACCTGGTACGAACTCGCGCGGCTGCCGATGTTCTTCCAGCGCAACTGCGTGCAGTCCGAGGCGCACTATGGCCTGCGAGTGGACGGCCGTCTCGACGTGACCAACCGCTGCCAGGAAAAGGACGGCCAGTGGAACCAGGCCAAGGGCATCGCCGAAGCCCAGCAACCGGGTAGCACCGACAAGCTCTGGGTGCGCTTCGACAACTGGTTCAGCCGCCTTGCGCCCGGCCTGGCCAAGGGCGAGTACTGGGTGCTGTACCACGATCAGGACTACCGCGTAGCCCTGGTCGGCCACCCGAACCGCGAATACCTGTGGCTGCTTTCGCGCACGCCCGCGGTCACCGACCAACTGCGCGAGCAACTGCTGATGATCGCCCGTGAGCAAGGCTATGACACCAGCAAGCTCATCTGGCGACAGGCCGAGTAGGCAAACCTGGCGGGCCATCGACGACATGCGGCAATCCGGCTAAGGTGTGCGCCCCGTATCACCTCGAAGGAACGAGCCCGTTGAGTACCAAGCCGCAACCAGCACCCCGTATCCGTTTTCTCGCCCTGTGCGTGTTCCACCACCAGGGCAGGATCCTGGTCAACGTGTTCGACGACCCGGCTACCGGCCAGACCCTGTGCCGGCCGCTGGGTGGCGGCATCGAGTTCGGTGAACTGGGCCGCGATGCCATCGCCCGGGAAATCGACGAAGAACTGCGCCAGCCGATCAGCGACGTGCGCCTGCTCGGCACCCTGGAGAGCCTGTTCACCTATGCCGGCAAGCCAGGGCATGAGATTGTGCAGGTGTACGATGCGCGCTTCGACGACGCCAACCTGTACCAGCAAGCCTGGCTGGACGGCCAAGAGTCCGACAGCAGCCCGTTCCGCGCCCGCTGGTGCGACAGCGCCGACCTGGCGCGCATCGGCCCACTGGTACCACAAGGGCTGCAGGCGTTGCTGCGCGACCTGTCGCTGCTGGGCTGAAACAAGGAGCCAGACCATGGATTTGCTGTTCCTGGGCACCTCCGCCGGCGTGCCGACCAAGGCACGCAACGTCAGCGCCACCGCTGTGATCGAAGCCAGTGGCAGCCACTGGTACCTGGTCGACTGTGGCGAAGGCACCCAGCACCGGCTGTTGCACACGCCGCTGTCGATCCGCGACCTGCGCGCCATCTTCATCACCCACGTGCACGGCGACCATTGCTTCGGCCTGCCGGGCCTGCTGGCCAGTGCCGGCATGAGCGGGCGCACCCAGCCGCTGGACCTTGTCCTGCCCGCCGCCCTGCACGACTGGGTACGCCAGGGGCTGGTGGCCAGCGATACCTTCCTGCCGTTCGAACTGCGCCTGCTGGCCGTGGAAGACCTGGTGGAGTGGCGCAGTGACGCCGTGCAGGTGTCCAGCGTGCAACTGTCGCACCGGGTGCCAAGCGTGGGCTTCGTGTTCACCGAACTCAACCCCGAACCGCGCCTGGACATCCCACGCCTGGAAGCCGAAGGCATACCCCGCGGCCCGCTGTGGGGCGACCTGGCCAAGGGTCTGACGGTGCAGCATGGCGGGCAGCTGCTGCACGGCAGTGATTACTTGCGCCCTTCGCGCCCGCCACGGCGGGTGATCGTGTGCGGCGACAACGACACCCCCGCGCTATTGGCCGACGCCGCCAGGGGTGCTGACGTGCTGGTACACGAAGCCACGTTCACCCAGGCGGTGGTCGAACGCACGGGGGTCACCTTCGGCCACAGCACCGCGGCTGCGGTGGCGCACTTTGCCGAAGCTGCAGGCGTGCGCAACCTGGTACTGACGCACTTCAGCGCCCGCTACCAGAACGACCCACGGCGCAGCCCGAGCATCGACAACCTGCGCGACGAAGCCCTCGCCCACTACAGCGGGCAGTTGACCCTGGCGCAGGACCTGCAGCGCTACCATATCGGGCGCGATGGCTGTCTCGAACCGGCCGGATGATTTAGCATTGCCGGTTTTTCCAAAAGGACTTGGCCATGCAACGCATCGTGATTCTGGGCAACTCCGGCAGTGGTAAATCGACCCTGGCCCGGCAGATTGGCATACGTTTGGGCGTGCCGGTGGTCCACCTCGACACGTTGTTCTGGGAGACCGGCTGGGTTGAGCCGGACGCCGAGACCTTCCGCACCCGCGTGCGCGATGCGGTGGCTGGGGAGGCCTGGGTGTGTGAGGGCAACTATGCCCGCCGCACGTTCGACCTTCGCCTGCCGCGGGCCGACCTGGTCATCTGGCTGGATACGCCGAGGCTTACCTGCCTGAAGCGGGTAATCCTGCGCAGTGTGCTGAACAAACCCCGGCCGGACCTGCCGGCGGGATGTACAGAGCGGCTGGACCGGGAGTTTCTGACTTTCCTGAAGTTCGTGTGGACGTTCGACGGGGGGTATCGACCGGGGATCGAAGCGAACCGCCAGGCCATAGGGCCGCAGGTGCCGGTGGTGCATTTGCGGGGTGGGCGGCAGATTGCGGCGTATCTGGCGAGCCTCTCATTGCCTGTTCCGGCCTAATCGCCCGCTGGCAATCGCCTCCGACGCCGCCAGCATCGCGCGCAGCAACACCGCGCAGCCCGCCGCCAGGTCCTCGGGCGTGGCGTTCTCGATCTCGTTATGGCTGATACCGTTCTCGCACGGCACGAAAATCATCCCCGCCGGCCCCAGCTCGGCCAGGAAGATCGCGTCGTGCCCCGCCCCGCTGACGATGTCCATGTGCGGCAGTCCCAGCGCCTGCGCCGACTCGCGCACGGCATCGACACACCCTTGGTCGAAGTACAGCGCCGGGAAATCGGCCGTGGGTACCAGTTCGTAGCTCAGGCCATGCCTGGCACAGGTCGCCTCGATCACCGCGCGCACATCGGCAATCATCGCATCCAGTTGCTCACCCTCCAGATGACGGAAGTCCAGGGTCATGCGCACTTCGCCCGGGATCACGTTGCGCGAGCCCGGGTAGGCCTGCAGGCAACCCACCGTGCCACAGGCATGGGGCTGGTGACCGAGGGCAGTGTGGTTGACTGCCTCCACCACCGCCGCCGCACCGACCAAGGCGTCCTTGCGCAGGTGCATCGGCGTCGGGCCGGCATGGGCCTCGACACCGCGCAGGGTCAGGTCGAACCACTTCTGGCCCAATGCGCCCAGCACCACGCCGATGGTCCTGGCCTGGTCTTCGAGGATCGGGCCCTGCTCGATGTGCGCTTCGAAATAGGCCCCCACCGGGTGGCCTGATACAGCGCGCGGGCCGGCGTAGCCGATGGCGTTCAACGCCTCGCCAACGCTGACACCCTGGGCGTCACGCTTGGCCAGGGTTTCCTCCAGGGTGAACTTGCCGGCGAACACCCCCGAACCCATCATGCACGGTGCAAAGCGCGAACCTTCCTCGTTGGTCCACACCACCACTTCCAGCGGCGCTTCGGTTTCCACGCCCAGGTCGTTGAGGGTGCGGATCACCTCCAGCCCGGCCATCACCCCGAAGCAGCCGTCGAACTTGCCACCGGTGGGTTGGGTGTCGATATGGCTGCCGGTCATCACCGGGGGCAGCTTGGGGTTACGCCCCGGGCGACGGGCGAAGATGTTGCCGACGGCGTCGATGCTGACCGTGCAACCGGCGGCCTCGCACCACTGCACGAACAGGTCGCGGGCCTGGCGGTCGAGGTCGGTCAGGGCCAGGCGGCATACGCCGCCCTTGGCGGTGGCACCGAGTCGGGCCAGGTCCATCAGGGATTGCCACAGGCGGGTGCTGTCGATGTGGTGGGCGGTGGTCTTCAGGATCTCTTTGACTGGGGTCACGGGTTTCTCCTTCAGGCTTTTTTGTTGTCTGTTATGGCTTCTTCGCGGGCATGCCCGCTCCCACAGGATCACCACAGGTCTGGAAAACCGTGCAGTACCTGTGGGAGCGGGCGAGCCCGCGAAGAAGCCAGCTCGGTCTCACGGCAAAGGCTTGGCCACCCGCGCCGGGCTGCGCGCCAGCACGCCGGCAAAGAGGTAATACAGCGCCCCGCCCAGCAGCGAACCGGTGAACCAGCCGTAGTCGTAGAACCAGCTGAAACTGCTGTTGCCAATGGCCATCATGGTCAACGCCACCGGCAGCGCAAAGGCGGCAAACCCGGCCCAGTTCCACGCCGGGTACACGTCGTCGCGGTACAACCCGGCCAGGTCCAGCTTCTGCTGGCGGATCAGGAAGTAGTCCACCACCATGATCCCGGCGATCGGCCCCAGCAGGCTGGAATAGCCCAACAGCCAGTTGGAGTACACGCTCTCCAGGCTCAGGTCGGAGACGATCCAGCCCAGCTTCTTCAGCAACTCATGGCCCATCAGCGCCAGGCCGATGAAGCCGGTCAGCCACACCGCGCGGCTGCGCCCGATCAGGCGTGGGGCGATGTTCTGGAAGTCGTTGGTCGGCGACACGATGTTCGCCGCGGTGTTGGTCGACAGCGTGGCGATCACGATCAGCGCCATGGCCAAAGCCACCCAGAACGGGCTGTGGATCTTGCCGATCAGGCTGACCGGGTCGGACACGGTCTCGCCTACCAACGACGCCGAGGCTGCGGTCAGCACCACGCCCAGCGCGGCGAACAGGAACATGGTCAGCGGCAAGCCGAAGATCTGCCCGAGAATCTGGTCCTTCTGGCTGCGGGCGTAGCGGCTGAAGTCGGGGATGTTCAGCGATAGCGTGGCCCAGAAACCGACCATGGCGGTAAGCCCGGCGCAGAAGTAGCCGAGCATGCTCGCCCCTTCCGGGCGCTTGGGCGGTTGGGCCAGCAGTTCGGTCATCGACATGTGCGGCAAGGCCCAGAACAGCAGGCCGACGCCCACGGCCACCAGCAGCGGCGCCGACAGCGTTTCGAGCCACTTGATCGACTCGGCGCCGCGCAGCACCACCCACAGGTTCAGGCACCAGAAGATCATGAAGCCGATCACCTCGCCGGTGCCGCCCAAGGCCTTCCAACCGTCGAACACCGAGCCGAGGAACAGGTGGATGGCCAGGCCGCCGAACATGGTCTGGATGCCGAACCAGCCACAGGCAACCACCGCGCGGATCAGGCATGGCACGTTGGAGCCGATAATGCCGAACGACGATCGCAGCAGCACCGGGAACGGGATGCCGTACTTGGTACCGGGGAAGGCGTTGAGGGTGAGCGGGATCAGCACGATCAGGTTGGCCAGCAGAATCGCCAGCAAGGCCTCGCCCACGCTGAGGCCGAAGTAGGCGGTGAGCACGCCGCCGAGAGTGTAGGTGGGCACACAGATGGACATGCCCACCCACAGGGCGGTGATGTGCCATTTGTTCCAGGTGCGCTGGTGCACCTTGGTCGGGGCGATGTCGTGGTTGTAGCGCGGGCTGTCGAGGACATCGCTGCCCTCGGACAGCTCGAACAGGCCATCCTGCTCGACCACTTCCGATCTGCTCTGCTGCATGGGGCTTTCTCCAGATTTTCTTGTAGTTGTTTGCCCATCGGGCGATTGCGATGGCCGGAGTACACACGCTTTATGTGCTTGAAAATCTTGACCAGATTTTCATCTTGTCAAGTCAGTCAAAGTTTGCAAAAGCCCCATAGCCAGCGCTATCAAATAAATTAACCCTTTGATTTCAAATACTTAAAAACCACAAAATTAATGGGAAAATTTTCTTGATGAATCCATGATCAGCATCTAGCCTCCAATCTTGTCAGGCCTGACAGGATTAACCGCCCTGCCCGCCCTGTACCAAGACAATTCCAAGAACCGGCCCAGACCGGTCAGCCTGCGAGGAAAACGGCATGTCCCTGTTGATCCGTGGCGCCACCGTGGTCACCCACGAAGAGAGTTACCCCGCCGATGTCCTGTGTGCCGATGGCCTGATCCGCGCCATCGGGCAAAACCTCGAACCACCCACCGACTGCGAGATCCTCGACGGCAGCGGCCAGTACCTGATGCCCGGGGGCATCGACCCGCACACCCATATGCAACTGCCGTTCATGGGCACGGTGGCCAGCGAGGACTTCTTCAGCGGCACCGCCGCGGGCCTGGCCGGTGGCACCACCTCGATCATCGACTTCGTCATCCCCAACCCGCAGCAGTCGTTGCTGGAGGCGTTCCACACCTGGCGCGGCTGGGCGCAGAAAAGCGCCAGCGACTATGGCTTCCATGTCGCCATCACCTGGTGGAGCGAGCAGGTGGCCGAAGAAATGGGCGAACTGGTGGCCAAGCATGGGGTGAACAGCTTCAAGCACTTCATGGCCTACAAGAATGCGATCATGGCCGCCGACGACACCCTGGTGGCCAGTTTCGAGCGCTGCCTGCAACTGGGTGCGGTGCCCACCGTGCATGCCGAGAACGGCGAACTGGTGTACCACCTGCAGAAAAAATTGCTGGCCCAGGGCCTGACCGGGCCGGAAGCACACCCGCTGTCACGCCCATCCCAAGTCGAGGGCGAGGCGGCCAGCCGCGCCATCCGCATTGCCGAAACGCTGGGCACGCCGCTGTACCTGGTGCACGTTTCCAGCCGCGAAGCGCTGGATGAAATCGCCTATGCCAGGGGCAAGGGTCAGCCGGTGTACGGCGAGGTCCTGCCCGGCCATCTGCTGCTGGATGACAGCGTCTACCGTGACCCGGACTGGGCCACCGCCGCAGGCTACGTGATGAGCCCACCGTTCCGCCCGCGCGAACACCAGGAGGCGCTGTGGCGCGGGCTACAGTCGGGCAACCTGCACACCACCGCCACTGACCATTGCTGCTTCTGCGCCGAGCAGAAAGCCATGGGCCGCGACGACTTCAGCCGTATCCCCAACGGCACTGCCGGCATCGAGGACCGCATGGCGGTGCTGTGGGATGCCGGGGTGAACAGCGGGCGCCTGTCGATGCATGAGTTCGTCGCGCTGACCTCCACCAACACCGCGAAAATCTTCAACCTGTTCCCGCGCAAGGGTGCCATTCGCGTTGGTGCCGACGCCGACCTGGTGCTGTGGGACCCGCAAGGCACCCGCACCATCTCGGCCAAGACCCACCACCAGCAGGTGGACTTCAACATCTTCGAAGGCCGTACCGTGCGCGGCATCCCCAGCCACACCATCAGCCAGGGCAAGGTGCTCTGGGCCGACGGCGATCTGCGCGCGGAAAAGGGCGCGGGGCGGTATGTGGAGCGGCCGGCGTACCCGTCGGTGTATGAGGTGCTGGGGCGCAGGGCCGAAGTGCAGCGGCCGACGCCCGTGCAGCGCTGAAGCCATTGGGGCTGCTGCGCAGCCCATCGCGCAGCGGCCCCAGAAACCACCGCAATGCTTGTCGCCTGCATCCATAAAAAATAGAGAGGCTACAACCGTGATCGACGCCCTGAACCACTTGCCGCGCCCCCGGGCCGGCGCCGACCAGTTGGCCGAGCGCTTCAGCGACCTGGCCCCACCCCTCACCGCCCGCCAGGCCGCCGTCGAAAGCGCACGCTGCCTGTATTGCTATGACGCCCCCTGCGTCAACGCCTGCCCCAGCGACATCGACATCCCATCGTTCATCCACCGTATCAGCGACGAAAACCTGCAAGGCGCCGCCGAACGCATCCTCTCGGCCAACATTCTCGGCGGCAGTTGCGCCCGCGTCTGCCCCACCGAAATCCTGTGCCAGCAAGCCTGCGTGCGCAACAACGCGCAGGAATGCGCACCGGTGCTGATCGGCCAGCTGCAGCGCTATGCCCTGGACAACGCCCACTTCACCGAGCACCCGTTCCAGCGCTCGCCGGCCACTGGCAAGCGCGTCGCCGTGGTCGGTGCCGGCCCTGCCGGGCTGTCCTGCGCCCATCGCCTGGCCATGCACGGGCATGATGTGGTGGTGTTCGAGGCCTGCGACAAGGCCGGTGGCCTCAACGAGTACGGCATCGCCCGCTACAAGCTGGTGGACGACTATGCCCAGCGTGAAGTGGAGTTCCTGCTCGGTATCGGTGGCATCGAGATCCGCCCTGGCCAACGCCTGGGTGGCAACCTCAGCCTGGGCGAGCTGCGCGACCAGTACGCTGCGGTGTTCCTCGGCCTCGGCCTGAATGCCGTGCGCCAGCTGGGCCTGCCGGATGAAGAAGCCCCCGGCCTGCTCGCCGCCACCAAATACATCCGCGAGCTGCGTCAGGCCGACGACCTCAGCCAGCTGCCCCTGGCCGACCGCTGCCTGGTAATCGGCGCCGGCAACACCGCCATCGACATGGCCGTGCAGATGAGCCGCCTGGGTGCCCGCGACGTCAACCTGGTGTACCGCCGTGGCCATGCCGACATGGGTGCCACCGGCCACGAGCAGGACATCGCCAAGGCCAACCAGGTGCGCCTGCACACCTGGGCCCGCCCCGATGCCGTGCTGCTGGACGACACCGGCAAGGTGCGCGGCATGCGCTTTGCCCGCACCGAGCTGGCAGACGGCCACCTGCGCGACACCGGCGAAACCTTCGAGCTGGCCGCCGATGCCATCTTCAAGGCCATCGGCCAACGCTTCGACGACGCCAGCCTCGGCGACCCGGTGGCCGCACAACTGGCGCGCGACGGCGAGCGCATCCGCGTCGACGAAACGATGCAAACCAGCCTGCCGGGGGTATATGCCGGCGGCGACTGCACCGCCCTGGGCCAGGACCTTACCGTCCAGGCCGTGCAACACGGCAAGCTGGCCGCCGAAGCCATCCATGCCCAACTCATGCTCAACGTGGAGGCTGCGTAAATGGCCGACCTGTCCATCGAATTTGCCGGCATCAAGGCACCCAACCCCTTCTGGCTGGCCTCCGCACCGCCAACCGACAAGGCCTACAACGTGGTCCGCGCCTTCGAGGCCGGCTGGGGTGGCGTGGTGTGGAAGACCCTGGGCGAAGACCCGGCGGCGGTCAACGTGTCGTCGCGCTATTCGGCGCACTACGGCCCCAACCGCCAGGTGCAGGGCATCAACAACATCGAGCTCATCACCGACCGCTCCCTGGACATCAACCTGCGCGAAATCACCCAGGTGAAGAAGGACTGGCCCGACCGCGCACTGATCGTGTCACTGATGGTGCCGTGCGAGGAGCAGTCCTGGAAGTTCATCCTGCCGCTGGTGGAAGCCACCGGGGCCGATGGCATCGAACTGAACTTCGGCTGCCCGCACGGCATGCCGGAGCGCGGCATGGGTGCGGCAGTCGGCCAGGTGCCGGAGTACGTGGAAATGGTCACCCGCTGGTGCAAGACGTACTGCTCGCTCCCGGTGATCGTCAAGCTCACGCCGAACATCACCGACATCCGCCAGTCGGCCCGCGCCGCGCACCGTGGCGGGGCCGATGCGGTGTCGTTGATCAATACCATCAACTCGATCACCAGCGTCGACCTCGATCGCATGGTCGCCCACCCCATCGTCGGCGACCAGAGCACCCATGGCGGCTACTGCGGTTCGGCGGTAAAGCCCATTGCCCTGAACATGGTGGCGGAAATCGCCCGCGACCCGCAAACGCGCGGCTTGCCGATCTGCGGCATTGGCGGCATCGGCAGTTGGCGTGACGCAGCCGAGTTCATGGCCCTGGGCAGTGGTGCCGTGCAGGTGTGCACGGCGGCCATGCTGCATGGCTTCCGCATTGTCGAGGACATGAAGGACGGCCTGGCGCGCTGGATGGATCAGCACGGGCACCGCAATATCGAGGCGTTCCGCGGCCAGGCGGTGGGGCATACCACCGACTGGAAGTACCTGGACATGAACTACAAGTCGGTGGCGCACATCGACCAGCAGGCATGCATTGGCTGCGGGCGCTGCCACATTGCCTGTGAGGATACCTCGCACCAGGCGATTGCCAGCACGCTGAAGGCGGATGGCACGCATGCCTACAGCGTGATCGAGGAGGAATGCGTGGGCTGCAACCTGTGCCAGATTACCTGCCCGGTGGAGAGCTGCATCGAGATGGTGGCACAGGATACCGGCAAGCCGTACCTGAACTGGACGCAGGACCCGCGTAACCCCTACCGCGAGGCCAGTTGAGACAATTGGGGCTGCCTTGCAGCCCTTCGCGGGCGCGCCCGCTCCCACAGGTGTTTCGCTGCCCTCTGTGGGAGCGGGCGTGCCCGCGAAGGGCCGCAAAGCGGCCCCAATCGCTCAGCGCTTACCGCCCTCAAGGCTCCAGCCCGATCCCCCGCAAGATCACACTGGTCACCGTCTGCACGGCATTTTCAAAGGCCATGTCCGACAACGCCTCCCCGCCATTGAGCAATGCCACCTGGTAACCAAAGTCGGCATAGTGCTGGGTCGAAGCCCAGATCATGTACAACAGCGCCGACGGCTCCACCGGCAGGATGCGCCCCTCCTCCACCCAGCGGCGGATCTTGGCTTCCTTCAGCTTGGCCCAGGGCACCAGGCTTTCATCCAGGCTCACCCCCAGTACCGGCGCCCCGTGCAGCATCTCTTCGGCCCAAATCTTCGAACCCAGCGGCCGCGAGCGCGAATGGCCCATCTTCGCCCGAATGTAACTGGTCAGCACCACACGCGGGTCGTCGAAGTTCTCGAAGCACAGCGCGTCCTGCTTCCATACATCAAGCAAATCCTGCAGCACCGCGCGGAACAGGTCGTCCTTGGTGCTGAAGTAATAATGCAGGTTGGAACGCGGCAACTCGGCCTGCTCGGCGATATCACCCATCGAGGTGGCGCCGTAGCCTTTCTCGGCAAACACCTTTTCCGCCGCCTGCAGGATCTTTTCGATATTGCGCCGGCGGATTTCGATCTTGTGATTGGCCATCAGGCTTGGGCCGTCCACACCGCCAGCTCATAACCATCCGGGTCGATGAAGTGGAAGCGCCGCCCGCCAGGGAAAGCAAAGGTGGCCCGGCTGATTTTCGCCCCGGCTGCTTCGATCCGCTGCTGCGTAGCCTCCAGATCGTCGGCGTACAAGATGACCAGCGGCCCGCCCGGGCGCACCGGCTCCCCCGTGGTGAAACCACCGGTCAGCCGGCCATCACTGAACTCGGTGTAGGAAGGCCCATAGTCGGTGAACGCCCAGCCGAACACACTGCCATAGAAGGCCTTGCTCCGTGCGATGTCGCTGACATTGAACTCGATGTTGTCAATCTGCCGGTCAGTACCGCGAATGCCCATGTGTGCTCCGTGCCGAAGGGGTTTACCCTAGTCTACTCCGGTCGTTTCACACTTTTATATCAGGCAGCCTGAAACAACCGGGTAATCAGGGCATAGTCTTCGATGTGGGCGGACATTGAGACGTCTTTGTGTGGTTGCCTGTGCTGGCCTCTTCGCGGGTAAACCCGCTCCCCCAGGTACATCACAGGCCTTGAAACCATCGATATCCCTGTGGGAGCGGGCTTGCCCGCGAAAGGGTCGGCACAGGCTTTACAAAAACCTCACCCCAACCGATGCCACTCGCGCTTGTCCCGCGCCAGCAATTCATTGCCGGCCTCGGGCCCGTCTTCACCGGCCGGGTATTCATGCACCTCGCCGCCCTGGGCCCAGGCATCGAGGAACGGCTGCACCGCGCGCCAGCCGTTCTCGATGTTGTCAGCCCGCTGGAACAGGGTCTGGTCACCGGTCAGGCAGTCGTAGATCAGCGTCTCGTAGCCGGTCGCCGGGGTCATCTTGAAGAAGTCCTTGTAGGCAAAGCCCAGTTCGACATTCTCCATTACCAGCTCCGGCCCGGGGCGCTTGGCCTGCAGGTCGAACCACATGCCTTCGTTGGGCTGGATCTGGATTTTCAGGTAGTTGGGCTTGGGCCGTTCCAGCTCCGACTTACGGAACTGCGCATAGGGCGCGGGCTTGAAGCAGATGGCGATTTCGGTGTCACGCACGCTCATGCGCTTGCCGGTACGCAGGTAGAACGGCACCCCGGCCCAGCGCCAGTTGTCGATCATCACCTTCAGCGCCACATAGGTCTCGGTCTGGCTATCGGCCGCAACGTTGGCCTCGTGACGGTAGCCGGGCAACTGCTTGCGCCCCTGCTTGCCGGCGCTGTACTGGCCGCGCACGGAGTTTTTCAGGGCCATCTTCGCCGACCATGGGCGGATGGCACCGATCACCTTGGCCTTTTCGCTGCGCACGGCATCAGCGGCGAACGCGGCCGGGGGCTCCATGGCCACCATCGCCAGCAACTGGAACAAGTGGTTGGGCACCATATCGCGCAGCGCCCCGGTGCTGTCATAGAACGCACCACGGGTCTCGACACCGACGGTTTCCGCGGCGGTGATCTGCACATGGTCGATGTAGTGGTTGTTCCAGAACGATTCGAACAAACCGTTGGAGAAGCGGCTGACCAGGATGTTTTGCACCGTTTCCTTGCCCAGGTAATGGTCGATGCGGTAGATCTGCCGCTCGCCCATCACCTTCAGCAGGCAGGCGTTGAGCGCTTCGGCGCTGGCCAGGTCGGTGCCGAAGGGCTTTTCGACCACGACGCGACGAAAGCCGCCGGCCGATTCGTCGAGCAGCCCGGCCTGCCCCAGGCGCTGCGCCACCTCGGGGAAGAAGCGCGGCGAGGTCGCCAGGTAGAAGATGGCGTTGCCATGGCGGGTTGTGTCGATGCGCCTGGCAAGGGCCTGGTAGGTGGCCGGGTCGAGGAAATCGCCGGTCTGGTAATCCAGGCACTTGGCCAGGCGTGCCCAGAGTTTCTCGTCCAGGCACTTGGCCGTGCCCTCGCCACCTTTGTCACGCTCGACCATGAAGGCATGCAGGCGCCCGGCGAACTCCTCGGCAGTGGCCGGGTTGTGGTCGACCCCGACGATGCGCAGGTTGCGGTCCAGCAAGCCGTCACGGCTGAGGTTGTACAGCGCCGGCATCAGCAGGCGCTTGACCAGGTCGCCATTGGCGCCGAACAGGAACAGGGTGCATGGCGGTGCGGCCGGAATGCGCTGTTTGGTCATTCGCCTTTCTTCTCGACATGGCCGCCGAAGCCAAGACGCATGGCCGAGAGAATCTTGTCGCCATAGGTGCCCTGCTGCTGACGCGAACGGAAGCGGGCGAACAATGCGCTGGACAGCACCGGTACCGGCACCGCCTGCTCGACGGCGGCGTCGATGGTCCAGCGGCCTTCGCCACTGTCAGACACCGAGCCACTGAACTGCGACAGCTGCGGGTCGGCCACCAGTGCATCGGCGGTGAGGTCGAGCAGCCACGAGGTGACCACGCTGCCACGCCGCCACACTTCGGCAATTTCGGCCACATTCAGGTCGAAACGCTGGTCTTCCGGCAGTTCGTTGCCGCCCTTGCTGCGCAGCAGGTCGAAACCTTCGGCATAGGCCTGCATCAGGCCGTATTCGATGCCGTTGTGCACCATTTTCACGTAGTGCCCGGCACCGGGTGGGCCGGCGTGGATGTAGCCGTGTTCGGCACGCTGGTGCTCACCGCTGCGGCCATGGGTACGCGGGATGTCACCCACCCCCGGCGCCAGCGCCTTGAACAGCGGCTCCAGGCGCTCGAACACATCCTTTTCGCCACCGATCATCATGCAGTAACCACGGTCCAGGCCCCACACGCCACCGGAGGTGCCGACGTCCAGGTAATGCAGCCCGCGCTTGGCCAGCTCGGCGGCGCGGCGCACGTCGTCCTTGTAGAAGGTGTTACCGCCATCGATGATCGCATCGCCCGGTTCCAGCAGTTCGGCCAGTTGGGCGATGGTCTGCTCGGTGGGCTCGCCGGCCGGCAGCATTACCCACACCGCACGCGGTGCTTTCAGCTTCTGTACCAGCGCACCGAGGTCGTGCGCGCCCTGGGCGCCTTCGCTCTCCAGGCCGTCGATGGCCTCACGGTTGCGGTCATGCACCACAGTACGGTGGCCGGCGCGCATCAGGCGCCTTGCGATATTGCCGCCCATGCGGCCCAGCCCGATGATTCCCAGTTGCATGAGCCGATGCTCCCCTTTCGAAATAAATGACAACACAATCCAGTTTTTCAGATTAGTCCAGCGAACCGCTCGAGGGTTCAGCGACGAACGGCGAGACCACGATAAACAAAAAAGTTCCCAAGGCCTGAGAAAGAATTCAGAATGCGCCCGCGTGAAGCGTCTACGCTTTGACTTGTCACTAGCCAAAACCGCGAGGTGTGCTCATGGGTACCTTGATGCCTGCAACCCCAACCCAGACCCTCTATGTCTCCGTGCGCCGTGATGAGCTGCGTAAATTGAAAGACGAACGTGACCAGTTGCGCCAACAGGTCGCCCAGTTGAACCTGCTGCTGGCGCAACAACGTGATGGCGAAAAGGCTGTAAGCCTCTGATCGATTTCTTCAAATCAGGCTTCTGGTAATGCGGAATCGCAACTCACTGTGGCTGTGCCTGCTGGCTGAATCTGAGACGGATAATCCGTGATTTTTTGTTTCACGAATCCTTTCCCCTAGCTGCAAGGCTAGCCATACCTGATCGTTCGGTTCAATCCGCTTGTGGGCATCAGCAAGTCGATGCTGCAAAACAGATAGGGTTTCGAGCTGAGCATTGACCTCACGAGGATTTTGCGGCGAAAAATCCCTCACACCCATAATGTCGCGTTCAAGACGCTGAATTTCCTCGAACGTTGTTTGAACGTGACTCGCACCGCTACCTCCCGAAGGCGCCCCAAAAGAGAGATCTGAACTCCGCTCAACTGAACCGGGTTCGCTTAGGGTAGTAGCGGTGATTGAATCTGTTCGTCGTCCTGGCGACCTGCCGGAGTTGCCAAAAATGCTGGCTACACCCCGTTTCAACCATTTGAAGAAATGGCCTGATGGGTCCAGGCGATTCACCGGGTCGTTAGCGCAGTAGGCGTATGCGTTCGCCCCCCCTTTGCCGAACGGACTGAGCGTATCTGGTGAGTTAAACCGCATAAGTTCGGGCTTATATCCCCGATACCCGTTACCGAGCAGGTAAAATTTTGAGTGCAAATCCCTGTGTTGAGCGTTGAAGCTCAGAGATGAGTCGAGCCATACAGAGTATCCGTAAGGTGCATAAGGGATGCCTGAAGAGTGCTTATGCACTGAGGTCAGCTGATCAATTTTTTCCATGACCTTCGTCCTAGGGGAGATCCGGCACAATGGTGGTGCCCTAGCCCTGAATGACACAACTGTCAGAAATGCCAGCCAAGGGATTCACTGCGCGTTGAGAATCCAATGCCATGATGACCGGGTTGTCCACGATGAAGAAGTGACTTGCTGCTAGCACCATCATGGTGCGTTACCCCACCCTAGCCACAATTTGGCGCATCCTCCAAACACCCCGCACTGCCTTCGCCCACCCCTTTTCACATCCGGTCACATACGCCAACGTTTGCGTCTATTCCGCGCATGGCAATAGTGACCAGTGGGTCACCTTTTTATCTTTTTCTCTCCTACACTCGGGTTTCGGCCCGCCATTTGCTCAACGGAAGAGCGACGAAAAAAAGTCGAACTTTCGGAAACACCGGCAGGTCAGGAACTAAGTAGGCCAAACGCAAGGGACATTCCCTGGCTCGGCCCGCCCATCCCAACCAGTCCAATCGCCTTCGGCCGGAGTGCTGATCGCGTTGTGCCTGCGCGCACGAACCTGGGGCATGGAACGCACTACGCAGAATCCAGAAACAGAGAGAACCAACACGAAACATCGCCACGGGTGCCAGCACCCGGCCAAGCATAGGGACGGAGAGAAGTATGATCAGTGCCGCTGTCGAGCCTCACGTAGATTCATTCAACCCGGACAACCGCGAACCGCTCACCCCGGACTTCGCCGCGACAGGCAAGGCACCCGGCGCCCAGCGCCAGCACAACCGCAACAAGCGCAAGATATTGTTCGTGACCTCGGAAATCGCCGACCTGGTGAAGACCGGCGGCCTGGGCGACGTGTCTGCCGCCCTGCCCCGCGCCCTGGCGCACCTGCACGATGTGCGGGTGCTGATCCCCGGCTACCGCCAGGTGATGGAAAGCGACAACCCCATCCATATCGTCGGTGAACTGGGCGGCCACGCCGCCCTGCCGCCGTGCAAGATCGGGCGCATGGACATGGCCGACGGCCTGGTCATCTATGTGCTCATCTGCCCCGAACTGTATCAGCGCGACGGCACCCCCTATGGCGCCAACAACGGCCGCGACTGGCCCGACAACCACATCCGCTTCGCCCGCCTGGGCCTGGCCGCCGCCGAAATCGCCGCCGGCGAAGGCAGGATCCACTGGAAGCCCGAAGTGGTGCACGCCCACGACTGGCCCGCCGGCCTGGCGCCGGCCTACATGCACTGGCGCGGGCTGAGCACGCCCACCCTGTTCACCATCCACAACCTGGCCTACCAGGGGGTGTACAGCCGCGGCTGCAGCCCGGAGCTGGCAATCCCCGAACATGCCATGCAGCAGGAAGGCATGGAGTTCTACGGCAAGCTGTCGTTCCTCAAGGCCGGCCTGGCCTATTCCAGCCACATCACCACGGTCAGCGCCACCTATGCCCGGGAAATCACCACCCCGGAATTCGGCTGCGGCCTGGACGGCTTCCTCGCCAGCAAGGCGCAGCAAGGCCTGCTCGGCGGCATTCCCAACGGCATCGACGAAAGCTGGGACTCGGCTACCGACAAGCACCTGCAGCACAACTTCAGCATCAATGACTGGGAGGGCAAGGCGCGCAATGCCCAGGCAGTGCGCGAGCTGTTCAAACTGCAGCCCTCCGCAGGCCCACTGTTCGCCGTGGTTTCGCGCCTGGTCTACCAGAAAGGCCTGGACCTTACCCTCGGTGTCGCCGACTACATCGTCGAGCAAGGCGGGCAGATCGCGATCATCGGCCGTGGCGAGCCCGAAGAAGAACAGGCCATGCGCGAGCTGGCGCTACGCCACCCGGGCCGCATCGGCGTGCGCATCGGCTTCAACGAAACCGACGCCCGGCGCATGTTCGCCGGCAGCGACTTCCTGCTGATGCCGTCACGCTACGAGCCGTGCGGCCTCAGCCAGATGTACGCGCAGCGCTTCGGTTCGTTGCCGGTGGCGCGCAACACCGGCGGCCTGGCCGACACCATCGAGTCCGGGGTCACCGGTTTCCTGTTCAATGAGTCCACTGTCGAGAGCTATCGCCAGGCCCTCAGCCGCGCCTTCTATGTCTATGGCAAGAAGGACCTGCTGAATGCCATGCGCTGCCTGTCGATGACCCAACCGTTCAACTGGTGCCAGGCCGTGGAGCCCTACGCACGCCTGTACGAAGACCTGGTCAAGCAGGCGCAGCACAGCCACTACTGAGCGGGGAGCAGAAGATGCACAGGCATGGCGCACACCTGCTGGACGCCACGTCGGCGCGCTTCGCCCTCTGGGCCCCGGATGCGCGCAGCGTGAGCGTGGAACTGGAGCAACAGCCGGCCATCGAGCTGTTGCCCGATGATGATGGCTGGTACACCGGCGTGGCCCCGTGCCAGGCCGGCGACCGTTACCACTACCGTATCGACGGTGCACTGCAGGTGCCCGACCCGGCCTCGCGCTACCAGCCTGAGGGCGTACAGGGCCCAAGCCAGGTGGTGGATGTGGCCGGCTATGCCTGGCAACACCCCTGGCAAGGCCGGCCCTGGCACGAGGCGGTCATCCAGGAGCTGCATGTCGGCCTGCTCGATGGCTACGCCGGGGTCGCCCGGCAACTGCCGCGCCTGGCCGAGCTGGGCATCAGCGCCATCGAACTGATGCCGCTGGGGCAGTTCCCCGGCGAGCGCAACTGGGGCTACGACGGCGTGCTGCCCTATGCGCCGCAAAATACCTACGGCAGCCCCGAGCAGTTGTGTGCGCTGGTCGACCAGGCCCACGGCCAGGGGCTGATGGTGCTGGTCGACGTGGTGTACAACCACTTCGGCCCCGACGGCAATTACCTGCACCGGTACGCCAGCCCGTTCTTCCGCGACGACCGGCAGACGCCTTGGGGCGCAGCCATCGACTTCCGTCGCCCGCAGGTGCGCGAGTACTTCATCCAGAACGCCCTGATGTGGCTGTGCGACTACCGCTTCGATGGCCTGCGCCTGGATGCCGTGCACGCCATCGACCAGCCCGACTTCCTGGTCGAGCTGGCGCAAAGGGTACGCGCTGCAGTGGAGCCGGGCCGCCAGGTGTGGCTGGTACTGGAGAACGAGCACAACCAGACCTTCCTGCTGGAACAAGGCTTCGACGCCCAGTGGAACGACGACGGCCACAATGCCCTGCACGTGCTGCTGACCGGCGAAACCGAAGGCTACTACGCCGACTACCAGCATCGCCCCATCGACCAGTTGGCCCGCTGCCTTGGCGAAGGCTTCGTGTTCCAGGGCCAGGCCAACCGCCATGGTACGCCCCGCGGCGAGCCCAGCGGGCACCTGCCGCCCAGCGCCTTCGTGCTGTTCCTGCAGAACCACGACCAGGTCGGCAACCGCGCCCTCGGCGAGCGCCTGACCCGCCTGTGCCCGCCGCCGGCGCTGCGGGCGGCCACCGGCCTGTTGCTGCTGGCGCCGATGATCCCGCTGCTGTTCATGGGCGACGAAGACGGCAGCTGCCGGCCGTTCCTGTTCTTCACTGACTTCCATGACCAGCTGGCTGATGCCGTGCGTGAAGGCCGGCGCGGCGAGTTCGCCCATTTCGCCGCTTTCGCCGACGCCGAGCAGCGCCAACGCATCCCCGACCCCAACGCCGAACAGACCTTCGAGGCCTCCCGCCCCCGGGCCGGGGAAGTGGTCGCCGGCTGGCACGGCCTGTACCAGCACCTGCTCGACCTGCGCCGCCGCCATGTGATCCCGCACCTGCCTGGCAGCCGCGCGCTGGGTGCCGAGGTGCTCGGCGACAAGGCACTGACCGCACGCTGGCGCCTGGGCGATGGCCACACCCTGCGCATCGACCTGAACCTGGCCGCCACCCCACAGGCGGTCGAACTGCCCGCGCCAGCCACCCGGCTGTTCGACAGCAGCAACACCCGGCATCCCGATACCCATCTGGCCGCGTACAGCTGCGTGGTCAGCCTGCTTCCACCTGCCCAGGAGCGCCCATGAGCGAAACCGCCCTGCACCGCCTGGCAACCCGCGTCGGTCTGTGCCGCGACTGGATCGACGCCAATGCCCGGCCCCAGCGTGTCAGCGACGAGGTGCTGCGCAACATCCTTGAAGGCCTTGGCCACCCGGCCGCCGATGACGCCGCCATTGCTGCCAGCCTGCGCGCCATGGACGCTGCCCAAGACAGCGAGCACCTGCCGCCGCTGCTGACCGCCGACCTCGGCCAGCCACTGGCACTGGCGCGCTACTTCAGCGCCGCCAGCGTCGCGCACTGCACCCTGGAGGACCACACTTCCCTCACCCTCAGCCTCGACGACCAGGCCCGCCTGCCCGGTGCGCTGCCCATCGGCTACCACCAGGTGGAGATCGACAACCGCCGCTTCACCGTGGCCGTGGCCCCGCCACGCTGCCACAGCCTTGAAGACCGGGTGCAGCAGCCGCCCCCGCGCTGCTGGGGTCTGGCGGTGCAGCTGTACAGCCTGCGCCGCCCCGGCGATGGCGGCTACGGCGACTGCCTGGCCCTGGAACAACTGGCCCGCGCGGCCGCCGAGCGCGGTGCCGATGCCCTGGCGATCAGCCCGATTCACGCCCTGTCGGCGATCGACCAGACGCACTACAGTCCCTACTCGCCCTCCAGCCGCCTGCTGCTCAATACCCTGTACGCCAGCCCGGCCGCGCTGCTGGGCGAGCGGGAGGTGCGCGTGGCCATCGAAGCCTGCGGCCTGGAGCAACAGCTGGAAGACCTGGAGCAATGCCCGCTGGTCGACTGGCCGCGTGCCGCCAGCGCCCGCCAGCGCCTGCTCGAAGCCCTGTATCAGGGCTTCAGCCAGGGCGACCACCCGCTGCGCAAGGATTTCGACAGCTTCCGCGAAGCCGGCGGCCAGGCCCTGGAGCACCACTGCCGCTTCGAGGTGCTGCAGGCCCAAGCCGTGGAGCACGGCCTGGGTGCCGACTGGCGCCACTGGCCCAAGGCCTGGCACGACCCGTACCACCCGGAAGTGGAGGCCTTCGCCAACGCCTACCCGGCCAAGGTCGAGTTCCATGCCTTCTGCCAATGGCTGACCGAACGGGGCCTGCAACGCGCCCAGGAAGCGGCACGCGGCAACGGCATGGCGGTTGGCCTGATCGCTGACCTGGCGGTGGGCGCCGACGGTGCCGGCAGCCAGGCCTGGAGCCGCCAGGACGAGCTGCTGGCGGCCCTGAAGGTGGGCGCACCACCCGACATCCTCAACCGTGCCGGCCAGGACTGGGGCATCTGCGCCTTCTCGCCCGAAGGCCTCAAGCGCAACGGCTACCGCGCCTTCATCGAAATGCTGCGGGCCAACCTCGCCCATGCTGGCGGCCTGCGCATCGACCATGTGATGGGCCTGCGCCGGTTGTGGCTGATCCCGCAGGGAGCCAAACCCAGCGAAGGCGCCTACCTCAACTACCCGCTGGACGACCTGCTGCGCCTGCTGGCGCTGGAGTCGGTGCGCCACCAGGCAATCATCCTCGGCGAAGACCTGGGCACCGTACCCGACGGCCTGCGCGAGCAACTGGCGGCCAAGGCTGTGCTGGGCATGCGCGTGCTGCCCTTCGAGCAGACCCAGCCCGGCCATTTCAAGCCGATTCTCGACTGGCCGGACAACGCCCTGGCCACCACCGGCACCCATGACCTGGCGCCGCTCGCCGGCTGGCTGGAAAACCGCGACATCGACTGGAACCACCGCCTGCAACTGATCGACGCCGCCACCGAACTGCACTGGCGCCACGAACGGCAGAAGGAGCACGACGGCCTGCGCCGTACCCTGGAGGCCAACTACGGCTCGCTGCCGGACAACGACGCGCTGATCGACGCGGCCATCCGCTACGTCGGCCACACCCGCGCACCGTTGGTACTGGTGCCGCTGGAAGACCTGCTAGGCTGCGACGAGCAACCCAACCTGCCGGGCACCACCGCTGGCCACCCCAACTGGCGCCGACGCTTTGCCCGGCCGGTACGTGAGTTGCTCGACGACGAAGATGCCGCACGGCGCCTGGAACTGCTGGCCCAGGCCCGCGAACAGGCCTGGGAGCGTGACCGATGAAACCGCTGACCGCGACCCTGCGCCTGCAGTTTCACAGTGACTTCACCCTCGATCACGCCGTGCCGCTGGTGCCGTACTTTGCCCAGCTGGGCATCAGTCATCTGTATGCCTCGCCTATCCTCAAGGCCCGTGCCGGCTCGCGCCACGGCTACGATGTGGTCGACCCGACCTGCGTCAACCCCGAACTGGGCGGCGAGGCGGCGCTGGAAAGGCTGGTTACCGCCCTGCGCCAGCACGGCATGGGGCTGATCCTCGATACGGTGTCCAATCACATGGCCGTGGGCGGTGCCGACAACCCCTGGTGGCAGAGCCTGCTGGCCTGGGGCCGACGCAGCCCGTATGCGGAATTCTTCGACATCCAGTGGCACTCCAGCGACCCGCTGCTGGCCGGCCAGCTGCTGCTGCCGTTCCTCGCCAGCGACTATGGCGTGGCGCTGAAAAATGGCGAGATACCGCTTGAGTTCGACAAGCACCATGGGCGGCTGCAAATCGCCCATTACCAACACCGCTTCCCGATCTGCCCGGTCGACTATGGCTGGATTCTCGCCCTCAGCCCGGAGCCGGCGCTCAAGGCCCTGGCCGAACGCTTCACCGCGTTGAACGCATCTGCCACGCCGCTGGCCGATGCCCTGCCCCTGCAAGCCGAGCTGGCGCACCTGGTATGCGAAGGCGCCGACCTCGAATCGGCGCTGGCGGCGTTCGACAGCCGCAGCGAGAACGGTTTCAAGCGCCTGCACCTGCTGCTGGAGCGCCAGACCTACCGCCTGGCCAGCTGGCGCACCGCTGCCGACGACATCAACTGGCGGCGCTTCTTCGACATCAACGAACTGGGCGGCCTGCGGGTTGAACGCGCGGTGGTGTTCGAGGCTACCCACGCCAAGCTGTTCGAACTGATCGAGCGTGGCCTGGTGGACGGCCTGCGCATCGACCATATCGACGGCCTGGCCGACCCGCGCGGTTATTGCCGCAAACTGCGCCGACGGGTCGATGGCCTGCTGGCGCAGCGGCCGTTGCATGCCGCCCTGGAGCATTTCCCGATCTACGTGGAGAAGATCCTCGGTGCCAACGAGCACCTGCACCGCGACTGGCTTACCGATGGCACTACCGGCTATGAGTTCATGAACCAGGTCTCGCTGTTACAGCACGACCCGGCGGGTGAAGCAGCGCTGACCGAGCTGTGGGCCAATGTAAGCGAACGCCCGGACTTCCCCGAGGAGGTGCGCCAGGCCCGCCACTTGGTGCTCAATGCCAGCCTGGCCGGCGACTGTGAGTCGGTGGCCCAGGCGCTGTTGCAGGTAGCGCGCAACGACCTGATGACCCGCGACCTGACCTTGGGCGCGATCCGCCGCGCCTTGCAGGCGCTGGTAGCGCATTACCCGGTGTACCGCACCTACTTCAATGCCTGCGGGCGCCCGGCAGAAGACGAAGGGTTTTTCCAGCAGGCCCTGGCCAATGCCCGCCAGGACCTCGGCGAAGCCGACTGGCCGCTGCTCGAGCAGCTTGAACAATGGCTGGGGGGGCAAGCCTGGCGCAACCTGCCAGCGGGCCGGGCGCGCAAGCAGCTGCGCCACGCCTGCGTACGCTTCCAGCAACTGACCGCACCCAGCGCCGCCAAAGCCGTGGAAGACACCGCGTTCTACCGCAGCGCGCGGCTGCTGTCGCGCAACGATGTAGGCTTCGAGGCCGCGTGTTTCAGCGCCCCGCTCGAGCACTTCCACAACGAGGCCCAGCGGCGCCTGCGCGACTTCCCCGACAACCTGCTGGCCAGCGCCACCCATGACCACAAGCGCGGCGAAGACACCCGCGCGCGCCTGGCCGTGCTCAGTGAGCGCGGCCCGTGGCTGGCCAGCCGAATGGAACACTGGCGCGAACTGGCGACACCGTTGCGCACGCAACTGGACGACGGCCTGGCGCCCAGCCCCGGCGATGAGCTGATGCTGCTGCAGACCTTGCTGGGCAGCTGGCCACTGGACCTCGACCTGCACGAGGACAACGCCCTGCGCCAGTACGCCGAACGCATTCGCCACTGGCAGCAGAAGGCCCTGCGCGAGGCCAAGCTGCGCAGTAGCTGGAGCGCACCGAACGAGGCATACGAAAGCGCCTGCGCCCGCTACCTCGACGGGCTGCTGCTGGACAGCGAGAACCAGCAGTTGCGCAAATCCGTGGCGGATGCCGCGCAACTGCTCGCTTGCCCCGGCGCCCTCAATGGCCTTGTACAGGCCCTGTTGCGCATGACCACGCCGGGTGTGCCTGACCTGTACCAGGGCACCGAGTACTGGGACTTCAGCCTGGTCGACCCGGACAACCGCCGCGCCGTGGACTACGCTTGCCGGCGTCGCACCCTGGACGATGCAACGCCGGTAGCCGATCTGCTGGCGCACTGGCGCGACGGCCGCCTCAAGCAGGCGCTGATCGCCCGGGTGCTGGACTGCCGCCAGGCCCACGCCGAGTTGTTCCGCCGTGGTGCCTACCTGCCGCTGAGCGTGCACGGCCGGCATGCCGACAAGGTGGTGGCCTTTGCCCGCCTGGGCGAAGGCGAGCGGGCCGTCATCATCGCGCCACGCCTGGCCAGTACCCTGCTGGCGGGTGCACCGATACCCCTGATCCCGGCACAGAACTGGGACGACACCCGAGTAAGCCTGCCGTTTGCCTTGTCGCCTGCCAACTCGACGGGACTTTTCCCCAGTGCTGCGGTCAGCTCTTCCAGGGAGCTGCTGTTGAGCGCCGTGCTGGCGGAGTTTCCGGTCAACCTGCTGATACAACAATCTTGAGCATCAGGAGCGTCATGATGAGTGTTGATGAAAAACGTATCCGCGAATTTGCCTACCAGATCTGGGAATCCGAGGGTAAGCCCGTCGGCCAGGAAGACCGCCATTGGGACATGGCCCGCAAGCTGGCCGAAGCCGAGGCCCTGGCTCCCAAGGCGGCGCCGCGCAAGCGGGCGCCGGCCAAGCCCAAGGTAGCGGCTGAGCCGGTTGAGAAAGCCGTAGCGGTGAAGAAGCCCCGGGCGGTGAGGACCGCCATGAGCCCCCGCCCCCCGAAGAAAACCCGCTCGGTCGCCCCATCGCGCATCCGTGAAGGCCTGCCCTTCCCCCTCGGTGCCACCTGGGATGGCCTAGGGGTCAACTTTGCCCTGTTCTCGGCCAACGCCACCAAGGTCGAGCTGTGCCTGTTCGACTCCACTGGCGAACACGAAATCGAGCGCATCGAGCTGCCCGAATACACCGACGAGATCTACCACGGCTACCTGCCCGACGCGCACCCCGGGCTGATCTATGGCTACCGCGTGCACGGCCCCTACGAGCCAGAGAACGGCCACCGCTTCAACCCCAACAAACTGCTGATCGACCCGTATGCCAAGCAACTGGTCGGCAGCCTGCAATGGTCCGAAGCACTGTTCGGCTACACCATCGGCCACCCCGACGGCGACCTGTCGTTCGACGAACGCGACAGCGCGCCCTTCGTACCTAAGTGCAAGGTGATCGACCCTGCCTTCACCTGGGGCCGCGACCAGCGTGTGCTGATACCCTGGGAACGCACGATCGTCTACGAGGCGCACACCCGTGGCATCAGCATGTGCCACCCGGCAGTACCGGAGAACCTGCGCGGCACCTTCGCCGGCCTGGCCAATGACGAGCTGCTCAAGCACATCAAGGAGCTGGGCGTTTCCAGCATCGAGCTGCTGCCGGTTCACGCCTTCGTCAACGACCAGCACCTGCTGGACAAGGGCCTGAACAACTACTGGGGCTACAACAGCATCGCCTTCTTCGCCCCACACCCGCGCTACCTGGCCAGCGGCAAGATCGCCGAATTCAAGGAAATGGTCGCGCACCTGCACGACGCCGGTCTGGAGGTAATCCTCGACGTGGTCTACAACCACACCGCCGAAGGCAACGAGCGCGGGCCAACGCTGTCGATGCGCGGCATCGACAACGCCTCGTACTACCGCCTGATGCCGGACGACAAGCGCTATTACATCAACGATTCCGGCACCGGCAACACCCTGGACCTGAGCCACCCCTGCGTGCTGCAGCTGGTCACCGACTCGCTGCGCTATTGGGCCGGCGAAATGCACGTGGACGGCTTCCGCTTCGACCTGGCGACCATTCTTGGCCGCTACCACGACGGCTACAGCGAACGCCACGGTTTCCTCGTCGCCTGCCGCCAGGACCCGATGCTGAGCCAGGTGAAGCTGATTGCCGAGCCCTGGGACTGCGGCCCGGGCGGCTACCAGGTGGGCAACTTTGCCCCGGGCTGGGCAGAGTGGAACGACCGCTTCCGTGACACCGTGCGCGCCTTCTGGAAAGGTGACGAAGGCCAACTGGCCGACTTTGCCTCGCGCATGACCGCCTCGGGGGACATGTTCAACAACCGTGGCCGGCGCCCTTATGCCTCGGTCAATTTCGTCACCGCCCACGACGGTTTCACCTTGCGCGACCTGGTGTCCTATAACCACAAGCACAACGAAGACAACGACGAGAACAACCAGGACGGCACCGACAACAACCTGTCGTGGAACTGCGGTGTCGAGGGACCAACCGACGACCCGGGCGTGAATGCCCTGCGCATGCGCCAGATGCGCAACTTCTTCGCTACCCTGCTGCTGGCCCAGGGCACACCGATGATCGTCGCCGGTGACGAGTTCAGCCGTACCCAGCACGGCAACAACAATGCCTATTGCCAGGACAGCGAGATCGGCTGGGTGAACTGGGACCTGGACCAGGAGGGTGAAGAGCTGCTGGCCTTCGTCAAACGCCTGACCCGCCTGCGCCTGGCCTACCCGATACTGCGCCGCTCGCGCTTTCTGGTGGGCGACTACAATGAGGCAATCGGGGTCAAGGACGTGACCTGGCTGGCACCGGATGGCAACGAGATGAGCGTGGAGCAATGGGAAGACCCGCACGGGCGATGCCTGGGCATGCTGATCGATGGCCGCGCGCAAGTCAGCGGAATTGCCCGGCCAGGCGCTGAGGCCACCGTGCTGCTGATCGTCAATGCCCACCATGACATCGTACCGTTCGAGTTGCCGACGGTGCCCGATGGGGATTACTGGAGCTGCCTGGTCGACACCGACCGGCCGGAGCTGCGCAAGGGGCAGCATCTGCAGTTCGACAGCACCTTCGAGGTCAAGGGGCGGTCGTTGCTGCTGATGGTGTTGCAGCGTGATGAGGAGTGAACCTGACAGTCTGGTACCTGTCCCTTGTAGGAGCAGCCTTGTGCTGCGAAGAGGCCTTTACCGGCACAGCAAATGGTTTGCCTTATCGGCCCTTTCGCAGCACAAGGCTGCTCCTACAAGGAGCGGCGCAAACCCGTTGACCGAGGAGTAACCGTGAACCCCGAAGCCGGCAGTAAAGGTTTCGCCAGCGACAACCAGGCCCCGGCCGTGAAGCGGCTGCGGGTGCTGACGGTGAATACTCACAAGGGCTTCACCGCCTTCAACCGGCGCTTCATCCTGCCGGAACTGCGCGAGGCGGTGCGCAGCACCCAGGCCGACATCGTCTTCCTCCAGGAGGTGCTCGGCAGCCACGACCGCCACGCCGCGCGCTACCCCGGCTGGCCGCAGACCTCGCAGTACGAGTTCCTCGCCGACAGCATGTGGAGCGACTTCGCCTACGGCCGCAACGCGGTCTACCCCGACGGCCACCACGGCAACGCGCTGCTGTCCAGATACCCGATCATCGAACACCGCAACCTCGACGTGTCGATCACCGGCCCCGAACGTCGTGGCCTGCTGCACTGCATCCTCGACGTCCCCGGCCAGCGCCAGGTACATGCCATCTGCGTGCACCTGTCGTTACTGGAAAGCCACCGCCAGAAGCAGCTGCAACTGCTGCGCAAGCTGCTCGAGTCCTTGCCCGCCGATGCCCCGGTGATCATCGCCGGCGATTTCAACGACTGGAAATCCCACGGCAACCGCACCCTGGGCCTGCAGCAAGACCTGCACGAGGCCTTCGAGCGCCACCACGGCCACCTGGCCCGCACCTACCCTGCGCGCCTGCCGCTGCTGCGCCTGGACCGCGTCTACCTGCGCAACGCCGAAAGCCATGGGCCGCGGATTCTGGGGCACAAACCTTGGTCGCACCTGTCGGACCACCTTCCGTTGGCGGTCGAGGTCAGGCTCTAGCAATCATTTTTCATAGACACCACACGGCAAATAGCGAACCCCGCTATAGCCCTCTGTTTTACCCGTAAAATCAATTGGTTGAGCCACGCCACGGAACATGAACACTTCCTTCACGCTTTCTTGACGCAAGCGGCGCCCTCTCCTTAGCTGAACATATCAAGCAGTAATGATCTCGCGCCGGGCCTCTAGCTCGCGCCTTCGTGCGCGCTGGCGAAAGCCGGGCGTGCTGGTTTGGGTCGCCCACTGTTTTTGCCGTACAGCTCGTGACAACAGGCCAGGTCCTAGGGCTGTAACACAAAAACAAAGGAGATCCGCCATGAAAAGCACCTCGAATCCCTTGCGCTTCGACAGCATTTTCTACGCGGTTTCCACGTCGCTGCTTCTGGCAACCCCGGTGGAAACTATCGCGTATGAACTGCAGGACGACCCGGCCTCGCCCGGCTTTCTGCAACAACCGGCAGTACCACAGCTGTCGCTCGACCCGGTCAACGCCAGTGGCTTGAGTATCGGTACCTTGAATGCATTTTCGCAGAAGATGAGCGAGCGCCACGGGCAGGCTGCACCGGACCTGGTCGCCAGCCAGTGGGCGCAGTTCTTTCCGACCGCCCCGCGCAAGGGCGCGCAGCCGCCGGACCAGCTTGAAGCCCCCAGCCAGCAACTGATGATCGGCCCGGACCTGTTCGTGCGTGAAACTGCAGCGGGCAATGTGCACCGCGCGGGAATTTTCGTGGGGCACAACAACCTGCAAAGCAGCTTCAACGGCATGCGCCCACTGTTGGGCGACAAGCAGCGCAGCGCGGTGAACCTGAGCGGGGAAAGCCTGGGGGTATACTGGAGCATGACCCATGAGCAGGGCTGGCACCTGGATGCCGTGGCCATGGGTTCGCGCATCGACGTCAATGGTCGTGGCGAGAACGGCCAGCGGCTGGACGACAGCGGCCACGCGATGACCTTCTCGTTGGAGGGGGGCATCCCCATCGGCCTGGGTGGCGGCTGGGTAATCGAGCCGCAGGCGCAATTGATCAACCAGCAGTTCTTCCCCGGCAGCCGGGTGCAGGAAGAGACCTTGCAGGCCTTCGACAGCCAGCCGAGCTGGAGCGGCCGGGTGGGTGCCAGGCTGTCCGGACGCTATGAGGTACGCGGCATGCCGATCGAGCCCTATGTGCGGACCAACGTGTGGTATGACTTCAGCAATGCCGAGGAAGTGAAGCTGGACCAGGTCGACAAGATCTCCAGCTCGCGCTACTCGACCACGGTGGAACTGGGGTTGGGGCTGGTGGCGCGGGTGACGCCCACGGTGGCGCTGTTTGTCAGTGCCGATTACAGCAGTGACGTGGACGACAATGACCTGAACGGGTTGATTGGCAGCCTTGGGGTGCGGATGCGGTGGTAGGCAGGTTCGGCCCTTTCGCGGGTGAACCCGCTCCCACAAGGACCGCACAGGGTCTGAAGCTTGTGCAATTCCTGTGGGAGCGGGTTTACCCGCGAAGAGGCCAGTACTGGCAACACATCAGGCTGGCTTCATTATCAGAACCCCAAGCGGCGGCAGGTTCAGGGCCAGCGACTGTGGCTGGCCATGGCTGGCTATCTCGTCACTCTCCACCACCCCCAGGTTGCCGACATTGGACCCGGCATACAGCTCGGCATCGCTGTTCAACAGCTCCTGCCAGCGCTCGCCGAACGGCACGCCAATGCGATAGCCCTCGCGCGGCACCGGCGTGAAGTTGGCCACCACCAGCACCGGCTCGCCACTGCTGCTCCAGCGCAACCAGGCATACACGCTGTTCTGCGCATCGTCACCAATCAACCACTGGAAACCCTGCGGTTGGCAATCCTGCTCGTGCAGCGCCGGCACTTCTCGGTACAGGCGGTTGAGGTCGCCCACCAGGCGCTGTACCCCCTGGTGCTCAGGGTACTGCAGCAAGTACCAGTCCAGCTCGCCATCGTGGTCCCACTCACGCCATTGGCCGAACTCGCAGCCCATGAACAGCAGCTTCTTGCCCGGATGCGCCCACATGAAGGTGAGGTAGGCACGCAGGTTGGCGAACTTCTGCCAGCGGTCGCCGGGCATCTTGTCGATCAGCGAGTGCTTGCCGTGCACCACTTCGTCGTGGGAGATGGGCAGGATGAAGTGCTCGGAATAGGCATAGATCAGTCCGAAGCTCATCTCGTTGTGGTGGTAGGTGCGGTGCACCGGGTCGTTCTGGATGTAATGCAAGGTGTCGTGCATCCAGCCCATGTTCCACTTGTAGGCAAAGCCCAGGCCGCCCTGCTGGGTCGGCTGGCTGACGCCAGGCCAGGCGGTGGACTCCTCGGCGATGATCAGCGCGCCCGGGGCCTCGTGGGCCGCCACGCCGTTGAGGTGGCGGATGAAGTCGATGGCCTCCAGGTTCTCGCGCCCGCCGTGGCGGTTGGGCACCCATTCGCCGGCCTTGCGTGAATAGTCGCGGTACAGCATCGAGGCCACCGCATCGACGCGCAGGCCATCGATGTGGAAATGCTTCAGCCAGTGCAGCGCCGAGGCCATCATGAAGCCGCGCACTTCGTTGCGGCCAAGGTTGTAGATCAGCGTGTTCCAATCCTGGTGGTAGCCCTCCAGGGGGTTGTCGTATTCGTACAGGGCGGTGCCGTCGAAACGCGCCAGGCCGTGTTCGTCAGTGGGGAAATGCGCCGGCACCCAGTCGAGCAGCACGCCAATGCCGCCCTGGTGGCAGGCGTCGACAAAGGCGGCAAAGTCCTCGGCGCTGCCGTAGCGCGAGGTGGGCGCGAACAGCGACAGTGGCTGGTAACCCCAGGAGCCGCCGAACGGGTGCTCCATGATCGGCAGCAGTTCGATGTGGGTGAAGCCCAGCTCCTGAACGTACGGCACCAGGCGCTCGGCCAGCTCGCGCCAGTTGTAATAGCGCCCGACTTCGCCCGCCTCATCCAGCTCGCAGCGCCAGGAACCGGGGTGCAGCTCGTAGATCGACAGCGGCGCGTTGTAGGCATGGAGCTGCGCGCGTTGCGCCATCCAGGCGTGGTCTTGCCAACCGTGGCTGAGCGCCCCGGCAACCTTGGAGGCGGTGCTCGGCGGCAGTTCGGTGGCGCGCGCCAACGGGTCGGCCTTCAGGGGCAGTATGCCGTCCTTGCCCAGCACTTCGAACTTGTAGGTTTCGCCCACGCCCAGGCGCGGCACGAACAACTCCCACACCCCGGCGCTATGGCGCAGGCGCATGGGGTGGCGGCGGCCGTCCCAGTTGTTGAAATCGCCCACCACCGACACCCGACGCGCGTTCGGCGCCCACACCGAAAAGCACACGCCGTCGATACCATCGACCTGGATCGGCTGGGCACCAAAGCGCCCCGACAGGTCGCGGTGGTTGCCTTCGGCGAACAGGTACAGGTCCATGTCGCCCAGTTGCGGGCCGAAGCTGTAGGGGTCTTCGGTGACCTGCTCGCCGCCGGCCCAGCCGATCTGCAGCAGGTACGGGTGTGCCTCGTCGAGGTGCGCGGTGAACAACCCGGGCAGGCTGCCCTGCTCCATTTCGGTGAGGATGCGCCCGTCATGCCGGGCCAGCATGCGCACATTCAGGGCATTGGGCAGGAAGACGCGGACCACCTGCCCGCCCGCACCGTCGCCGTGGGGGCCTAGTACCGCAAATGGATCGGCGTGCTCGGCGCGGGCCAGGGCGTCCAGGTCCCGTTGCCGAAGGCCGCCGTTTTCACGCGTGGTTGCATTCATCTATGACTCTCCCCAGGTACTGATCAGTCCATGCAGGCCATGCAAGGGCACGGCCAACCAACTCGGACGGTTCTCGGCTTCGTATGTGATTTCGTAGGCGGCTTTCTCCAGGCAGAACAGCTCCAGTGCGACACGCTCGCCCTCGGCCTGCTGCCAGGCGTGGGGCATGGCTGCGGTGGCCAGGCCATAGGCTTCGACAAAGGCATGCCGCGACTGGTGCAGGTACTGCCGGGCAACACGTTGCCGGGCCTGGCGGGCTGGGCCGGAAAGGTCGACCGCAGACGCATTGCGCAAGATCATGGCAGCAGCATAGTCGAAGGATCGCAGCACGCCGCTGACATCCTTGTACGGGCTGTGTTTTGCCCGGCGCTCTTGCAGCGGTCGGGCCGGCTCACCTTCGAAATCGATGAGGTAGGCATCGCCCTGCACCACCAGCACCTGGCCCAGGTGCAGGTCGCCGTGCACGCGCATCAGCAGGCCGCCCTGGGCCTGGCGGGCCAGGTTGGCAATGTGCTGGGCCAGGCCGTCGCGCTGTTGCTGCAAGTCGTCGACCAGCGCCTGGCTGTCGCTGTCGAGGCTGTCGCGGTGCTGGGCCAGCAGGTCGAGGGCATGGGTAAGCTCGGCACTGATCTGCGTACTCCAGCGTTCGCTGTCGTCGGCATCGCTTGGGCGCGGCTGGAAGGCCTCGTCATTGGTCGGTGCGGCCAGCAACAGGTGCATCTCGCCCAGGCGTTGGCCGAGCAAGGCGGCAAAGCCGGTGAGTTCGGCCAATGCGTCGGTGTGTGCCTCGGCGTCGAGGCTGGAGGGCTCCATCTGGTCGCGGATGGCCCGCTCCAGGGTGTTCTGGGTCCAGGCCCAGGCATCACCCTGGTTGCTCAGGTAGCCCTGGGCGATCATCAGCAGGTGTGGCGCGCCCTGCTCGTCCACCCGGCTGACCCAGGCCAGCAACGGCGAAATATTGGCAAAGCCTGCGGCGGTCAGGTAGGCACTCATTTCCAGCTCCGGGTGCACGCCCGGGCTGACCCGGCGGATCAGCTTGAGCACCACATGGTCGCCAACCACCACCGAGCTGTTGGACTGCTCGGCGCTGAGGTAGCGCACGCTGCTTTCGTCGTTCAACGCCAGGTCCGCCAACTGCAGCGTGCTTTCGAAACACAGCTCGCCCTCGCCGTTGCCACAAGGCAGATGCATGCCCTCCTCACAGGCACGCAGCACTGCGCGGATGAACGGCTCGAGAACAAAGGCGTCGGTGATCAGGCCAACCTGATGGGTACGGCGTACCCGCGCCAGGGCGAGCTGTTGCGGCAGCGCGGTGTTGATCTGTTCCTCGGGCAGCAACCCGAACGGCAGTTGGTAGCGGTTGGCCACACCGTCGCTGAGCACTTCGATTTCACCGAGCAACACCGGCGTGGTGGCCGTGCCGAAGCGCACGCCGTAGCACAGGCGCACGGCGTCGATCGGCCCTTCCTTGCCGGCGAACCAGCGCCGCTTGGGCAGGTACTGCGGCAGGATGGCGCTTTGCAGGGTATCGCTGGCGGGGGCTTCCAGCAGTTCTTCCATGCGTTTGCGCAGTACCAATGTGGTCAATTCGGGTAACCCCTCGGTGGCCTGGATGTGCCAGCTGGGCATGCGGTCGTGGGACGCCAGCAGGAACCAGTAGAAGGCGTAGGGTGGCAAGGTCAGCAGGAACGGCAGTTGGCCGATCGGCGGGAAGGCGCTGCCGCCGAGCATCTCCACCGGTACTTTGTCGGCGTATTGTGACAATTCCAGTTCAGCCGCCTGGGCGGCGCGGGAAACGTTGGCCACGCACAGGATGACCTCGGTGTTGCCCGCGGCGTCGGTGTACTCGCGCAGGTAGGCGAGGATGCGCCGGTTGTTCGGCGTGAGGGTGCGCAGGCTGCCGCGGCCAAAGGCCTTTTGCTGCTTGCGCACCGCCAGCATGCGCCGGGTCCAGTTCAGCAATGAGTGCGGGTCGTTGGCCTGGGCCTCGACATTGACGGTCTGATAGCCGTACAACGGGTCCATGATCGGCGGCAGCACCAGCCGCTGCGGGTCGGCACGGGAGAAACCGCCGTTGCGGTCCGGTGACCACTGCATGGGTGTGCGCACGCCGTCGCGGTCGCCCAGGTAGATGTTGTCGCCCATGCCCAATTCGTCGCCGTAGTAGAGGGTGGGCGTGCCGGGCATCGACAGCAGCAGGCTGGTGAGCAGTTCGATGCGCCGGCGGTCACGCTGCAGCAACGGCGCCAGGCGACGGCGGATGCCCAGGTTGATGCGCGCGCGGCGGTCTTCGGCGTAATAGTTCCACAGGTAATCGCGCTCGCGGTCGGTGACCATTTCCAGGGTCAGCTCATCGTGGTTGCGCAGGAAGATCGCCCATTGGCAGTTGGCGGGGATTTCCGGGGTCTGGCGCAGGATGTCGGTGATCGGAAAGCGGTCTTCCATGGCCAGGGCCATGTACATGCGCGGCATCAACGGGAAGTGGAAGGCCATGTGGCATTCGTCGCCCTCGCCCTCGCCGAAGTACGGGCGGGTGTCCTCGGGCCACTGGTTGGCCTCGGCCAGCAGCATGCGGTCGGGGTAGTTGGCATCGATTTCGGCGCGTATCGCCTTGAGCACGTCGTGGGTTTCGGCGAGGTTCTCGTTGTTGGTGCCGTCGCGCTCGATCAGGTAGGGGATGGCATCCAGTCGCAGGCCATCGACACCCAGGTCGAGCCAGAAGCGCATCACCCCGATCACGGCCTTGAGCACTTGCGGGTTGTCGAAGTTGAGGTCGGGCTGGTGCGAGTAGAAGCGGTGCCAGAAGTATTGGCCGGCGACCGGGTCCCAGGTCCAGTTGGACTTCTCGGTGTCGAGGAAGATGATACGCGTGCCGTCGTACTTCTGGTCGTCATCCGACCACACGTAGAAGTCCCGCGCCTTGCTGCCGCGCTTGGCATGCCGGGCGCGCTGGAACCAGGGGTGCTGGTCGCTGGTGTGGTTGATGACCAGCTCGGTGATTACCCGCAGGCCGCGTTTGTGCGCCTCGGCGATGAAGCGGCGGGCATCGGCGAGGTTGCCGTAGTCGGGGTGCACGGCCTTGTATTCGGCGATGTCGTAGCCGTCGTCGCGGCGTGGCGAGGGATAGAACGGCAGCAGCCACAGGGTGTTGACGCCCAGCTCGGCGATGTAGTCGAGCTTGCTGATCAGGCCGGCGAAATCGCCGATGCCATCGTTGTTCGAATCGAAGAACGACTTGATGTGCAGCTGGTAGATGACGGCGTCCTTGTACCACAGCGGGTCGTCGATGAAGGCTGCCGGGCGGGAACGCTTGGCCATATGCGACTCCTTTCAATTCCAGGTTGCTCTGGCCCCAATGCACAAGCAACTGACTTGACACGATCCCTGTGGGAGCGGGTTTACCCGCGAACACCGGCGAAGCCGGTGCCATGCTCCGCGGCGCCTGCTTCGCGGGTAAACCCGCTCCCACAGCGGATGGCGTGTACCTTGTTAACGGGCCTTTTCGATGCGCCAGATGCCGAACGGCAAATGCCAAGGCTCGATGCGCATCCATTGGGTCTTGCCGTACCACGACCAACGGTGGCCGTTCATCAGGTCCTCGCCATGGGTTTCGGCGTTGTCGTCCAGCCCCAGCTCCCAAAGCGGCAATTCGAAATGCGCCTCCTGGGCGTTGTGCGGATCGAGGCTCACCGCGATCAGGATGTAGTTGTCGCGCTCCGGTGTGCGCTTGGCGAAGTACAGGATGCTGTCGTTCCAGCAGTTGAAGAACGCCACGCCCAGGTGAGTCTGCAAGGCGCGGTTCTGCCGGCGGATGCGGTTGAGCTGGGCGATTTCGGCAATGATGTTGCCGGGCTGGCTGAAATCGCGCGGGCGAATTTCGTACTTCTCCGAATCCAGGTACTCCTCCTTGCCCGGCAGTGGCGTGCCTTCGCACAGCTCGAAGCCCGAGTACATGCCCCACAGCCCCGACCCCATGGTGGCCAGCGCCGCACGAATGAGGAAACCGGCACGGCCGGAGGTGTGCAGGAAGTACGGGTTTATATCCGGCGTGTTGACGAAGAAGTTGGGCCGGTAGCACTGGCTCCACGGCGGCTGGTTAAGCTGCTCGAAGTACTCGCGCAGCTCCTGTTTGTGATTGCGCCAGGTGAAGTAGGTGTAGCTTTGCGCATAACCGACCTTGCCCAGGCGCGCCATCATCGCCGGCCGGGTAAAAGCCTCGGCAAGGAAAATCACCTCGGGGTGTTGGCTACGCACATTGGCGATCAGCCATTGCCAGAACGGCAGTGGCTTGGTGTGCGGGTTGTCGACGCGGAAGGTTTTCACCCCCTCCTCGACCCAGCCGACCACCACGTCACGCAAGGCCAGCCATAGCGAGGGCACGGCGTCGGGTGCGTAGAAATCGACGTTGACGATGTCCTGGTACTTCTTCGGCGGGTTCTCGGCATAGCGGATGGTGCCGTCCGGGCGCCAGCTGAACCAGCCGGGGTGTTCCTTGAGCCAAGGGTGGTCCTGGGAGCACTGGATGGCGAAGTCGAGGGCGATTTCCAGGCCGTGTTCGGCCGCCGCGGCCACCAGGCGGCGGAAGTCGTCGCGGCTGCCCAGTTGCGGGTGGATTGCCTCGTGGCCGCCTTCCGGGCTGCCGATGGCATACGGACTGCCCGGGTCGCCGGGCTCGGCTTTCAGGGCATTGTTACGGCCCTTGCGGTGTTGCATGCCAATGGGATGAATGGGCGGGAAGTACAGCACGTCGAAGCCCATGTCGCGGATCATCGGCAGGCGCTCGTGCACATCATTGAAGGTGCCGTGGCGCTCGGGGCTGTCGGTGATCGAGCGCGGGAACAGCTCGTACCAGCTGGCGAATTGCGCCGCCGGGCGGTCGACATCGACGGGGAATTCGCGGCTGCGGGCCAGGTAGCTGCGGTGCTCGGCGTCGCTCATCAGGCGGGCGGTGGCCGGGTCGAGAAACAGCGCCACCTGGTCGTCGGCATCTAGCGTGGAAAGGCGCTGCTGTATGGCCTGGAGTTCCTCGCGCAGGGCACCGTTGCACAGCTCGATGCCCTTGCCCAGCATCAACCGGCCTTCCTCCAGCTCCAGCCTGACCTCGACACCGGCGTGGTACTTCTTCTCCAGGTCGTGACAATAGGTGGCGAACGGGTCGATCCAGGCCTCGATGCTGAACAGGTGCGGGCCCAGTTCGGTGGGGGTGAACTCGGCCAGCCACAGGTCGTTGCCCGGCGAATGCATGGGCACGCAATGCCAGCGCCGGCTGTGGGCCTGGCGCCAGTTGAGCATCACCGCCAGGCGGTCGTGGCCGTCGCTGTAGACCTTGCTGCTGACCGACACTGGTTGGCCACTGATGGCCTTGGTGGCGAAGGTACCGGCTTCGAGCACGGGTTGGGTGTCTTCGATCACGATGCGCGGCGCCAGCAGCGCCTGGGACAGGCTGATGGCCTGGTCCGGGTGATCGTTGGCCATGGGCACGCTTTCGAAGGGCTCGTTTCGTGACATCGGACCTTGCTCCCTCAGGCTGGTAGCGGTAAGGGTTCAGAGCCGGGCACAGGCGTGGGGTTCAATAAAATTGAGCGAACGGCAGCTGCCAGGAGTCGAAGCCTGCAGCACCTCTTCAATTACCCATGCGAGGTCAGGCCATGAACATTCCCATTCCACCGGAGACACCCGACCCCAACATCGACGACCCGAGCCTGCCGCCGCCCGTGCCGGAAGAAGCCCCGGACGAGCTGCCGATCAAGCCGACCGTGCCGCCGACGGTGGGCGACCCGCCCAACCAGGAGCCGCCGGTAGAGGCTTAAGGGTAGACCAGGATTCTGTGCTGGCAGCGCCGGCCTCTTCGCGGGCACGCCCGCTCCCACAAGTACTTCACACAGCCCGAGGGCAATGAAATACCTGTGGGAGCGGGCGTGCCCGCGAAAGGGCCGGCAGCATCAGTACATCAACCAGCAGTCAGCGCCGAAATCTCCGCCACACTGATCTCCCGCATGCGGAACTTCTGCACCTTGCCGGTCACCGTCATCGGGTACTCGTCGACGAAGCGGATATGCCGCGGCACCTTGAAGTGTGCAATACGCGCCTTGCACCAGCCCTGCAGTTCCTCGACCGTGGCACTGTGCCCCGGGTGCAGCTTGATCCAGGCGACGATCTCCTCGCCATAACGGCTGCACGGAATGCCGATCACCTGCGCATCGGCCACCGCCGGGTGGGTGTAGAAGAACTCTTCCAGCTCACGCGGGTAGATGTTCTCGCCGCCGCGAATGATCATGTCCTTGTTGCGCCCGACGATGCGTACGTAGCCGTGCTCGTCCATCACCGCCAGGTCGCCCGAGTGCATCCAGCCGGCCGGGTCGATGGCATCCGCCGTGGCCTGGGGGTTGTCCCAGTAGCCGAGCATCACGCTGTAGCCACGGGTGCACAGTTCGCCGATCTCGCCGCGCGGGACGATGCAGCCGTCGGCGTCCACCAGCTTGTTCTCCAGCTGCGGCTGGGTGCGCCCCACGGTGGTCACGCGCAGTTCCAGGCCGTCGTCCGGGCCGGTCTGCAGCGACACCGGGCTGGTTTCGGTCATGCCGTAGGCGATCTGCACTTCGGCCATGTGCATCTGGTCGATGACCCGGCGCATCACCTCGATCGGGCAGGTGGCGCCGGCCATGATGCCGCTGCGCAGGGTCGACAGGTCCATTTGCGCACGCGCGGGGTGGTCGAGCATGGCGATGAACATGGTCGGCACGCCATAGAGAATGCTGGCGCGCTCTTCGGCCACGGCGCGCAGGGTGAGCTCGGCGTCGAAGGCGTCGTTGGGGTAAATCATGGTGCTGCCATGGGTGATACAGCCGAGGTTGGCCATGACCATGCCAAAGCAGTGGTACAGCGGTACCGGGATCACCATGCGGTCACGTGCGGTCAGGCCCAGGCTTTCACCGACCATGAAGCCATTGTTGAGGATGTTGTAGTGGCTGAGCGTAGCGCCCTTCGGCGCGCCGGTGGTGCCGGAGGTGTACTGGATATTCACCGGCTGGTCGAACTGCAGGCTTTGCTGGCGCGCCGCGTAGGCCTCGACGGAGGTCTGCCCTGCCCGCTCGGCCAGCGCTTGCCAAGGCAGGAAGCCTGCCGGCGGATTGGCGGCCAGGCTGACCACACCGCGCAGGTCGGGCAGGCGTGCACTGGCCATTTCACCCGGGGTGGCGCTGGCCAGCTCTGGTGCCAGTTCCTGGACCATGGCGTGGTAGTCGGACGTCTTGAAGGCATCGGCACACACCAGCCAGCGGCAGCCGGACTGGCGCAGCACGTATTCCAGCTCGCCCACGCGGTAGGCCGGGTTGATGTTGACCAGGATGGCACCGACCTTGGCGCTGGCCAGCTGCAGGATGCACCACTGGGCGCAGTTGGGCGACCAGATGCCGACCCGGTCGCCGGTGTTCACGCCCAAGGCCATCAAGGCACGGGCATGCACCTCGACCTGCCCGGCCAGCTGCCGCCAGCTGTAGCGCAAGCCCTGATGGCGCGACACCAGGGCCTCGCCGTCGGCGCAACGGGCCACGGTGGCATCGAAGGCTTGGCCGATGGTCTGGGTCAGCAAGGCTTGGTCCTGGCGACCGCGGGTATAGCTTGGTTGACTCATGGGTGTCCCTTCTTGTGGTTGTTCTGGGCACGACTGAAGCAAGCGGGAATACTCTGGCGCAGATTTACGTTTACGTAAAGGTGATGAGTCGATTGACAGTGACCGCCCACAGGTTTACGTTAACGTAAAGGTGATGAACGACACCGTCCCTCAGGCTTGACGCCGAACCCTGTGGGAGCGGGCGTGCCCGCGAATGCGATCACTCAGGCAATGACGGTGGTCCTGCTGACGCATTCGCGGGCACGCCCGCTCCCACAGGGTCCGGCGCCAGATCCTTGGGCCAGGGTGTTTCCCATATTTCAAGAACAACAAGGTGCCCCAGCATGCATTACCCCACCCTGAACTTCGCCCTGGGCGAAACCATCGACATGCTCCGCGACCAGGTGCGCACCTTCGTCGCCGCCGAACTGGCCCCGCGCGCCGCGCAAATCGACCACGACAACCTGTTCCCGGCCGACATGTGGCGCAAGTTCGGCGACATGGGGCTGCTGGGCATCACCGTGCCGGAAGAATACGGCGGTGCCGGCCTGGGCTACCTGGCCCACGTGGTGTCGATGGAAGAAATCAGCCGTGGCTCGGCCTCGGTGGCCCTGTCCTACGGCGCCCACTCCAACCTCTGCGTCAACCAGATCAACCGCAACGGCAGCCACGAGCAGAAGCTCAAGTACCTGCCCAAGCTGATCAGCGGCGAGCACATCGGCGCCCTGGCCATGAGCGAGCCCAACGCCGGTTCCGACGTGGTATCGATGAAGCTGCGCGCGGAAAAGCGCGGCGACCACTACGTGCTCAACGGCAGCAAGACCTGGATCACCAACGGCCCCGACGCCAACACCTACGTGATCTACGCCAAGACCGACCTGGACAAGGGCGCGCATGGCATCACCGCGTTCATCGTCGAGCGTGACTGGAAAGGCTTCAGCCGCAGCAACAAGTTCGACAAGCTGGGCATGCGCGGCTCCAACACCTGCGAGCTGTTCTTCGACGGCGTCGAAGTACCGGAAGAAAACATCCTCGGCCAGCTCAACGGTGGCGTGCGCGTGCTGATGAGCGGCCTGGACTACGAGCGCGTGGTGCTGTCCGGCGGCCCGACCGGCATCATGCAAAGCTGCATGGACCTGGTGGTGCCCTACATCCACGACCGCAAGCAGTTCGGCCAGAGCATCGGCGAGTTCCAGCTGATCCAGGGCAAGATCGCCGACATGTACACCCAGCTCAACGCCAGCCGCGCCTACCTGTATGCCGTGGCCCAGGCCTGCGACCGTGGCGAGACCACCCGCAAGGATGCCGCCGGGGTGATCCTGTACACCGCCGAACGCGCCACGCAAATGGCCCTGGAGGCGATCCAGATTCTGGGTGGCAACGGCTATATCAACGAATTCCCGGCAGGCCGCCTGCTGCGCGACGCCAAGCTGTACGAGATCGGTGCCGGCACCAGCGAAATCCGCCGGATGCTGATCGGCCGCGAACTGTTCAACGAAACCCGCTGAGCACAGGGGACGCGCGCACATGGCTACCTTGCACACCCAGATCAACCCGCGTTCGGCGGAGTTCGCCGGCAACAGCGCGGCCATGCTCGAACAGGTCCAGGCCCTGCGCGGCCTGCTCGCCCAGGTGGCCCAGGGCGGCGGGCCCAAGGCCCAGGAGCGGCACACCTCGCGTGGCAAGCTGCTGCCACGCGAGCGCATCGACCGCCTGCTGGACCCGGGCTCGCCGTTCCTCGAAATCGGCCAACTGGCCGCCCATGAGGTATATGGCGAAGACGTGCCTGCTGCGGGCGTAATCGCCGGCATCGGCCGCGTCGAAGGCGTGGAATGCATGATCGTGGCCAACGACGCCACGGTCAAAGGCGGTTCCTACTACCCGCTGACGGTGAAGAAGCACCTGCGTGCGCAGACCATCGCCCTGCAGAACCGCCTGCCGTGCATCTATCTGGTGGACTCCGGCGGCGCCAACCTGCCACGCCAGGATGAAGTGTTCCCCGACCGCGAGCACTTCGGGCGGATCTTCTTCAACCAGGCCAACATGAGCGCATTGGGCATTCCGCAGATTGCCGTGGTGATGGGCTCGTGCACCGCCGGCGGTGCCTACGTGCCAGCGATGGCCGACGAAGCGATCATGGTGCGCCAGCAAGCGACCATCTTCCTCGCCGGCCCACCCTTGGTAAAGGCCGCCACCGGTGAAGTGGTGAGTGCCGAAGACCTTGGCGGCGCCGATGTGCACTGCCGCACCAGCGGCGTGGCCGACCACTACGCCGACAACGACGAACACGCCCTGGCGCTGGCCCGACGCAGCGTGGCCAACCTCAACTGGCACAAGCTGGGCAAGCTGCAACGCCTGGCCCCGGTGGCCCCCCTGTACGCCGCCGACGAGCTGTACGGCGTGGTGCCGGCCGATGCCAAGCAACCATTCGACGTACGCGAGGTGATCGCGCGCCTGGTCGACGGCTCGGTGTTCGATGAATTCAAGGCGCTGTTCGGTACCACCTTGGTGTGCGGCTTCGCCCACCTGCACGGCTACCCGGTGGCGATCCTGGCCAACAACGGCATCCTGTTCGCCGAGGCCGCGCAAAAAGGCGCGCACTTCATCGAGCTGGCCTGCCAACGCGGCATCCCGCTGCTGTTCCTGCAGAACATCACCGGTTTCATGGTCGGTAAAAAGTACGAGGAAGGCGGCATCGCCAAGCACGGCGCCAAGCTGGTCACCGCCGTGGCCTGCGCCCAGGTGCCGAAGTTCACGGTGATCATCGGTGGCAGCTTCGGTGCCGGCAACTACGGCATGTGCGGCCGGGCGTACGACCCGCGCTTCCTGTGGATGTGGCCCAACGCGCGGATTGGCGTGATGGGGGCCGAACAGGCCGCCGGCGTGCTGGCCCAGGTCAAACGCGAACAGAGTGAGCGCAGTGGCCACCCGTTCAGCGCCGAGGACGAAGCCCGGCTCAAGCAGCCGATCCTTGACCAGTACGAGCATCAGGGCCACCCCTACTATTCCAGCGCCCGCCTGTGGGACGACGGTGTCATCGACCCGGCACAGACCCGCGACGTGCTCGGCCTGGCGTTGTCCGCCGCGCTGAACGCACCGATCGAACAGAGCCGCTTCGGCATTTTCCGGATGTGACCATGAGCGATTTCAGCACCCTCGAAGTGATCCGCGACCCGCGCGGCTTCGCCACCCTGTGGCTGAGCCGCGAGGACAAGAACAACGCCTTCAACGCGCAGATGATCCGCGAACTGATCGTCGCCCTCGACCAGCTGGCCGAGGACGCCAGCCTGCGCTTCGTGCTGTTGCGCGGCCGTGGCCGACACTTCAGCGCCGGCGCCGACCTGGCCTGGATGCAGCAGTCGGCGCAGCTGGACTTCAACACCAACCTGGATGATGCCCGCGAGCTGGGCGAGCTGATGTACGCCCTGCACCGCCTCAAGGCGCCGACCCTGGCCGTGGTGCAAGGCGCGGCCTTTGGCGGCGCACTGGGCCTGATCAGCTGCTGCGACATGGCCATCGGTGCCGAAGATGCCCAGCTGTGCCTGTCGGAAGTGCGCATCGGCCTGGCACCGGCAGTGATCAGCCCGTTCGTGGTCAAGGCCATCGGTGAGCGTGCTGCACGCCGCTATGCCCTTACCGCCGAGCGTTTCAGCGGCCTGCGGGCCCGCGAACTGGGCCTGCTGGCCGAGGTGTACCCGGCCAGCGAACTGGACGCCCAGGTTGAAGCCTGGGTGGCCAACCTGCTGCAGAACAGCCCGCAAGCACTGCGTGCCACCAAGGACCTGCTGCGCGAAGTGGACGACGGCGAACTCAGCCCGGCCCTGCGCCGCTACTGCGAAAACACCATCGCCCGCATCCGCGTCAGCGCCGAAGGCCAGGAGGGCCTGCGCGCCTTCCTGGAAAAACGCCGCCCCGCCTGGCAAACCGATGACAAGAAGGAGCCGCGCCCATGAGCCGCCCCGCTTTGACCACCCTGCTGGTCGCCAACCGCGGCGAAATCGCCTGCCGGGTGATGCGCACCGCCAAGGCCATGGGCCTGACCACTGTCGCCGTGCACAGCGCCACCGACCGTGATGCCCGGCACAGCCGCGAAGCCGATATCCGCGTCGACCTCGGCGGCACCAAGGCTGCCGAAAGCTACCTGCTGGTCGACAAGCTGCTGGCCGCCGCCAAGGCCAGCGGCGCCCAGGCCATCCACCCGGGCTATGGCTTCCTGTCCGAGAACGCGGGCTTTGCCCGCGCCATCGAAGAGGCCGGGCTGATCTTCCTCGGCCCACCGGCCAGCGCCATCGACGCCATGGGCAGCAAGTCGGCGGCCAAGGCGCTGATGGAAGCCGCTGGCGTGCCGCTGGTGCCGGGCTACCACGGCGAAGCCCAGGACCTGGACACCTTCCGCGCCGCCGCCGAACGCATCGGCTACCCGGTGCTGCTCAAGGCCAGTGCCGGCGGCGGTGGCAAGGGCATGAAAGTGGTCGAGGAGGAAAGCCAGCTGGCCGACGCCCTGGCCTCGGCACAGCGTGAGGCGCAGTCATCGTTCGGCGATGCGCGCATGCTGGTGGAAAAATACGTGCTCAAGCCTCGTCACGTGGAAATCCAGGTATTCGCCGACCAGCACGGCAACTGCCTGTACCTCAACGAGCGTGATTGTTCGATCCAGCGTCGTCACCAGAAAGTGGTGGAAGAAGCCCCAGCACCAGGCCTGTCACCCGAATTGCGCCGGGCCATGGGTGAGGCGGCGGTACGCGCAGCCCAGGCCATCGGCTACGTGGGCGCCGGTACCGTGGAGTTTCTGCTCGATGCCCGCGGCGAGTTCTTCTTCATGGAGATGAACACCCGCCTGCAGGTGGAGCACCCGGTCACCGAAGCCATTACCGGCTTGGACCTGGTGGCCTGGCAGATTCGCGTGGCCTGCGGCGAGGCCCTGCCGATTACCCAGGACCAGGTGCCGCTGATCGGCCATGCCATCGAAGTGCGCCTGTACGCCGAAGACCCGGCCAACGAATTCCTGCCCGCCACCGGCAAGCTGGCGCTGTACCGCGAGTCGGCAGCCGGCGAAGGGCGACGGGTGGACAGCGGGGTCAGCGAAGGCGATGTGGTGTCGCCGTTCTACGACCCGATGCTGGGCAAGCTGATCGCCTGGGGCGAAGACCGCGAACAGGCACGCCTGCGCTTGCTGGCCATGCTCGACGAGTTTGCCATTGGCGGGTTGAAGACCAACATCGCCTTCCTGCGGCGCATTCTCGCCCACCCGGCGTTTGCGGCAGCGGAGCTGGATACCGGCTTCATTCCGCGTCACCAGGCGGTTTTGCTGCCCGCGCCGCAAGCGCTGCCGGCAGGCTTCTGGGAAGCGGCGGCCGAGGCCTGGCTGCAGGGTCAGGCCGCACATCAGCGGGAGGACGACCGCAGTTCGCCATGGGCCGAGCGCAACGGCCTGCGCCTTGGCTTGCCGGCGCGCAGCAGCCTGCATCTGGTGAGTGGCGGGCAGGACCAGGCAGTTGCCTTGGAGCGCAGCGCTGCGTCTACCTGGCAGCTGGTGGGCGAGCAGTTGGTGCATGACCAGGCGGGCGTGCGTCGCCAGCATCTGGCGATCCGCCGCGGTGGCACGCTGTACCTGCACTGGGAGGGTGAGATGCATGCCATCGAGGCCTTCGACCCGATTGCCGAGGCCGAGGCCAGCCATAGCCACCAGGGTGGCCTGGGTGCGCCCATGAACGGCAGCATCGTGCGGGTACTGGTAGCGCCTGGGCAGGTGGTGGAAGCGGGTACGGCGCTGGTGGTGCTGGAAGCCATGAAGATGGAGCACAGCATTCGCGCGCCGCATGGCGGCACGGTGAAGGCGTTGTTCTGCCAGGAAGGGGATATGGTCAGCGAAGGGACGGTGCTGGTCGATTTGGCAGAGTAAGCGTCCTGGGTGCCGCTTTGCGGCCCTTTCGCGACACAAGGCCGCTCCCACAAGTACCGCGCCAACCCCAAGGCATGCACCGTACCTGTGGGAGCGGCCTTGTGTCGCGAAAGGGCTGCGCAGCAGCCCCGGCAATCTAGAAGGAGCCATGCACTCGCACGACCACCCCCAGAAACTCGCAGCCATCCTCACACAACAGCGCCGGGTAGTTGCTGTTAAGTGCCTTCAGGTACCGTTGCCCACCTTCCTCCGCCAACTCACGGAAGATCGCCGGTTTGCCCGGCTGACGAGCAATAACCAAACTCCCTGGCTCGGCATCTACCCCAGGGTCCACCAACATCCGCATGCCCTGCGGCACACTGCGCCCACTGACAGCACTCATCGCATCATTCTCGACGGTCAGCCAGAACGCCTTGCCCTGGGCCAGGTAGTCCGTCTGCTCGAAAACACCAGGCTCCGCCCCCTCTGCAACACCTAGCTCATCCCAACCCAGCACCGGGTAGCGGAAGCACACGATGTATTGCATGAGGTCCACGTCGTCATCGGCCCCATCCATCTCGTAAACGCTCCGCTCCCCGTCCTGCCCCTGAATGCGCAGCTGCAAGCTGACGCTGTAATGGGGCATGCCAATCTCGACGAGCGTGCGATTCATCGACTCGATCTTCGGCTGACGCCGCTTGTTCACCCAATGCCCCACGCTGCCTTGAGACACGCCAACGCGCTCGGCCAGCTGTTCCTGAGTGAGCCCTAGCTCTTCCATCCGGTTACGGACCAGGGCGATCCATTTATCCATATTCATCGCTGCCATGAGCCTCCTGCAAAGGCGTGCGTCACGATCAAACCCGACGCGACCGCTGTAGGAGCGGCCTTGTGTCGCGACAGGGCTGCACAGCAGCCCCCGGCAAGCTAGAAAACCTCGTGCCCCCGCACGACCACGCCCAGAAACTCGCAGCCTTCTTCACACAGGACTGTCGGATAGCGCGTATTCAGCGGCTTGAGCATCTTGTCTCCGCCCTCCTCGACCAACTGCCGCAATACTGCCGGCCGCCCGGGCTGCCGCGCGATTACCAACCTCCCTGGTTCTGCGGGCAGGCCGGTATCCACCAGCACACGCATGCCCTCAGGCACGCTCTTGCCGCTGGCGGCATTCATCGAGTCGTTTTCCACCACCAACCAGAATGCATTGCCTGCGGGCATATAGTCCGTCTGTTCGTGGGCCTTGCTTGTCTCTGGCAAAGGCCCCTGCAAGTCAGCCCAACTCAGCACCGGGAAGCGAAAGCTCGCATACAGCAGCGCTTCGGCCGAAACCGGCTGTTCAGCCGCATAGTGACCAGGCGATTCGCGCACGATATCGCGCTCCACCACCATGACTTGGGCTTCCAGAAACACCAGCCCAAGTTTTTCGAGCTTTTCGTTGATGGTTTCCAGCGTCGGCCGCCGCGTGCCACGCAGCCAATGCCCCACGCCCCCCTGAGTCATGCCCAGGCGTTCGGCCAGCTTCAGTTGGCTGAGATTGTGTTCGCGCTTGTAGCGCTTGAGAAATGCGTTCCAGTTTTCCATGAGCGGCAACAATACGGACTGTATTACTCGCAGCAATACACAATCTGAATTATTTATTTTTAGATAGATAGTACAGACTGACCTATCCTGTGATTCCCGCGTGTTTGAAGGGAAATCAGAAGGTATCGCGATGAAACATCCGAAAAACGACGAAACAGATCTCGACAGCGAAGCCGCCCGCCGCGCTCTCGACTACTACCTCAACCCCAACCCGCCGCGTCCCACTCTGGACAACAAGATCTGGACCCTGCACCAGGGCGTAACCACCGACCAGGCGCAGGAGCACGCCATCGCCCTGCTGCGCTGCGCCGCCGCCACCGCACAGGAGACCGCCACCCACCAGCAGGGCAGCCAGCGCGAGCTGACCTTCGCCCTGATGCACATGATGGACATGGCCCGCGCACTGCTGGAGCACAAACGCACCGGGGAACCGGGTTTGTAGAGACGAAAAGAAGGGAGAGAACGTGATGGCCGGGTAACGGCAAAGCCCCGATTGCCGGGACAAGGAAGCGCACCGGTAAAACTTTTTTACCGGATTAGCGAAAATTCATTTGACTGGCAAATGATAACGATTATTATTGCACTCAGCTGATCGCAAGATCTGCTGGATAACCTGGAGCTTAGGTCGCTCTCAGATTATCTCCTCATCAGGCTAATCACGGTTTTTGACCCGGCTTTTTGCTGGGTCTTTTTTTTGGCTCTTCAGGCTAATGAAGATCGTGATGGCGCGCATGATAGCAAAGGTGTTTCAGGGCGTGAACGCTCATTACAAAACTTTGCGGAATCAGCACTTGAGAATCAATCTCGTTTCACCTACGCTGATCACGCATCACGGAAGATGCCCCCACCCCTCTCCCCCTTACCAGAGCAAGGAGCTGTCCATGACCCGTCTGCTGCTGCCCCTTGAGCACCCAGGCCCTGCTGCCGAACATCATGTCGACGACGCCCTGCTGTACGCCCTGAAGCGCCTGCCACGGCGTGTGCAACAGGTGTTCCTGCTCAACCGCCTCGACCAACTGGATTTCGCCAGCATCGCCGCCCGCCTCGACCTGCCATTGGCGAGCATCGAGCGGCACATGGACCAGGCACTGCAGGCCGGCCGCTCGCGCCGGGATGTGCTGGCGAGTGTTGCCGGGCAATGGTACGTGCGCTTGCAGAGCCCACAGGTGACGGCGTGCGAGCGGATTGATTTTCGCCGTTGGCTGGATGCGGACATGGCGAATCTGCAGGCGTTCCATGACACGGAACTGCACTGGCGCAGCCTGTTGGCACCGGCACGGCAACTGGGCCAGGACGGCTGGTACCGGCAAGGTCGGGCGGCACTGTCGTTGGGCGGCTGTTCGGTTGCGGTCGGACTTGGCGTGGCGGCGTTGGTGCTGTTCGGTATCTGGGCCTGATCAACACCTCAGCTACGCCGTAATCGCTTTCACTGAGGATGGCTCGCTTGCTATCAAGTTCGAGTGCTCGATAGCGTTTCCGTCAGGCATGCAAGCAGTAGCCATCCGCACAAACTTACACCCAGGAACAAAAGCCCCAGGCTCATCGGCAGTTCGCTTTCGACGCCAGCAACAAGACTGCCAGCCAAACCACCACCTACGAACAACAACGTCGTATTGAGCGACGCTGCCGCACCGGCCTGATGCGGGTAGCGCGCCAACGCTTGGGTCGTTGCAGCAGGACGCACCAGCGTTGTCCCGGTCGTGCAGATGATCATCGACAGCAGCAGCCCCGCCACCGTCAATCCCGCTAGCTGCTCCCAGATCAACAGTGTGATGCCCCCGGCAGCTATAAGCAGGAATCCTGTCTTGATCTGAACCTGCGGGCTTACACGATTGTTCAAGTAGGTCGCAGCTGCTCCGCCAGCGATATACGCAAGCCCATAGGCGATAAATACCACCGAGAATTGATATGGCGTCAGCCCCAGGCGGTCCATCAACGCCAATGGCGCGACCACGATGAAGGAAAAATGGCAGGCAAACGCGAGGCTGGACAGCAGGGAGTGCGCAAGATAGGTCGTATCACGCAGCATGACCCAATAGCTGCGCATGCCCGAACTACGGCCTCGCGATGCAGGCGTGTCCTGCAGCAATGCATATGACAGGCATGAAACGATCACGGCTATGAAAGCGAATACCGTAAAGCTGCCTTTCCAGCCAAAGGATTGTTGGAGAAAAGCGCCTGCGACCGGTGACAACGAGATGAACAGCCCACTTGCGCTGGTCAGCAGGATACGCATGGCATTGCGCTGTCTACCACTGTACAGATCCTGCACGAGCGCCTGGCCTAGCACGAAACTCCCGCAACCCAGGGCCTGCAGCAAACGGAACGCCATGAACGTCTCATAGCGGGTTGAAAGTACACAACCCACTGCCCCTGCAATGGACACTCCCAACCCAGCGAGCAACAACCGCTTGCGCCCCATGCCATCCGACAATGGCCCGATCACGATTTGCGCCAAGGCAACACCAAACGCAAAGAAGCTCACCGAGTAGGCTATCTGCTGTGACTCGACGTGAAACTCGTCTGCGAGCGCCGGGAATGATGGCAGGATTACATCCAGCGGGAATACACCCAATAGACACAACAGAATCAACAAGGCCGAGCACAGAAAGCTCCTGGGTGAACACAAGGGCCGGTTCACGCTACTAACCCCGGTTTTCTTGTATTGCCGGAAAAGGTCACTGGAATCTCCCTGGAAGCGCCGAACCCTGATGGTAGCGACACCCTAAAGGTGTACAAACAGGACTGGGCAGTGAAACTTCCGATAGAGCCGTAGGACCTCTCCCTTGTCACTGATTGCCGATGAGTTCTGGTGCTACCTGGAAACTCTGCTGACGTGTTAGCCGGCCCCCAGCGACGTCCCAGGGTTCGAATCCTGACACTGTCGCCGGGCAAGCCCTTCCAGAAAACCGCTTAGCCTTCCAGCCCTTTCTTCAGCGCCGCCAGGCCATCTTCGTAGATGCCGGCGAACAGCGCAGTCGCTTCAGCATCGTTGACACCCACCGGCTCGAACGAACCGAACCATTCCACACGAGAGCCGCTACCTTCAGCCACCACGCGCAGGGTCGACTGGTAGTCACGTACTGGCGCTGGGCCGCTGAGGATGGTGTAGCTGTAGCTGCGGCCGGCCTCGTTGAAGTCCAGCAGGCGCTCGATGATGGTGTCGCCAGCCACGCTCTTCAGGGTGCGGACGCGGCCGCCTTCGCTCAGGGTGCTTTCGGGAATGAACGGCAGCCAGTCGGGCAGCGCGTCGAAACCGCCAATCAGTTGCCAGACGCGATTGGCATCGGTTGCCAGGGTGATGGAAGCTTGTGCAGTTGCCATGGTGATTCTCCTCGGGGCGTGGCCCCATTGATTCGGGGTAGACAGGGCCGCCATGCGGCCCTGCAAGATCGGTTTAAACAGCAGGCACCGGAGCCTGGGCGTTGATCAGCCCTTGCTGGCGCAGGTCGTTCCAGAAGGCCATCGGAATCACCTTGCTCAGGGCGGCGAGGTCTTCGTTGGCGTGTGCAGGGCGGGTGGAGCCCGGGATCACCGAGACCACGGCCGGGTGGGCCAGGGCGAACTGCAGGGCCGCCGCCTTCACGTCCACGCCATGGGCACGGGCCACGGCACGGATGCGCTCGAGCTTGGCCAGCACCGGCTGGGTGGCTTTCTGGTACTCGAAGTGCTCGCCGCCGGCGGTAACACCCGAGCTGTACGGGCCACCCACGACAATGCCGACACCCTGCTCCACCGCTTGCGGCATGACGCGTTGCAGTGCGCGGTCGTGGTCCAGCAGCGAGTAGCGGCCGGCCAGCAGGAAGCCGTCCGGACGGGCTTCTTCCAGGTCGAGGGTCAGCTCGATCGGCTCAACGCGGTTCACACCCAGGCCCCAGGCCTTGATCACACCTTCTTCACGCAGACGGGTCAGTACGCGGAAGGCACCGGTACGGGCGACTTCGAACTGGCTCAGCCATTCGTCACCGTAGAAGTCCTGGGCGATGTCGTGGATCCAGACGATGTCCAGGCGGTCGGTCTTCAGGCGGCGCAGGCTGTCTTCGATCGAGCGTAGGGTGGCGTCGGCACTGTAGTCGTTGACGATGCGGTTGCGGTTGCCGTGCTCGAACAGGCCGCTTTTTTCGCCCAGTTCACGGGCAGCCGGGTCTTCCAGTTCGTCGAGGATGATGCGGCCGACCTTGGTGCTGAGCACGTACTCGTCACGTGGGCGACCGGCCAGGGCATTGCCCAGGCGGCTTTCGGAGAGGCCGGCACCGTAAAACGGCGCGCTGTCGAAGTAGCGCACGCCGTTGTTCCAGGCGGCATCGACGGTAGCCTGTACTTCGTCTTCAGGCACGTTGCGGAACATGTTGCCCAGTGGGGCGGTACCGAAGCCCAGCGGGTTGGTGATAAGGGATTTGAGGTTCATGTGCATTTTCCTGATGAGGGAGTCGGTTGTGAACTCCAGTGGCTGCAATCCTATGCGCCACCCACCAAGACCGTCCAAGTCATATTTCGAACGACTTTAGACCTTTTATGCAACACCACTCAATCGTGCTTCACTATGCCTGTATCCCACCATGGCATCGATGCGATAGCGATCAGCCCCTTGTTGCCCCCAACAGTCTGTCGTGCGGACTGCTCTCAGTAATTGAAATCATGACCTAGCTGGCCCTGCACCCATTCAAGGAATTGTCGAACCCTGCGGGTTTCAGCATGGCCTCGAGGAAAGACCAGGTGGTGGGCACTGACGGGCGTCGCCAGATCTTCTGCAAATACCGGTACCAACTCGCCGCGGGCGATATAGTCCTGCGCCAGCAGGGAACTCTCCAAGGCCAGCCCATACCCATGGCTGGCGGCCTCCAGGCTCATGTAGGAGCGATCGAAGCTCAGTGCGTAGGGGGACTGAGGCAACGCCACACCTTGCTGGGCGAACCATTGGGGCCATTGCACCAACGCGGCTTCCGACAGGATCAGGTTCTGCCCCAGCAGATCGCTGGGCTGCTCGATAGACGTACGCTCGAGAAGCCGTGGCGAGGCCAGCACAGTTGCACGTTCATGTCGGATGGTGCGCACTTCCAGGCTGGGCCAGTTGGGGTAGCCATGACGAATATCCAGGTCGATCTGATGACGGCCGAAGTGCAGCGACTCGTAGGAGCACGACAGGTTGATCTGGATTTGCGGGTGACTGTTACGAAAATGGTCCAGGCGCGGTAGCAACCAGAGCAGGCCGAAGCTAGGCGCGGAATGAAGCCGCAGGCAATCGAAGCCCACCGAGTTGCCAGCGCGCTCGGTGGCAGTAGCCAGGCTCTGCAATATGCCTGACACCTCGCGCAGGTACTGCTCGCCTGCCGGGGTCAGCGCAACACCGCGTGCCTCGCGAATGAACAATGGGCGACCGATCAAGGCTTCCAGATTGGCAATCTGGTGGCTCACCGCAGAGGGCGTGAGGTTCAACTGCTCTGCGGCACGTGCGACGTTGGCGAAACGAGCAACTTGCTCGAAGGCCTGAATTGCTTTCAGGGAAGGGATCTGAGGAAGTTTTCGAAGGTTGTCCAGGCTCATGACCATTCCTGAAGGATTCACAGCGGTACCAAGGCTTTTACCTTTCTGTAAGCCCCAGGCACAAGTCGAGGGCTGAATTTTTTTCAGCACCGGGTGAAAGAGGCAGCGTTGCTCGGGGTGCTGTCCGGGACGAAGCTGTGCCTATCGGCTCTGCCGGAACCGTCGCTCACAACAATAATCATCTGGAGCAACCTCGATGCTGTTAACAGGAAAATTTGCCGTGATCACCGGCGCGGCCTCTGCCCGAGGTATTGGCCGGGCAACAGCCCAGGCGTTTGCCGACCAAGGCGCCAGAGTCGCCATCCTGGACCTGGACGCTACTGCCGCAGCCGAAGCTGCCGCTTCACTTGGCGAAGGCCACCTTGGCCTGGCTGCCAACGTTGCCGATGAAGCACAGGTACGTGATGCCATCGCCCAGGTACTCGCGCAATTCGGTCGGATCGACGTGCTGGTAAACAACGCCGGTATCACTCAACCGGTGAAAACCCTGGAAATCACCGGGGCTGACTATGACCGGATTCTCAACGTGAACCTGCGTGGCACATTGTTGATGTCCCAGGCGGTGATCCCAGCCATGCGTGCGCAACGCGCCGGCAGCATCATCTGCATGTCGTCGGTGTCTGCCCAACGTGGTGGCGGCATCTTCGGTGGCCCCCACTACAGCGCAGCGAAGGCTGGCGTGCTCGGTCTGGGCAAGGCGATGGCCCGTGAACTGGGACCGGACAATATTCGCGTCAACTCGATCACGCCAGGCCTGATTCACACTGACATCACCGGTGGCCTCATGCAGGATGAGCGCCGTCACGCCATCATCGAAGGCATCCCGCTGGGCCGCCTGGGTGAGGCGCGCGATGTCGCCAATGCGGCATTGTTCCTGGCCAGTGACCTGTCCAGCTACCTGACGGGCATTACCCTGGATGTCAACGGCGGGATGCTGATCCACTGAGCATCCGGTGCATCGTGACCTGCACCTGACCCGGCGCAGGTCACGCGTTCGATAACAACAAGAGATCAGAACGAATGACCACAATAGCGCTCGATGCGGCATCCGTCGCACGCAGCAGCGCCTACCGTAAAACGGCCTGGCGACTGATGCCTTTTCTCATGCTCTGCTACCTGTGCGCCTATCTGGACAGGGTCAATGTCGGCTTTGCGAAGCTGCAGATGATGGACGACCTTGCCCTTTCCGAAGCGGTCTACGGACTGGGCGCTGGCATGTTCTTCATTGGCTACTTTCTCTGCGAGGTGCCCAGCAACATCATTCTGCACAAAGTGGGCGCTCGACGCTGGATCGCTCGCATCATGATCACCTGGGGCATCATCTCGGCGATGTTCGCCCTGGTAGAGACAGCCTGGCAATTCTATACCCTGCGCTTTTTGCTGGGGATCGCCGAAGCAGGCCTGGCACCGGGGCTTCTGCTGTACCTGACCTATTGGTTCCCGTCTTACCGCCGGGCGAAGATGACCGCGCTGTGGTTCATCGCGATTCCGCTCTCGGGCATGATCGGTGGCCCCTTGTCGGGCTGGATCATGGAGCGCTTTGCCGGCGTACACGGCTGGGCGGGCTGGCAGTGGATGTTCCTGCTCGAAGCCATCCCCACCGTGCTGGTGGGCATCCTGGTGCTGAGCTACCTGAAGGATGGCGTCGATCAGGCCCACTGGTTGAGCGACGAAGAAAAAGCCCTGGTGCGCAAGGAACTGGCTGAAGACGAGCAACACAAGGTGAACCACGGCTCGGTGGCCGAATTCATCCGCGACCGTCGGCTCTGGTTGCTGGCGGGTATCTACTTCTGCGTGGTGATGGGCCAGTACGCAATCACGTTCTGGCTACCTACGCTGGTACGCAATGCCGGCGTCCACGAACCTTTGCACATCGGCCTGCTGACCAGCCTGCCGTACCTGTGTGCCATCGTCGCGATGCTGTTGGCCGGGCGCAGTGGCGACCGTCACCGTGAACGCCGCTGGCACCTGGCGATCCCCATGCTGATCGGCGCACTTGGCCTGAGCCTCGCCGCAGCACTGGGCAGCAGCCTGACGCTGTCGATCCTCAGTCTGTGCCTGGCTGCGGCAGGGGTGCTGTCCGCCTCCTCGCTGTTCTGGATGCTGCCCACCACGTTGCTGGGAGGTGTCTCGGCGGCAGCAGGCATCGCGGCGGTGAACAGTTTTGCCAACCTCGCCGGTTTCTGCTCGCCGTACCTGATCGGCTGGGTCACTACCACCTTGGGCAGCAATGCCATCGGCATGTATCTCATCACGGCCGTACTCATGTTTGGCGCCTTCCTGGTGTCGCGAGTACCGGCCCATCTGGTCAATCGTTGATTCGATAAAGGAGTCACCTCAATGACTGCTGTGCCTACCTACACTGAGGCGCTGCCGCTGGCTGTGCGCGCCCGAAATATCCGCCACCACGCATTGCGCATGGGGCAAGTCCAGGGCCAGGGCTATGTCGGCCAGGCTCTGGGCGCCGCCGACTTGCTGGCAGTAGCGTATTTCCATGCGCTGCGCATCGACCCCGGCAACCCCGAATGGGAGCAACGCGACCGCTTCTACCTGTCCATCGGGCACTACGCGATCGCCCTCTATGCCGCACTGATCGAGGCCGGCGTAATCCCCGAGGAGGAGCTTGAAACCTACGGTAGCGACGACAGCCGCTTGCCCATGTCCGGTATGGCTGCCTACACCCCAGGCATGGAGATCACCGGTGGCTCGCTCGGCCACGGCTTGGGCATCGCCGTCGGCGCTTGTCTCGGGCTCAAACGCAAGGGGTCGGACAGCTGGGTGTACAACCTGCTGTCCGATGGCGAGCTCAACGAGGGCTCGACCTGGGAGGCTGCCATGTCGGCCAGCCATTGGCGGCTGGACAACCTGATCGCCATCATCGATGTGAACAACCAGCAGGCGGATGGTCATTCCAGTGAGGTACTGGCCTTCGAGCCAATCGTCGACCGCTGGCAAAGCTTTGGCTGGTTCGTCCAGCGAGTGGACGGCAATGACCTGGATGCGCTGGTCGGCGCCTTCGACCAGGCCCGCGCCCACACCGGGGCACAACCGCGCGTCATCATCTGCGATACCCGCATGGGCAAAGGCGTGCCTTTCCTGGAAAACCGCGACAAGACGCACTTCATTCGCGTCGATGAAAACGAATGGGACCTCGCCCTCAAAGCGCTGGACGCCGGGAGCCAAGCATGAGCACTGTGAACTCACCCAAGAAACGCCTGACCACCTCGGCCATGATCGCCTCGATTGCCGCCGACGGTCAGCCGACCCGCCCTGCCCCGTTCGGCCATGCCTTGGCAAGCCTGGCCGAGCACCGTCAGGATATAGTTGGACTGAGTGCCGACCTGTCCAAGTACACCGACTTGCACATCTTCGCCAAAGCCCACCCCGAGCGCTTCTATCAAATGGGCATGGCCGAACAATTGCTGATGAGCGCCGCCGCCGGCATGGCACGGGAAGGCATGACCCCCTTTGCCACCACTTATGCGGTGTTCGCTTCCCGTCGGGCTTATGACTTCATCTGCATGGCAATCGCAGAAGAGAACCTCAACGTCAAGATCGTCTGTGGGCTACCTGGCCTGACCACCGGTTATGGCCCTAGCCACCAGGCCACGGATGACTTGGCCATCTTCCGGGCGATGCCCAACCTGATGATCGTCGACCCCTGCGATGCGCTGGAGATCGAACAGGCTGTGCCAGCGATCGCCGCCCATCAGGGTCCGGTCTACATGCGGCTGCTGCGCGGCAACGTACCCTTGGTGCTCGATCGCTACGACTACCAGTTCCAGCTGGGCAAGGCACAGGTGCTGCGCGGTGGCCGAGACGTGCTGTTGATTGCCAGTGGCCTCATGACCATGCGCGCCCTGGAGGCTGCGGAGCAGTTGCAAAAGGACGGCGTGGATGTGTCGGTGCTGCACGTGCCTACCATCAAACCGCTCGATGAACAGACCATCCTCGCCGAGGCACGCAAGCCTGGCCGCCTGGTGGTCACGGCGGAAAACCATTCGATCATAGGGGGCCTGGGGGAAGCAGTGGCGGGCGTACTGCTGCGCAATGGGGTCACACCCACCTTCCGCCAGATCGCGCTACCGGATGCGTTTCTCGATGCGGGTGCACTGCCGACTTTGCATGACCGATACGGGATCTCCACTGACGCTGTGTCGAGGCAGATCAAGGCGTGGCTTTAACCGTAACGACGGATAGAACCTGAGGCGGCGGATGGCACCGGCTTTGCCGGTGCTCGCGGGTGAATCGGGCTCCCACAAATTACGCGCAAGGTTCAAGGGCTGCGCAAATCTTGTGGGAGACTCCATGGAATCTTTAGCACGCCAAATGCTGGGGCAACCGGCTGGCCCCGCGGGTTGCCGGCCAAGCACGCTGGCCGGCTTGCAGATACTCAGCGGTTCCAGGGTGCCTCGGCGTGTGCGTCGATGCCATAACGCAGCCGCGCTGCGGCGTGCTTGCCAGGATCGATGCCTGCCAATGCCGCCAGGGCAATGTGCTGACGATCAACCTCGAAGAAGCGACGCAGTGCCGAGCGCGTGTCACTCCGGCCAAAGCCATCGGTACCCAGGGCGGTGAACGGCGCGCTGACATGGGCAGCGATCAACTGGGCATAGGCGCGCACGTAGTCACTGGCCGCCACCACCGGCACAGGGCCGGGCAGGCAGCGCTGCAAGTGGCTCTGCCCTTCGCACTGGCTGCCGAAAAGGCGCTGGCGCTCTACCTCGCGAGCATCGCGTGCCAGCTCCGAGAAACTGGTGACACTCCAGATCTGGCTGCTGATACCCCAGTCCTGCAGCAGCTCGGCGGCGGCGATCACCTCCCGCATGATGGCGCCGGAACCCAGCAGGCGTACCGCAGGCTCCGCCGTTCCGCGCGTGCCGTACAGGCGCATGCCACGGATCACATCGAAGTGTTCGCTGTCCTGCAGCGGGGCCTGGGTGTAGTTCTCGTTGGTCACCGTCAGGTAGTAGAACTCATCGCACTGCTGCTCGAGCATGCGTCGGCTGCCATGGTCGATGATCACGGCCGCTTCGCTGGCGAACGCCGGGTCGTAGGCGCGGCAGTTAGGCACCGTCGAGGCGATGAGCTGGCTGGTACCGTCCTGGTGTTGCAGGCCCTCGCCCGCCAGGGTAGTGCGGCCAGCGGTGGCACCGATCAGGAAACCACGGGCGCGCTGGTCGGCAGCCGCCCAGATCAGGTCGCCGATGCGCTGGAAACCGAACATCGAATAGTAGATATAGAACGGCAGCATCGGCTCGCCGTTGACGCTGTAGGAGGTCGCTGCGGCGACCCACGAAGAGACAGCACCGGCTTCGGTAATGCCCTCCTCCAGCAACTGGCCGTCGGTGGATTCCTTGTAGTACAGCAATGCACCGGCGTCTTCCGGTTCGTAGAGCTGGCCAACAGGTGAATAGATGCCAACCTGGCGGAACAGATTGGCCATGCCAAAGGTACGCGCCTCGTCGGCCACGATGGGCACGATGCGTGGGCCGAGCTGCTTGTCCTTGAGCAGGTTGGTGAAGAGCCGGACCACGGCCATCGTGGTGGAGATTTCCCGATCGTCAGGGGCCAGGGCGAACCGCGCATAGTCGGCAAGCGGCGGTACCGCGATGCTGGGGGCCAGGCTGGTGCGTCGAGGCAGGTAACCACCCAGCGACTGCCGACGGGCATGCAAGTAGCGCAGTTCTGGGCTGTCATCGTGCGGTCGATAAAAGCGCATCTCCTCCACTGCCTGGTCATCCAGCGGTAGCGCAAAACGGTCCCGAAACGCCTTGAGCGCCTCGACGTCCAGTTTCTTCTGTTGGTGCGCGGTGTTGCGCGATTCGCCGGCCTGGCCCATGCCAAAGCCTTTCTTGGTCTTCGCCAGGATGACCGTCGGGTGCCCCTTGTGGCGCTTCGCTGCGTCGAATGCAGCGTGCAACTTGCGAAAATCGTGGCCGCCGCGACGCAGGCCATCGATTTCGGCCGGGCTCATATGAGCGACCAGCGCGTGCAGCTCCGGGTCGAGGTCGAAGAAATGCGCAAGGTTGTAGGCTGCATCGTTGGCACCCAGGGCCTGGTACTGGCCATCGACGGTGCTGGCCAGGCGGCGCAGCAGAACGTGGTGGTGATCCCGGGCGAACAGGGCATCCCAGCCCGAGCCCCAGACCACTTTGATAACGTTCCAGCCAGCACCCTTGAACAGCGATTCCAGCTCCTGGATGATTTGCCCGTTACCGCGCACAGGCCCGTCAAGCCGCTGCAGGTTGCAGTTGATCACGAAGGTGACATTGTCCAGCTTCTCCCGTGCGGCAAGCGACAGTGCTGCGACCGATTCCGGCTCGTCCATCTCGCCATCGCCGAATACCCCCCAGACATGACGCCCTTCGGTCGAGGCGATACCACGGTGTTGCAGGTAGCGCAGGAAGCGGGCCTGATAGATCGAGCTGATCGGGCCGATGCCCATGGAGCCGGTCGGAAACTGCCAGAAGTCCGGCATGAGCCAAGGGTGGGGATAGGAGCACAGCCCGCCGCCATCCACCTCCTGCCGATAACGCTCGAGTTGCTGTTGCTCCAGCCGGCCCTCCAGGAAAGCGCGGGCATAGACACCTGGCGCGGAATGCGGCTGGAAATACACCAGGTCGCCTTTGCCTTGTGCAGTATCGGCACGGAAGAAATGGTTGAAGCCCACTTCGAAGATTTCCGCGGCAGAGGCGTAACTGGCGATATGGCCGCCCAGCTCGCCATAGGCCTTGTTCGCCTTGGCCACCATGGCCAGCGCGTTCCAGCGAATGATCGAGGTAATGCGCTCTTCCATCGCCAGATCACCGGGGTACTCCGGTTGCTGTCCCACGGCGATGGTGTTCTGGTAAAGCGAGTATGGGTTGGCAGCGATTCGAGCCCCCAGGTGGCCGGCATGCTCGGCCAGGCGTTGCAGCAGGAATTCCACCCTCCCACTGCCCTCGGTGCGAGCGACGCCCTCCAGGGCATCCAGCCACTCGCTCGTCTCGACGGTATCAACATCTTCAGTACCTTGATCGGCGATCCTGGGCACTTGAATCGGGTTACTCATTTCACACGACCTCAGGTAATTGAAACGACAGCCGCGGGTGCGCCTACTTAGGGTAGACCCCACATTCATCATGCGCAGGCATAAGCACCCGGCGCACTCGTACCTATGCGCCCTGCAGGGCCGACCGATAAGCGAAGATCCCCGGTGCACCGCCGGTCATCAACAGCAAGATGTTGTCACCCTGTGCGTACAAGCCGCTTTCCAGGTCGGCGACCAGGCCGGCGAACGCTTTTCCGGAGTAGACCGGATCAAGCAACAGCCCCTCGGAACGGGCCATGAGTTGCAACGCCGACAACATGGCCTTCGTCGGAACACCATAGCCCGCGCCGCGATGTGCACCATCGACGGCAATCATTGGCGGCTCGATAACCTGCTCGCTGCCAAGCAGTTCCAAGGTCTGCCGGGTAAGTTCAAGCGTGCGACGGTGCGATTCAGACGCTTCGGCAAGTACCGCAAAGGACTTGATGAAGCCCGGCGCCCGCCCCATTGCAGCAAACCCGGCGGCCATGCCCGCATGGGTGCCGGAACTGCCATTGGCCATGACCATGTGCGTGAACTTCAGGCCCATGCTGGCTTCCTGCCGGGCGATTTCCAGCGCGGCCTTGGCATAGCCCAGGCCCCCCACGGCTGTCGAGCCGCCGGTAGGAATAACCTTGACCTTGCAGCCCTGCATTTGCAGTTCCTGTGCACGGGTGTCGGCCCAACTCGCCGTGGTAAAGCCTTCAGGCACGATATGCACGACGGCCCCGAACAGCTCATCCAGAAGCATATTGCCGTTGTGCTCGTACTCTTCATCGTCCCGGGGTACGGCACGGCTCAGCACAAGTTCGCAACGCATGCCCAGCTTCGCACAGGCTGCCGCAGTCAAACGTGCATGATTGGATTGCAGCCCGCCCATTGTCACGACCACATCCACCTTGTCTCGAAGGGCCTCGCCAAGATGAAACTCAAGCTTTCGCAGCTTGTTGCCACCGCCGCCCAAGGCCATGTAATCGTCACGCTTGGCGAACAGCTTGATGCCGCGCTTCAGCAGCCCGAGCGAACGCTCAAGGCCTTCAAGGCGCTGAATGGGTGTTGGCCGGTCGACGAGGCTGACTTGTGGAAAATGTTCGAGCAGCGAATGCAAGGGCGCCACGGGGCATACCTCATTGATGACTTGACAGTCTTCACGGTAAGCAAAAACAATTTGTTAATAAATACAGGTATTGTTCAATCATATTTAACCAGGAGTTAAAATATGGACCGCCTGCGCGCCATGGAGGTATTTGTCAGCGTCGCCGAACAGGGCAGCTTCAGCCAGGCCGCCGAGCACCTGGACCTGTCAGTGGTAATGGTGAGCAGGTATATCCGCCAACTTGAAGATGCAATGCAGGTCGAACTGATCCAGCGCAGTACCCGGCGCATGCACGTCACCGAAGCAGGCCGCGTGTTCTACGAAGAGTCCAGGCAGGCACTGGACCAGGTTCGCAAGGCCTATGAGCGCGTTGAAAGCTTGCAACAGGCACCCAGCGGACTATTACGTATCAGCGCCCCCATGACCCTGGGCTCGTCGCTGCTCGCGCCGCTGGTTGCCGGCTTTCTCACCGAACACCCGGACGTGCGCGTTGATCTGGTGCTCAGCAACAGTGTCGTCGACCTGATGGCCGAGGGGTTCGATGCTGCTTTGCGCATTGGCAACCTGGGTGATGCAGATCTGGTGGCCAAAGCACTGCGCCCCTATCGCATGGTGATCTGCGCCGCCCCCGGCTACCTGGACAGGCACGGGCGCCCAGCCGTTCCGGCAGACCTGGCCGGGCATAGGTTACTGGCGCACTCCACATGGACCAACCGTTTCACCTGGCCCTTGCTGGACGCTGGCAAGGAATACCCCTGGCCAGAACACTGGGTGCTGAAAAGCAACGATGGCCAGGCACTGCGGCTGGCCGCCCTGGCAGGCAACGGGATCCTGCTGCAACCCGAATTCCTGGTGGCCGAGGACCTTCGCGCAGGGCGTCTGGTCACGCTGCTTGACGACTTCCTGCCCGCTACCCGCCCGGTCAACCTGGTCTATCTGCGCCAGCGCAGCGCGCTACCCAAACTGGATGCCTTCATTCGCTACATCCTGAGGCATGCGGGGTAAGGGGCCGCGCCGAATCGGCATTGGCGCCTTCGCAGGGCAACACGATGGCCCCTAACCCCCTGCCACGCTACCGATGAAGTTCGCCAGCTCTGCTGTCCGGGGGGCCGCGAAAACCTCGCGCGGATGGCCCGTCTCGTGGACCTTGCCCTGATGCATGAAGACCAGCTTGTCACCGACTTCCCGGGCAAAACGCATTTCGTGGGTGACCATGATCAGGGTCATGCCTTCACTGGCCAGCTGGCGCACCACACCGAGCACCTCATTGACCAGCTCGGGGTCGAGCGCTGAGGTGATCTCGTCGCACAGCAACACCTTGGGCGACATGGCAAGCGCCCGGGCAATCGCCACCCGCTGCTGCTGGCCGCCGGAAAGGCGGTCCGGGTAGGCGTCGAACTTGTCGCCCAGTCCAACCCTGGCGAGCATCTGTTCGGCCAACTGGCGGGCCTCGGCCTTGCCGGCCTTCTTCACCACCTGGGGCGCAAGCATGACGTTCTGGCCCACGGTCAGGTGAGGGAAGAGGTTGAACTGCTGGAACACCATGCCAACCTTCTGCCGCAGCGAGCGCAAGTCGGCGCGGCTGGCATCCAGGTATTCGCCATCCACCTCGATCACCCCGTCGCTGATCGACTCCAGGCCGTTGAGGGTTCGCAGGAAGGTACTCTTGCCGGAACCGCTACGGCCGATGATGGCGACCACCTCGCCCTCCTCGATCGCCAGGTCGACCCCCTTGAGCACATGGTTGTCGCCGTAGTACTTGTGCAATGCGGACACTCTAAGCAGGGGCATGCAGCCTCCTCTCCAGGTAACGGGCGCTCAGCGAGAGCGGGTAGCAAAGGACGAAGTAACCCACGGCCACCAGACCGTAGATCAGGAACGGTTCAAAGGTGGCGTTGGCCAACATGCCGCCAGTCTTGGTCAGCTCGGTGAAACCGATGATCGAGGTCACCGCCGTGCCCTTGACCACCTGCACCGAGAACCCGACTGTCGGTGCGACGGCAATGCGCAGGGCCTGGGGCAGGATCACATGGCGCAACTGCTCCAGACGGCTCATGGCCAAGCTGCCGGAAGCCTCCCACTGGCCATGTGGTATGGACTCGACGCAGCCCCGCCAGATCTCGGCGAGAAAGGCACTGGTGAACAGCGTCAAGGCGATGGCCGCCGCCATCCAGGCCGACACATCGATGCCGAACAGGGCGATGCCGAAAAACACCATGAACAGCTGCATCAGCAGCGGCGTCCCCTGGAACAGCTCGATGTAGCTCCTCGCCGCGCCACGCAGCAACCGGCTATCGGAGATGCGCGCCAACAGCAGCAACAGCCCGGCAATACCACCGCAGACGAATGCCACCAGCGACAGCAGCAAGGTCCATTGCAAGCCTGCGAGCAGGTTGCGCACGATATCCCACAAGGTGAAATCCATTCAGCGTCTCCCCATCAACGCGCGTCGACCGAGCCATGCCAGCAGTTGGCGCACCAGGATGGCCATGACCAGATACAAGGCCGTGGTCAGCAGGTATGTCTCGAAAGCCCGGAAGTTGCGCGACTGGATGAAGTTGGCAGCGAACGACAGTTCCTCTGTGGCGATCTGCGAGCACACCGCCGACCCGAGCATGACGATCACGATCTGGCTCGACAGGGCCGGCCAGACCTTGGCCAGTGCCGGTTGCAGCACCACATGGCGAAAAGCCTCGAAACGGCTCATGGCCAATGCCGCCGCAGCCTCCAGTTGCCCTCTGGGGATGGCCTGGATACCCGCCCGAATGATCTCGGTGGAATAGGCGCCAAGGTTGATCACCATGGCCAGTACCGCCGCCTGCCATTCCGTCAACCGAACGCCAAGCGCGGGCAGGCCGAAGAAGATGAAGAACAACTGGACGATGAAGGGCGTGTTGCGGATCAGCTCCACGTAAAGGCCGAACAGGGCATCGAACGGCCGTAGTCGCCAGGCGCGCACCAGCGCGCCAAGCACACCGATGGCCACCCCGAACAGGGTGCCGATCAACGTCAGCTCAAGCGTGAACACAGCCCCTTCGAGCAGCAGGCCGCCCTGGGCCAGCACCGGGGAAAAGTCAAATTGATAGGCCATGGGTCAGCGACTCCAGGGCCGTTCAAAGGTCGGCCGGCAATGGCTGCTTCAGCCATTTTTCGGCATTGCGGTTGAGGCTGCCGTCGGCCTTGGCCGCATCCAGGGTGGCGTTGACCTTCTCGAGCAAGGCCGGCTCCTGCTTGGCCAGGCCCACGTACACGGGCGAGTCCTTGAGCTTGACCTTCATCACCGGCACCTTGCCCGGGTTCTTGTCGGCAATGACAGCCATCACCACGCTGCCGCTGGCGATCAGCTCGACCTGGCCCGACAGGTAGGCGGCGATGGTCGAGTTGTTGTCCTCGAAGCGCTTGATGATCGTACCCTGTGGGGCGACCGCGGATAACGCCATGTCCTCGATCGAGCCACGCGTGACACTGATGGTCTTGCCGGCAACGGCACCGATATCGTCGACCGACGTCTCGGCCGGCCCGAACACTGCCAGGTAGAACGGTGCGTAGGGGCGGGAAAAATCGATCACCGCTTCTCGCTCGGCATTCTTGCCCAGGCTGGAAATCACCAGGTCGACCTTGCCGGTCGTGAGGAACGGAATGCGGTTGGTGCTGTTGACTGGGGTCAGCGCCAGCTTGACGCCGAGCCTGTCAGCCAGCAGTTGCGCGGTGTCGATGTCCAGGCCGCGGGGTTTGAGGTCCGGCCCTACCGAGCCGAAGGGAGGGAAGTCCTGGGGTACGGCGACCTTGAGCACGCCCCGGGCAGTGATGTCGGCCAGCGCATCGGCCTGGGCCTGGGAAACGCTCATGACGCCGCCGCAAAGCAGGGTGGCCAGAAACAGGGTACGGATGTTTTTCATGGAAAATGCCTCGGGTGCATGCGAAGAAGTTGCCTAGCCCGAAAAGCACAGGCCGTGCCAGTGTTGCCCGGCAGCCCCGCAATAGCCTTTCGCCCCTCGGCAGCACGCGGTCTTACTGGTCTGAACAGTTAGCGCCTGGCCGCTGCCTTCGCCCCCCTTTCGTGCAGCCACCTGCCCGATTGCGTCAGCGTGGGGCGAGACTTGCCAGGCAACCGCTAAAGCCTTTAAAAAGCGCAGACCCCTTGCCAGCTGGTCTGAACAGATGCTCGACACACTCCCCCGTGCAGTTCCGGAAATCGCTTTGCAGGCTATCCGCAGGCTGATCCAGGACGGCGACTACCAGCCTGGTGATGCCCTGCCCTCCCAACGTGACCTGGCAGAGCAGTTGGGTGTAAGCCGCGCCTCCCTGCGCGAAGCGCTGTCCTCCTTGAGCGCCTTGGGGCTGGTGAGCGTACAGCCGGGCAAGGGGGTATTCGTCCAGGCGCCGCCACCCGCTACCGGTTTCTCCTGGCCCTATGCCGAACAGGTATCCGCCGTCGATACCTTCCAACTGCGCTATGCACTCGAAGGGTTTGCCGCCGGCTTGGCGGCGCTGTACCTGACGGCAGCGGACATCGATGCGCTCGAAGCCAATGTCGAGTCGATGCGCCAGGAGCTGCGTGCTGGCCATTTCGAGGCCGCCGCGCGCCTGGACTTCGCCTTTCACCGTCGCCTGCTGGAAGCCAGCGGCAACCACGCCATGCTGCAGGTGATCACCACCAACCAGGACATTTTCCTGGAGAGCCAGAAGCTGCCGTTCATTCGTCCGGAACGCGCCATGGAGACTTGGCAGGAACACCGCAAGATCCTGCGCCAGCTTGCCCGTGGCAACCAGGCCGGGGCGCAGCGTGCGATGCAAGAGCATATCCGCAACGCGGCATCGCGCACGAACGTGGTGTTCGCGTGCTGACTAGTCCGCCAAACGCCGGAACACCAGGCCAGCGCCCCCGCACATGACAGCGCACAGCAACATCACCGTGGCGATATCTGCCACCGAAGTTTCGCTACGCCCGCCCAACCCGGCCAGCATCCCTAACAGCCCCCCTGCCAGGCTCACCGACATGGCCATGGTCAGCTGCACGGACATCGCCGACAACGAACTGGCCGCCGCCGAACGCTCACCGGGCACGTCCTGATAGCTGGCAGCCCCCAACGTCGAGAACTGCAGTGAACGCACCAGGCCTGCGGCGAACAGCACCGTAGCCATCAGCCACACAGCAGTATCACCATCGAAACTGGCGCACAGGGCAATCCCCACACCACTGAGCACGGCATTGCAACTGAGCACCCGTCGATAGCCGTAGCGCCGCACCAATGGCACTGCCAGTACCTTCATCAGCAGCGCGCCGACGCCGCCGCTGACCACCAGCCATCCCGCCGCCAACGGGCTCAAGCCCAGGCAGTTCTGCAGCAGTAGCACGATCAGGAACGGCTGGGCTGCCGACCCCAGGCGGAACAGCCCGCCACCCGCCTGGGCCACGCCAAAGCTGCGCAGGCGCAACAGCGACAGGTCCACCAATGGATTGGGATGTCGCCGCGCGTGCAGCAGATAGCCCAACGCACAGGCTACCCCACCGGCCACCAGCACCATCGCCCAGGCCTGCGGCAACTGCCCCAGCCCCAGCGATTCCAGGCCGAACACCAACATGGCCAGGGTCCCGCCGCTGAGCAGCAAGCCACGCACGTCCAACGGTGGCACCGGCCGTGCCGGATAGTCCGGTACATGACGCAGGATCAGCCAGCAACCGAGCATGCAGATAGGCAGGTTGATCAGGAAGATCCAGTGCCAGGACAGCACCGTCACCAGCAAACCGCCGAGCAACGGACCGACCAGCGGCCCCACCAGTGCCGGCAGGGCCAACCACGACATGGCCTGCAGCAGCTGCTCACGGCTCGACCAGCGCAGGATGATCACCTGCCCCACCGGTGTCATCAGTGCCCCGGCTGCCCCCTGCAGCATGCGCCCCAGGCACAGCTGCCAGAGCGTATCGGCCAGGGCGCAGGCCAGCGAGGCGCAGGTGAACAAGCCCATCGCCGACAACATGACCTGGCGCGGGCGAAAGCGCTCGGCGGCCCAACCGCTGACCGGCACGCACAGGGCCAGGGCAAGCATGTATAACGACACCACCAGATTCATGCGCAGCCCTGGCTCGCCGAAATCGGCGGCCATCCGCGGCAGGGCGGTCATCACCGCAGTGCTGTCGAGCAGTTCCATGAACAATGCGGCACCGATGATCACCGGCACCTTGGGGCTTTGCACATGGCCGGCCAGCAAGGCCGGCTGGGCAGTCAAAACAGCCCCGAGACAGGTGGGCGAGTGCCCTTGAGCTGCCAGGCACCGACCACCGCCGCCTTCCACTGGCGAGGGTTATGATTGGCTACGGTGCGGGCGTTGCGCCAGTGGCGGTCGAGGTTGTGCTGGCGGCCGGTGGTGGAGGCACCACCAACGTCGAACAGCGTTTGCGCAGCCTTGAGCGCCAGCTCGGCGACCAGGTACTGGGTTTGCGCCACCTCGATCGCGGCCTGCTCCACGGCGGCCTCATCCAGTTGCGCGGCCCAGGCCTTGTCGATGGTTGCAGCGGCCTTCAGGACCATGGCCTCGGCGCCATAGGCACGGGCAGCGATATCGCCTACCGACAGCTCTACATAGGGGTCATCCACCGAGCGGTTGGCCGTGCTGTGCTTGATCGGGCGGGCATGCTCGCGGGTGAAGCGGGTGGCATCGTCCAGCGCATTGCGGGCGATACCGGCCAGCACGGTGGCAAGGAACAGCTGCAGGAACGGCGTGACGATGGTGCGCTTGCCCTCCTCCACGGTGCGCGTGCGGATATCGCTGGCCTCGACGCGCACATTGCGCAAGTGGGTGGTGCCGCTGGCGGTCAGGCGCTGGCCCATGGCATCAAAGTCGTCGACCAGCTCCAGGCCCTCGCGGTCGCGCGGCAGGATGAACGACACCGGCTGCTCGTCCTCGTCCAGGGCAACGGCGCTGACGTAATCGGCGAACAGCGCCCCCGTGCTGTAGAACTTGCTGCCATTGGCGCGAAAGTGCTTGCCCTCGCGCACCAGGCGTGCGGCGATGGCGCCGTTGGCACCGCCCAGTTCCCAGCCGGCATTGCCAATCACCGCACCCTGGAGATAGCGTGCGAACCAGCGCTCGCGCTCCTGCTCGGCGCCGTCGGCCTGAGCGGCCAGCAGGCCTTCGACGAAGGCAAAACCTGGGCGCAGGGCCTGGGCCACGTTGGAATCGACCGAGGCGACTTGCAGCAGCAGTTCGATCACATCGCTGACAGTGCCGCCGGGGCCGCCGTACTGCTCAGGGATACGCACGGTGTAAAGCCCGGCTGCCGCAAGCTGGGCAATGGCCGCATGGGGCAGCTGGCGTTCGCGCTCGCGCTGCGCGGCACCTTCGCCGATTGCGGGCAACAAGGCCACGATGCGGGCCTTCAGCTCCGCGACGCTGGTGGCCGGAGCCAGGGTTGGGAAACGTTGAAATGTGGTCATGGTTCAGTCCTTTAAGTGCATCTTTCGTTTAAGCGACCCGAGCCTTGTGGGAGCAGCTGTCTTGCCAATGTCTTGAGGCTCGCGCGATCCCTGTGGGAGCCGCGCAGGGCTTGACGTCTCAGTTCACCTTCAAATCGCGATCTTCCACAGGCGGGTTTCGTCGAACAGGTCGAAGGCCTCGTGCACCAGGTCCAGCGGCGGCACCACCAGTTCGGCGCCGCTGCAGGGCAGGCGCGGCACCGCGCCGAGCAATCGCCGGGTGTATGCGTGGGCCGGGTTATCGAACAACTGCTCGACCGGTGCCTGCTCAACCACCTGACCGTGGCGCATCACCAGCACGTCGTCGCTGACATGGCGGATCACCCCCAGATCATGGGAGATGAACAGGTAGGCCAGGCCCAGTTCGTCCTGCAGGTCGGCCAGCAGGTCGAGCACCTGGGCTTGCACCGACACGTCCAGGGCCGAGACCGGCTCGTCGCAGATGATCACCTTGGGGTCGCTGGCAATCGCCCGGGCGATTGCCACCCGCTGGCGCTGGCCACCCGACAGTTGCAACGGTCGGCGCTGGGCGAGCGCTGCCGGCAGGCGCACCTGGTTGAGCAGCACCGCGATGCGTGCGGGCCTGGCGGGTGCCTCGATGCCGGCTACCTGCAAGGCGTCATCAAGAATCTGCGCCACGCTCCAACGCGGGTCGAACGAGCCCAGCGGGTCCTGATAGATCACGCTGATCTCGCCACGCAACGGCCTGCGCACGGCCTCGCTCACAGCGTTGGCCGGGCGGTTCCAGGGTTGCCCGCGATAAAGCACCTCACCCTCGTCGGGCTGCAGCAGGCCGAGGGCGATGCGTGCCACGGTGGTCTTGCCCGAGCCGGACTCACCGACAATGCCCAGGGTGCGTCCGGCACGCAGGGTGAAATCGACACCCTGCACCACCTGCCGCACCAGCCCGTCCGGGCCGAGGTAGCGCTTGCCCAGGCCACGGCCTTCGAGCAGCACGTCGCTGTGCGAACGTGCCCACGGTTGGCTGCGCACGCCAACCCGCTCGGGTGACAGCCGGCTACCGCGCGGGTGCTCGGCCGGTACTGCCGCCAGCAAGGCCCGGGTGTAGGGGTGACGCGGCTGGCTCAGCACCTGCTGCATCGGCCCCTGCTCCACCACTTCGCCATGGCGCAGCACCACCACCTCATCGGCCAATTGTGCGACCACTGCCAGGTCGTGGCTGATGATCAGCAGCGAGGCGCCACGGGCCTTGATCTGCTGGAACACCTCGAGAATCTGCGCCTGCACGGTGGCGTCCAGTGCCGTGGTCGGCTCGTCGGCGATCACCAGCGCAGGGTCCAGGGCCAGGGCACTGGCGATCAGTGCACGCTGGCGCAGGCCGCCAGACAACTGCCCCGGACGCTGGCGAGCACGCAGCTCGACATCCGGCACGCCTACTCGCTCGAGCAACTCATGCACACGTGCAGTACGGGTGTGGCGGTCACCGTATCCGTGGGTCTGCAGCACTTCGAGAATTTCCTTGCCCACAGGTCGCAACGGGTCCAGCGACACCAGCGCATCCTGCAGCACGAAGCCGATGTCCTTGCCACGCACCGCCCGCCACTGCCGCTCGCTGAGGTCGAGCAGGTCATGGCCGGCGAAACTCAGGCGACGGGCGCTCACTTTCGCTCGCGCGCCGGCCAGGCCGACCAGGCAGCGGGCACTGACGCTCTTGCCCGAGCCGGACTCACCAACCAAGGCCACGCATCGGCCCGGCGGCAAGGTGAAAGACAAATCACGGACCACGCTGCCGTCATCAAAGGCCACGTTCAGTCCTTCGACGGTCAAGGTCTTGTCGCTCATGGCAGGCGCCCCTCCAGACGTTGTTGGATGTAGCGGCCGGTCACGGTGGTCGCCAGGGTTGTGAGGACGATGAACAGGCCAGGGAAGAAGGTGAGCCACCAGGCATTGGCGATGAAGTCACGCCCCATGGACAACATGGTCCCCCACTCCGGCGCCGGTGGCCGCGCGCCCAGGCCGAGGAAGCTCAGCGCCGAGGCCCAGACGATGGCCTGGCCAACGCCCATGGTCAGCGTCACCACCAATGGCCGCATGGCATTGGGCAACAATTGGCGCAGCACGATGCGCGAAGTTGGGTGGCCCAGCGCCCGCGCCGCTTCGATGTAGCCGGCGTTGCGTACCGCCAGCACCTGGCCACGGACCATGCGCGCGTACCCCGGCGCACCGCCCAGCCCGGTGGCGACGATCAACGGGCCGACGCCGCTGCCGAACACCGCCACGAACAGCAACGCCAGCACCAGGCTGGGGAAGGCGAACAGCACTTCCAGCAACCAGCCCACCGCTCGGTCCAAGCGTGCGCCGCCAAGGCCACCGAGCAAGCCGAGGGCGATGGCGATGACCATGGAAATGGCCGTAGCCGCCAGGCCGATCAGCAGGCTCTGCCGGGCGCCGTGGATGATCCGCGCAAAGATGTCGCGGCCTGACTGGTCAGTGCCCAGCCAGTGCGCCCAGCTGGGCGGCTGGAAAGCCTCGCGCGGCACAATGGCCAACGGGTCGATGCGGGTGAACAGGCCCGGCGCCAACGCAGCCAGAAGCAATGCGAACAGGAACAGGATCGCCAGGCTTGCGCCCAGCGGCGGCAGTTTCAGATGACGCTGCCGGCGCAACGGCGCGAGGGCTTGATCATGGGTCAGGTCTGTCATGCTGCAGCCTCCTGCTGCCGAGGGTCGATCCACTGGTACAGCAGGTCGACCAGAATGTTCGCCAGCACATAGCCAGCCGCAACAACCAGGCTTATACCGATCACCAAGGGCAGGTCCTGGGCCTGCACTGCCTGGTACAGCTGGCGGCCCACCCCCTTGCGGGAAAAGATCACCTCGCACACCACCGCACCACTGATCAGTGCGCCGATGGCCCAGCCCGACAGCGACACACCTGGCAGCAAGGCATGGCGCAAGGCGTGCCGAAAGCGCACGGCCAGGTCACTGAGGCCGCGTGTACGGGCGGTCAGGATGAAGGGTTGATCGAGGGTGAGTTCCAGCGACTCGCGGGTAACCTGGGCGATGAAGCCGGCCAGCGGAATCGCCAGGGATAACGCCGGGAGTATCAGGCTGGCGAAACTGTCACTACCGGCCGGCGGGAACCAGCGCAGGCCGAAGGCGAATACCGCCAGCAGCACCACGCCGAGCCAGAAGTGCGGCAGTGCCGCGCTGAGGGTTTCTGCCAGCGAGGCGATGCCGCCGACCAGCCTGCCGCGCCCGGCGGTGACCACTGTCAGCAGCAGCACCAGCACCCAGGCCAGCAGCAGGGCGGCGATGGTCAGTTCCAAGGTCGCCCCGCCCTGCTCGGCCAGCACCCGGGTCACCGGCAGGTGCTGCGAGTAGGACACCCCCAGGTCACCTTGCAGCAGGCGCCCGAGGTAAAACACGTACTGCACGGCCAACGGCTTGTCGAGGCCGTACTCCACCCGTGCGGCTTCAATCGCTTCGGGCGTCGGGTTGCCGCTGGGGCCGCCGAGAATCGCCAGCACCGGGTCACCCGGCATCAGCCGTAGTGCGAAGAAGGTCAGGGTCGCCACCGCCCACAGCACCAGCACGCCGCCGGCCAGGCGGATGGCGGCGCGCCGGCCCAGGGCGGCCAGGCGTTCGCGGCGCGGGTCGGTCACTGCGAGTGTCGTCGTAGTCATTTGTTCACCCATGCGTCATAGAGGTAGGTCACCGCCAGCGAAGGCTCCAGTCGCACGCCATGGGCGGTCTTGTAGATACCCAGCCGCGTGCTTTGCGGGTACGTGGTGAGTTGCAGGTACTGCGCGGCAGCCTGTTGCTGCGCCTGGAAGTAGCGCTGGCGGCGCAGGTCCGCGTCCTGGGTGGCCAGCGCACTGTCGAGCAGCGCGTCAAAACCGGGGTCGGCATAGCCGGAGGAGTTCTGGTGGTAACCGCCAACCCCGGCCGGCTGCACGAAGGCGGTGGTGAAGATGATGCGTAGCACATCGGGGGTGTTGGTGTTCCAGTAGCCGATGCGGATGTCATAGTCCCAGGCGGCCTGGCGCGCGGTGACCTGGGCATCGCTCATCTGGTCCAGCACCAGCTCAAGGCCTGCCTGGCGGGTAGTTGCCTGCACCTGTTCCCACAGGGTCAGCTCCGACGGCGGTGTGCGCGCACCGATCAGCACGACGGCGCGCAGCCGCTGGCCGTTCCTGGTGCGGTAGCCTTCGCTGTCGCGGCCGGTCCAGCCAGCCTCGTCGAGCAGCCTGGCAGCGCGGGCCGGGTCATAGTCCTGGCCGCGCTCGAAGTCACCGCTGTAGAACGGCGTGGCCAAGCTCAACGGGCCACCGGCGCGGGGGAACTCGCCGAAGTACACACTCTTCAGCGCACCCTCGACATCGGCGCTGCGAACGAAGGCCTCGCGCACACGGATGTCGTCGAACGGTGCGCGGCGCAGGTTGAAGGTGCCGTTGGTGGGGTTCCCCGGGCGCTGGGCAATGATCAGTTCCACGTCCGGGTTGCGCCGTGCAGCTTCGTGCGATTCTGGTGGCAACGCTTCGATCACATCGACCTCACCGGCCTGCAGCGAGGCGAAGCGCACCGACGGCTCCTGGATGAACTTCCAGACGATGCGATCAAGGTACGCAGGGCCCTGGTGCCGAGCGGTCGGTGGCGCCCAGTTGTAGGCCGGGTTGCGCACCAGTTCCACCTGGTTCTGCCGGTCCCAGCGCACCACCTTGAACGGCCCGCTGCCGACCGGGCTTTCGCAGTTCTGGTCACGGCTGCGTTGCAGTGCGGTGGGCGACTGGATGCCGAGAAAGCCCTGGGCCAACACTTCGAGGAAGGCCGCATAGGGCGTCGCCAGGGTGACTTCGGCAGTGTAGGTGTCGAGCACCTTGGTGCCGCGGTATTGGCGGATATAGCCACCAGCGGTACTGGACTGGGTCTTGGGGTTGGCCATGTGGTCGAGGTTGGCCTTGACCGCTTCGGCATTGAACGGTGTGCCGTCGGTGAATTGCACGTCGCGGCGCAGGTGGAAGGTGTAGCGCAGGCCATCTGGCGAGACCTGCCAGCTTGTCGCCAGCCAGGGACCGATCTGGCCGTTGCTGTCCATCGACACCAGCGAATCGAGGTACTGCTGGGCAACGAACACCTGCGGCATGTCGCCAGCCACATGCGGGTCGAGGCAGGTGGGCTCGCGGTCGGTGGCGTAGACCAGGGTGCCGCCCTGCTGTGGCGTGGTGCTTTGCGCGGCGGCGTGCTGTTCGGTTTTTTCGCAGCCGAGCAAGGCCAGTGCGGTGCAGAGCGGGATCAGGGGGAGGATGGGTGTGTTCAAGGGCGCTCCTGCGGGGACTGGGCTTCGATAGGCCTGTTGCAGGAGTTGTGCCGGGTTCAAGGGATTGATTTTGCTGGGGTTTGCCGAGGGTGAGGTGCTGTTGCGGGGGCAAAGTGTCCGGGGGGTGTTGGTGGGGCGACAGTGAACTGTGTTTTGTTTGTGATCGTCGATGCCTCTCCTGAGATTTCCCGATTGGCTGTTCCTGCCACTTCGCGGGCAAGCCCGCTCCCACAGCCTTGAAGCCTGTAGTGATCCTGTGGGAGCGGCTTTAGCCGCGAAGAATCCAACACGGTGCATGGCACCGGCTGCGCCGGTGTTCGCGGCTAAAGCCGCTCCCACAGTGTCCCTGCACATTTAATGAGTCATGTGCAGTTCTACAAGAGCGGCCTTGCCCGCGTCAGGGCTGGCACGGGTTTACACCGCAATCCGCGTAAACCAGCTTGGCCGCGCCGCCGGAAGATGAGGCACGGCATCGAGCAAGGCACGGGTATAGGCATGACGCGGCTGGCCAAGCACCCGGGCTGCCGCCCCTTGTTCCACCACCCTTCCCCCTTGCATCACCAACACCTGGTCACTGACCTGCTCCACCACCCCAAGGTCGTGGGAGATGAACAGGCAAGCCAGGTTCAACTCCGCCTTGAGCTCGGCCAGCAATGCGAGGATGCGCGCCTGCACCGACACATCCAGTGCCGATACCGGTTCATCCAGCACCAGCACCCTGGGCATCATGGCCAGCGCCCGGGCAATCGCGATGCGCTGCCGCTGCCCGCCCGACAACTCCAGCGGGCGACGATCGAGCAACCCCACCGGCAACTGCACCCGCTCCAGCAACCCCGCCGCCTCGGTGCGCTGCAGCGCACGCGGTACACCTGCATGCGCCAGCGCCTCGGCCAATACCCGCAACACGGTGTAGCGTGGGTCGAACGAAGCCAGCGGGTCCTGAAACACCATCTGGATCCCCTGCCGTGCCTGGCGCCGCTGCGCGGCAGACAACGCAAGCCAGTCCTGCCCGGCCAGTTGCAGGCTGCCTTGCTCCGGCCGCTCCAGCCCCAGCAGGATGCGCCCCAGCGTGCTCTTGCCGGAGCCGGACTCGCCCACCACGCCAAGGGTTTGCCCGGCACGCAACTGCAGGGACACATCGCTCAGCACCTGGCGCCCCCGCCCGTCCGGCCCGACAAAGGCCTTGCTCAGGCCGCGTGCCTCCAGCACCACGGGTTGCTTGTCCACGGCATCCTCCACCAGCGCCAGGCCCGGCGCCGCCGGACGTTTGAAATGCACCGCCCGAGCCGCGCTCAGCAGGCGTTGGGTATAGGGGTCCTGCGGGTCCTGCAGGATCTGTTCGACACTGCCCTGCTCCACCACCAGCCCATGACGCATCACCGCCACCCAGTCGGCCAGGCGCGCGACCACGGCCAGGTCATGGCTGACCATCAACAGGCTGTTGTCGCGCTCGCGCAGTTGCTCCAGCAGGTCGAGAATCTGCGCCTGCACCGTGGCATCCAGCGCCGTGGTGGGCTCGTCAGCGATCAACAGGCGCGGCTGACAGGCGATAGCCGAGGCGATCAGGGCGCGCTGCCGCAGGCCGCCGGACAGTTGCCACGGGTATTGTCGGGCGCGGACTTCGGGTTCAGGTACGCCGACTTGGCGCAGCAGTTCGAGCACCCGCAAGCGTCGCTGTTCAGCAGACAGGTCAGTGTGCAACAGCAGCGGCTCTTCGATCTCGGCGCCGACGCGCCGCAGCGGATCGAGCGAACCCAGTGCATCCTGCATGACAAAGCCGATACGCCCACCGCGCAAGCGCTGCCAACCCGCTTCGTCGACCTGGCGCAAGTCCTGCCCGGCAAAGGCCAGGCGCTGGGCCTGCACGTGGGCACCCACCCCGGTGAGGCCAACCAGGGTACGCGCCGTCACGCTCTTGCCCGAGCCCGACTCGCCTACCAGCGCCAGGCACTGTCCGGCGTGCAGTTGCAAGTCGACGCCGTGCACCACCGGCACACCGTTGAAGCTCACGCGCAAGTCGCGGATATCCACCAAGGGTGCCGGGTGCTTTTCGAAGATGCTCATGGGTTTCTGCCCTCGCTACGGCGCAGCCAGTCGCGGCCGATGACGGTGATGGAAATGACAGTCAGGGTGATCGCCAGCGCAGGCCAGGCCATCAGCCAGGGCGCGTTGGCCATGAAGTTGCGCGCCACTGCCATCATCGCGCCCCACTCCGGCGCGGGAGGTGGTGCGCCGAAGCCGAGGAAGCTCAGTGCGGCGGCGGCGGTGATGGCGCTACCCAGGCCGATGCAGGCCAGGATCAGCACGGGTTGCACGGCGTTGGGCAGCACATGCCAGAACACCACTGCCAAAGGCCTGCGGCCCAGCGTGACCGCTGCCTCGACGAAGCTGGCACGCCGGATGGTCAGGGCCTGGGCACGCACCAGGCGGGCATAGCGCGGCACCGAGGCGATGCCGACGGCGAGGATCAGGTTGCTGGTGCCTTGGCCGAACAGGGTGATGATGACCAGCGCCAGTAACAGGTCCGGGAAGGCCAGCAGCACATCGACGGCGCGCATCAGCAGGTTGTCCAGCCAGGCTGGAGCGAGGCCGGCGAGCAAGCCGAGCAGCGTGCCCAGGCCGAGCCCGACCAGGGTGGCGGCCAGGCCGATGTAGAGCGATGGGCGGGCGCCATGGATAAGGCGGCTGAGGACGTCGCGGCCGTTCTCGTCGCTGCCCAGCCAGAAGGCGGGGCCTGGCGGGTGGTAAGCCAGGAGGGCGTCGGCGGCCAACGGGTCGGTTGGCGAGAGCCAGTCGGGGAAGGTTACTGCCAGCAGTATCAGGCCCAATATGATCCAGGCCAGCGTCAGGCCTGGGCGAATCTGCCACCTGCTGGTCACTGTGTCTGGTATGGATACGATTGCGTTCATGTCTGTCCTTCTTGTGTCGCCTGTACCGGCCCATTCGCGGCTGAAGCCGCTCCCACAGGATCACCGCAAAGGCTGAATCCGTGCGGTCCCTGTGGGAGCGGCTTCAGCCGCGAACAAGGGCGAAGCCCTTGCCATGTGGGCTACGGGGCCGGGTTGGGAATACGGCGGTGCACGGCCTGGATCTCGGCCAGCACTTCATCGCTCAATTGCACATCCAGTGCGCTCAGGTTCTCCTGCAACTGCAACAAGGTGGTCTGCCCGGTGATCGCACTGGCCACGAACGGCTGGCGTATGACGAACGCCAGGGCCAGTTGCGCCGGTGTCAGCCCATGCTCCCGTGCAATCAGCACATAACTGGCAATCGCGCTGTTGGCCTCCTCGCTGCCATAGCGATTGAACGTGCGATACACCGACGACAATCGCGAACCCTCCGGCCTTGCCCCGTTCAGGTACTTGCCGGTCAACGCCCCGAACGCCAGCGGCGAATAGGCCAGCAGGCTGACCCCTTCGCGATGGCTGAACTCCGACAGGCCGTTCTCGTACAAGCGATTGAGCAGGCTGTACGGGTTCTGGATGCTGGCGATCCGCGCCAGGCCCTTGTCCTCGCTGTGCCGCAGAAACTGCGCCACACCCCACGGTGTTTCGTTGGAGACACCGATATGGCGCACCTTGCCGGCCTTGACCTGCTCGTCCAGCACGGCAAGGGTTTCTTCGATGGCTGCCGTTTGCGGATGGTCGTCGACGTAGGGGTATTCACGGATACCGAAGAAGTTGCTGGTGCGGTCGGGCCAGTGCAGTTGGTAGAGGTCCAGGTAGTCGGTCCGCAGGCGGCGCAGGCTGCCCTCCAGGGCCGCGACGATGGTCTTGCGGTCGTGATGCGACAAGCCATCGCGGATGTGCGCCTGGCCACCGGGATCGCGGGCCGGGCCGGCGATCTTGCTGGCCAGCAGGACTTTGTCGCGGTTGCCGCGGGCAGCGAGCCAGGTGCCGATGTAGCGCTCGGTAGTGGTCCAGGTTTCAGCACGGGTGGGCGTGGGGTACATCTCGGCGGTGTCGATGAAGTTGATGCCTGCAGCAAGGGCAGCGTCCAGTTGCTGGTGAGCATCCTGTTCGCTGTTCTGGTGCCCCCAGGTCATGGTGCCGAGGCTGAGCAGGCTGACTTGCAGGTTGGTGTGGCCGAGTGGGCGGTAGCGCATGGTATCGAGTCCTTGGATGATGCGTTGATATCTGGGCGGCAGCCCTCAGACAGCCCGTGCGGTCTCGCGCCGGGCTTGTGCAAACTGGTTCGCTGCTTTCGGCAATCCCAGGTGATCGCGCAGGGTGGTGCCGGTGTATTCGGTGCGGAACAAACCGCGTTTCTGCAGCAGCGGTACCACCTCTTCGACGAACACCCGAGCACCTGACGGGAACATGTCGGGCATGATGTTGAAACCATCCCCCGCCCCTGCCAGAAACCACTCGGCCAAGGTATCGGCAACCTGTTCCGGGGTACCGACGGCCAACCGGTGCCCGACCAGAATCCGCCGCGACAGCTGGCGAATGGTCAGGTTCTCACTGCGCGCCAGGTTCAACTGAGCCTCCAGAAAACCATGCGACCCGCGCTCGAAATCCGCCACCGCGCCAATCCGTTCCCATGGCAATGGCGCATCCGGGTCCAGCTCGCTGACATCGATGCCGATACGCCCCGCCACCTGCTGCAACAGGCCGTGCTCGCCATGCCAGGCATTGAGTTCGTCGAAGCGTGCATGGGCCTCGGCCTCGGTGCTGCCGATCACGGTCGACAGGCCGGGCATGATCTTCAGGTGCTGCGGGTCACGGCCCCAGGCTTTGGTCCGCGCCTTCATTTCCCGATAGAACGCCTGCCCGTCAGCCAGGGTGGTCTGAGTGGTGAAGATCGCATCGGCATAGCGTGAACCGAGCGCCTTGCCACCTTCGGAAGAGCCGGCCTGCACCAGTACCGGCCTGCCCTGCGGCGAACGCGGCAGGTTCAGCGGCCCCTTGACCTGAAAGTGCTTGCCCTTGAAATCCAGGGTGTGGACCTTGGCCGGGTCGGCAAAACGGCCGGTGCTGCGGTCACCGATGATCGCGTCCTCCTCCCAGCTGTCCCAAAGTTTCAGGGTCACGTCGACGAATTCCTCGGCCCGCCCGTAACGGTCCACATGCAGCGGCGCACCCGCCAGGCCGAAGTTCTGTGCTGCCGCATCACCGGCATTGGTCACCACATTCCAGGCCGCACGGCCGCCGCTGATATGGTCCAGCGAGGCGATTCGCCGGGCCAGGTTGAAGGGTTCGTTGTAGGTGCTGGAGCAGGTCGCGATCACGCCGATGCGCTCGGTGGCGGCCGCCACTGCGGTGAGCAGCACGGTCGGCTCCAGGCGCCCGCCCGGCTGGGCGGACACATCCGGCGGCAACGCCGGGCCATCGGCTAGGAAGATCGCATCCAGGCAGCCGCGCTCGGAAATACGCGCGATATCGCGGTAATAGTTGACGTCGATATAGGCGTCGATTGCCGCCTCACCCTGGCGCCAGGCGCCGGAATGCGAACCGAAGCCGAGGATGTTCATGCCCAGGCTCATCTGTTTCGTGGTCATGCCGGTTCTCCTGATCAGACTGCGCTGGCTTCGTCGCCGCTGCCCTGCCCTTCGCTGGCGGTAGCGTGAAGGGCGCGCCAGGCCTGAGCCGGGCTGATGCCATTGAGGTAGTAGTTGCCCAACGCCTGCTCGCGGTAGATCGCCGGGTTGTGCGAAGCCAGGGTCCGGGCATTGCGCCAATGGCGGTCGAGGCGCCGGGCATTGCTGGTGGCCGATGCGCCGCCGACTTCGAACAGCAAGGTGCTCGCTTCCAGCACTTGCGGCAGGACGATCTGCTGCGCCTGAAAGGCGTGGATCTCGGCGTCGGTGTAAAGCTGCTCGGCCACCTCACCCTGCTGCCCGGCTTCGTACACCGCCTGCAGGCTCTGGCCCACGGCGGTGACTTGCGCATCAGCGGCGAAGGCCAGGCTCGACAGCCGGCCGATCACCGCTTGCACCCGCGGGTCTGCGGCCGGCTGCGACTGCCCCGGCACACCAAAGGCACGGGTGCGGCCCTGGACGAACGCTACGGCATCGGCCAGCACTGCACGGCCGATGCCCGCCAGGGTGGCCAGGTGCACCGCCTGGTAGAACGCGGTGAGGTAGGATTCGGCGCGCAACTCGCCCTTGGCAAAACGGCGCAGCAGGTGCTGCGGCTGCACGCTGACCCGGGTGAAACGGGTGGTGCCACTGCCGGTCAGGCGCTGGCCGAAGCCGTCCCAGTCATCGACCCGCTCCACGCCCGGCGCACCGGTCGGCACCACGAGGCTGACAAAGTCGTCGCCATGGTTGGCCACTGCCGCCACCCAATCGGCGTACAACGTGCCCGTGCAGTAGTACTTTTCGCCGTCCAGGCGGTAACCGCCCTCGTCTTCGCTCAACTGCACGGAATTGCCGGTACTGTCGGTGCGTTCGGCCATGGCCGCGCCCCACAGTTCACCGGCGACCACGCGGGCGAACCAGTAGTCCTGGGAGGCGGCGTCGCCGGACGACAGCCGCCCTTCGACGAAGCCGAAGTGGGCGCGGAAAATCTGCGGCAGGTTGGAGTCGGCCTGCCCCAGACGCACCAGTTGGCGCAGCAACTGCGGCAAGGTTGCGCCTGAGCCACCGTGGCTGCGCGGCACGCGCAGGGCACCGAAACGGGCTTCGCGTAGCCAGGCCACCGGCTCATGGGCCAGGGTGCGCTGCTGCTCGCGGGCCACCGCGCCTTCGGCGATACGCGCGTAGATCGGCGCAAAACGCGCGTCCAGCTCGGCATCGGTAATCGTGGTTTGACTCATGATGGTTCCTTTCAGGTGAATTCAGGAGCGTGCGGTGCGCGGGTCGATGGCCTGGGTCGCCAGGTCCACCAGCAGGTTGACCAGCACGTAGATCGCTGCCGCCAGCAGGGTGACGCCGAGCACCAGTGGCACGTCCTTGGTGGCGGTAGCGTCGAGCATCAAACGGCCAATGCCTTGGCGGCCGAACAGCAGTTCCAGCACCACGGCACCGCCGAGCAGGCTGGCGAACACGTAGCCGGCCAGGGTCACCAGCGGCACCAGGGCATGACGCAGGGCATGGCGCAGACGCACAGCGATATCGCCCATGCCACGGGCACGGGCCTGGGTGATGAAGGGTTGTTCCAGCACCTGCTCCAGCGCCTGGCGCAACACCTGGGCAAGCACCGCCGCGATCGGCAGCGCCAGGGCCAGGCTCGGGAGTACCAGCGAGCGCCAACCGCTGGACCCGGACGGCGGCAACCAATGGAAGTAGAACGCAAAGGCCAACAGCAGCAGCGTGCCGATCACGAAGTTGGGCGCCGATGACAGCAACAGCTCGATGCCCGACACCACCGCCCGCAAGCGCCGCCCACGGTTGGCGGTGAGCAGCGCCGAGGCTACCGCCAGCAGCACTGCCAGCACCGCCGCGCTGCTGGCCAAAGCCAGGGTCGCGGCGGCCTGCTCGCCAATCGCCTGGCTGACCGGTATGCGCAACCGGTACGACTCGCCCAGGTCGCCCTTGGCCAGGCGCGCCAGGTAGTGGCCGTACTGCACCCACAGCGGTTGATCGAGGCCGTACTCGGCACGCACCTGGGCCAGCAGCGCTTCGCTCGGCATGGCATCCGGGCCGCCGAGGATCGCCAGGGCGGTGTCGCCACCACTGTGCTGCATTCCGAGGAAAGTCAGGCTGGCCGCCGCCCAGAGCACTATCACACCGTCACGCAGGCGGCGCAGCAAGATCGACAGCAGCTTCATGGTTGCTCCTTTGCCAGCCATACGCTGGTGAACAGGGGAACATTGTGCGAACCATCGAACAGCACGCCGCCGATTGCGTTGCGGTAGGCCAGCAGCATCTGGCTTTCCACCGAAGGCACGGCCGGCACGGTCTCGCCCAGGCGTTGCTGGGCCTGGCGATACAGCTCGCGGCGTTGTGTCGGGTCGGTGCTGCGCCGGGCATCGCCAAGCAACCGGTCGAGGGTGGCGTCACGGAAGTGGCCGACGTTCTGGCCGATCATTCGTGCGCTGGGGATGGATTGACTGTGGTAGAGGATGAACAAGCCATCGGCCGTGTTGGTGTGCCAATAGCCGCCGCCGATGGCGTCGAAGTCGCCGCGGTAACGCAGCTCCATGACCTTGCTGAGCGGCAGCAACTCGATGCGCAGGTCGAAGCCGACCTTGCGCAGGTCCGCCTGGGCTGCCACCGAGACATTGGCCGGGAACGCCGGGTTGTCATAGGTCAGCAAGGTCGCCCCGAGGCGCTGGCCACCACGGGTGCGATAGCCTTCGGTGTCACGGCCGGTCCAGCCGGCAGCGTCGAGCAGGCGCCCGGCTTCGGCCGGGTCGAAGGCCAAGGCATCGCGGGCCACCGGGTCATAGCCGGGCGTATTCACGGCCAGGAAATCCCCCTTGGCCAGGTACTCGCCGAAGCCGGAGATCCACGCCAGGCCATCACGGTCGATGGCCTTGGCCACGGCCTGGCGCACCCGCACGTCATCGAACGGCACACGCTCGACATTGAAGGTAATGCTGCGCGACGGGTTGCCCTTGCGAATGCGGTTGCGCAGGGTCAGCTGCGGGTTGGCGCGGATCGCTGCGGCATTCTGCGCCGGTGCGTCCAGGGCCATGTCGTTGTCGGCGGCTTCCAGCGAGGTGTAGCGGATCATCGCTTCAGGCACGTAGCTCAACTCGATGCCGTCCAGATACGCCTCGCCCTGGTGGTTGATCGCTGGCGGCGCCCAGTCGTATCCCGGGCGACGGACAAAGCTGGCACGCTGGTCGCGCACCCAGCCGGTCAGCACGAAAGGCCCGGTGCCGATGGGCTGACTGGCGATGGTCTTCGGCGCTTCGAGGATCTGCCGCGGCGAGATCATCCCCAGCCAGGCCTGCGACAGCACATCCAGAAACGGCGCATAGGGCGCACGCAGGGTCGCCTCGAAGGTGTATTCGTCCACCACCCGTCCCTGCAGGTACGGCGCGATATAGGCGGCGGCCAGTGGCGACTTGGTCGTCGGGTCACGCATGTGTTCGAGGTTGACCCGCACGGCCTCGGCGTTGAAGTGCTCGCCATCGCTGAACGTGACGTCGTCACGCAGGTGGAAGGTGTAGGTCAGGCCGTCGGCGCTGATGTCCCAGCTTTTCGCCAGCCACGGCGTGAGGGTGCCGTCCTCGGCCTGGTACACCAGGCAATCGAACAGGATGCGGCCCATCCACTGCATGTTGCCATTGGACAGCGCGTGGATATCGAAGCTGCCGGCGTCGCTCGCCGCCGACACGCGCAGGGTGCCACCACGCTTGCCGGGCTGCTGCTCGACGAAATCGCTGACCGGGTAGCGCATCACGCCGTTCACTTCGCTGAGCGCTTCGCCCTTGAGCAGCGCCTGGCTCTGCGCGGACGTGGCGGGTGGGCAGGCTACAACTAACAGCGCAGTGGCCACCAGGCATGTATTGAATAATCGGCAATTCAGCTGCACAACGGGCCCTTTATATAGACGGCTACATAAAGGGCTATTGCAGTTGTCGTGCCAGCGCTAACACTGCGCATTCATTGAGGTTAGTTCAAACCGCCTGACGCATTAACCATACAAACTGTTTCATCCCTGTTGCGCTGACAACATCCAACCCTGTGGCAGCGGGCGTGTCGAGGCGTCGAACCGCCGCGAACACCGGCGCAGCCGGTGCCAGCCACCGCGCTTGATGCTTCGCGGGCACGCCCGCTCCTACAGGTTGCGCCATAGCATTCGGATATTTGGATATAACCTGCACTGTTCCGCAAACAACAGGGGCGCAACAAAATTTGCTGTTTTATTCAGCACTTCACACTAATACATTGGCCCCACCCCCAAACTTCCGGCCTTTCGCCAGCTGGCACAGAAACTGCTCTTACACATTTCGACAGGCCTGACTATTCCCATAGAACGCCGAGGACTTACGATGACTTTCAAGGAATTCAACGATGCGTGCGATTCAACCCCATCCACTGCGCCTGGCCATCCGCCACGCCGCCCTGGCCACCGCGGCCACGGCCCTGCTGGCCCCGGTCACGGTACTGGCCGCTGACCAGACCCTCGGCACGGTGACCGTGCAGGCCGCCAAGCAATCCGAAGTGCAACAGGCCGCCAGCGCCCTGGCCGAGGTGCCCGGCGGCACCAGCGTGGTCGACAGTGAAGAGGTCGCCAAAGGCCGCACTGCCACACTGCAGGACACCCTTGGCTACCAGCCCGGCGTATTCGTGCAGTCCACCGGCGGCAACGACGCGGCGAAGATCTCGATCCGCGGCTCCGGTGCCAATACCTCGCCCGGCTACTTCCGTGAAGGCATCAAGTTCCTGTTCGACGGCCTGCCGCTGACCGGCCCTGGCGGCACACCCTACGAATTCCTCAACGCCAGCGGCGTGAACTACACCGAGATCCTGCGCGGCGCCAACGCCTTCCAGTATGGCGCGCTGACCCTCGGTGGCGCGGTCAACTTCGTCAACCACAGCGGCTACAGCGCCCCTGGCCTGCGCGTGCGCGCCGAAGCCGGCAGCTACCACTACCAGAAACAGAGCATCAGCTACGGTGGGGTCGAGGGCGACCTGGACTACTACCTGCAAGCCGACAACTACCGCAACGAGGGTTATCGCGACTACAGCCTGTCGAAGAGCTCGGGCATCGTTGCCAATGCCGGCTACCGCTTCAGCCCCAAGCTGGAAACCCGCCTGCTGCTGCGCTACCGCGATGAAACCCACAACGACCCCAGCGCCACCACCCTCAACGCCGCACTGCACCACCCGCGCCGCGCCAGCGCTACCGCCGAGAGCAGCGGTGCCGGTGCGCGCCGCCCGGGCAGCATCTGGGTGGGCAGCAAGACCACTTATACCTTTGACGACGATGCCCGGCTGACCTTCGGCCTGTCGTATCACGACTATCGCCATACCAACAGCCCGCGCAGCCCGAGCAATCCCAGTTACTGGGACTGGCACGACCTCGGCCTGCTGTTGGGCTACGACCGGGTCGACTACCTGTTCGGCCACGAAAGCCGCAGCAACATCGCCGTCACCTCCACCCAGCACCTGCGTGGCGGGGTGAACTCGGCCAACGACGACAAGGTGTCGCTCAAGCAGGTCAACTACAAGGACTCGTTCGACCGGGTGATCGCCCTGGGCAACGACCTCAACCTGGTCGACAACCTCTGGCTCACCAGCGGCGTGTCGTTCATCAACGTGCGGCGCAAGATCAACATCGACCACGCGGTGAACCCCAACACCACCACCTTCCCGCAGCACGTGGACTACGACAACTGGAGCGTCGCCCCGCGCATCGGCCTGCGCTACGAGTTCAGCCCGAACCTGCAGGTATTCACCAACTTCAGCCGCAGCATCGACCCGCCTGCTTCCTGGGAATACTCGGGCTCCGGCCCGACCCTGCCTTACATCCGCCCGTTGGTGGAGCAGAAGGCCAACACCTTCGAGGTCGGTATCAAGGGCTCGCACGGCATCTTCGATGGCAGCCTGGCACTGTACCGCTCGTGGATCCACGACGAACTGCTGAATGTGCAGATCATCCCCGCCACGTCATCGTCGGCAGCGGTCACCGGCGCCTTCAACGCCTCACCGACCATCCATCAGGGTGTCGAAGCCGGCCTCAACACCCGCCTTTGGGAAAACCCTCAGGGCGACCTGGTACGCTGGCGCCAGGTGTACACCTACAACGACTTTTACTACCGGCATGACGACACCTTCGGCGACAACCAGTTGCCGGGCGTGCCCAAGCACATCTACCAGGGTGAACTGCAGTACCAGGACCACAGCGGCTGGTACACCGGCGTCAACGTACAGTCAGCCTCGCGCACGGCAGTGGACTATGCCAATACCCTGTATGCGCCGTCGTACACCATCTGGGGGGCGAACCTGGGGTATGAGGCGCCGAAGGGCAACTGGAAGGTGTCGCTGGACCTGAAGAACCTGGCGAACAAGGCGTACGTGACGGCGGTGACGCCGGTGTACAACGCGCGCGGGCAGGATACTGCGTCGTTCTGGCCGGGGGACGGGATTGGCGCGTACGTGGGGGTCGAGTTCAGGTACTGAGCCGTTGATGCGGCCTGGTGTTTGACGACACGTCCAATCAAAGGGGCAACATCTGAAAGGCGATGCTCTCGGTGTACACCTGCCGACAGCATCGTCCTGATGCTGTTACCCCTGCAGGCACCGCTCACGCGTACCCGCTCGCCAACTCACAATTTGTAGCCGATCTGTCGTAACAAGCCCTTGCGCCACACAATGCCTTCATCATCTTCAATGTCAGTGGCACGAACCCCGTCCACCACCCCCAGGACTGCTCGCCCCTGCTCCGTCTCGGCGAGAATCACTTCAACCGGATTGGCTGTCGCACAATAAATGCAGCACACCTCTGGAACCAGCTTGACGGTGTTCAGCACATTCAGTGGATAGAATCCATCACCAAGAAAAATGATGAAACTATGGCCAGCCGCAATGTTTTGTGCATTTTTCTGGGCAAGCTCGATCATTGCGGTATCGGTGCCAGACCAGCGCACCAGGTGTTCGCCGGACGCTTCACAGAAGGCCAGGCCAAACTGGATACCTGGCACCGCATTTACCAGCGCTTCGTGGATGTCCTCGACGGACTTGATGAAGTGCGTCTGGCCAAAAATGAAGTTCGTCGCTTCTGGCTTGTCGATTTTCTGAGCGATGAGTTGCATCAAACACCTCCTTTCACGCTATGGGCAGAAGGTTCTGGCGATAGATCAAGCTTAGCCACTCAGGGGCGACTGTGGCCTGGCTGCGGGACTCTCCCTGGATGCAGCCCATAACGAAAAATGCCCCGTATCTTTCGATACGGGGCATTCTCTTGACGGGCTCTGGCAGATTGCCAGACTTTACGCAGCGTGCGCATACCCTTTTTTCACAATTTGCAGACAAAAAAGAAAATCTGCAGATCTTTAATCTGGAGCGGGAAACGAGACTCGAACTCGCGACCCCGACCTTGGCAAGGTCGTGCTCTACCAACTGAGCTATTCCCGCGTCGTGATGGGTGCCATTCTAGCGATTTCTAAAACAGCGTCAACCCCTTGATTCAAAAAAACTTTTATTTCTGCTCCGAGCCTTCGCGCAAGTGCGGCCAGGCGGCCAGCAGGTAGTGCACCATCGACCACAGGGTCAGCCCCGCCGCCACCAGCAGCAGCGCGTAACCGAGGATTACCCAGAAGGTCACCGCCGGCGGGTTGCCCAGCAGAATCACCAGCGCCAGCATCTGCGCCGCGGTTTTCCACTTGCCAAGGTTGGACACCGCCACATGCGCCCGGGCGCCCAGTTCGGCCATCCACTCGCGCAGCGCCGACACCACGATCTCGCGGCCAATGATTACCGCGGCCGGCAGGGTCAGCCAGAAGTTGGCGTGGGTCTGCACCAGCAGCACCAGGGCCACCGCCACCATCAGCTTGTCAGCCACAGGGTCGAGGAAGGCACCGAACGGCGTGCTCTGCTGCAGGCGACGCGCCAGGTAGCCGTCCAGCCAGTCGGTGGCGGCGGCAACGGCGAACACGCTGCTGGCGGCCATGTAGCTCCAGTGGTAGGGCACATAGAACAGCAGGATGAAGATCGGGATGAGCAGGACGCGTAGAACGGTGAGCAGGTTTGGAATATTCATCGGTACGACTGGCCGCAAGTTGAGCCCGCATTCTACTCGCTATGCAGGCTGGCATAAATCGACTCGGCAAGCTTTTTACTGATGCCGGGTGCTTTGGCGATTTCATCGACACTGGCGCGGTTGAGCTCCTGCAGGCCGCCGAAATGTTTCAGCAGGTCGCGCCGGCGCTTGGGCCCTACCCCGGCCACATCCTCCAGGCTGGACACCCGGCGGGCCTTGCCACGGCGGGCGCGGTGGCCGGTGATGGCGAAACGGTGGGCTTCGTCGCGGATCTGCTGGATCAGGTGCAGGGCCGGTGAGTCGCCCTTGAGGGTGAACTCGTGGTGCACGTCATTCAGGTACAGGGTTTCGAAACCGGCCTTGCGCGTCACGCCCTTGGCCACGCCAAGCAGGGTCAGGTCGCTGAAGCCCAGCTCCTGCATCACGTCACGAGCCATGTTCAACTGGCCTTTGCCGCCGTCCACCAGCAGCACATCTGGCAACTTGCCCTCGCCGTCCTTGATGCGCCCGTAACGGCGGGTCAGGGCCTGGTGCATGGCGGCATAGTCGTCACCAGCGGTGACGCCTTCGATGTTGAAGCGGCGGTAGTCAGACTTGAGCGGGCCTTCGGGGCCGAACACCACGCAGCTGGCCACCGTGGCCTCGCCGCTGGAATGGCTGATGTCGTAGCACTCCAGGCGCTGCGGCACCTCGTCCAGCTTGAGCACCTCGGCCAGGGCCTCGAAACGTGCGGCCATGTGCTGGCGGTTGGCCAGGCGGGCATTGAGCGCCTGCTCGGCGTTGGTTACCGCCAGTTGCTGCCAGCGGGCGCGGGTACCGCGTACCCGGTGGCTGATGGTCAGCTCGCGGCCGCGCAGCGTGTGCAGCGCTTCCGTGATGGCTTCGAAGTCTTCGTGCACCACGTTGACGATCAGCTCGCCCGGCAGTTCGCGCTCGGCATTGCCCAGGTAGTACTGGGAGAGGAACGCGGCCATCACTTCGGCCACCTCCTCCTCGATGCCCACCTGGGGGAAGAAGTTCTTGCTGCCCAGCACCCGCCCGCCGCGCACGCTGATCAGGTGCACACAGGCGCCACCGGGGTTGACGAAGGCGGCGATGACATCTACGTCGCCGCTGCCGCCTTCGATGTACTGCTGGTCCTGGACCCGGCGCAGCAAAGCGATCTGGTCGCGCAACTCGGCGGCCCTCTCGAAATTGAGGGCCATGGCGGCCTTCTCCATCTCGGCATTGAGCTCGTTGCCCAGTTGCTGGCTACGCCCTTCGAGGAACATCACCGAGTGGCGCACGTCCTCGGCATATTCCTCGGCGGTCACCAGGCCCGTGCAGGGCCCTTTGCAGCGCTTGATCTGATACTGCAGGCACGGCCGGGTGCGGTTGGCGTAGTAGCTGTCTTCGCACTGGCGCACCGAAAAGGCCTTTTGCAGCAGGCTGAGACTTTCGCGAATGGCCCCGGCACTGGGGTACGGGCCAAAGTAGCGGCCCTTGGCCTTCTTCGCCCCACGGTGAATACCCAGCCGCGGGAACTCGCCGTCGGAAAGGAACACGTAGGGGTAGGATTTGTCGTCGCGCAGCAGGATGTTGTACGGCGGCCGCCATTCCTTGATCAGGTTCTGCTCCAGCAGCAGCGCCTCGGTTTCGTTGGCGGTGATGGTGGTTTCGACCTGGGCGATGCGCGCCACCAGCGCGGCGGTCTTGGGCGCCAGGCCGGTCTTGCGGAAATAGCTGGCCAGGCGCTTCTTGAGGTTCTTGGCCTTGCCCACGTAAAGCAGCCGGGCTTCGGCGTCGAACATCCGGTAGACGCCCGGGCGACCACTGCAGGTCGCCAGGAATGCGCTGGCATCGAAAACTTGGGACATGAGGTTTTACAGGCTTGCGTCGACCATACCGTGGCGAACGGCCAGCAAGGTCAGTTCGACATCGCTGGTGACCGAGAGTTTTTCAAAGATCCGATAACGGTAAGTATTGACGGTCTTGGGCGAGAGGCACAACTTGTCGGAGATGATCTGCACTTTCTGGCAGCCGACGATCATCAGGGCAATCTGGATTTCCCGCTCCGACAAGGCATCGAACGGCGAGCCCTGTGGCTGGAACGGTTTCAGCGCCAGCTGCTGGGCGATCTGCGGGCTGATGTAGCGCTGGCCGGCAAAGGCCAGGCGGATGGCCTGGACCATTTCGTCAAGGCCGGCGCCCTTGGTCAGGTAGCCAGCAGCACCGGCTTGCAGCAGGCGCGTGGGGAATGGGTCTTCCTCGCACACGGTCACGGCAACCACCTTGATGTCCGGGTGGCTGCGCAGCAGCTTGCGGGTGGCCTCCAGGCCACCGATGCCGGGCATTTTCACATCCATCAGCACCACATCCGGCTTCAGCTCACGGGCCAGCTTGAGTGCCGATTCGCCCGAATCCCCCTCACCCACCACCTGCAGGCCATCGATGTCGGCCAGCATGCGGGTAATACCGGTTCGTACCAGATCGTGATCATCGACCACTAAGACCCTAATCAAGCACACACCTCGTCAGCAGGGCGATTGGATCCCGCCACCTTAACAAAATTTTTCACGGCGGGCCTAACGCATTCCTTCCGTAAGAAACGCCTGACGTTCAACCGAGAGCGGCCTCACTGTCTGCCGGGATTTGTCGTTGTTGGTCAAACGCCGCAGCAGGTGCCAGAGTGCCGCCTGATCGTCGCACGACAACTGCCGGAAAGCCCTCAGCAAACCGGACTCATCGGCGTTAAGCCCCTCAAGCGGTAGCGGGGTGCGGATACCGCTGAGCACATATTGCGCATCCACCCCCCTGGCCGCCAATGCCGCCAGGTAATCGACCCGCGGCGAGCGTTCACCACTCTCGTACTTGCCCTGGGCATTGGGTTCGACCCCGCCGATATCTCCAAACACGCGCTGGGTCATCCCCAGACGCTCACGCTCTTCCCGCAGCCGCGGACCGATTCCATTCATGGGAGGCTCCTTGTCCCTGTTCACACTCATGTACGGCCTACCCGCCTGCAGGCAGCCGTAAACGCCTGAGTTCACTATGCCCATGCTCACCAGTCGCGACAAGCCATCATTGCGCTATTAGTCGATCGTACGCTGCATGCGCACAAAGCATTCGTCCTCTCCCATTTCGACGAAGCCATGGCGCTGGTACAGCACACGCGCCGGGTTGCTGCGAAACACCATCAGCCGTAGCAGCGGCAGATGCCGCTGGCGGGCCCACAGCGCCAACTGCTCCAGCACCCAGCTGCCGACACCACGCCCACGGTGCTCGGGTAGCAGGTGCAACTCGCGGATGAACAGCGCCTGGCGGTCCTGGCTGAGGCTGCAGAAGCCGAGCACGGTTTCACCTTCAGTCACCAGCCACTGCTCGCGCCAGCCCCAGGCTTCGTCGAAGGCTTGCTCGATCCACAACAGGTCATATTCACGGTAGTACGGCAGCATGGCGCGGCGCGTGAGGTCGCGTGCGAAGGTGCAGTGGGTGTCGTCGGCGGGGGTCAGGTTCAGGGGCATCACATATCGAACTCTTGGGTTTGCCGGCGACAGGGCCGGTAAAACGAATATCAATCATTGGGCGTAGCACACGGGCGAACTGCCAGGCCCACGCCGGTCCAGTTCGTCCTCCAGCCATTGCGCCAGCACCCGGGCATTGTTGTGTTCAGTGTCCTTGCCCGCATAAAGCAATGTCAAAGTGCCCTTCCCCGCCAAGTCCAACAGCGGGTACCAGTGCTCGGGGTGGGCCGCCAGCTCTTGCTGGTAGCGCTGGGTGAACCCGGCGAAATCCACTTCACCCTGGTGAAACGCCTTGCGCAATTCATCCGAGGGTGCAACTTCGCGCAACCACTGTCCGCGCAGGTCTTCCTTGCGCTTGTTACGCGGCCACAGGCGATCGACCAGCACGCGCTGGCCGTCGTCCTGCTCAACCGCATCGTAGACACGCTTGCAGCGAATCATCGGTTTCTCCTGCCATTACCGTCCGTCTTGAGCCTAGATAAATCATTGATCGAGGTCACGGCCGGGTTACGAATTGTTTCTATGCTCAAGGCCTTCGGCACCTTCGCCCCACGCCAACCGGAGCCCCCATGGCAACCCCGTCACTGGCCAGCCAGCCGCAACTGGCCCAACGCGACTCCCGCCCGCAGCTTGCCCACAAGCCGGGGCGTGCCACCCTGGTGTTGTTCTTCGGCCTGCTGCTGGCCGGCATTGCCTACACCGCCTGGAGCCTGAAGCAGGATGTGACGGCCAGCGGCACGGTAATCACCACGGTCACGCCATTCCTGCTGCTGGGCCTGGCATTGCTGATTGCCCTGGGCTTCGAGTTCGTCAATGGCTTCCATGACACTGCCAACGCAGTGGCCACCGTGATCTACACCCACTCGTTGCCGGCACCGGTCGCCGTGGTGTGGTCCGGGCTGTGCAACTTCCTCGGCGTGCTGCTTTCCAGCGGCGCGGTAGCGTTCGGCATCATCGCCCTGCTGCCGGTGGAGCTGATTCTGCAGGTCGGCTCCTCGGCCGGCTTCGCCATGGTCTTCGCCCTGCTGCTGGCGGCGATCATCTGGAACCTAGGCACCTGGTGGCTGGGCCTGCCGGCATCCTCCTCGCACACCCTGATCGGTTCGATCATCGGTGTGGGCGTGGCCAACGCGCTGATGCACGGACGCGACGGTACCAGTGGCGTGGACTGGGCCCAGGCCAGCAAGGTCGGTTATGCCCTGCTGTTCTCGCCACTGATCGGCTTTGCCTGCGCTGCCCTGTTGCTGCTGGCCCTGCGCGCGCTGGTCAAGCGCAAGGCGCTGTACCAGGCGCCGGAAGGCCAGACACCACCACCGTGGTGGATCCGCGGCGTGCTGATCCTGACCTGCACCGGAGTGTCCTTTGCCCACGGTTCCAACGACGGCCAGAAAGGCATGGGCCTGATCATGCTGATTCTGGTCGGCACCCTGCCGATGGCTTACGCACTGAACAAGACCATGCCCAATGAGCAGGCCCTGCAGTTTTCCGCCGTCGCCGAGGTAACCCGCCAGGCACTGGTGCGCAACGACCCGCAAGCGGCGCCGGCCGACCCGCGCCAGGTGCTGACCACGTTCATTGCCGAACCCAAGGCGAGCCCGCAACTGGTACCGGCGCTGGCGGCGCTGACCGGCATGATCGGCGAAGAGGTCAAAGGTTATGGCTCGCTCAAGCGCGTACCGGCCGAGGCCATGGCCAACGTGCGCAACGACATGTACCTGACCAGCGAAGCCATCCGCCTGATCGAGAAGAACCAGCTGGTGGTGTTCGATGCCGACACACGCAGCCATGTGCTGCTGCTCAAGACCCAGCTGGACGACGCCACCCGCTACATCCCGCTGTGGGTGAAAGTGGCCGTGGCCATCGCACTGGGGCTGGGGACCATGGTCGGCTGGCGGCGCATCGTGGTGACGGTAGGCGAGAAGATCGGCAAGACCCATCTCAGCTATGCCCAGGGTGCGTCGGCCGAGGTGGTGGCAATGTGCACCATTGGTGCGGCGGACATGTTCGGGTTGCCGGTGTCGACCACTCACGTGTTGAGCTCCGGGGTGGCCGGGACCATGGTGGCCAACGGGTCGGGGATTCAGAAGCGCACGCTGATCAACCTGCTGATGGCCTGGGTGCTGACCTTGCCGGCAGCGATGCTGTTGGCCGGCAGCCTGTACTGGCTACTGCACCACATTTTCTGAATCTGTACTCCATCCCTGTGGGAGCGGGCATGCCCGCGAACACCGGCAAAGCCGGTGCCATGCACCGCGGTGCCGGCTTCGCTGCGGTTCGACGCCTCGACACGCCCGCCCCCCCAGGATAAGTGCCAACTGTTCAAGCCGGGATTTTCAGACCACGCTGCACCGCCGGCCGCTCGAGAAACGCCGCCAGCACCCGCTGCACTTCCTTGAACTGATCGAAGCCGACCAAGTCTCGGGCGTTGTAACGCTCCACCAGGTTACGCACCCACGGGAAGATCGCGATATCGGCAATGCTGTACTCGTCAACCATCCATTCCCGGCCTTTCAGATGCCGGTCCAGCACACCGAGCAGGCGCTTGGACTCGTTGGCATAACGGTCCCGCGGGCGTTTGTCCTCGTATTCCTTGCCAGCAAAGAAATGGAAGAAGCCCACCTGGCCGAACATCGGCCCGATGCCGCCCATCTGGAACATCAGCCACTGCAGAGTCTGGTAACGCTGGGGCGGATCCTGGCTCAGCAACTGGCCGCTCTTCTCCGCCAGGTACTGCAGGATGGCCCCAGACTCGAACAGCGGCAGCGGCTGGCCGCCCGGGCCATTGGGGTCGAGGATGGCGGGGATCTTGTTGTTGGCGCTGAGCGAGATGAATTCGGGGCTCAGCTGGTCATCGTTGTCGAAGCTGACCTTGTGCGGCTCATAGGCCAGGCCGATCTCTTCGAGCATGATCGACACCTTGACGCCATTGGGCGTCGGCAGTGAATACAGCTGCAGGCGCTCGGGGTGCCTGGCGGGCCACTTGCGGGTAATAGGGAACGCACTGAGATCGGTCATGATCAACCTTGCCTGGGGGAGTGAACCTCTCACTCTAGAGACATCCCCGGCCGCTGACCATCACCGACCACTTGTCAGCACGGGCAGTCAGGCTTGGCCATGAGCCTTGAGCTTGAGCTTTTCGGTATCGACACGGACGAACACCGAGTCGGCGGTCACGGTCAGCACATCATCGGCCCAGACTTCGCAGATCACCCGGCTCTTGCGCCCTACTTCGCCTTCCACACGCGCCTTGAGCAACAGCTCGACGCCCATCGGCGTGGGTTTCAGGTAGGTCAGGTTGAGCGTGCCGGTAACGCAGTCGATACGCGGCAGGCTACCCGGCTCGCGGCCTTCGTTACGGTAGTGGTAGGCCATCGCCGTCCAGTTGGAGTGGCAGTCGACCAGCATCGCCAGCAGGCCGCCGTAAACCAGGCCGGGCCAGCCGGTGAAGGTGCTGTCGGGCACGTGCCGGCACAACAGGTGGATGCCGTCGGCGTCCCAGTGGCTTTGCAGGTGCAGGCCGCTGGGGTGGGAGCAACCGCAGCCGTAGCAAGTGCCGTCGGGTGCAGCGAGTGCCTGTAGAGAAAGTGAGTGGTCGTTCATACGCTTCCTGTGCTTGTTCGAATGGGGGCGCGCAACGCCCCCATTAAAGCAGAATCATCAGGCCGTCTGGGCAACCACCTTGGCGCCCCGCTGGGTCAGCGATACCAGCAGGATGAATGCAGTCACCCCGGCAGTCATCAGCGTCTCGTAGCGGTAGGCATCGCTGAACAGCATGTAGCCCAGCACCATGACGATGGTGCCGATCACCAGCCAGGTCAGCCACGGGAACAGCCACATCTTCAACTCCAGCGGCCGCCCTTCACGCTCGGCACGGGCCCGCATGCGCAGCTGCGACACGGCAATCACCAGGTACACCAGCAAGGCGATGGCGCCCGTAGTGGACAGCAGGAAGCCGAACACCTTGCCCGGGAACACATAGTTGACGAAGCACCCGGCAAAGCCGGCCAAGGTCGAGAAGATGACCGCCACAGTCGGTACGCCAGAACCGGAAATGCGCTTGGTCACGCTCAGCGCCTGGCCACGGGCGCCCAGCGAATAGAGCATGCGCGACGCGGTGTACAGCCCCGAGTTCATGCAGCTGGTCACGGCCACCAGCACCACGATATCCACCAGCAGCTTGGCACCCGGCACGTTCAGCACTTCCAGTACGCGCTGGAACGAACCCACCGCCTTAAGCTCCGGGTCGTTCCAGGCCACCAGCGACACCACCAGGAAGATCGACGCCAGGTAGAAGATGGCGATGCGGTACACCACCAGGTTGGTGGCGCGGCGGATCTTGTCTTTCGGGTTGGCGGTTTCGTCAGCGGCAATGGTGACGATTTCGGCACCAAAGAACGAGAAGATGGTGATCAGCACGCCACCGAGCACGGTGCCGAAACCGTTGGGCATGAAGCCGCCGTTGTCCCACAGACGGCTCACCCCGGACACCTCGGCCAGCGGCCAGACGCCGAACACCGCCAGGCTGCAGACCACGATGAAGGCGATGATCGCCACCACCTTGACCAGCGCGAACCAGTACTCGAAGGCCCCGAAGTTCTTCACGCTGATCAGGTTGGTAGCCGACAGCACCAGCATGATCAGGAAGGCGAACAGCCACGACGGCACACCGGGGAAGTAGGCATGCAGGATATCGGCGCCGGCAATGGCCTCGACCGGAATGATCAGTACCCAGAACCACCAGTACAGCCAGCCGATGGTAAAGCCCGCCCAAGGGCCGATGGCTTCGGAGGCATAGGTGGAAAACGAGCCGCTGTTGGGGTTGGCGATGGCCATTTCGCCTAGCATGCGCATCACCAGCAAGACCAGCAGGCCGGTCATGGCGTAGGAGATGAGGATGGCCGGGCCGGCGGTGGCAATGGCGTTGGAGGAACCGATGAACAGGCCGGCGCCGATGATGCCGGCGATGGAGATCATGGAGACCTGACGGGACGTCAGGCCGTGCTGCAGGGAGCGCTGTTTGTTGTTGTGTAGCGAAGCCATGAAGAACCCTCGAATGGGTCGGCCGCAGCGGAGCGGCTGAAGACTGGAGCAGAATTCTTATAAATTTCTGATGTTCATTTTTGTTGTTTTGCAGATGCCGGAAGCGGGTACTGACCTCCTCTTCGCACGACCGGTTGTAATCATTGATCCAGGTCAGTATTAATCTATAGGCCGGGGTCAACAAACGACCTTTTCGAAACACATGATTCCGTTACGGAATGAACTCCTTCCTTTTTTGCTCGGTATTTGCCCGTCATGTCCAAACGCCTGATGCCTTCGACCACCGCCCTTCAGTGCTTCGAAGCGGCCGCCCGCCACCTCAGCTTCACCCGCGCGGCCCAGGAACTGCACCTGACCCAGAGCGCCGTCAGCAAGCAGGTGGCGCAGCTCGAGGACATGCTGTCGCACTCGCTGTTCCAGCGCATTCGTCGGCGCCTGCACCTGACACCGGCCGGCGCGCTGTACCTCACCGAAGTGAACAAGATCCTCACCCAGATCGACATTTCCAGCCGCTACATCCTCAGCTACGGCGACGAGACCGAAGTGCTGCGCATCGCCACCCAGCCCACCTTCGGCGCGCGCTGGCTGGTGCCCCGACTGAAGGGTTTTGGCGACCGCTACCCGCGCATTCACCTGGATATCCGCAACGAACTGGAGCCGTTCGACCTGGTGCAGGCCAAGGCCGACATTGCGTTTTTCTTCGGCCAGGGCACCTGGCCCGGGGCAACCTGCATCGAGTTGTTCAGCGAAGAAGTGGTGCCGGTGTGCAGCCCGCAGCTGCTGGCCAACCACCGTTTCGACAGCGCCCAGGCGCTGACCGAACACCGTCTGTTGCAGTGCGTGTCACGCCCGGAGGCTTGGCACGAATGGTTCCTGGGGCTGGGGTTGCATAGCCAGAACAGCTACCACGGGCCACGCTTCGACACGTTCTACCTGTGCATCCGCGCGGCCATTGCCGGCTGCGGCATCGCCCTGATTCCGCGCTACCTGGTGGCCGAAGAACTGAGCGAGGGCAAGCTGGTGGTGGCCTGGGACCACCCGGTGGCGAGCAATGGCCGGCACTTCATCGCCCATGCCGAGCATGCGGCCGAAGTGCCCAAGGTCAGGGCCTTCGTGCAGTGGATTCGGGAGCGGGTGGCCGAGGGGGATTGATGCTGCCTGCACCGGCCTCTTCGCGGGCTTGCCCGCTCCCACAGGATCGCTGCAGGTTCGACCACTGTGCAGTACCTGTGGGAGCGGGCAAGCCCGCGAAGAGGCCGGCACAGGCAACAAAAAATGGCGAGATCACGAATCCAGGGAATGACCGCAATCGAATAATTCGTTTGCGGAATAACCCGCCAACACGCTTGGATAATAAGAAATTCGAACAAAGGTCCGCGTGCCCATGAACCAGGAAAGTATCAGCCAATCCATTGCCATCGTTCACCCGATCACACTTTCCCATGGCCGTAATGCCGAAGTCTGGGATACCGACGGCAAACGTTACATCGACTTCGTCGGCGGTATCGGCGTACTCAACCTGGGCCACTGCAACCCGGCCGTGGTCGAGGCGATCCAGGCCCAGGCCACTCGCCTGACCCACTACGCCTTCAACGCAGCCCCCCACGGGCCATACCTGGCGCTGATGGAGCAACTGAGCCAATTCGTGCCGGTGAGCTACCCCTTGGCCGGCATGCTCACCAACAGCGGCGCGGAAGCCGCGGAAAACGCCCTGAAAGTGGCCCGCGCTGCCACCGGCAAACGCGCCATCATCGCCTTCGACGGCGGCTTCCACGGTCGCACCCTGGCCACCCTGAACCTCAACGGCAAGGTCGCCCCGTACAAGCAGCGGGTCGGTGAACTGCCGGGGCCGGTGTACCACCTGCCCTACCCCAGCGCCGACACCGGGGTTACCTGCGAACAGGCCCTCAAGGCCATGGACCGCCTGTTCAGCGTCGAGCTGGCAGTGGAGGACGTGGCGGCGTTCATCTTCGAGCCGGTGCAGGGCGAAGGCGGCTTCCTCGCCCTTGACCCAGGCTTCGCCCAGGCCTTGCGCCGCTTCTGCGACGAGCGCGGCATCCTGATCATCATCGACGAAATCCAGTCCGGCTTCGGTCGCACCGGCCAGCGCTTCGCCTTCCCGCGCTTAGGGCTTGAGCCCGACCTGCTGCTGTTGGCCAAGAGTATTGCTGGCGGCATGCCGCTGGGTGCGGTGGTCGGGCGCAAGGAACTGATGGCAGCGCTGCCCAAAGGCGGCCTGGGTGGCACCTATTCGGGCAACCCGATCGCCTGCGCGGCGGCCCTGGCCAGCCTGGCGCAGATGACCGACGAAAACGTCGCTACCTGGGGTGAGCGCCAGGAGCAGGCAATCGTGCGCCGCGTCGAGCGTTGGAAGGCTTCGGGGCTGAGCCCGTTCATCGGCCGCCTGACCGGCGTCGGCGCCATGCGCGGAATCGAGTTCGTCAATGCCGACGGCAGCCCTGCACCGGCGCAACTGGCCAAGGTGATGGATGCGGCACGAACCAAGGGCCTGTTGCTGATGCCCAGCGGCAAGGCACGGCACATCATCCGCCTGCTGGCACCGCTGACCATCGAGGCCGAAGTGCTCGAAGAAGGTCTGGATATCCTCGAGCAGTGCCTGGCCGAGCTGAACTGATACTTACAAGCCCAGTTCTGCGGGAGTGAGCATGTCGGACTCGAAGGCAATCCAGCCGCCTTCGAGTTCAGCGTGGCCGTTGACGATCGGGCCGTAGTAGGTCAGGCCGTTTTCCAGGGTCACGCAGATGTGCGTGGCGTTCTTTTCAGGGGCCGCGAGCGTACCGACGAAATGCACCTTTTTCAGGGTTTCGGTCACCGCCTCCAGGCCAACGCGCATGTTGGGGTTTTCCGAGGCCTCGGTGTCGCCGCCACGGTCTTCGGCGCTGACGGTGATGGTGGCGATGTACGGGTACTTGGTGCTCAAGCGGGGTTACCTCTGTGGGTGTGTAGGCATATGGGCGCGTAGAGTACGGCAGGTGATCTCTATTGTCTCTACCGGCCTCTTCGCGGGCACGCCCGCTCCCACAGGGATCGCATGTTGCTCAGGTTGTACACAGCACCTGTGGGAGCGGGCAAGCCCGCGAAGAGGCCGGGCCTGCAAAAGGTGATCTGAAAGTCCCGATCTGTTAGGGTGCCCGCCGATGCAAGCCACACCACACGAGGATCCCGAGTGAGCGCCGAAGAACCCCTGATCGCCGACCTGTTCGAAGTCGACAAACGCCTGTCCCTCAAGCCCGTGGTGGACTTCAACAGCTACCTGCGCAACGCCTTCGGCGAAGGCCCGTGCCGTTGCCACCGCTGCACCGAAGGTGGCGACCAAGGCACCTACAGCCACGCCCACACCTTCACCTTCGACGGCCGCCAATGGCACCGCCGCTTCGCCAGCACCTCCGGCAGCGACGTCGCCCAGGCCCTGAAAAAAGCCTGGCTGTCGTACACCAAGGCCGATCTCAACCTGGTGGGTGCACTGGACCTGACCACCCTCAAGACCTTCACCGAAGCCGCCCTGCACACGCGCCTGCTGGCCCTGCTGCCCGCCAGCGGCCTGGCCCGCGAAGTGGACGGCCAGTGGATGCTGCAAGCCCAGGCCGACTGACGGCCCGGCGGCAGGGCAGGATTCTCCCGGTCTGCTACCGTGGGAGAATCCGCTCATCCACAGGTAGTCCGCCATGGCCCGTACAACGCCCATCGAGCTGTACCGCAATATCGGCATCGTCGCCCACGTGGACGCCGGCAAGACCACGACCACCGAGCGGATCCTGTTCTACACCGGGGTCAACCACAAGATGGGCGAAGTGCACGATGGTGCCGCGACCATGGACTGGATGGCCCAGGAGCAGGAACGCGGCATCACCATCACCTCGGCGGCGACCACCGCTTTCTGGCAGGGCTCGACCAAGCAGTTCGCCCACAAGTATCGCTTCAACATCATCGACACCCCCGGCCACGTCGACTTCACCATCGAGGTGGAGCGCTCGCTGCGCGTGCTCGATGGCGCGGTGGTGGTGTTCAGTGGCGCGGACGGGGTCGAACCACAGTCCGAGACCGTTTGGCGCCAGGCCAACAAGTACCATGTGCCACGCCTGGCCTACATCAACAAGATGGACCGCCAGGGCGCCGATTTCCTGCGCGTGGTCAGGCAGATTGACCAACGCCTGGGCCACCACCCGGTACCCATCCAGCTGGCCATCGGCAGCGAAGAAAACTTCGTCGGCCAGATCGACCTGGTGAAGATGAAGGCCATCTACTGGAACGACGCGGATCAGGGCACCAGCTACCGCGAAGAAGACATCCCCGCCGAGCTGCAGGCGCTGGCCGACGAATGGCGCGCGCACATGGTCGAGGCAGCAGCCGAGGCCGATGACGAACTGCTCACCAAGTTTCTCGAAGGCGAAGCGTTAAGCACCGAAGAGATCAAGGCCGGCCTGCGCAAACGCACCCTGAACAACGAGATCGTGCCGACCATCCTCGGCTCGTCGTTCAAGAACAAGGGCGTGCCGCTGATGCTCGACGCGGTCATCGACTACCTGCCCGCGCCTTCGGAAATCCCGGCCATCAAGGGCACCGACCCGGATGACGAAGAGAAGCACCTGGAGCGCCACGCCGACGACAGCGAGCCGTTCTCGGCCCTGGCGTTCAAGATCGCCACCGACCCGTTCGTCGGCACCCTGACCTTCGCCCGGGTCTATTCCGGCGTGCTCAGCTCCGGCAACGCGGTGCTCAACTCGGTCAAGGGCAAGAAGGAACGTATCGGCCGCATGGTGCAGATGCACGCCAACCAGCGCGCCGAAATCAAGGACGTGTGTGCCGGCGACATCGCCGCGCTGATCGGCATGAAGGACGTGACCACCGGCGACACCCTGTGCGACATGGACAAGCCGATCATCCTCGAACGCATGGACTTCCCCGACCCGGTCATTTCCGTGGCAGTGGAGCCAAAGACCAAGGCCGACCAGGAAAAGATGGGCATCGCCCTGGGCAAGCTGGCCCAGGAAGACCCGTCATTCCGTGTGCGCACCGACGAAGAGACTGGCCAGACCATCATCTCGGGCATGGGCGAGTTGCACCTGGACATCATCGTCGACCGCATGCGCCGCGAGTTCAACGTCGAGGCCAACATCGGCAAGCCACAGGTGGCCTACCGCGAGAAAATCCGCAACACCTGCGAAATCGAGGGCCGCTTCGTCCGCCAGTCCGGCGGCCGAGGCCAGTACGGCCACTGCTGGATCCGCTTCGCCCCCGGCGACGAGGGCAAGGAAGGCCTGGAGTTCATCAACGAAATCGTCGGCGGCGTGGTACCGCGCGAGTACATCCCGGCGATCCAGAAGGGCATCGAGGAGCAGATGAAGAACGGCGTGCTCGCCGGCTACCCACTGATCAACCTGAAGGCGGCGGTGTACGACGGCTCGTACCACGATGTCGACTCCAATGAAATGGCCTACAAGATCGCCGCCTCGATGGCCACCAAGCAGCTATCGCAGAAAGGTGGAGCGGTGTTGCTGGAGCCGGTGATGAAGGTGGAAGTGGTGACCCCGGAGGAGTACCAGGGTGACATCCTCGGTGACCTGAGCCGGCGCCGCGGGATGATCCAGGATGGCGACGAAACGCCGGCCGGCAAGGTGATCCGTGCCGAGGTGCCGCTGGGCGAGATGTTCGGCTACGCCACCTCGATGCGCTCGATGACCCAGGGCCGGGCCAGCTTCTCGATGGAGTTCACCCGCTATGCCGAGGCGCCGGCGAGTATTGCCGACGCCATCGTCAAGAAGAACCGCGGGGAATAGTTCATTCGCCTGTACCGGCCTCTTCGCGGCTAAAGCCGCTCCCACAGGGAATGCATAACCCCTGTGGGAGCGGCTTTAGCCGCGAAGAAGCCGGTACAGGCAACAACCACTCTCAGTGCTGCTCACCAGCCCGCTTCAGCAATTTCTTGCAGCGCTCCGACAGATGCACCACCCGCAACTGCTTGCCCGCCCTGGCATACCGCTCCCGCAAGGTCTTCAACGCGGCAATCGCCGAATAATCGACAAAGCTCAAATGCTGGCAATCCAGGGTCACCTTGGCCGGGTCGTTAGCCGGGTCGAACTGATTCAGGAACGGCGTGGTCGAGGCAAAGAACAGCGTGCCATGCACCTGATAACGCTTGCCCCCTTCCCCGTCCTCATGGCTGTCGGCATACAGCTCGCGCGCATGCTGCCAGGCAAAGTTCACCGCCGCGATGACGACACCGAACAACACCGCCACTGCCAAGTCGGTAAGCACCGTTACCACGGTCACGGCAATGATCGCCAGCACATCGCTCAGCGGCACCTTGTGCAGCACACGCAACGACGCCCAGGCAAAGGTCTGCTGCGCCACCACGAACATCACCCCGACCAGTGCCGCGAGCGGAATACGCTCGATCAGCGGCGAAAGGAACAACACGAACAGCAGGACCATCACTCCGGCCACCACGCCCGACAGCCGGCCACGGCCATTGGAACTGAGGTTGATCACCGTCTGGCCGATCATCGCGCAACCACCCATGCCACCGCACAGGCCGGAAACCATATTGGCCGCGCCCAGTGCTACGGACTCGCGGTCCGGGTAGCCACGGCTTTCGGTGATTTCATCGGTCAGGTTGAGCGTAAGCAGGGTTTCCAGCAGGCCGACCATGGCCATCAGCACCGCGTAAGGGACGATGATCTTCAGGGTTTCAAGATTCCACGGAACGTCCGGCAGCGCCAGGTGTGGCAGGCCACCGGCGATGTTCGCCATATCGCCCAGGGTGCGAGTGGGCAGGCCCAGCAGGTACACCAGCACACCAACGCTGAGGATCGCCACCAACGCCGGCGGCACCGCACGGGTCAGTTTCGGCAACACATAAACCACCAGCATGGTCAGCGCCACCAGGCCAACCATCAGGTACAGCGGCGCACCGCTGAGCCAGTGCTCACCCTGCTTGAAATGCTCCAGCTGGGCCAGGGCGATAACGATTGCCAGGCCGTTGACGAAGCCGAGCATTACCGGGTACGGCACCAACCGCACCAGCTTGCCCAGGCGCAGCAAGCCGAACAGGATCATCACCATGCCGCCCAGCAGCACCGTCGCCAGCAGGTACTGCACACCGTGCTGCACCACCAGCGCGACGATCACCACCGCCATCGAGCCGGCAGCGCCGGAAATCATCCCCGGCCGGCCACCGAACAGCGCCGTCAGGGTGCAGATGATGAAGGCGCCATACAGACCCATCAGCGGGTTCAGGTGAGCCACCAACGCAAAGGCGATGCACTCGGGCACCAGGGCGAACGAGGTGGTCAGGCCGGCGAGCAGGTCGGCGCGGAGTCGGGCGGGTTTCATGAGCATCCTGTGAGGCGGTCCGGGCGGACGGTACAAAAACAAGGGGCGCGATGTTACGGAATTTGTCTGACAGCGGCCACCGCTCAAGGGGTTCTATAACGTGAAACCAGCAGAAGCCAGGCAAATTTGCCATCATGAACATTCCACCTGCGGAGATCATGGACATGCCGCTACGCCCCCTTCTCGCCTCCCTGCTGCTGGTCGCCAGCCTTACCGCCCAGGCCGCCACCGAGGTCGTACCGCTACAACACCGCAGCAGCGCCGAACTGCTGCCCGCCGCCCAGGCGTTCATCGGCAAGGACGGCACGGTCAGCGCCTTCGAGAACAAGCTGATCGTCAACGCCAGCGCCGAGCGCATCGAAGACCTGCGCACCTTGCTGCAACAGCTGGACACCGCACCCAAGCGCCTGCTGATCAGCGTCGACAACAACGACAGCAACTTCCAGGACAACCGTGGCAACGCACGTGTCATCCACTACGGCACCAGCAACCGTGACGGCGGCATGCAGCAGATCCAGGCCAGCGAAGGCCAGCCGGCGCTGATCCAGGTTGGCCAGAGCATCCCGATCACCAGCACCAGCACCGACGGCTACGGGCGCATCCAGAGCAACACCGAATACCGCAACGTGACCCAGGGTTTCTACGTCACTCCAAGCCTGAGTGGCGATACGGTTCGTCTGCAAATAAGCACTAATAATGACCGCATCAGCCATGAACGTGCAGATGTAGTGAATGTGCAAAGTACCGACACGACGGTCACCGGCAAGCTCGGCGAATGGATCACACTGGCCGGGCACAATCAGCAGAGCCAAGCCGATCGCAGCACATCAAGCCTCAGTTACAGCACCCAGCGCGGTGAAAACATGACTTTACGTGTCAAAGTCGACCTTCTCGACTGATCCCAGGCAATTCAAGGCCTCGACCAAAGGCCTTGAAACTGACTGCCAAGTCGCATTAGACCAAAGATGTAGTAAGTGAAAAAACCACTACAAAACATTTGACAGGGTCTTTTTCCCAAGGGCATGATGGCCTCGCTCCCGCTAATCAGGGGCCCTGGCAAGGGCCTTCGAGGCGTGCTCCTCCCACCCCTGGAGGCGTCTCGTGTCTATACGGCCCACAAGGCGGTTCGACGGGATTGCGACTGCAACGAAGAAGTTGTCCCGAGGGACGGAAGCGCATCACCGCAGTACTGGCAATCGCGTAGCACCGCAGCAAGGCAACCACGAGCCGACCTGCCGGAGCACCCTTTCGCCTGGCCTGCCAACCCTTCCCCTTCGAGCCTTCGCGTTCGCCGCCGCACTCCTGCGAACAGGACAGCCGCCAGCTCCTGATCTGCTCCGAGCATCAGCACAATTACCCCAAGATCGATGCGACGAGGTTTATTTCCATGGCACTGACACGCGAACAGCAAATTGCAGCCCTCGAGAAAGACTGGGCCGAGAACCCGCGCTGGAAAGGCGTGACCCGTACCTACACCGCCGCTGATGTCGTTCGCCTGCGTGGCTCCCTGCAGCCGGAGCACACTCTGGCGCGCCTGGGTGCAGAAAAACTGTGGAAGCTGGTCACCGAAGGTGCCCACCCGTCCTTCCGCCCAGAAAAAGATTTCGTCAACTGCATGGGCGCCCTGACCGGCGGCCAGGCAGTGCAGCAGGTCAAGGCCGGCATCCAGGCCATCTACCTGTCCGGCTGGCAGGTTGCCGCCGACAACAACTCGGCCGAGTCCATGTACCCTGACCAGTCGCTGTACCCGGTCGACTCGGTACCGACCGTGGTCAAGCGCATCAACAACGCCTTCCGCCGCGCCGACCAGATCCAGTGGAAAGCCGGCAAGAACCCGGGCGACGACGGCTACATCGACTACTTCGCGCCAATCGTGGCCGACGCCGAAGCCGGTTTCGGCGGCGTACTGAACGCCTACGAGCTGATGAAGAACATGATCGAAGCAGGCGCCGCCGGCGTGCACTTCGAAGACCAGCTGGCCTCGGTCAAGAAATGCGGCCACATGGGTGGCAAGGTACTGGTACCGACCCAGGAAGCTGTACAGAAGCTGGTGGCCGCACGCCTGGCCGCTGACGTTTCGGGCGTTCCGACCATCATCCTGGCCCGCACCGACGCCAACGCCGCCGACCTGCTGACCAGCGACTGCGACCCGTACGACCAGCCGTTCGTGATCGGCGAGCGTACCCGTGAAGGCTTCTACAAGGTACGCGCCGGCCTCGACCAGGCCATCGCCCGCGGCCTGGCCTATGCGCCATACGCCGACCTGATCTGGTGCGAAACCGCCAAGCCGGACCTGGACGAAGCCCGCCGCTTCGCCGAAGCGATCAAGAAGGAGTACCCGGACCAGATCCTGTCGTACAACTGCTCGCCGTCCTTCAACTGGAAGAAGAACCTGGACGACGCCACCATCGCCAAGTTCCAGCGCGAGCTGTCGGCCATGGGCTACAAGCACCAGTTCATCACCCTGGCCGGCATCCACAACATGTGGCACGGCATGTTCAACCTGGCGCACGACTACGCCCGCAACGACATGACCGCCTATGTGAAGCTGCAGGAGCAGGAATTCGCTGACGCCAACAAAGGCTACACCTTCGTGGCGCACCAGCAGGAAGTGGGCACTGGCTACTTCGACGACATGACCACTGTTATTCAGGGTGGGGCTTCGTCGGTGACTGCACTGACTGGTTCGACTGAGGAAGAGCAGTTCCACTGATAGCGGATTGCTGCTGAAGAAAGGCCCGAGGCTTGCGAAAGCCCCGGGCCTTTTTGCATGGGTTCAAATAGCAGCCTGTGACTGGAACAACCTCAATGCTTCATGCCCAGCTCTGCGTCATCCATCAGCGCCTTGGCCATGGCGCTGAGGTAATGGGCAGCCCAGATCATCATCGGTTTCTCATCCATCAGGCCGGTGATGGTCAGTTCGCGCACATAGCCCATCAGCTCCGAGGACTGCTCGCGGGCATCCCGACAAGGAATGCCGGGCTCGATGCGGAACAGTGGGTGGGTGCCGTTTTCACCTTGGTAGAAGGTGGTTTTGCCGACGGTGAACTGGGTGTCTTCTGTTGTCATTGTTCATTCCCCTGAAAATTCTCTACTGCCTGGGCCGGCCCTTTCGCGGGTAAACCCGCTCCCACAGGTGCTGTGCAAGTCTTGGCGCTTGTGATGAACCTGTGGGAGCGGGTTTACCCGCGAAGAGGCACACCCAGACAACACATCAATCAAGCCTTAGTGCAAAGTCCGAGGCCTGTGTGCATCTGCGCCTGAACCAATGCCGAAGGCCTGATGCACCACGGTGGCCTGGATCAGGGTGTCTTCGAGGGAATGGGGGTTGTGGGGTGGATCGGGGACAACTTTTAGCATGACTCGCTCCTTTCTTTCCTGTTTGGCTGCCATCCGCCCGCTGTCAAACGGTTAGGTGGCAGCTATGCGCGGGTTGACAGACCGGTGGAAAGAAAGACCGGCGCACGCGAACGTGCCCACACGCACAGCTGCCATTGAGGCAAAGCGAGTGCACCTTCTTTCAATTCCGGCCTGTCAAAGCCGTGTCGTTGATGTGCAACGACTCGCCGAGACTAGAGCGCTGCCACAGCAGCCGCAACGGAAAAAAGGCGGCAAGAGTATGTTTGGGAAATGGCCTACATGGAAGGGGACAAATCTGTTTTATGCCGCACTTCGGCAGCACCCGCACCGACCTATTCGCGGGTAAACCCGCTCCCACAGGGCCTGTGTAAGTCTTGATGACTGTGGTGATCCTGTGGGAGCGGGTTTACCCGCGAAAGGGCCGGTACAGAAGGAAGCAAAACCCTGGATCAGGTCTATGCTTGAGGCAGCACAGCCGCAAGGACTGCCCATGCTTCGTCCAAGCCACCTGATGATTCTCGCCCTGGCCGCCGCTGCCCTCTATATATATGCACTGACCAGCGACCACACCCTGCTCGCCCTGTTGGCCAAGCCGATCCCGGTGCTGGCCCTGATCGCCTGGCTGCGCAGCGCTCCTGCCACACCTTATCGCCGCTGGATCACCCTCGGCCTGGCATTCTCGGTACTCGGCGACATTCTGCTGGCCATCCCCGCCGACCTGTTCGTGTTCGGCCTGGCCGCATTCCTTTGTGCCCACCTGGCCTACCTGCGCGCCTATTGCAGCAAGACACTGCGCCCAGCCCGGCCCGCACTGCTGCTGAGCGCCACCACAGGCATCACTTTGCTCGGCATACTGGCCAGCCACGACCTCGGCCCACTACTGATCCCGGTCGCGCTCTATGCCCTGGCCATCAGTGCCATGCTCTGGCGCGCCCTGGCCTGTGGCGGGCTCGCCGCGCTCGGTGCCTGCCTGTTCGTGCTCTCCGACAGCCTGATCGGCATCGACCGCTTCGTCAGCCCGTTCGCCGCCGCGCCGTACCTGATCATCCTCACCTACTGGCTCGGCCAGTGGGCGATCACTTCATCTGCCAGTCATCGCTCAATCGATAAAGTATTGACCCAGAGCGGGGCGAGCGGTGTCGGGAGGTGCTAGAACAGGCGTTTTTCGCATTTGCAAGTAGAGGGAATCGCCAGATGAACTTTACAAGGCGCAGAACGGGGGAAATATCAGGCATCAGGACAAATGATATCAATTATCATTACGAAACTTGCAATTCGTTACCCGTCGCAAGAAACATAATTAACAAAAACGCACGCAATGCCCGAAACTCAAGGCTTTCAGCCAGTTACACGCAGGTTTTGTACTTAATCCTACGAATAAATTTGCGACAGAAATTTTACTTGCACCGGGTTTACCCATAAAATCAGCGCGATTGATTCAGCTGCGACATTTGGTCACTGCACGTGCGACACCAAGTCGCCGCTCTACACTTATTTCAGACTGCAGAGCTGGGTCTCTGTATAAGGATCTCTAGCATGTCCGATTCGGCAGGACTCATCGCCCACAACTGGGGCTTTGCCATCTTCCTCCTGGGTGTCGTCGGCCTGTGCGCCTTCATGCTCGGCCTGTCCAGCCTGCTCGGTAGCAAGGCTTGGGGCCGCGCCAAGAACGAACCCTTCGAATCCGGCATGCTGCCCGTCGGCAGCGCCCGCCTGCGCCTGTCCGCCAAATTCTATCTGGTCGCGATGCTGTTCGTGATCTTCGATATCGAAGCCCTCTTTCTCTTTGCATGGTCTGTGTCCGTCCGCGAAAGCGGCTGGACCGGATTCGTCGAAGCACTCGTTTTCATAGCAATTCTGTTGGCTGGTCTTGTCTACCTATGGCGCGTCGGGGCACTTGATTGGGCTCCCGAAGGTCGCCGCAAGCGGCAAGCGAAGCTGAAACAATGAGGCTTTGGCATGCAATACAATCTCACCAGAATCGATCCGGATGCGCCCAACGAGCAGTACCCGGTCGGTGAACGGGAAACCGTCACCGATCAACTGCTAGAGGACCAGGTCCACAAGAACATCTTCATGGGCAAGCTTGAAGATGTGCTGCGTGGCGCGGTCAACTGGGGTCGCAAGAACTCCCTCTGGCCGTACAACTTCGGCCTGTCCTGCTGCTACGTGGAAATGACCACGGCCTTCACGGCACCCCACGACATCGCCCGCTTCGGCGCCGAAGTCATCCGGGCCTCGCCGCGTCAGGCCGACTTCATGGTCATCGCCGGTACCTGCTTCGTCAAAATGGCGCCGATCATTCAGCGCCTGTACGAGCAGATGCTCGAACCGAAATGGGTCATTTCCATGGGTTCGTGCGCCAACTCCGGCGGCATGTACGACATCTACTCGGTCGTTCAGGGGGTCGACAAGTTCCTCCCCGTGGACGTCTATGTGCCTGGCTGCCCGCCACGCCCTGAGGCTTTCCTGCAAGGCTTGATGCTGCTGCAGGAGTCGATCGGCCAAGAACGACGCCCGCTTTCCTGGGTTGTTGGTGATCAAGGTATTTACCGTGCCGAGATGCCAGCCCAGAAAGACCTGCGTCGTGAGCAGCGCATTGCAGTAACCAACCTGCGCAGCCCCGACGAAGTCTGATCCAGCGACCTGCCGCCCGCTCCCCTGGAGCCGGCGGCCTGGCTTCATTCTTAACGTTGACCCAAAGCGACCGAGACCATGACAGCGGACAACGCTATTTTCATTCCGCCCTACAAGGCTGACGACCAGGATGTGGTCGTCGAACTGCACAACCGTTTTGGCGCCGAAGCATTCGTCGCCCAGGAAACCCGCACCGGCATGCCCGTGCTGTGGGTCAAGCGCGAGCAACTCAAGGAAGTGCTCAGCTTCCTGCGCGGCGTGGCCAAACCGTACAGCATGCTGTACGACCTGCACGGCGTCGACGAACGCCTGCGCACCCAGCGCCGCGGCCTGCCCGCCGCCGACTTCAGCGTGTTCTACCACCTGCTGTCGATCGAGCGTAACAGCGATGTGATGATCAAGGTGTCGCTCAGCGAAGGCGACCTGAACCTGCCGACCGTGACCGGTATCTGGCCGAACGCCAACTGGTACGAGCGCGAAGTCTGGGACATGTTCGGCATCGACTTTGCCGGCCACCCGCACCTCAGCCGCATCATGATGCCGCCCACCTGGGAAGGCCACCCGCTGCGCAAGGACTACCCGGCCCGCGCCACCGAGTTCGACCCCTACAGCCTGACCCTGGCCAAGCAGCAGCTTGAAGAGGAATCGGCACGCTTCAACCCGGAAGCCTGGGGCATGAAGCGTCAGGGCGCCAACGAGGACTACATGTTCCTCAACCTCGGCCCCAACCACCCTTCCGCGCACGGTGCCTTCCGTATCGTCCTGCAGCTGGACGGTGAAGAAATCGTCGACTGCGTACCGGACATTGGCTACCACCACCGTGGCGCCGAGAAGATGGCCGAGCGCCAGTCCTGGCACAGCTTCATCCCCTACACCGACCGTATCGACTACCTCGGCGGGGTAATGAACAACCTGCCGTACGTGCTCGCGGTCGAGAAGCTGGCCGGCATCAAGGTGCCACAGAAGGTCGACACCATCCGCGTGATGCTGGCCGAGTTCTTCCGTATCACCAGCCACCTGCTGTTCCTGGGTACCTACATCCAGGACGTCGGCGCCATGACCCCGGTGTTCTTCACCTTCACCGACCGCCAGCGCGCCTACACCGTGATCGAAGCGATCACCGGTTTCCGCCTGCACCCGGCCTGGTACCGCATCGGTGGCGTCGCCCACGACCTGCCGCGCGGCTGGGACAAGCTGGTCAAGGACTTCGTCGAATGGCTGCCCAAGCGCCTCGACGAGTACGAAAAGGCTGCCCTGCAGAACAGCATCCTCAAGGGCCGTACCATCGGCGTTGCCGCGTACAACACCAAGGAAGCCCTGGCCTGGGGCACCACCGGTGCCGGCCTGCGTGCTACCGGTTGCGACTTCGACCTGCGTAAAGCCCGCCCCTACTCCGGCTACGAGAACTTCGAGTTCGAAGTACCGCTGGCCCACAACGGCGATGCCTACGATCGCTGCATGGTCCGTGTCGAGGAGATGCGCCAGAGTATCCGCATCATCGACCAGTGCCTGCGCAACATGCCGGAAGGCCCGTACAAGGCGGATCACCCGCTGACCACGCCGCCGCCGAAAGAGCGCACCCTGCAGCACATCGAGACCCTGATCACGCACTTCCTGCAAGTCTCGTGGGGCCCGGTCATGCCGGCCAACGAGTCGTTCCAGATGATCGAGGCGACCAAGGGCATCAACAGTTACTACCTGACGAGCGATGGCGGCACCATGAGCTACCGCACCCGGATCCGTACCCCGAGCTACCCGCACCTGCAGCAGATCCCTTCGGTGATCAAAGGCAGCATGGTCGCCGACCTCATTGCGTACCTGGGCAGTATCGACTTCGTTATGGCTGACGTGGACCGCTAAGCATGAACAGCACGCTTATCCAGACAGACCGTTTCGCCCTGAGCGAAACCGAGCGCTCGGCCATCGAGCACGAAATGCATCACTACGAGGACCCGCGCGCGGCGTCCATCGAAGCCCTGAAGATCGTCCAGAAGGAACGTGGCTGGGTGCCGGACGGCGCCATCCACGCCATCGGTGAAGTGCTGGGCATCCCGGCCAGCGACGTCGAAGGTGTCGCCACTTTCTACAGCCAGATCTTCCGTCAGCCGGTCGGCCGCCACATCATCCGTGTGTGCGACAGCATGGTCTGCTACATCGGCGGCCATGAATCGGTGGTCAGCCAGATCCAGAGCGAGCTGGGCATCGGCCTCGGCCAGACCACCGCGGACGGCCGTTTCACCCTGCTGCCGGTGTGCTGCCTGGGCAACTGCGACAAGGCCCCGGCGCTGATGATCGACGACGACACCTTCGGTGACGTGCAGCCGGCTGGCGTTTCCAAACTGCTGGAGGGTTACGTATGACCATTACTTCCTTCGGCCCGGCCAACCGCATCGCGCGCACGGCCGAAACCCACCCGCTGACCTGGCGCCTGCGTGACGACGGCGAGCCGGTATGGCTTGCCGAGTACGAATCGAAGAACGGCTACGCTGCCGCGCGCAAGGCACTGGCGCAGATGTCGGCCGACGACATCGTGCAAAGCGTCAAGGACTCCGGCCTCAAGGGCCGCGGTGGCGCAGGCTTCCCCACTGGCGTGAAGTGGGGCCTGATGCCCAAAGACGAATCCATGAACATCCGCTACCTGCTGTGCAACGCGGACGAAATGGAGCCGAACACCTGGAAGGACCGCATGCTGATGGAGCAACAGCCCCATCTGCTGGTCGAGGGCATGCTGATCAGCGCCCGCGCCCTGAAGGCCTACCGTGGCTACATCTTCCTGCGTGGCGAATACACCACCGCAGCGAAGAACCTCAACCGCGCCATCGATGAAGCCAAGGCCGCCGGCCTGCTGGGCAAGAACATCCTCGGCAGCGGTTTCGATTTCGAGCTGTTCGTGCACACCGGTGCCGGCCGCTACATCTGCGGTGAAGAAACCGCACTGATCAACTCGCTGGAAGGCCGCCGCGCCAACCCGCGCTCCAAGCCGCCCTTCCCTGCTGCCGTTGGTGTGTGGGGCAAGCCGACTTGCGTGAACAACGTCGAAACCCTGTGCAACGTCCCGGCCATCGTCGCCAACGGCAACGACTGGTACAAGTCGCTGGCCCGCGAAGGCAGCGAAGACCACGGCACCAAGCTGATGGGCTTCTCCGGCAAGGTGAAGAACCCTGGCCTGTGGGAACTGCCATTCGGCGTCACCGCCCGTGAACTGTTCGAAGACTACGCCGGCGGCATGCGCGACGGCTTCAAGCTCAAGTGCTGGCAGCCAGGCGGCGCCGGTACCGGTTTCCTGCTGCCCGAGCACCTCGACGCGCAGATGTACGCCGGTGGCATCGCCAAGGTCGGCACCCGTATGGGTACTGGTCTGGCCATGGCGGTGGACGACAGCATCAACATGGTTTCGCTGCTGCGCAACATGGAAGAGTTCTTCGCCCGCGAGTCGTGCGGCTGGTGCACTCCATGCCGTGACGGCTTGCCGTGGAGCGTGAAGATGCTGCGCGCACTGGAGAAAGGCCAGGGTCGCGCCGAAGACATCGAGACGCTGCTGGGCCTGGTCAACTTCCTCGGCCCTGGCCGTACCTTCTGTGCTCACGCACCGGGTGCCGTCGAGCCGCTGGGCAGTGCCATCAAATACTTCCGGTCCGAGTTCGAGGCCGGTGTAGCTCCAGCTGCGGCTGGCGATGCCTTGCGCCCCAACCTGGCCAAGCCGATCGTGGTCGGCGCATAACAAGATGATTAAGGCGGGTGGTCCGTGCCACTCGCCAGCTTGCCGGCAGGCCCGAGAAATCGTGGCGTGCCGCAAGCTCACCGATTTCCATTAGCCACGCCCGCTCACGCGGGCCAACGAAGAACTTTGAACAATGGCCACTATCCACGTAGACGGCAAAGCGCTCGAAGTCAACGGTGCAGACAACCTGTTACAGGCCTGTCTGTCGCTCGGCCTCGACATCCCTTATTTCTGCTGGCACCCGGCGCTTGGTAGCGTTGGCGCCTGCCGGCAGTGCGCGGTCAAGCAGTACACCGACGAGAACGACACCCGTGGTCGTATCGTCATGTCCTGCATGACCCCTGCCTCCGACGGCACCTGGATCTCCATCGACGATGAAGAGTCCAAGGCGTTCCGCGCCAGCGTCGTCGAATGGCTGATGACCAACCACCCGCACGACTGCCCGGTGTGCGAGGAAGGCGGTCACTGCCACTTGCAGGACATGACGGTAATGACCGGCCACAACGAGCGCCGCTACCGTTTCACCAAGCGTACCCACCAGAACCAGGACCTCGGCCCGTTCATCGCCCATGAGATGAACCGCTGCATCGCCTGCTACCGCTGTGTGCGCTACTACAAGGACTATGCCGGTGGTACCGACCTGGGCGTGTATGGCGCCCACGACAACGTGTACTTCGGCCGCGTCGAAGACGGCGTGCTGGAAAGCGAATTCTCCGGCAACCTGACCGAGGTCTGCCCAACCGGCGTGTTCACCGACAAAACCCACTCCGAGCGCTACAACCGCAAGTGGGACATGCAGTTCGCCCCGAGCATCTGCCACGGCTGCTCCAGCGGTTGCAACATCAGCCCGGGCGAGCGCTACGGCGAACTGCGCCGGGTGGAAAACCGCTTCAACGGCTCGGTCAACCAGTACTTCCTGTGCGACCGCGGCCGCTTCGGCTATGGCTACGTCAACCGCAAGGATCGCCCGCGCCAGCCACACCTGGCCGACGGCACCAAGCTGGGCCTGGACGCCGCCCTGGACAAGGCCGCCGACCTGCTGCGCGGCCGCACCATCGTTGGTATCGGTTCGCCACGCGCCAGCCTGGAAAGCAACTACGGCCTGCGTGAGCTGGTCGGTGCCGAGTACTTCTACTCGGGCATGGAAGCCGGCGAACTGGCCCGCGTACGCCTGGCCCTGAACGTGCTGAACAACAGCCCGCTGCCGGTTCCGACCCTGCGCGACATCGAAGACCACGACGCCGTCTTCGTGCTCGGTGAAGACCTGACCCAGACCGCTGCCCGCGTCGCCCTGGCCGTGCGCCAGGCCACCAAGGGCAAGGCCGAGGCCATGGCCGAAGCGATGAAAGTGCAGCCGTGGCTCGACGCCGCCGTGAAGAACATCGGCCAGCACGCGCTGTACCCGCTGTTCATCGCTTCGCTGGCTGAAACCAAGCTGGACGACGTCGCCGAAGAATGCGTGCACGCCGCCCCGGCCGACCTGGCCCGCATCGGTTTCGCCGTGGCCCACGCCATCGACCCGAGCGCCCCAGCCGTCGAAGGCCTGGACGCCGAAGCGAAAGCCCTGGCCCAGCGCATCGCCGACGCCCTGGTCGCCGCCAAGCGCCCACTGATTGTAGCCGGTACCTCGCTGGCCGACCCGGCGCTGATCGAAGCCGCCGCAAACATCGCCAAGGCGCTGAAGCTGCGCGAGAAGAACGGCTCGCTGAGCCTGGTGGTGCCTGAAGCCAACAGCCTCGGCCTGGCCATGCTCGGTGGCGAGTCGGTCGACGCAGCACTGGACGCAGTCATCAGCGGCAAGGCCGATGCTATCGTCGTTCTGGAAAACGACCTGTACACCCGCGTACCGGCTGCCAAGGTCGACGCTGCCCTGGCTGCGGCCAAGGTAGTGATCGTTGCCGACCACTCCAAAACCCCGACTGTCGACCGCGCCCACCTGGTGCTGCCGGCTGCTTCGTTCGCCGAAGGCGACGGCACCCTGGTCAGCCAGGAAGGCCGTGCCCAGCGTTTCTTCCAGGTATTCGACCCGCAGTACCTGGACAGCAGCATCCAGATCCACGAAGGCTGGCGCTGGATGCACGCCCTGCGTGCCACCCTGCTGAACAAGCCGGTCGACTGGACCCAGCTGGACCACGTCACCAGCGCCTGCGCCGAAGCCGCCCCGCAACTGGCCGGCATCGTCAACGCTGCGCCAAGCGCCGCGTTCCGCATCAAGGGCATGAAACTGGCCCGTGAGCCGCTGCGCTACTCCGGCCGTACCGCCATGCGCGCCAACATCAGCGTGCACGAGCCGCGCACCCCGCAAGACAAGGACACCGCGTTCGCCTTCTCCATGGAAGGCTACTCGGGTTCGGCCGAACCGCGCCAGCAAGTGCCGTTCGCCTGGTCGCCGGGCTGGAACTCGCCGCAAGCCTGGAACAAGTTCCAGGACGAGGTCGGTGGCCACCTGCGTGCCGGTGACCCGGGCGTACGTCTGATCGAATCGCAAGGCGACCGCCTGCACTGGTTCAACGCCATTCCGGGCGCCTTCAACCCGGCCCGTGGCACCTGGACTGCCGTGCCGTTCTTCCACCTGTTCGGCAGCGAAGAAAGCTCCTCGCGCGCCGCCCCGGTGCAAGAGCGCATCCCGGCAGCCTATGTGGCCCTGGCCAAGTCCGAAGCCGACCGACTGGGTGTCAACGACGGTGCCCTGCTGAGCCTGAACGTGGCCGGTGTGGCCCTGCGCCTGCCGCTGCGTATCAATGAAGAGCTGGGCGCTGGCCTGGTCGCGCTGCCGAAAGGCCTGGCTGGCATTCCGCCTGCCATCTTCGGTGCATCCGTCGAAGGTCTGCAGGAGGCAGCACAATGAGCTGGTTCACCCCCGAAGTGATCGATGTGATCCTCACCGTGCTGCGGGCCATCGTGGTCCTGCTGGCGGTAGTGGTCTGCGGCGCGCTGCTCAGCTTCGTCGAGCGTCGCCTGCTGGGCTGGTGGCAGGACCGTTACGGTCCGAACCGCGTCGGCCCGTACGGCATGTTCCAGATCGCTGCCGACATGCTGAAGATGTTCTTCAAGGAAGACTGGAACCCACCCTTCGTCGACCGTGTGATCTTCACCCTGGCACCGGTAGTGGCCATGAGCGCCCTGCTGATCGCCTTCGTGGTCATCCCGATCACCCCGACCTGGGGCGTTGCCGACCTGAACATCGGCCTGCTGTTCTTCTTCGCCATGGCCGGCCTGTCGGTCTACGCGGTGCTGTTCGCCGGCTGGTCGTCGAACAACAAGTACGCCCTGCTGGGCAGCTTGCGTGCCTCGGCACAGACCGTGTCGTACGAAGTGTTCCTGGGCCTGGCGCTGATGGGCGTGGTGGTACAGGTGGGCTCGTTCAACATGCGCGACATCGTTGAATACCAGGCGCAGAACCTGTGGTTCATCATTCCGCAGTTCTTCGGCTTCTGCACCTTCTTCATCGCTGGCGTCGCCGTGACTCACCGTCACCCGTTCGACCAGCCAGAGGCGGAACAGGAACTGGCCGACGGCTACCACATCGAGTATGCCGGCATGAAATGGGGCATGTTCTTCGTCGGTGAGTACATCGGCATCATCCTCATCTCGGCGCTGCTGGTAACCCTGTTCTTCGGCGGCTGGCACGGCCCGTTCGGCATCCTGCCGCAACTGTCGTTCCTGTGGTTCGCACTGAAGACCGCGTTCTTCATCATGCTGTTCATCCTGCTGCGCGCCTCGATCCCGCGCCCACGCTATGACCAGGTGATGGACTTCAGCTGGAAGTTCTGCCTGCCGCTGACCCTGATCAATTTGCTGGTGACCGCTGCGATCGTGCTCTACAACACGCCAGCCGTCGCGGCCCAGTGAGGATTTGACCCATGTTCAAGTATATCGGCGACATCGTTAAGGGCACCGGCACCCAGCTGCGCAGCCTGGCAATGGTGTTCTCCCACGGGTTCCGCAAGCGCGACACCCTGCAGTACCCCGAAGAGCCCGTGTACCTGCCGCCGCGCTACCGCGGCCGCATCGTCCTCACCCGTGACCCCGATGGCGAGGAGCGCTGCGTAGCGTGCAACCTCTGCGCGGTGGCCTGCCCGGTCGGCTGCATCTCGCTGCAGAAGGCCGAGACCGAGGACGGCCGCTGGTACCCGGAGTTCTTCCGCATCAACTTCTCGCGCTGCATCTTCTGCGGCCTGTGTGAAGAAGCGTGCCCGACCACCGCGATCCAGCTGACTCCGGATTTCGAAATGGCCGAGTTCAAGCGTCAGGACCTGGTTTACGAGAAAGAAGATCTGCTGATCTCCGGCCCCGGAAAGAACCCTGACTACAACTTCTACCGTGTTGCGGGTATGGCGATCGCTGGCAAGCCGAAGGGCTCTGCACAGAACGAAGCCGAGCCGATCAACGTGAAGAGCTTGCTCCCATAAGGACAGAAAGATGGAATTCGCTTTCTACTTCGCATCCGGGATCGCCGTGGTCTCCACCCTTCGGGTGGTGACCGGCACCAACCCCGTGCACGCCTTGCTTTACCTGATCATTTCGCTGATTTCCGTGGCCATGATCTTCTTCGCCCTGGGTGCGCCGTTCGCCGGCGCCCTGGAAGTGATCGCCTACGCCGGCGCCATCATGGTGCTGTTCGTGTTCGTGGTGATGATGCTCAACCTCGGGCCGGCTTCGGTCGCCCAGGAACGGGGCTGGCTCAAGCCCGGTATCTGGGCCGGGCCTGTGATCCTCGCCGCCCTGCTGCTGCTGGAGCTGCTGTACGTGCTGTTCGTCGCCCCGAGCGGCGCCGCCATCAGCGGTACCACCGTGGGCCCGAAAGCAGTCGGCATCAGCCTGTTCGGCCCTTACCTGCTGGTGGTCGAACTGGCTTCGATGCTGCTGCTGGCCGCGGCCGTCACCGCCTTCCACCTGGGCCGCAACGAGGCGAAGGAGTAAATCATGGGTGCTATCCCTCTCGAGCATGGTCTGGCGGTCGCCGGCATCCTGTTCTGCTTAGGTCTGGTTGGCCTGATGGTCCGCCGCAACATCCTCTTCGTGCTCATGAGCCTGGAAGTCATGATGAACGCCTCTGCCCTGGCGTTCGTCGTCGCCGGTGCCCGTTGGGTCCAGCCCGACGGCCAGGTGATGTTCATTCTGGTGATCAGCCTGGCAGCCGCCGAGGCCAGTATTGGCTTGGCCATCCTGCTGCAGCTGTATCGCCGCTTCCACACTCTCGACATCGATGCTGCCAGTGAGATGCGCGGATGAACCTTCTCTTCCTGACTTTCGTCTTCCCCCTCGTCGGCTTCCTGCTGCTGTCGTTCTCGCGCGGGCGGTTCTCGGAGAACCTGTCGGCCCTGATCGGCGTTGGCTCGGTAGGCCTTTCGGCCGCCGTCGCCGCCTACGTCATCTGGCAATTCAACGTCGCCCCGCCTGAAGGCGGCGCGTACAGCCAGCTGCTGTGGCAGTGGATGTCGGTGGACGGCTTCGCGCCGAACTTCACCCTGTACCTGGACGGCCTGTCGGTCACCATGCTCGGCGTGGTCACCGGTGTCGGCTTCCTGATCCACCTGTTCGCCTCCTGGTACATGCGTGGCGAAGCGGGATACTCGCGCTTCTTCGCGTACACCAACCTGTTCATCGCCAGCATGCTGTTCCTGGTGCTGGGCGACAACCTGCTGTTCATCTACTTCGGCTGGGAAGGCGTGGGCCTGTGCTCGTACCTGTTGATCGGTTTCTACTACAGCAACCGCAACAACGGTAACGCGGCACTCAAGGCGTTCATCGTCACCCGTATCGGCGACGTGTTCATGGCCATCGGCCTGTTCATCCTGTTCGTCCAGCTGGGTACCCTGAACGTGCAGGAACTGCTGGTGCTGGCACCGCAGAAGTTCCAGGCTGGCGACACCTGGATGGTGCTGGCAACGCTGATGCTGCTGGGTGGTGCGGTCGGTAAATCGGCCCAGCTGCCACTGCAGACCTGGCTGGCCGACGCGATGGCCGGCCCGACTCCGGTCTCTGCGCTGATCCACGCGGCAACCATGGTGACCGCGGGCGTGTACCTGATCGCCCGTACCAACGGCCTGTTCCTGCTGGCGCCGGACATCCTGCACCTGGTAGGCGTGGTCGGTGGCGTGACCCTGGTACTGGCCGGCTTCGCCGCGCTGGTGCAGACCGACATCAAGCGTATCCTCGCCTACTCGACCATGAGCCAGATCGGCTACATGTTCCTGGCCCTGGGCGTTGGCGCCTGGGACGCGGCGATCTTCCACCTGATGACCCACGCCTTCTTCAAGGCCCTGCTGTTCCTTGCCTCCGGTGCGGTGATCGTTGCCTGCCACCACGAGCAGGACATCTTCAAGATGGGTGGCCTGTGGAAGAAACTGCCGTTGGCCTACGCCAGCTTCGTGGTTGGTGGTGCTGCCCTGGCTGCCCTGCCGATCGTGACCGTGGGCTTCTACTCCAAGGACGAGATCCTCTGGGAAGCCTTCGCCAGCGGCAACACCGGCCTGCTGTACGCCGGCCTGGTCGGTGCATTCATGACCTCGCTGTACACCTTCCGCCTGATCTTCATCGCCTTCCACGGCGAAGCCAAGACCGAAGCCCACGCTGGCCACGGCATCAGCCACTGGCTGCCGCTGGGCGTGCTGATCGTGCTGTCGACCTTCGTCGGCGCCTGGATCACCCCGCCGCTGGCCGGTGTACTGCCTGAAAGCGCCGGCCACGCCGGTGGCGAAGCCAAGCACGCGCTGGAGCTCACTTCGGGCGCCATCGCCATCGCCGGTATCCTGCTGTCGGCCCTGCTGTTCCTGGGCAAGCGCCGTTTCGTCAGCGCCGTCGCCAACAGCGGTATCGGTCGTGTCCTGTCGGCCTGGTGGTTCGCCGCCTGGGGCTTCGACTGGATCTACGACAAGCTGTTCGTCAAACCTTACCTGCTGATCAGCCACATCCTGCGCAAGGATCCGGTTGACCGCAGCATCGGCCTGATCCCTCGCCTGGCTCGCGGCGGCCACGTCGCCATGAGCAAGACCGAGACTGGCCAGCTGCGCTGGTACACCGCTTCGATCGCCGTTGGCGCAGTGCTGGTACTCGGCGCTGTGGTAGTGGCCGCGGTATGACCATGAACTTTGCGAACCTTGCGACCCTGCAAAAGGAAACGAACCCGTCATGATTTTGCCTTGGCTGATCCTGATCCCCTTCATCGGCGGCTTCCTGTGCTGGCTGGGTGAGCGCTTCGGCGCCACCCTGCCGCGCTGGATCGCGCTGCTGACCATGTCCCTGCTGCTCGGCATCGGCCTGTGGCTGTGGGGTAACGGCGACTACACCCTGGCCCCCGCTCCGGGCGGCGAGCCTGCCTGGGCCCTGGAATACAAAGTCCAGTGGATCCAGCGTTTCGGCATCAGCATCCACCTGGCCCTCGACGGCCTGTCGCTGCTGATGATCCTGCTCACCGGCCTGCTCGGTGTGCTGTCGGTACTGTGCTCCTGGAAAGAGATCCAGCGTCACGTCGGCTTCTTCCACCTCAACCTGATGTGGATCCTCGGCGGCGTGGTCGGTGTGTTCCTGGCCCTGGACCTGTTCCTGTTCTTCTTCTTCTGGGAAATGATGCTGGTGCCGATGTATTTCCTCATCGCGCTCTGGGGTCACAGTTCCTCGGACGGCAAGAAGACCCGGATCTACGCCGCTACCAAGTTCTTCATCTTCACCCAGGCCAGCGGCCTGATCATGCTGGTGGCGATCCTCGGCCTGGTGCTGGTCAACTACACCAACACCGGCGTGATCACCTTCAACTACAGCGACCTGCTCAAGGCCGAACTGCCAGCTGGTACCGAGTACCTGCTGATGCTGGGCTTCTTCATCGCCTTCGCGGTGAAGCTGCCGGTAGTGCCGTTCCACTCCTGGCTGCCTGACGCCCACGCCCAGGCACCGACCGCAGGTTCCGTGGACCTGGCCGGTATCTTGCTGAAGACTGCGGCCTACGGCCTGCTGCGCTTCGCCCTTCCGCTGTTCCCGAACGCCTCGGCCGAGTTCGCGCCAATCGCCATGACCCTGGGCCTGATCGGTATCTTCTACGGTGCCTTCCTGGCCTTTGCGCAAACCGACATCAAGCGCCTGGTCGCCTTCTCCAGCGTCTCGCACATGGGCTTCGTGCTGATCGGTATCTACTCCGGTAGCCAGCAAGCCCTGCAAGGCGCGGTAATCCAGATGCTGGCACACGGCCTGTCGGCTGCCGCGCTGTTCATCCTGGCCGGCCAGCTGTACGAGCGCCTGCACACCCGTGACATGCGCCAGATGGGTGGCCTGTGGCACCGCATCGCCTACCTGCCGGCCATCAGCCTGTTCTTCGCCGCCGCCTCCCTGGGCCTGCCCGGTACCGGCAACTTCGTCGGCGAGTTCCTGATCCTGATCGGCAGCTTCGCCAGCGTGCCGTGGATCACCGTGATCGCCACCACTGGCCTGGTGTTCGGCTCGGTGTACTCGCTGATCATGATCCACCGCGCCTACTTCGGCCCGGCCAAGACCGACTCCGTGCTGGCCGGCATGGACGGTCGCGAGCTGATCATGGTCCTGGGTCTGGCGGTACTGCTGATCCTGCTGGGCGTGTATCCGCAGCCGTTCCTCGACACCTCTGCCGCCACCATGAGTGGTGTGCAGCAGTGGCTCGGTTCCGCTTTCACTCAACTCGCTTCGGCCCGGTAAGAGCGCTATGGAATTCACCACTCAACACTTCATCGCATTGGCGCCGATGCTGATCACCACCATCACCACGGTGGTGGTGATGCTGGCGATCGCCTGGAAGCGCAACCACTCGCAGACCTTCCTGCTGTCCACCGTGGGCCTCAACCTGGCCCTGCTATCGATCCTGCCGGCGCTGAAGGTTGCGCCGCTGGCGGTCACCCCGCTGATCACCATCGACAAGTTCGCCTGCCTGTACATGGCGATCATCCTGGTGGCGACGCTGGCCTGCGTCACCCTCGCCCACGCCTACCTCGGCGAAGGCTCCAAGGGCTTCCCGGGCAACCGTGAAGAACTGTACCTGCTGCTGCTGATGTCGGCCCTCGGTGGCCTGGTGCTGGTCAGCGCCAACCACCTGGCCGGCCTGTTCATCGGCCTGGAGCTGCTGTCGGTACCGGTCTACGGCCTGGTGGCGTATGCCTTCTTCAACAAGCGCTCGCTGGAAGCCGGCATCAAGTACATGGTGCTGTCGGCCGCAGGCTCGGCCTTCCTGCTGTTCGGCATGGCCCTGCTGTACGCCGACGCTGGCAGCCTGAGCTTCGACCAGATCGGCAAGGCCCTGGCCGCCACCAGCATGCCAAGCCTGGTGGCCCAGTTGGGCCTGGGCATGATGCTGGTCGGCCTGGCCTTCAAGCTGTCGCTGGTACCGTTCCACCTGTGGACCCCGGACGTATACGAAGGCGCCCCGGCACCGGTCGCAGCGTTCCTGGCCACCGCCAGCAAGGTTGCGGTGTTCGCCGTGGTCGTGCGCCTGTTCATGCTCTCCCCTGCTGCCAGCAGCGGCGTGCTGAGCACCGTACTGGCGGTGATTGCCGTGGCCTCGATCCTGATCGGTAACCTGCTGGCACTGACCCAGAGCAACCTCAAGCGCCTGCTCGGTTACTCGTCCATCGCCCACTTCGGCTACCTGGTGATCGCCCTGGTCGCCAGCAAGGGCCTGGCCCTGGAAGCCATGGGCGTGTACCTGGTCACCTACGTGATCACCAGCCTGGGCGCCTTCGGTGTCATCACCCTGATGTCCTCGCCTTACGGCGGCCGTGACGCCGATGCGCTGTACGAGTACCGCGGCCTGTTCTGGCGCCGTCCGTACCTGACTGCGGTACTGACCGTGATGATGCTGTCGCTGGCGGGTATCCCGCTGACCGCCGGCTTCATCGGCAAGTTCTACATCATCGCCACCGGCGTCGAGTCGCACCTGTGGTGGCTGGTCGGTGCCCTGGTGATCGGTAGCGCCATCGGCGTTTACTACTACCTGCGCGTCATGGTCACCCTGTACCTGGTCGAGCCGAACCTGCGTCGCCACGACGCCCCGCTGAAGTGGGAGCAACGCACCGGCGGTGTCATGCTGCTGGCTATCGCCATTCTCGCCTTCGTGCTGGGTGTGTACCCGCAACCGCTGCTGGAAATGGTCCAGCAAGCGGGCCTGCAACTGATCGGCTGATCGCCCCGGCAAAACAAGACACCCCGCTTATGCGGGGTGTTTTTTTATCTGCACGCTTTTTATCCGTGAGCATGTAGGCTCATTCACCGGTGCTGTCCTGGGCGGCACCCGGCAGCGCTGCCTTGCGTAAATCACCATTGGCCGAAGGCAGGTACACTTCCGGGTTGGGCATGCCGCTGGGCGAGAGTTCATGGGTCATTTCGAACTCGGCACGCACTGACCAGCCACATGCCTCGGTGGTGCATTGCAAATAGGCGATCCGCAGGAAAATATGACGCCCTTCACTGGTGCGTATACGCATCCGGCTGTGGCAATGCGGGCAAACCAGCTTGTATGTACTCACGGCAAGTACCTGCAAGCATTGTTAAGGCTTACCTTCTGTGAGAATAGTCGTCCAGTTTTGTCAGTATTAGCTGCATATGTAGGTGTATTCTTCAGTCTGATGCTTCTCATTGCAGAAATGCTCCTTAAAACGCAGGGCTGTATTCATAACGAGTAGTTTAAGCCCATGGAATATCATTAAACCAGTCATGGATATTTGTTATGAGTACCAATGTACTTGCTTCGGTACTGGCCAGGCTGAAGCTTCTGACCGCTACGGAATCCGATGCCGAGCTGTCCAGAGCGCTTTCCATCAGCCCGCAAACATTGAGCAGCTGGAAGGTGCGTGACAGCGTTCCGTATTCACTTTGCATAGATGTCGCCAGGCAGTATGCATGCTCACTGGACTGGCTTCTGCTGGGTGAACCCGAACGACATCGCACAGGCCAGTGCGAAGAAGGCTGGGAATGCGACCTGCTTGCGCGGCTGCGCACCTTGTCGCTCGCTGACCGCCAAGCTGTTCTCCTGCTGGTCGAGGACAAGCAACGCATCCAGCAGCTGGAACAGCAATTGAACGCGCTGACCAGGCGCTTGCCCAATGCCGCCAGCGGCTAGCCCCGGCGGCGCCAGCGCTGGATGAGTTCGCGCGGGTCCAGCGTGTCGAGCCATACCATCACCTTGAGGCTGATGGGGATCACCACCACGGCAGCGACGAACGCCGCCATGCCACGGGTCAGCAACGGTGCCAGCGACGAAACCAGCGGCTCGAACAGGTGGCCCACCCCCACGGTCACGAACACCAGCAACAGTTTCTTGCCCAGTGTCAGGCGCCTCGCCGTATTGGTAATCAACCGGTCGCGCGCCGCACTCACCAGCAACGCCCCCAGCAGCGCGGCGAACAGTACATTGCCATCCACGCCCAGCAACTCCACCAGCGCCGGGGCCAGGCTATCGAAAACAGATTCCTCAGCCATGGGCAGCCCCTCGGCGCACAGTAGGCAGGTAGCCTGTCGAGCCCAGGTTGTACATGACCGCAGCTTCGACAAAGCGGATGTAGCACACCCGCAATGCACGGCCCTGGTCATGCCCGGCCACATCCTCGAGGCGCTTGTAGCCCCGTTCTCGCAACACCGCGCGCCAGCGCGCGAATTCGCGTGCCGCGTCGATGGCGGCGCAGCGTGCGGCCACTTCCAGCGCGGCCTCACTGACAGGCTGCTGCAGGTTCAGTCGCTCACGCAGCCTGCCCAGGTCCACCCGTGGCCAGAACGGATCATGGCAATCGGCAAAGCGCGGTAACCGAGGATCGTTGCCCATGCTTCACCCCCTCACTGCTCGGCCAGCATGCCGTAGCGAATGGCCTTGATCACCGCCGCCACCCGGGTGGGTACATCGAACTTGCGCAGGATGTTCGACACATGGAAGTTCACCGTCGATTCCTTGCACGCCAGGATCTGGCCAATCTCCCACGAGCTCTTGCCGTAGGCACACCACAACAGCACTTGCCGTTCACGTGGCGTCAGGCGAACCGGGGCGTCCGCCAGGGGTTGCTGCGAGTGTCGTGCGTTGTCAGTCATGTTTGAACTCCACGGGTGATTGAGCGAGGCATCGCTGCCGATCTGCAGTCACCTTACGAAGCGCGGGCCGCCCTACTCCACCGCTGCGGCTTGTAAAGAACTTTCATACAGAACCGTCTGACGAAGGTTGCACGAGATTTGCCGACTTTCTTCGTGCTCCAAGCGGCATTTCGCTCGTCTCAACGCCGTTGTCCATTCGCCTTTCGCCTGGAGTCGTACAATGCGTTGCGTTTTGCCCCTACCATCCTGCCTCGGCCTGCTGGCTGCTTTCGCGGCCACCCAGCCCGCCCTGGCGGCACCTTCGGTCGAGCTGGGCCAGGTGCTGATTACCGATGAGGAGCAGAACGACCTGACCGCAGCCAGCGAACGCCTGCGCGAAGTGCCAGGTGCCAGCAACCTGGTGGACATGCAGCGCGTGGGGCAAGGCCGGGTGGCCAGCAACCAGGACGTACTGGCCTACCAGCCCGGGGTGTTCGCCCAATCGGCGGGCAACGATGGCATCAAGCTGTCGATCCGCGGTTCGGGCATCAACCGCGCACCGGGGGCCCACGGTTCCGGGGTGTACACGATGTTCGACGGCCTGCCCCTGACCGGCCCAGGCGGTACGCCCTACGAACTGTTCGAGCCGCTGTGGCTGAGCCGTGCCGAAGTGCTGCGCGGCGCCAATGGATTCGACCAGGGCGCCCTCGCCCTTGGTGGTGCGATCAACTACGTCACCCACACCGGCTACGACGCCGCACCGCTGCAGGTGCGCTATGAAATCGGCAGCCGCGGCTACCAGCACCGGCAAATCAGCTCGGGGCAGGTGCTGGGTAACCTCGACTACTACCTGGCCCTGACCGATTCGGAATATGACGGCTACCAGGCGCACAGCAGCGGCAGCGCCAAAGGCGTTGCCGCCAACGTCGGATACCGCTTCAACCCGAACCTGGAAACCCGCTTCTACCTGCGCTACCGGGAAACCGAGAACGAGCTGGCCGGGCGCCTGACCAAGGAGCAGATCAAGCACCACCCGCGCGCGGCCAACCCGGCCTACCTGGCCCGCGACGACAGCCGGCCGCAACCGGGCAGTACCTGGGTAGGCAACAAGACCACCTTCTACCTCGACGACGATGCGCGCCTGGAAGCCGGCCTGGTCTACCACGACTACCCGATGGACCTGCGCGAAGGCCCGATGCGCCTGAAGGTGGCCTACACCGATGTCAGCGGCACCTTGAACTACTTCCGCCGCGACACCTTGTTCGGCCACGAGAGCAAGACCACCGTCGGCTGGCGCACCACCAAGCACCTGCCCAACAGCGGTGCATCGCAGTTTGAACGCACGGGCGACGTGTTCGGCAAGCGTACCCGTGACTTCACCTACCAGGGGTCGGACACGGTGCTGCATGTGGGCAACGACCTGGAACTGGTCCCCGACCTGTGGCTGACTACCGGCCTGGCGATGATCTACACTCGCCGTGAAAGCGACGTCACCTACCACCCTTCCGGAGGCGGCAAGGTGAGTATGCATGACTGGGACTACGCGCCACGCCTGGGACTGCGCTACGACATCCGCCCGGGCCTGCAGGTGTACGGCAACCTGAGCCGCTCGGTCGAACCTCCACATCCGTGGTCCCTGATCTGGAGTTCGCCAACAACCAACCAACCGATCGAAATGCAAAACCAGACGGCCACCACGCTGGAATTGGGCACACGCGGCGAATCGGCATTGGGGCATTGGGACCTGGCGTGGTACTACTCGCAGGTTCGCCATGAATTGCTGGCGGTGGAAATCGTGCAAGGCGCCCCGGCCAAGGAATTCAACGCCAGCGCCACCGTGCACCAGGGCGTGGAAGCCGGCCTCGACAGCACCCTGTGGGAGCGCACCGGCACTGGCAAGCTGAGCCTGCGCCAGGCTTATACCTTCAGTGACTTCCACTATCGCGACGACGACACGTTTGGCGACAATCGCCTGCCCGGTATCCCCATGCACTACTATCAGGCCGAGCTGCGCTACGACTGGCCAAACGGGTTCTACGCGGGGGTGAATACGCAGATGGCGTCGAAGGTGCAGGTTGACTACGCCAACAGTTACCATGCCGATGAATATGCCTTGCTCGGCGCCCGCCTGGGCTGGGATTCACCGAAGCAGGACTGGCAGACCTGGCTGGACCTGCGCAACCTGACCAACAAGCGTTATGCGGCCACAGTGACGCCTGCCTACAACGATGCCGGCAAAGACAACGCCCGCTCGACGCCGGGCGAAGGCTTTGCCGTGTATGCCGGGGTTTCCTACAGCTTCCGCTAGTCTGCTGGGGGCCGCTGCGCGGCCCCTTTGATGACCGGCGCCTGAACGAACAGGCCTCAAACCGCCCTGTTCAACTTCACCCAGGAAGCGAACTTGTCAATGAACGCCTGCAAGAACGGCCGGGTCTTGTCGTTGAGCTTGCCCGAATCCTCGAACAGGCTCGCCGCACCGCCAATGTAGGCCTCGGGCATCTGCATGCACGGCATGTCCAGAAACACCAGCGACTGGCGCACGGCATGATTGGCGCCAAAGCCACCAATGGCCCCCGGCGACACACTGACCACCGCCGCCGGCTTGCCACTCCAGGCGCTTTGCCCGTAGGGCCGCGAACCCACATCGATGGCATTCTTCAGGCCGCCAGGTACCGAGCGGTTGTACTCCGGGGTAACGAACAGCACCGCATCACTGCGGCGGATCTCGTCGCGAAAACGCTTCCACGCGTCCGGCGCTTCGGCCTCGATATCCTCGTTGTACAACGGCAAATCGCCAATCTCGACGATTTTCAGGGCAAGGCTGGACGGCGCCAGCTCCGAGAGTGCGCGGGCGATCTTGCGGTTGTAAGAGTCCTTGCGCAAGCTACCGACGACCACCGCTACCGAATACACCTGGCTCATGGCAATTTCCAACCTCTGCTGGGTAAAGGGACGTTGTAGTTATAGATGACCGTTCCTCGGCGCTTTGGTTTTTTTTCCGCGGGGCGAAAACTTCCGACGCTGTTCCACGGTCTATGCCTGCAGACATTTCCCACGCAATTCAGAGGTTTCCACCCAAATGGCAGCAGTAATGGTCGGCCAATTCCACGCCCGTGACGCCGAAGGCCGCATCTATCCCGTGCACGAGTTCCAGGAGCCGACCCTGCAAACCGACGGCAGCACGCTGGGCGTTCCCATCACCACCTACCGCCTGGCCATCGGCGACAAGGTCAACCACCTGGGTGAAAACCGCTTCGAACTGGCGCGCAGCGGCGTCGAGATCATTCGCATTCCTTGATGCAGTCCACCGTGTAGCGGCCACTTTCGTTCTGCAGGCCATGCACGTCGGCGACAAACCCAGGGAAGCCCTGGTTGAACGCCCGGGCGAATGCCAGGTAATCGAGTATCGAGCGGGTCGCCTCGGTGAACCGCTCTCCCGGCATGATCAACGGAATACCCGGCGGGTAAGGCACCAGCATTACCGCCGCCACCCGTCCCGACAGCGCCTCGATCGGCACCGCCTCCACCTCACCGCGCACCATCTGGTCATAGGCACGTGCCGGGCTCACGGCCACCTCCGGCAAGCGCGTGAACAGCCGCTTCAGCTGCTTGGCCGTGGCATTGGTGCGGTAGCAGCCATGCAGCTGGTCGCACAGGTCGCGCAGGCCCATGCCCTGGTAGCGTGAGGCATCGGCAGCCACCACACTCGGCAGGCAGTTGCTCAGGGCGATATTGCCGTCATAGTGGCGTTTGAACTCCAGCAACTCGGTAAGCAAGGTGCTCCACTTGCCCTTGGTGATGCCCATGGAGAACAGCACCAGGAAGCTGTACAGACCGGTTTTCTCCACCACCAGCCCCCGCTCCCAGAGGAACTTGCTGACAACCGCCGCCGGGATGCCATGCTCGCCCAGCGCACCGCCCGCGCTCAGGCCCGGCATTACCAGGGTCACCTTCAGCGGGTCGAGCAGCACATAGTCGTCTACCACCTCGCCAAAGCCATGCCACTCCGCCCCAGGCTGTAGCAGCCAGTCCTGCGCGGCCAGGCGGTGGATGCCCTCGGCGTTCGGCGGCTGCCAGATGCTGAACCACCAGTCGTCGGCGGCGATGTGCTCGCGCAGGTTAGCCAAGGCACGGCGAAAGCTCAGCGCCTCGTCGAACATTTCTTGCAGCAGCGAACGCCCGGCCGGCCCTTCCATCATGGCCGAGGCCACGTCCAGCGAGGCGAGGATGCTGTACTGCGGCGATGTCGAGATGTGCATCATGAACGCTTCGTTGAAGCGGTCACGGTCCAGCTGACGCCTGGCCCCGTCCTGCACATGAATCATCGAGGCCTGGCTGAACGCGGCCAGCAACTTGTGGGTGGAATGGGTGCTGAATACCAGCGGGCTGTCTGCCGCGCAGGCCGTGCCCATGGCATAGCGCCCGGTGAAGAACTCGTGGAACGCCGCATAGGCGAACCAGGCCTCGTCGAAGTGCAGCACCTCGACACTCGCGCCCAGGGTCTGCTTGATCAGCCCTGCGTGGTAACACAGGCCGTCATAGGTGGAGTTGGTCACCACCGCCAGCTTGATACGCTGCCCGCGATCACGGGCAAGAGGGTTGGCCTGGATCTTCGCCTGGATCGCCTCGGGGCTGAACTCGCTGAGCGGGATCGGGCCGATAATGCCCAGCTCGTTGCGCTCGGGGCACAGGTACAGCGGAATGGCACCGGTCATGATGATCGCGTGCACCACCGATTTGTGGCAGTTGCGATCCACCAGCACCAGGTCGTCACGGCCGACCATGGCGTGCCAGACGATCTTGTTGGCCGTGGAGGTGCCATTGATGACGAAGAAGGTGTGATCGGCGCCAAAGTTGCGCGCGGCCCTGGCCTCGGCTTCGGCCAAGGGGCCGGTGTGATCGAGCAGCGAGCCCAGCTCTGGCACGGAAACGGACAGGTCCGAGCGCAGGGTGTTTTCCCCGAAGAACTGGTGAAAGGCCTGGCCCACCGGGCTTTTGTGGTAGGCCACGCCGCCGCCGTGGCCCGGGGTGTGCCAGGAATAGTTGGACTGCGCGGTGTGCTGCACCAGGGCCTTGAAGAACGGTGGCAGCAGGCCGTCCAGGTAGGTGTGTGCGGCACGCGCCACCTGGCGGGCGAGAAACGGCACGGTGTCTTCGAACAGGTAGAGGATGCCGCGCAGCTGGTTGAGCTCGCTCATGGCTTCGGCGGGGGCGTTTTCCAGGGTCACCTGTTCGCCCAGGGCAAAAATCGGCAGGTTGGGCGCGCGCAGGCGGGCCAGGCGGATCAGCTCGGCCATGCTCTGCAGCAGGTGGGTATTCTCACCGACACCCTCGGCGGCGATCAGCATGCAGGCCAGGCCGTGGTGGGTGGCAGCGACCAGGCATGCCTCGGCATGGTCGGCGGCGGCGAGGATGGCAAAGCCGTCCTGGCGCAGTTCCTCGGCGATGCCCCGCACGCGCTCGCCAGCGACGCTGTCGGCCTTGATGGCGCGATGGACGATGAGGATGGGGAACTTGAGGTCCTTGTACATCAGGTGGCTACCTCCGAAGGACATGTCGTCCATTTCAGGGTAGTAGAACCTGTGTTGTCAGGACCGGCCTCTTCGCGGGCACGCCCGCTCCTACACTGGAGCCTTTCACAGTACCTGTGGAAGCGGGCGCGCCCGCGAAGAAGCCGGTACAGGCGAAAGATCAGCCAGCAGGTGTCTCGGTCAGAGCCTGCCACATGGATGGCCCACCCGCCGACTTGGCAATGGCCGCCAGGCGCTCGGCATGCGCCTCCAGCTCCTCGGCACTTGCCATGATCACCCGCCCGGGCGCCCGCCCGGTAATACGGCGAATCTCGCTACCACCAGCACCCGACCCTTCACTCTCGGCTTCTGCCCCATGCCCAGCCAGCGACAGGCTGGTCTGGCCACCGGTCATCGCCAGGTAGACGTCAGCCAGCAATTCCGAGTCGAGCAATGCGCCGTGCAGTTCACGGCCCGAGTTGTCGATGTCGTAGCGTTTGCACAGCGCGTCCAGGCTGTTGCGCTGCCCCGGGTGGCGCGAGCGCGCCAGCAGCAGGGTGTCGAGGATGGTGCAGTGCTGCGAAATGTCCGCGCGGTCCTGCTGGCCCAGCAAGGCAAATTCGTTGTTGATGAAACCAACGTCGAACGTCGCGTTGTGGATGACCAGGGTGGCGCCCTGGATGAATTCGAAGAACTCCTCGGCGACATCGCCAAAGCGTGGCTTGCCGACCAGGAAGGCATCGGTGATGCCGTGGACGTTGATCGCGCCCTCGTCACTCTCGCGGTCCGGCTGCAGGTAGACGTGGAAGTGCCGCCCGGTCAGGCGCCGGCCGATTACCTCGACACAGCCGATCTCGATGATCCGGTGGCCTTCGCTGACCGGCATACCCGTGGTTTCGGTATCGAGAATGACGAACCGTTTATCTTGCTGCTGCTCCACGCGGGGCGCTCCAACTTGCATCAGTTACAAAGGCCGGAATTGTACCCCAGCTCAACGCTGCGCGCGCACCTCATCGACCCCACGGTTGGCCAGCTGGTCGGCGCGCTCGTTGCCGGGGTGGCCGATATGGCCACGCACCCACTTCCAGGTCACCTTGTGGCGGTTGACCTGCTCATCCAGCTGCTGCCACAGGTCGGCGTTCTTCACCGGTTCCTTGGCCGCGGTTTTCCAACCACGCTTCTTCCAGTTGACCATCCATTCGTTGATGCCTTTCATCACGTACTGCGAGTCGGTAGTCAGCACCACCTCGCATTCGCGCTTCAGCGCCATCAGCCCCTGGATCGCGGCCATCAGTTCCATGCGGTTGTTGGTGGTTTCGCGTTCGCCGCCCCACAGTTCCTTCTCGACGCCCTTGTAGATCATAAGGACGCCCCAGCCGCCAGGGCCAGGGTTGCCCTTGCAGGCACCATCGGTAAACATCTCGACGCTTTCGCTCATGTACCACTCATGTTCAGTGCTTTTCGGTATCCGGGTTGGCCGCCGTGCGGTTGACCTTGGCCAGTGGCAGGGGCAGCAACTTGCCCATCGGCTCGCGACGCTCCGGGCGCAACGGCCGCAGGCCCACCACCATCTTGCGCGCCACCAGCAGGTATACCCCGCCGCCGGAACTCTGCCAGCCGCCGGCCAACCGCTCCCAGCCCGCCAGGCGTTGCTGCCAGGCCGGGGAGGCAAGCGGCGGACGATAGCACCCAAAGCGGCGTTTCTCCAGCGCGAAGCCCAGCAGGTTGAGCCAGTCGCCCACCCGCGACGGCGAGATGCAACGGGCCTTGCGCAAGGCGTCGTGGCTGAAGAAATGGCGCATGCCCCAACTGCTCCACGGGTTGATCCCGACGATCAGCAGGTGCCCGCCAGGGCGCACGGCGCTGGCCGCCTCGCGCAGCAGGCCATGGGGCGACAGGCAGAAATCCAGGCCATGCTGCAGCACCACCACGTCGGCGGCATGCTCGCTCAGCGGCCAGGCCTGCTCCTCGCAGACAATCTCCACCCCCGGCAGCGGCGCACCGAGGCGCACGTTGCGCTGCACCTGGGGCGCGCTGGGCGGCGGCTCGGCGCAGGGCCCGTAGTGCACAAGGTACCCCCCGAAGAAGCGTCCAAGCTCTTCTTCCAGCAGTTTTTCCTCCTCCTTGAGCATCAGTTGGCCGAGTGGGCCATTGAACCACTCACGGGCCAGGCTGATCAGCTCGACCCAGTCCGGGTCGGCCTGGGCAAAGGCTTGGTCGGTCATTGCGCTCTCCCTCGAAGGTTCTCGCACCGCGCCATCGCGGCTAAGATGCCCTCATGTGCCACGCTAGGCGAATCGGATCCGCACCATGATACAGATCGATGCTCTCCCCGCTTTCTCCGACAACTACATCTGGTTGTTACAGGATACTGCCAAACGCCGCTGCGCGGTGGTCGATCCGGGTGACGCCGGCCCAGTGGAACGCTGGCTGTCAGCCAACCCCGAGTGGGTACTGAGCGACATCCTGGTCACCCACCACCACAACGACCACGTTGGCGGGGTGGAACGCCTCAAGCAACTGACCGGCGCGCGGGTCTGCGGCCCGGCCCAAGAACGCATTCCCTGCCGTGACCTGGCACTGGACGAAGGCGACCAGGTGACCGTGCTGGGCGTGACCTTCCAGGTGCTGGCCGTGCCCGGCCATACCCTGGGGCATATCGCCTTGTTCAGCGACCAGCCGGCAACGCCGCTGCTGTTCAGCGGCGATACCCTGTTCGCCGCCGGTTGCGGGCGCATGTTCGAGGGCACCCCCGAACAGATGCAGCCCGCCCTCGCCCGCCTGGCGGCCCTGCCAGAGCAGACCGAGGTGTACTGCGCCCACGAATACACCTTGAACAACCTGCGATTCGCCAAGGCGGTGGAACCCGGCAATCCGCACGTTCAGCAGCGGTTCGAAGACGTTACCCGTTTGCGTGCCGACAATCGCATCACCTTGCCATCAACGATTGGCCTGGAACGCCTGACCAACCCCTTCCTGCGTACCTCTGAAACATTAGTTAAACAAAAAGCAGACGAATGGAAGGGGCATTCAAACCCCACGCATGTCGCTGTTTTTGCTGCCTTGAGGTCTTGGAAGGACACCTTCTGATAACCTCAAGATATATCGCAAGCGATGGTCAAAGGTTGACCAGGCCCGGAGCGGTTTCTAGAATCGCCGAAATTTTTCGCCCGGAAACCTGTGTCAGCCGATGTCTTCCCGTAGCCGCAGAACCTCTCATTCCGTCGCCCTGACGCGCCTGGCCCAAATCAGTGCGCTGGCCCTGGCCGCCACCCTGGTGGGCTGCCAGAGCACCCGTCAGCTCGACGAATCCGATAGCGTTCGCGCGCACAACTACCAGGCGCGGATCAAGCACAAGCCTTCACCGCTGCTGGCCAAGCCGGCCGAGCAGGCACCACAGGACGTGTGGGAACGCATGCGCCAGGGCTTTGCCCTGCAGGACAACATCGACGTCAACCCGCGCATCGAGCAGCAACGCCTGTGGTTCGCCAGCAACCCAAGCTACATCGAAAGTGCTGGCGAGCGTGGCAGCCTCTACCTGCACTACATCGTCGAACGCCTCGAAGAGCGCGACATGCCGCTGGAGCTGGCCCTGCTGCCAGCCATCGAAAGTGCCTACAACCCGATGGCCTACTCGCGCGCCCATGCCGCGGGCATGTGGCAGTTCATTCCGTCCACCGGCCGCCACTTCAACCTGCGCCAGACCAACTTCTACGATGGCCGTCGCGACGTGACCGCTTCGACCAACGCCGCGCTGGACTACCTCAGCCGCCTGCACGACATGTTCAACGGTGACTGGCTGCTGGCCCTGGCTGCCTACAACGCCGGCGAAGGCACCGTCAGCCGCGCCATCGAGCGCAACGAACGGCTCGGCCTGCCCACCGATTACTGGAACCTGCCGCTGCCGCAGGAAACCCGCGACTATGTGCCCAAGCTGCTGGCCCTGTCGCAGGTGGTGCTCACGCCGGAGGCCTATGGCGTGAACCTGAGCCCGATCGCCAACGAACCCTACTTCGAGGCGGTGGCCATCAACGACCGCCTCGATCTGTCGCGGGTAGCGGCCTTCGCCAATATCGACGAAGACGAGCTGATCCAGCTCAACCCGGCATTCAAGAAGCGCATGACCGTGGACGGCCCGCAACAGCTGCTGGTACCGACCGCCAAGGCGCAGCTGCTGAGCGACAGCCTGTCCAACCTAAAGCCCGAGCAACTGGTCAGCCTTCAGCCGAACAAGGCCGTGTTCGCCCGCGCCGTGGCCGAAGCCAAGGCACCGGTGGCGGCGCGCAGCTACCGGGTCAAGCGCGGCGACAACCTGGGCACCATCGCCAAGGCCAACCGCGTTTCGGTCAAGGACATCAAACGCTGGAACCGCCTCTCCGGCAACAGCGTACGCGCCGGCGAGGTCCTGGCCCTGCGTGGTGGCGACGCACCGAGCGCTGCTGGCAATCGGGTGGCCGCCTCCGGGCAGCGCTCCACGCAGTACAAGGTACGCAAAGGCGATTCGCTGTACCTGGTGGCCAAGCGCTTCAACGTGGAAATGAAGCACCTCAAGCGCTGGAACCCACGCAGCGGCCATGCCCTGAAGCCAGGCCAGACCCTGACCGTCTACCTGTCCCATTAAAACTGACACAGGCTGCACACCAGGCATGCACCAAAACGACCTGTAACCGTTGGCCGTAGGCCCGGGTGCAAGCAATATTTAGTGCATTCACAACCCAATCTTTTTTGACAATGGGTCTCCTAACTTGAGGATATCCCATGACAAAAATATTTGAGATCTCTCGCCGCGACGGTAATCGTAACCCGCTCGACGATCATGATATCTACACCGTACGCTTCAAAGATCCTTCACTGCGCATTGAAAAGTCAGTGTGCTATTACTATGGTGAAATCTATCAACGTGCAGCCCTCTACTACGTGCGAGTCGCGTTCGGAGAATTCGCACCCGGCCAGCTAACACGTAACAATACCGCTTACTTACATTACGCGTTTGCGGTTGGCCCCCCACGAGCGTTCACTATAGGACGTGAAGTCGGTGAGACAACCAGAGTACCCATCAATCAAACACCCGGCCAGATGAACGCAATCCGGCTCAGGTACGGCATGCGTCGTTTTTCGGAGAATGATAGTTTTCATGATCCGTATCAATGGCAATTAACTGACCAGCACGGCAAAACATACGTGATCGAGTTTGTGCCTCTGGAGGGTGGAAATCGAATAGGCATTGTGGAGCGGGACTCACTTACCCGGCCCCTCGATAAACCCACCCCAATAAACAGCTTCCCGACCAGATGACATAGCAAAGAGCACTGCGCGCGGTGCTCTTTCTCCACTCTGGCCAAACTGTTACTGTACCCCGATCAAAGCCCAACGCCTCTGGATCGGATGCCGACTTGATACGTCCCCTCCTGCTGTCTCTCAGCCTGGCCTTGAGCTTTCCCGCAGCCGCGATGGTGAGCGAAAGCCACGGATACGCGCAGTTCGGCACGCTCAAGTACCCAGCCACATTCACCCATTTCGACTGGGTCAACCCGCAAGCGCCCAAGGGCGGCACCTTGCGGGCCATGGCTTTCGGTACCTTCGACACCCTCAACCCCTACACCTTCAAGGGGTCGAGCCCGATTACCACGCCCAATTTCCAGCAATACGGCATCAGCGAGCTGAACGAGCCGCTGATGGTCGGCACCGGCCAGTACGACCCGTCCGGCGACGAACCGACCTCCAGCTACGGCCTGATCGCCCGCTCGGTGGAGTACAGCGAGGACCGCAGCTGGGTGGTGTTCAACCTGCGCCCGGAAGCCCACTGGCATGACGGCAAGCCGATCACCTCGGCAGACGTGGCCTTCTCCTACCGCACGCTGCTCAAGGACGGCCACCCGATCTACCGCACCAACCTGCAGGAAGTGCAGCGGGTGGACATCCTCGGCCCACTGCGCATTCGCTTCGTGTTCAAGCGCGCCGGTAACCCGCTGCTGATCCTGCGCCTGGGCGAAATGCCGGTGCTACCCAAGCACTACTGGCAAAAGCGCGACTTCAAGGCCACCACCTTCGAGCCCCCGCTAGGCAGCGGCCCCTACCGCATCACTCAGGTCCAGCCTGGGCGCCGGCTGGTGTTCGAGCGGGTGAAGAACTACTGGGGCAAGGACCTGGCGGTGAACCGTGGCAAGTACAACTTCAACCGCGTGGAATACGAGTTCTACCGCGACGCCACGGTGGCCTTCGAAGCATTCAAGGCCGGCGAGTTCGACATCTACATAGAGCACCAGGCGAAGAACTGGGCCAACGGTTACAACTTCCCGGCCGTGCGCCGGGGCGAGGTAATCAAGGCGCAGATCCCGCACCGCATCCCCACGCAAACCCAGGGCCTGTTCATGAACAGCCGCCGGGCGACCTTCAGCGACCCACGGGTACGCCAGGCGCTGGGGCTGATGCTCGACTTCGAGTGGACCAACCGCGCGCTGTTCAGCAGCGCCTACCGCCGCTCGACCAGCTACTACCCCAACAGCGAATTCGCCGCCACCGGCCTGCCCACCGGCAAGGAGTGGCTGCTGCTGGCGCCGTTCCGTGACCAGTTGCCGGCCAGGCTGTTCAGCGAGCCTTACACGGTCAGCCAGACCGATGGCCGTGGCATCAGCCGTCAGACCCTGCGCCAGGCCCTCGGCCTGCTCGCCGAGGCCGGCTGGAAGCTGAACGGCCAGCGCCTGGTCGACAGCAAGGGCCAGCAGCTGCACATGGAGCTGCTGCTGGTAAACCCCAACCTTGAACGCATCCTGCAACCTTATGTCGAAAATCTGGCCAGCATCGGCATCGATGCGCGCTTGCGCACCGTGGACCGCGCCCAGTACAAACAACGTCTGGACCAGTTCGATTTCGACATGATTCTGATGACCCTGAACCAGACCCTGAGCCCTGGCCTCGAACAATGGCTGTACTTCCATTCCAGCCAGGCCGCGACCAAGGGCAGCAAGAACTATGCTGGGGTGAAGGACCCGGTGGTCGACCATCTGCTCGACACCCTGCTCGCCGCCCGCACCCGCGATGATCAGGTCGCCGCCGCCCGCGCCCTGGACCGCGTGCTCTCATGGCAGTACTACATGATCCCCAACTGGTACCTCGACAATCATCGCCTGGCCTACCGCAACCGGTTCGCCTTCGTCACCACGCCGCCCTACACCCTCGGGCTGAACAGCTGGTGGATCAAGACTTCGGAGAAAGCCCAATGACGCCAACGCACCGACTGCGCCGGCTGGCTGGCAGCCTGTTGCTCGCCTGCCTGAGCCTTCCCGCCCTGGCCGCACCACAACACGCGCTCACCCTGTACGACGAGCCCCCCAAGTACCCGGCCGACTTCAAGCACTTCGACTACGTCAACCCTGATGCGCCCAAGGGCGGCACCTTCCGCCAGTCCAGTTTCGGCGGCTTCGACAGCCTCAACCCGTTCATCAACAAGGGCGTGCCGGCCGAGAATATCGGCATCATCTACGACACCCTGATGCGTCAGAGCCAGGACGAGCCATTCACCGAATACGGCCTGGTTGCCGGCAAGATCGAGAAAGCACCCGACAATAGCTGGGTACGCTTCTACCTGCGCCCGGAAGCCCGCTTCCATGACGGCCACCCGATGCGTGCCGACGACGTGGTGTTCACCTTCAATGCCCTGATCAAGGACGGTGCGCCGCTGTACCGCCAGTATTATGCCGACGTCGCCGAAGTGGTCGCCGAAGACCCGCTGAAGGTGCTGTTCAAGTTCAAGCACAAGAACAACCGCGAGCTACCGCTGATTCTCGGCCAGTTGCCGGTACTGCCCAAGCACTGGTACGAAAACCGCGATTTCAACCGCGGCAACCTGGAAATCCCGCTGGGCAGCGGCCCATACAAGGTCGCCGAGGTCAAGGCCGGGCGCTCGGTGCGCTACGAACGGGTCAAGGACTACTGGGCCAAGGACCTGCCGATCAACCGCGGCTTCTACAACTTCGACGTCATGACGTTCGACTCCTACCGTGACACCACCGTCGCCCTCGAGGCCCTCAAGGCCGGGGCCTTCGACTATGGCCTGGAAGTCAGCGCAAAAAACTGGGCCACCGCCTACAACGTGCCCGCCGTGCGCGACGGCCGGCTGATCAAGGAAGAGCTGCCCAACGGCAACCCCACCGGCATGCAGGGTTTCATCTTCAACATCCGCCGCCCGGTGTTCCAGGACGTGCGTGTGCGCCAGGCGTTGAGCCTTCTGCTGGACTACGAGTGGACCAACAAGCAGCTGTTCAACGGCGCCTATACCCGTACCGGCAGCTACTTCGACAACTCGGAAATGGCCGCCCGCGGCCTGCCCGGCCCCAGCGAGCTGAAAATCCTCGAACCGCTGCGTGGCAAAGTCCCCGAGCAGGTGTTCAGCGAAGCCTTCCACAACCCGGTCAGCGACGGCAGCGGCATGATCCGCGAGCAACAGCGCCAGGCCTACAAGCTGCTGCAGGAAGCCGGCTGGAAAATTGTCGACGACAAGATGGTCGACGCCCAGGGCAAGCCGGTGAGCATCGAGTTCCTGCTGGCACAGACCGAGTTCGAACGCATCCTGCTGCCGTTCAAGCGCAACCTCGCCGACCTTGGCATCGACCTGAACATCCGCCGGGTGGACGTTTCCCAGTACATCACCCGCCTGCGCTCGCGTGACTACGACATGATCGTCGGTGGCTACCCGCAGTCCAACTCCCCGGGCAACGAGCAGCGCGAGTTCTGGTCCAGTGCCGCCGCCGACAACCCCGGCAGCCGCAACTTCATCGGTCTGCGCGACCCGGCCATCGACCAGCTGGTGGAACAGCTGATCAATGCCGATTCGCGGCAGAGCCTGATCGACCACTGCCGGGCCCTCGACCGTGTGCTGCTATGGGGCTACTACGTGATCCCCAACTGGCACATCAAGACCTGGCGCGTGGCCTACTGGAACCACATCGGCCACCCGGACGTCTCGCCCAAGTACGACATCGGCATCGACACCTGGTGGATCAAACCCGGCGTAACCCCGGCCGTCAGCGCAGCCCCTGCAGACGAGGCCGAATGACATGCTGGCCTACATCCTGCGCCGTCTGCTGCTGATCATCCCGACCCTGTTCGGCATCCTGATCATCAACTTCATCATCGTCCAGGCCGCCCCCGGCGGCCCGGTCGAGCAGATGATCGCCAAGCTCGAAGGTTTCGAAGGTGCCACCAGCCGCATTGCCGGGGGTGGTGCCGAAGTGTCCGTGGCTGGCTCCAACTACCGTGGAGCCCAGGGCCTGGACCCGGCGCTGATCGCCGAAATCGAGCGCATGTACGGCTTCGACAAGTCGCCGCCCGAGCGCCTGTGGATCATGATCAAGAACTACGCCCGGCTGGACTTCGGCGACAGCTTCTTCCGCGATGCCAAGGTCATCGACCTGATCATCGAGAAGATGCCGGTGTCGATTTCGCTGGGGCTGTGGAGCACCTTGATCATGTACCTGGTGTCGATCCCGCTGGGCATCGCCAAGGCCGTGCGCCACGGCAGCCATTTCGACGTGTGGACCAGCTCGGCGATCATCGTCGGCTACGCCATCCCGGCGTTCCTGTTCGCCATCTTGCTGATCGTGCTGTTCGCCGGCGGCAGCTACTTTGACTGGTTCCCGCTGCGTGGCCTCACCTCCAACAATTTCGACGAACTGAGCACCACCGGCAAGGTGCTGGACTACTTCTGGCACCTGGTGCTGCCGATCACCGCGCTGGTCATCGGCAACTTCGCCACCATGACCTTGCTGACCAAGAACAGCTTCCTCGACGAGATCAACAAGCAGTACGTGGTCACCGCCAAGGCCAAGGGCCTGAGCCGGCCACGGGTGCTGTACGGCCATGTGTTCCGCAACGCCATGCTGCTGGTGATTGCCGGTTTCCCTTCGGCGTTCATCGGCATTTTCTTCACCGGCTCCTTGCTGATCGAGGTGATCTTCAGCCTCGACGGCCTCGGCCTGATGAGTTTCGAGGCGGCCATCAACCGCGACTACCCGGTGGTCTTCGGCACCCTGTTCATCTTCACCCTGCTGGGGCTGGTGGTGAAACTGATCGGCGACCTGACCTACACCCTGGTCGATCCACGCATCGACTTCGCCAGCCGGGAGCACTGACATGGCCTTGTCCCCCCTCAACCGCCGGCGCTTCGAGCGCTTCAAGGCCAACCGCCGTGGCTGGTGGTCGCTGTGGCTGTTCCTGATCCTGTTCGGTCTGAGCCTGGGCGCCGAGCTGATCGCCAACGACAAGCCGATTGCCGTGCGCTACGACGGCGCATGGTACTTCCCGGCGTTCAAGCGCTACCCGGAAACCACCTTCGGCGGCGAATTCCCACTGGAAGCCAACTACAAGAGCCCGTACATCCGCGAACTGCTTGAGAAGAAAGACAGCTTCGTGCTGTGGGCGCCGATCCCGTTCAGTTACCAGAGCATCAACTACGACCTGCGCGTACCCGCCCCGGCCCCGCCCTCGGCGGACAACTGGCTGGGCACCGACGACCAGGGCCGCGACGTGCTGGCACGGGTGATCTACGGCTTCCGCATTTCGGTGCTGTTCGCCCTGACGCTGACCCTGCTCAGCTCCATCGTCGGCGTGATCGCCGGCGCCCTGCAGGGCTTCTATGGCGGCTGGGTCGACCTGGCCGGGCAGCGCTTCCTGGAAGTCTGGTCAGGCCTGCCGGTGCTGTACCTGCTGATCATCCTGGCCAGCTTCGTGCAGCCCAACTTCTGGTGGTTGCTGGGCATCATGCTGCTGTTCTCGTGGATGAGCCTGGTGGACGTGGTGCGCGCCGAGTTCCTGCGCGGGCGCAACCTGGAATACGTGCGCGCCGCCCGCGCGTTAGGGATGCGCAACGGCGCGATCATGTACCGGCACATCCTGCCCAACGCCATGATCTCGACCATGACCTTCATGCCGTTCATTCTCACCGGCGCCATCGGCACCCTCACCGCCCTGGACTTCCTCGGCTTCGGCCTGCCGCCGGGCGCGCCGTCGCTGGGCGAGCTGGTGGCCCAGGGCAAGTCCAACCTGCAGGCCCCGTGGCTGGGCATCAGCGCCTTCGCCGTGCTGGCGCTGATGCTGAGCCTGCTGGTGTTCATCGGCGAATCCGCCCGCGATGCCTTCGACCCGAGGAAGTGACATGAGTGAACAGAACCTGATCGAAGTGCGCGACCTGTCGGTGGAGTTCGTCACCGGTGACCAGGCCCACCGCGTGGTGGACGGCATCAGCTTCGATATCCGCAAGGGTGAAACGCTGGCACTGGTGGGCGAGAGTGGCTCGGGCAAATCGGTCACCGCGCACTCGCTTCTGCGCCTGCTGCCCTACCCTTTGGCCCGCCACCCCAGCGGCAGCATCCGCTACGAAGGCAAGGACCTGCTGCAGCAGAACGAGAAGACCATGCAGCGCATTCGCGGCAACCGCATTGCGATGATCTTCCAGGAACCGATGACCTCGCTGAACCCGTTGCACTGCATCGAGAAGCAGATCAACGAGATCCTCCTGCTGCACAAAGGCCTGACCGGCAAGGAAGCAACCGCGCGCACCCTGGAACTGCTGGAGATGGTCGGCATTCCCGAGCCACGCAAGCGCCTGAAGGCCCTGCCCCACGAATTGTCCGGCGGCCAGCGCCAGCGGGTGATGATCGCCATGGCACTGGCCAACGAGCCGGAGCTGCTGATTGCGGATGAGCCGACCACGGCGCTGGATGTGACCGTGCAGTTGAAGATTCTCGACCTGCTCAAGGAACTGCAGGCGCGTTTGGGCATGGCCCTGCTGCTGATCAGCCATGACCTGAACCTGGTGCGGCGCATCGCCCACCGCGTGTGCGTGATGCAGCGCGGGCAGATTGTCGAGCAGGCCGAATGCGCCAGGCTGTTCAGCGCACCGCAGCACCACTACACGCAAATGCTGATCAATGCCGAGCCCAGCGGGCTGCCGGCGCACAACCCGGTGGGCGCACCGTTGCTGGAGGTGGATGACCTCAAGGTGTGGTTCCCGATCAAGAAGGGCTTGCTGCGGCGCACGGTCGACCATGTGAAGGCGGTGGACGGGGTCAACTTCAGCTTGCCACAGGGGCAGACACTGGGGATTGTCGGCGAGTCCGGGTCGGGCAAGTCGACTTTGGGTTTGGCGATCTTGCGGCTGATCTCCAGCCAGGGCGGCATTCGCTTCCATGGGCAGAACCTGGAAGGGCTGAACCAGAAGGCCGTGCGCCCGTTGCGCCGGGAAATGCAGGTGGTGTTTCAGGACCCGTTTGGCAGCCTGAGCCCACGCATGTGCGTGGAGGACATCGTCGGTGAAGGGTTGCGCATTCACCGCATCGGCACGGCGCAGGAACAGGAAGCTGCGATTATTGCGGCCCTGGAGGAAGTGGGGCTGGACCCGCGCACGCGGCATCGCTACCCACATGAGTTTTCCGGTGGGCAGCGCCAGCGCATTGCGATTGCCCGGGCGTTGGTGTTGAAGCCGGCGCTGATCCTGCTGGACGAGCCTACGTCAGCGCTGGACCGCACGGTGCAACGGCAGGTGGTGGAACTGCTGCGTAATCTGCAGCAGAAATACAACCTGACCTACCTGTTTATCAGCCATGACCTGGCGGTGGTCAAGGCGTTGAGCCACCAGTTGATGGTGATCAAGCACGGGCATGTGGTGGAACAAGGGGATGCCCAGGCGATCTTCCATGCGCCGCAGCACCCGTATACCCGGCAGTTGCTGGAGGCGGCGTTTCTGGAGGTGGATGCGGCCAGTTAGCTTTTGTGCGGCAAGCCAGCGCCCACAAGGTCACCACAGACTTCAAGACTTGCACAGTACCTGTGGGAGCGGGCGTGCCCGCGAAGAGGCCCGCGAGCAATCTTCGGATCTGATGGATGAGCCGAGCTGGGCATGATGCGCTGAGAATGGCCGCCTACACGCTCGAAGTACCGCGCCACATCATCTATATGCATATAGGCCTTTGGCGCAAGCATGGAAGACAGATATGAACATCTCACCTTCACTTCGCAACACACCCATCGGCCCGATGCTAAAACACTGGCGCGTGCTGAACCGGGTCAAACAGCTGCATGCCGCGCAGATGTTCGGGGTGTGCCAGTCGACCATTTCTCGCTGGGAGTCGGGCGTGCAGGACGCCGAGCCCGAGCAGCGGGCGCGTATCGAAGCCTTGCTCAAAGCCAGGCTCAGCAGTGCCGCGGACCACGCACTGGCGCGCCTTGTGTCGGGCAGTTCGCAACCTGTGCACCTGGTGTGCGACCTCACCCACCGCCTGCTGGCCTGCTCATCTTCCCGCGAGGCTGAGTTCAGTGTGCCCGTCAGTGACTTGCTGGGTGTCTCGCTGTGGCCATTCGCAACAGAGGAAATCGCCAGCCAGGAACAGCGCTTGGCAGGCATCGGCTGGCGCGACAACCTGGCCTCCCCGGCGCTGGAGTTCTCCACCGGCACAAATGACTCGGCAGTGGTGCCCATCCAGCACAGCCTGTGCCGTTGGACCCGATTCACACTGTCGGATGGGTCGACTGCCAGGCTGGTCGAAACCCTGGCGCATATTTAATGCGTGGACGCAGGCAAACGGCGAGCCGATGATTTACCTCTGCAACAGCAAGAGGTCACCCGTCGTGCCAAATCACAACCTTCATGGAAAACTCGAATTCCTGCGCCAAGCCGAAAAGCTCAAGAGCGTGACACGCAGTGCCCACACGTCGACAGGCCGGCGTGAAAGCACGGCCGAGCACAGTTGGCGGCTGGCGTTGCTGGCGCTGGTGTTCGAGGAAGAACTGGGTGATGTCGATATCTGCAAGGTGCTCAAGCTGTGCCTGGTTCATGACCTTGGGGAAGCGTTGAGTGGCGATGTTCCTGCGCCTGAAGCGCAGGCAACGCCAAACAAGAGCATGAGTGAACGACAGGACCTCATCTCCATGACCTCGATGCTCGAACCCTCGATGCAGGACAACATCGTTGCCCTGTTCGACGAGTATGAAGCGGCGGACTCGCCAGAAGCCAAAGTGGTCAAGGCACTGGACAAGATCGAAACCATCCTGCAGCACACCCAAGGCGATAACCCGCCTGGCTTCGACTACGCGTTCAACCTGGAATATGGCCGCCGCTATACCGATGCCTTACCGTTTCTGGCCTCCTTGAGGCGCACACTCGATGAAGAAACACGCAAACGCATGACCCGCTAGCGCGGTCTTTGTGGGAGCGGCCTTGTGTCGCGAAAGGCCCCTCCCACTGGGATAGCGTGCGTTCGTGAGACCGGTGCCAACTGGGCAATAGCCCACAGCACTTCCAGCACCAGGACACCCCAGATCAGCGCTGAGGCGCCATTGACCAGCGCATACACCTGCCACGCCGAAAACAGCACCCTCCCCGCTGCATCGTAACGACCAAACCGATACTCAGGGTGGCGAACCCGCAACCACGCCCACACGCACACAATCGACCCCATCAGGTTGGCCATCATGACGTGCATCGCTCCAAACAGCGGAATTTCACCCGCCAGCCCAAACGTGTCATGCAGCCCACTCAACCACCCATGCAACAGGGCAAAACTCCAGGGTGTCGCAAAGCCGATGGTAACCACCAGATCATAGATACCGCTGGCCCGCACCAGCTTGCGATACTGCGTGTTACTCCACATGTCCACTGCCCTCTCAATCAACGAAGGCTGCAGCCTAAAGCCTGGAGTACGCTCCAAGGTCAAGCCCGAGGAAGAGCATCAACGCAAGTATCGGATTTTCTATAACTCAGCCTTGTTATCAGTTTTTTTGACAACAATCGTCTTCCATCATCAGCCGGATCGGGCATAAATTCTCAACCGTCAACTCCCAGCACCAACGGTAGAGCCCATGTCCAGCCCACAGAACCAGCCCGCCTCCCCTGCCTTGGCCACTCTGATCCAGCGCTCCGGCCTGCCCAGCCCAACGCTGAGCGAAGCGCAGGCACACACCGTGCTGCAGGCCCACTACGGCCTTGCCGGTAACCTTTCGGTACTGGGCAGCCAGCAAGACCTGAACTTCCACGTGAGCACACCGCAGGGTGGCTATGTGCTGAAGGCCTGCCACGGCAGCTATGCCCAGCTGGAACTGGAAGCGCAACACGCCGCCCTGGCCTTCCTGCGCGATCAAGGTTTGCCGGTACCTGCCGTGCGCGCAGCCCACAACGGCGCGGGATTGCTGGATCTGGACATCGACGCGCAACCACTGCGCCTGCGCCTGCTCGATTACATCGAAGGCCAACCGTTGACCCGCCTCAAGCACATGGAGCCACGCCTGATGGCTGAACTGGGCGGGCTCTGTGCGAAGCTGGACAAGGCGCTTGCCGATTTCGATCACGCAGGCCTGGCGCGCACCCTGCAATGGGACCCGCAGCATGCCCAGGCACTGATCGATCACCTGCTGCCGGTGCTGCAGGACAGCGGGCAGCGCGCCCGCATCGAACACGCCACCCGCCAGGCCAGCGAGCGTCTGATACCGCTGGTCGATCAACTGCCAAGCCAGGCCGTGCATCTGGACATCACCGACGACAACACCGTGTGGGCCCGTGATGCCCAGCGCCAGTGGCAACTGCAAGGGGTGATCGATTTCGGCGACCTGTTGCGCACCTGGCGCATCGCCGACCTGTCGGTGACCTGCGCTGCGCTGTTGCACCACGCCGAGGGTGACCCACTGCGCATCCTGCCTGCAGTGCAGGCCTACCAGGCGCTCAACCCGCTGACCGAGCCCGAACTACGCGCCCTGTGGCCGTTGGTGCTGAACCGCGCTGCCGTACTGGTGCTGAGCAGCGAACAGCAGCTCGCCGTCGACCCCGGCAACCAGTACACCCGCGACAACATCGCCCATGAATGGGAAATCTTCGACACGGCCACCGCGGTACCTTTCGCGTTGATGGAAGCTGCCATCCTGCAAGCTGCGGGCCTGCAACCCGCCACGCCGGACCTGAGCAGCTGCGCCCCCCTGCTCCCTGAACTGAAAGGGCAGCCAGTGACGCGGGTCGACCTGGGCGTGCTCAGCGTGCATTGCGAGGCGGGCAACTGGGAGCAACCGGGCTTCGACCAGCACCTGCTGACCACGCAACCGGCCCCAGCCTGCAGCCTGCACGGGCAATATCGCCTGTCGCAAACCCACATCGACCGCCCTGAAGAACCCGCCACCTGCGCCCTGGGCGTCGAGCTGCATGTGCCCAACGGCAGCCTGGTGCAAGCGCCCGATACCGGCACCTGGCAGCGCCATGGCGACGGCCGTGGCTGCCTGCGCAGCGCGCACTGGGCCCTGTGGCTGCAAGGCCTGGAAGACGCGCCTGCAAATGGCCAGGCCGTGGAAAAAGGCCAGTCGCTGGGCAGCAGTTGTGGCTTCCTCAGTGTGCAGCTGTGCCTGGATAACAGCATCCAGCCACCGTTCTTCGCCACCCCGTCCCAGGCGACCGCCTGGCTGGCCCTGTGCCCGTCGCCAGCTGCGCTGCTGGGCTTCGACTGCAACGCCGAGCCGCTCCCTGACCCGCAGGCCCTGCTGGCCCGCCGCGACGCCAGCTTCGCCCGCTCACAGAAGCACTACTACGCCCAACCGCCACACATCGAACGCGGCTGGCGCAACTACCTGATCGACATGCAGGGCCGCTCCTACCTGGACATGCTCAACAACGTCGCGGTACTGGGCCACGGCCACCCGCGCATGGTCGCCGAGTCGGCGCGGCAATGGTCGCTGCTGAACACCAACTCGCGCTTCCATTACGCGGCCATCAGCGAGTTCTCCGAACGCCTGCTGGCGTTGGCGCCCGAAGGTTTCGACCGGGTGTTCATGGTCAACAGCGGTACCGAAGCCAACGACCTTGCGATTCGCCTGGCCTGGGCCTACAGCGGCGGACGCGACCTGCTCAGCGTGCTGGAGGCCTACCACGGCTGGTCGGTGGCCACCGATGCCATTTCCACCTCCATCGCCGACAACCCGCAGGCCCTGGAAACCCGCCCGGACTGGGTGCACCCGGTCGAGGCGCCGAACACCTTCCGTGGCCGCTTCCGTGGCGCCGACAGCGCCACCGACTACCTGCGCGACGTCGACGCCAAGCTGGCCGACCTCGACGCCCGTGGCCGCCAGTTGGCGGGCATCATCTGCGAGCCGGTGTACGGCAATGCCGGTGGTATTTCGTTGCCGGCCGGTTACCTGCGCGAAGCCTATGCCAAAGTCCGTGCGCGGGGCGGCGTGTGCATCGCCGACGAGGTACAGGTCGGTTATGGCCGCCTGGGCGAGTACTTCTGGGGCTTCGAGGAACAGGGTGTGGTGCCCGATATCATCACCATGGCCAAGGGCATGGGCAACGGCCAACCGCTGGGCGTAGTCATCACCCGCCGCGAGATCGCCGAAGCACTGGAAGCCGAGGGCTACTTCTTCTCCTCGGCCGGTGGCAGCCCGGTCAGTTGCCGTATCGGCATGGCGGTGCTGGACGTGATGCAGGAAGAAGGCCTGTGGGACAACGCCCGTGACACCGGGCGCTACTTCAAGGCACGCCTGCAGGCACTGGTCGACAAGCACCCGCTGGCCGGCGCGGCGCATGGTTCGGGCTTTTACCTGGGGCTGGAACTGGTGCGCGACCGCACAACCCTGGAGCCGGCCACCGAGGAAACCATGGCCCTGTGCAACCGCCTGCGTGACCTGGGCATCTTCATGCAGCCGACCGGCGACTACCTGAACATCCTCAAGATCAAGCCTCCGATGTGCACCAGCCGGGCGAGCGTGGACTACTTTGTCGACAGCATCGACCGGGTGCTCTCCGAGGGCCTGTAAGGAATTGCGCAGCTGGCCGAGGAGTGTTCATACTTTTCGGCCACAACGCTTCCTCGTCATCAGGTTTTCTGACAATGGCCTTTACCAGCGACTCCCTGGCAATCTTCCTCGCGGTGCTGGAGGCAGGCTCGTTCTCCGCTGCCGCCCGCAAGCTGGGCCGTGTACCTTCGGCCGTGAGCATGGCCATCGCCCAACTGGAAGCGGAGCTGGACCTACCGCTGTTCGACCGGGCCACGCGCAAAGCCTTGCCCACCAGTGCCGCCCTGGCGCTGGAGCCCCAGGCCAGGCAGGTGATCTGCCAGCTCAACCTGCTCGACGCCCAGGCCCTGCAACTGCACAAGGGCCTGGAAAAGCGCCTGACCATCGCCATGGCGCCCGAGCTGCAGACCGGCCCCTGGAACCAGCCACTGGAAACCCTCGCCCAGGAATTTCCCAGCCTGGAAATCGAGGTGCGCTCGGCCACCCAGGCCGAAGCCATCCGCCTGCTGCATGACGGCAGCGTGCAATTGGCGCTGGTCTTCGAACGGCCCGGTATCGACGAGCGCGAGTCATTCCTGGAGGCCGGCAGCCAGTTGCTGGTGGCCGTTGCCTCGCCCCGCCACCCGGCCGGGCAGAACAGCGGCACGCCGTTGCCGGAAGAGGCTTTCGCCGAACAGCGGCAGATCATCGTGGCGTCCGGCAAGGCCACCGGGTCGGACCCGCGCATGGTACTGTCGCGGCGCATCTGGCTGACCGACAGCTACCTGGCCACGCTGGACCTGGTGCAATCGGGCCTCGGTTGGGCCTATCTGCCGCAACCGTTGGTTGAACCGTTGATTGCTTCGGGCGCGCTGGCGGAGGTGCGCTTCGACAACATGGCCAGCCGGTTGCGCTTGTGGGTCGACATCATCTGGGTCAAGCCGCGCCCGCTGGGGCTGGGTGCACGGCGTTACCTGGAAGTCATGCGGCAGCTGTTCGAGAAGGAACCACCGAGGGCCTGATGCCCCCTTGCGAGAGTAACTGTACTGCTCAGGCTTCCTGGGTTTGCACCCTCCCTGTGGGAGCGTGAACCCGGACTATGCAGCAGGCGCCACCAGCCTGTACCCCACCCCTGCCTCGGTGATGATGAACCGCGGCGCCGTCGGGTCATCCCCCAGCTTCTGCCGCAAATGCCCGACCACAATCCGCAGGTAATGGGTGTCATCCACATGGGTAGGCCCCCAGATATCCTTGAGCAACTGCTGCTGGGTAATCACCCGCCCCGGGTGCCCGGCCAGTTGCGCCAGCAGCGCATACTCCTTGCGCGTCAGCGCCACTTCCACGCCATCCAGGGTCACCCGGCGAAAGGCAAAGTCCACCATCAGCGGCCCAAAGCTGGCCGCCACTTCCGAGCCACCAGCCTGCGGCACCTGGCGCAGCAAGGCACGTACCCGCGCCAGAAACTCCTGGATGCCGAACGGCTTGGTCACATAGTCATTGGCCCCGCCATCCAGCGCATCGACCTTCTGCACTTCACTGGCGCGTACCGACAACACCATCACCGGCACCGCGCTCCATTCGCGCAGGTCACGCAGCACCTGCTGGCCGTCCATGTCCGGCAGGCCCAGGTCGAGCACCACCAGGTCCGGTTTGCCCAAAGCGGCCTGGGCCAGTCCCTCCGCGCCGGTGCCGGCCTCGAGCACCTTGTAGCCCTGCGAGGCCAGGCTGATGCGCAGGAATTTGCGGATCTGCGGTTCATCGTCGATGACCAGGAGGGTAGCGGACTGACTCATGGGGTATCACTTTCGGCTTCAGGTTGAGGGGGCAGCGGCAAGCATAAAGTGATGCTGGTGCCCTGGCCATCGATGCCTTCGCCCACCAGGATCTGCCCGCCATGGGCGCCGATCATGCCCTGGCAGATCGCCAGACCCAGGCCGGTGCCCTGCCCACCGCGGTCGCCGCGGGCGGCGGTGTAGAACATGTCGAAGATCTTTTCGCGGTCGGCCACGGGAATGCCGGGGCCCTGGTCGCTGACGGCGAAGCGCAACTGGGTGTCGTGCACCGACACCTGCAGCTCCAGCCGGCCATTGCCTGGCGAAAAGCGCGCGGCATTTTCCAGCACGTTGACCAGCGCCTGCTCGATCAACGCCGCATGCACGAACAGCAACGGTAGCTCGGCCGGCACATCGGTATGCACGCGCAGCGGTGCCAGCACCACGCGCAGGCGGTTGAGCGCGCTGCCGACAATGTCCGCCGGGGCCACCCAGTCGCGGGCCAGCTTGAGGCCGCCGTGGCCAAGGCGGGTCATGTCGAGCAGGTTCTGGATGTAGCGGTCGAGGCGTTCGGCCTCGTTGCGGGTGCCCTCCAGCAGTTCGCGTCGGTCTGCAGCGGGAATCGCCTCGCCCAACGCCAACAGGCTGTCGATGCTGCCGCGCATGGCGGTCAGCGGGGTACGCAAGTCGTGGGAAACGGAGGCGAGCAAAGCGCTGCGCAGTTGCTCGGTTTCGCCATGCAGGCGCGCGGCCTCCAGCTGTTCGGCCAGGCGGGCGCGGGCCAGGGCCTGGGCCAGTGGCTGACCGAGGGCGGTGAGCAGGCGCCGGCGCGGGTCACTGAGCGGCTGGTCGGAGCGTGGGCGCACACCGAGCAATGCCAGGGGCTGTTCATCCACCGCCAGCGGCCACCACCACCAGCGGCCATTGGGCAGGGTGTCGCTGCCATGCCCGGCGGCCTGGACGTGCTGCCAGGCCCACTCTGCGGCCGCGCGCTCATTATCGCTAAAGGCATGGGCTTCGCCGCTGACCACCTGCAACTGGCCTTCGACATTGCGCTCCAGCAGGCACACCTGCATGTCCTGCCAGCCGTCCAGGTGCTGGCCGGCGGCGTTGAACACCGCCTGGCGGTCGGTGGCCACGGTCAGCCGGCGCGAAAGGTCGAGCAGCTGGCTGGTCTGCGCCTGGGTCTCGCGCAGTGCCTGCAACTGGCGGCGCTGGCGGGCGGCCAGGTTGCCGGTGAGCGCGGCCATCAACAGGAAGAACACCAGGGTCAGCACGTCTTCTTCGCGCTGGATCCTGAACGACAGGTTGGGCGGGATGAACAGGAAGTCGTAGGCCAGGAACGACAGCACCGCACAAGCCAGCGCAGGCCCCAGGCTGCTGCGCACCGCCACCAGCAACACCGCGGCCAGGAACACCAGCGAGATGTTGGGCAGGGCCAGCACACTCGACACCGCCCAGGCCAGGCCTGCAGCCATGACCGTGGCCAGCAGTGCCAGCAGGTAATGGCGCCAGACCCACACCCGCCGCACCGCCGAACGCGGCGCTTGCGGCTGCACGTCGCGGTCCAGCACGTTGATTTCCAGGCCGTGGCTTTCACGCAGCAGCCGCGTGGCCACGCCGGCACCAAACAGGCGCCGGCGCAGACGGTCGCGAGACTGCCCGACCAGCACCAGACTGGCCCGCCGCTCGGCGGCGTGCTGGATCAGCGTGCGTACCACTTCGCCGGCGCGCAGCACCACCACCTCCCCGCCCAGGCGTTCGGCCAGTTGCTGGGCAGCTTGCAGGCGCTGGCGCGCAGTTTCGTCGCGCAGGCGGCCGTTGTCTACATGCACCAGGCTCCAAGGCAGGTGGCGGCGCTGGGCCACACGGCTGGCATGACGCACCAGGCGCTCCGCCTGATCGTCGCCATCCACGCCCACCAGCAAGCGCCCACGCAGGGCGGGCGCTTCCTGGCCGCGTTGGCGATAGCCGTGTGCCAGGTCGGCATCCACCTGCGCGGCGGCGGTCTGCATGGCCAGCTCGCGCAGGGCGGTGAGGTTGGTTTGCGAGAAGAACGCATCGATGGCGGCCCGCGCCTGCTCGGGCACGTACACCTTGCCTTCGCGCAGGCGTTCGAGCAGCTCACGGGGTGGCAGGTCGATCAGCACAAGCTCGAAGGCTTCCTGCAGCACCCAGTCCGGCAGGGTTTCGCGCACTTGCACGCCGGTAATGTCGCGGACCTTGTCGTTGAGGCTTTCCAGGTGCTGGACGTTGACCGTGGTGTACACATCGATGCCGGCGGCCAGCAGTTCCTGTACGTCTTGCCAGCGTTTGGCGTGGCGGCTGCCGGGCGCATTGGTGTGGGCCAGTTCGTCGACCAGCACCAGGGCCGGGGCGGCCTTGAGCAGGCCGTCAAGGTCCATTTCCTCGAGGGTAACGCCGCGGTACTGGCTGCGCAGCAGGGGCTGCTGGTGAAGGCCGCCGAGCAGGGCTTCGGTTTCGGCGCGGCCATGGGTTTCCACCACCCCGGCCAGCACCTGCACACCCTGGCGTTGCTGAGCGTGGGCGGCCTGGAGCATGGCGAAGGTCTTGCCGACGCCGGGGGCGGCGCCAAGGAACACCTTCAACCGGCCCCGACCGGATCGCGGGAGGGTAGCCAACAGCGCGTCTGCGCGGGCGGAGTCACTCATCTTTCATCCTTTGATGTGGCGGCGTCCTGCAGCCTCGCTGGGCCTGCTTTGCAAGCCCGCGAAGGGCCGCGAAGCGGCCCCGATATCAGTGGCCCAGATGCTCAAGTGCCTGGTTCAAGGCCAGCACATTGACCACCGGCGGGCCGACCAATGGGTGGAGGGTGGCCTCTTCCAGCAAGCCTTGCAAGCGCTCTACCGGCAGTTGCCGTGCCGCCGCCACCCGCGGGATCTGGTAGGCCACGGCCTCCGGCGGCAGGTGCGGGTCGAGGCCGCTGCCCGAGGTGGTCAGCAGCGCCTGGGGCACCGCCCCCTGCTGCGCCTGGTACAACGCAGCCGCATCGCCCTTGACCCGCTCGGCCAGCGCCGGGTTGCTCGGCGACAGGTTGCTGGCGCTGCTGGCCACGGTGGCGTAGGCGCCCGCCGATGGCCGTGCGTGGAACCAGCCATCACCCTGGAAGTCCTGGGCGATCAGCGCCGAACCGCGCACCTGGCCATGGTCATCGCGCACCAGGCTGCCGTTGGCCTGGCTCGGGAAAGCGACCTGGGCAATACCGGTCACTGCCAGCGGATACAGCACGCCAGTCACCAGGGTCATCAACAGGGCCAGGCTCAACGCCGGGCGTACATAAGCATTCATGATGGCCTCCTCAGACCAGGTGCAGGGCATTGAGCAGCAGATCGATCAGCTTGATCCCGGCAAACGGCACGACAATTCCGCCCAGCCCGTAGATCAACAGGTTGCGCCGCAGCAGGTGCGCCGCACTGGCCGCCTGCACCCGCACACCGCGCAGCGCCAGCGGGATCAGCACGATGATGATCAGCGCGTTGAACACGATGGCCGACAAAATCGCACTCTGCGGGCTGGCCAGGTGCATCAGGTTGAGCACGCCCAACTGCGGGTAGATGGCAGCGAACAGCGCCGGCAGGATGGCGAAGTACTTGGCCACATCGTTGGCGATGGAGAAGGTGGTCAGCGCACCGCGGGTCACCAGCAGCTCCTTGCCGACCTGCACCACGTCCAGCAGCTTGGTCGGGTCGCTGTCCAGGTCGACCATGTTGGCCGCCTCGCGCGCAGCCTGGGTGCCATCGTTCATGGCCATGCCCACGTCAGCCTGGGCCAGAGCCGGGGCGTCATTGGCACCGTCGCCGCACATGGCCACCAGGCGGCCTTCATTCTGCTCCTGGCGGATGCGTGCCAGCTTCTTCTCTGGCGTGGCCTCGGCCAACACGTCATCCACGCCGGCCTCGGCGGCGATGGCGGCAGCGGTCAGCGGGTTGTCGCCGGTCACCATCACCGTGCGGATGCCCAGCTTGCGCAGTTCGGCGAAGCGCTCGCGGATGCCGGGCTTGACCACGTCCTTGAGGTGGATCACGCCGAGCAGGCGCTTGTCGAGGCACACCAGCAATGGTGTACCGCCGCTCTGGGCGATGCGCTCCACTTCACGGGCCAGTGCCTGTGGCATTTCCAGGCGTTGCATGCCGACAAACGCCAGTACGGCATCAACGGCGCCCTTGCGGTAGCGGTGCTGCTGCAAGTCGATGCCCGACAGGCGCGTCTCGGCACTAAAGGCCACGGCCTCGAACTGCCCGGCGGACGGTTCGACGAAGTCGTGAAGCTGACGCAGGTACTCGACGATCGACTTGCCCTCGGCGGTGTCGTCAGCCAGCGAGGCCAGCAAGGCGCCCTCCCCCAGCTCGCGGGGGGTGATGCCCGGTGCGGCGTGTAGCGCGCTGCAACGGCGGTTGCCGAAGGTGATGGTGCCGGTCTTGTCGAGCATCAGCGTATGCACGTCACCGGCCGCTTCCACCGCGCGGCCCGAGCGGGCGATAACGTTCAACCGCACCAGCCGGTCCATGCCGGCGATACCGATGGCCGACAGCAGGCCGCCGATGGTGGTGGGGATCAGCGTCACCAGCAGCGCAGCGAGAAAGATCAGCGGCAAGCTGCCACCCACGAAGTGGGCGAACGGCTGCAAGGTTACCACCACGATCAGGAAGATCAGGGTCAGGCCGATCAGCAGGATGTCGAGGGCGATCTCGTTCGGGGTCTTCTGCCGCTTGGCGCCTTCGACCAGGGCAATCATGCGGTCGAGGGTCGATTCGCCCGGGTTGCTGGTGATGCGGATCAACAGCCAGTCGGAAACCAGCCGGGTGTTGCCGGTCACTGCCGAGCGGTCGCCGCCGGATTCGCGGATCACCGGCGCGGACTCGCCGGTAATGGCGGCCTCGTTGACCGCAGCGATGCCCTCAAGCACCTCGCCATCACCGGGGATCATTTCGCCGGCCACCACGCGCACCACATCGTCCTTGCGCAGCGCGCTGGCCGCGACTGTCTCGTAGCTGCCATCGCGCTTGCGACGCTGGGCGGTCAGGCCCTGGCTGCCGGCCTTGAGGCTGTCGGCGCGGGCCTTGCCACGGCCTTCGGCCAGGGCCTCGGCGAAGTTGGCGAACAGCACGGTGAACCACAGCCACAGCGCGATCTGCACGGCAACGCCGGTGCTCACACCGCTGCCAGGGGAAAAGCACAGGACAGTGGTCAGCACAGCAGTCAGGGCGACTACCAGCATCACCGGCGAGCGCTTGAGCTGGCGCGGGTCAAGCTTGACGAATGCCTGCACCAGCGCCGGGCGCCACAACGCGGCGAAGCGGGTCTGGTCCTTGGCACTGTGCCGGGCTTGTACTTCAGGAATGGGCATGTTCATGGTCGGTCCTCAAAAACCCAGACTCAAGTGTTCGGCGATCGGCCCAAGGGCCAGGGTTGGCAGGAAAGTCAGGCCACCGACCAGCAGGATGGTGACCAGCAGCAGGCCGGTGAACAGTGGGCCATGGGTGGGGAAGCTGTTCAGGCCCTGGGGCGCGCTTTTCTTCGCCGCCAGGCTGCCGGCCAAGGCCAGCACCGGCAGGATGTAGCCGAAGCGGCCGACAAGCATGGCCAGGCCGATCATCAGGTTGTGGAACACCGTGTTGGCACCGAAGCCGGCGAAGGCCGAGCCGTTGTTGGCCGTACCGGAGGTGTAGGCGTACAGCAGCTGGCTGAAGCCATGCGCACCCGGGTTGCTGACCGCACCCGCCGGGCCTGGCAGGCTGGCGGCGATGGCGCCGAGCACCAACACGCCGACCGGCATCACCAGCAGGGTCGCCACCAGTAACTGCACCTCGCGTGCCTGCAGTTTCTTGCCCAGGTATTCCGGGGTGCGGCCGATCATCAGCCCTGCCAGGAACACTGCGATCAGCACGAACAGCAGCATGCCGTACAGCCCGGCGCCAACGCCGCCGAAGATCACCTCACCGACCATCATGTTGACCATTGCCACCATGCCGGTCAGCGGGTTGAGGCTGTCGTGCATGGCATTGACTGAACCGTTGGAGGCAGACGTGGTAGTCACCGTCCACAGCACCGAACCGGTGGTACCGAAGCGGCTTTCCTTGCCCTCCATGGGGGCGCTTTGCTGTACCTGCGCGCTCTCGAGGGCCGGGTTGGGCTGGTGCTCGGACCACAACGCCGTGCTGCCGCCGATCAGGAACAGGGCAAGCATGCAGGCGAGGATGGCGCGGCTCTGGCGCAGGTCCTTCACGTAGTGGCCAAAGGTGAACACCAGCGCCACCGGTATGAGGATGATCGAAGCCACCTCGAACAGGTTGCTCCAGGCCGTGGGGTTTTCGAACGGGTGCGCCGAGTTGACGCCGAAGAAGCCACCGCCATTGGTGCCCAGTTGCTTGATGGCGATCTGGCTGGCGGCCGGGCCCAGCGGGATGGTCTGTTCGGTGCCTTGCAGAGTGACCGCGTGGGCGTAGTCGGCCAGGGTTTGCGGCACACCTTGCCACACCAGCAACAATGCCAGCAGCAGGCACAGCGGCAGCAGGCCGTAGAGGGTGGCGCGGGTCATGTCGACCCAGAAGTTGCCCAGTGTCGTCGCGCTGCGCCGGGCAATGCCACGGCACAGCGCGACCAGCACGGCCAGGCCGGTGGCAGCGCTGACGAAGTTCTGCACGGTCAGGCCGAGCATCTGGCTCAGGTAGCTGACCGACGCCTCACCGCTGTAGGCCTGCCAGTTGGTGTTGGTGACGAAGCTGACCGCGGTGTTGAACGCCAGCGACCATTCCTGGCCGGGCAGATGCTGCGGGTTGAATGGCAGGTAGCCCTGTAACAGCAGCACCGTGAACAGCAGCAGTAACCCGGCCAGGTTGAAGGCCAGCAGGGCCAGGGTGTACTGCTGCCAGTTCTGTTCCTGGCCGGCACGCACGCCTGCCAGCCGGTAGCAGGCCTGCTCGACCGGGCCCAGCACGGGCGACAGCCAGGTGCGCTGGCCTTCCATGACCTTGAAGTAGAACCGCCCGAGCCAGGGTGCCGGTAGCAGCACGATGGCGAAAAATGCCAGGAGCAAGGCGAAGTCGTAACTGTGCATGGCCGCTCCCTAGCTGCGATCGGCGCGCAGCAGCGCCACCAGCAGATAAAACGCCAATGCCACTGCCAGCAGCAGTGACAGCCCGTCAAGCATGTTCATGTGTGGTTCTCCCCGTGGTGCGGCTTGGGCCGCTTTGGGGAAATTGTCCGAGGGAGGGGCGTAAAGGGGCGAGATCGGGGGGTGGGGATGGGAATAAAGAAGGTGTAAAGATCAGGCTTTTCGGTTGTCGGTACCGGCCTCTTCGAGGCATCGAACCGCCGCGAAGAGGCCAGTACAGGTTACCGCTGGGGCGGCTGCTGCGCCGCGTTGCGGCTCCAGTCCAACAGCAGGCTGTAACCGACAGCCAGCAAGGTCGGCCCGATGAACAGGCCAATGAAGCCAAAGGCAATCAAACCGCCGAACACGCCCAGCAGCACGATCACCAACGGCAGGTTGCCGCCACGGCTGATCAGGTACGGTTTGAGCACGTTGTCCACGCCACTGATGATGAAGGTGCCCCAAACCCCCAGGAACACCGCCATGCCGTACTCGCCCTTCCATACCAGCCAGCCGGTGGCCGGGATCCAGGCCAGTGGCGGGCCCATGGGGATCAGGCTGAGCATGAAGGTGACCAGGCCCAGCACGATGGCCCCGGGCACACCGGCGATCAGGAAGCCGATCAACGCCAGCACGCCCTGCGCGGCGGCCGTACCGATCACCCCGTTGACCACTCGCTGCACCGTACCGGCCACCAGTTCCAGGTAGTACTCGCCGCGGTCGCCCATCAAGCGGTGCAACAAGCGCAGGACGAATGCCGACAGGCGTGGGCCGTCGCGGTAGAAGAAGAACACGAACACCAGGCTCAGGGTCAGCTCCAGCACGCCGCTGCCGATCTGCGCACTGCGCGCCAGCAACCAGTTGCCCACCTGCCCCAGGTGCGGTTTGACCGACGCCAGCAAGGCTGCGCCCTGCTGGTCCAGCGATTGCCACCAGCTGACCAGGCGCTCGCCAACGAACGGGATGCCGCCCAGCCAGGCCGGTGCATCGGGCAGGCCGTCCACCTGCACGTCACGCACGAATGCCGTCGCATCGCGAATGTGATCGGCCAGGTTGAACCCCAGCCACACCAGCGGCAGCGCCACGATCAGGATCCAGGCGCTGGTCAGCAGGCTTGCCGCCAGGGTTTCTCGCCCGCCCAGCACACGCGTCAGCAAGCGCATCAACGGCCAGCTGGCAAAGGCCAGGATGGCCCCCCACAACAGCGCTGAAATGAAAGGTGCCATTACCCACAGGCCGGCCCCCAGCAGCGCCAGCAGCAGAATCTGGACCAGCATGCGGTCATTGTTAGCCATGGTGGTGCTCGTTCAACGGATCAGTTCAAGGTGCAGGCCGTCGGTAGGCGCGCTACCGACTTCCAGGCGGCCATTGCGTACCCCCGCCTTGACCAGCGCTTCGCGCCAGGCTTCTGCCTGGGCGCCACTGAGGCTGGCACGCAGGGTGCTGTCGAGGTTCAGGCTGCGGGCCAGCAGGTTCGCCCAGGTGTCTTGCGGCGCGGCCAGGTCAGGGTAGTCGAGCTTGCCGGTATCGCGCATTTCCCGCAGCACCGTGGCGGCGGTCGGCAGCAGTTCGCCCAGCGGGCTGCCGGCGACGAACTCTTCCACGTGCAGGTAGGCGCGGCGGTTGCCGCGGGTGACGCTGTACAGCGCGACCAGGGTGTCGGCCTGCTCCGCCGAGCGGCGCAGCAGGATGAACGCCTGCTGCTCGTCGCCGCCGTTGAGGCGGGCATTGCCGAACACATCATTGGCCCACAGGCTGGCCTCGCCGCAATCGCGGCCCTGGCACCAGAACAGCGGGTAGCCGCCGTCGCGCTGCAGTGCTTCGCGAGCGCTGGTGAAGGATTCGCGGGCGGTACGTTCCACCGGCAGTTCATAGGTGACCGAGCTGACCTGGCCGCGGCTTTCGACCTTGTCCTCGACCCGCAGTCGGCCGCTGATCTTGCGCAGCGGGCCCATGGGGTAGACACGCTCCTGCTCGACGGCCGGGCGCTGGTCGACCACCTTGGCGTCCACCGGTACCGGCAGGCTACCGGCCCACAGCACGGGGCTGGCGAACACCAGGCAGGCAGCGAAGGCATTACGGATGGCTACAGGCGCGCTCATTGGCGACCCAGGCGGCGCTCAGCGCCGAGGTGAAGCTCCAGGATGTCTGGCAGTTGCATGGTTGTCTCCCTGTTCAACCCGCCAAGCCTCGACACTTGTCCGGTGCAAGTCAAGCAAAGCCAAAGAAGCGATTGAAACAGTCTGCGACAAGGGCCGCGCCCTGCTCATCGTTCAGGTGCAGGTGATGGCCACCGGGCAGCGTCACCTGCTCAAAGGGTAGCTGCTCCAGCAACCCGGTGTGGCGCGCCAGCATGCCATCGGCGGCCACTACCAGGCGCGCCGGGCAACTGACCCGGCGCACATAGGCCATGGCCTGGGCCTCGCTCAGGCGCACTGGCGAAGGCAGGGTCAGGCGGCTGTCGCTGCGCCAACTGTAGCCACCAGGCACCGGCATCAGGCCACGCTGGGCCAGCAGCTCGGCTGCCTCGCGGCTGACCGCGACCATGCCTTTCATGCGCGCCTGCACGCCCTGCTCCAGTGTCGTGTACACCGACTTGCGCTTGCCATCCAGGCGCAACTGGGCCTGCAGGGCCATGCCCAGCCGCTCACCGGCGTCCTGCTCGGCGCCAGTCGGCGGGATGACGCCGTCGATCAGGGCCAGATGGCTGACCCGCTCCGGCAACGCACCAGCCAGTTGCACCGAAATGATTGCCCCCAGCGAATGGCCCAGCAGGGCGAAACGTTGCCAGCCCAACTGCTCGGCCACCCGCAGCACGTCATGGGCGTAATCGGCCAAGGCATAGCCGGCGCCGAGCGGCCGGTGCTCCGAGTAACCATGCCCGGCCAGGTCCAGGGCGACGATGCGCAGGCCTTTGAGCTGCGGCGCCAGGCGGGCGAAGCTGTTGGCGTTGTCCAGCCAGCCATGCAGGGCGATCACCGGCAACCCGTCCTCAGGGCCGAACAGGTGCGCCGCCAGTTCGATATGGCCCAGGCTCAGGCGGACTTCCTCGACCTGCGTGCTCATGCCTGGCTCCAGCGGTCAAACAGGCCCTTGATCAGGCTGGCGGTGTCGGTTGGCCGCTCCAGCGGGAACATGTGCCCACCCGGTACGCTGTGGTATTCGCCCTTGGGCATACCGCGCACGGCCAGGGTATGGTGGTGGCGAATGACGTTGCTGCGCTCGCCGCGAACCATGGCCAGTGGCACCTGCAACTGCCGCGCAGGTGCAGGGCTGGTATGCGGGATGCTGCGGTAGATGCTGATTTCCGTGGCCGGGTCGAAGCGCAACTGCAGCCCCTGCTCCTTCGCCTGCAGGCCGTGCTCTATATAGGCATCGAGGCAGTCGGGGTCAAAATGGCGGAACAGTGACTTGCCGGCAAAATAGTCCCGGGCGCTGTCGCGGTCATTGAAGGTTTCGCGGCGCCCCAGGGTGCGGCCAGCCGGGGTGATGCGGTCGATGAAGCCGAAGCGCTTGGCGGTGCGCAGCAGCCACTGGTCGGCGCGGGTGAGCACCGGCGAGTCGAGCATCACCACGCCGCGGTAGTACTCGGGGCAGCGCAAGGCGGCATGCAGGTGCAACACCCCGCCCAGCGAATGGCCGACACCCCATACCGGCTGGTCCTGCCGGGCCAGGTGGTGCAACAGTTCGTCGACCAGGCTCTGCCAGTTGTCGTCCACCGGAAAGCGCGGATCGTGCCCGTGCTGGGCCAGGTGCTGCACCTGATAGTCCGGTGCCAGGGCAGCGAACAGCTTGCCGTAGGTGGCCGAGGGGAAACCGTTGGCATGGGCGAAGAAGATCTGCTGCGACATGGCACCGGGTCCGGATCGGGGATGATGGCCCATTGTCGGTATCCCGGGGCGGTTCGGCAACGTCCGGAAAGGTCATCGGCGAGGGCTATCAGGTCAGGCTTGTGGGAGATCGCAGCCCTTTGGGCTGCGCTGTCGCGTAGATAACTGAGTTCGCAAGCAATCCGCGAACCCTGTGGGAGCGCCCTTAGCCGCGAAGAATCCAACACGGTGCATGGCACCGGCTGCGCCGGTGTTCGCGGCTAAAGCCGCTCCCACCGTTCAGGGCGTGGGCGGTACCTGTCCGCGCAGCGGCCCCGTGGGTTCACGCCGGCGAGTTGATCGCCCGAAGGGTCATCAGCCCAGCCAACGGCCAGTCCCCGTCCAGCTCCGCCAGGCTTGCCGTGCTCATGCCCGCCGGGTGTTGCTGGTGGCCATGCTCCAGCACCCCGACCAGGGTACCCACCAGCGGCTGATGGCTGACCAGCAGCACATGCTCCAGGCCCAGGCGCTCGATTTCGCCGATGACCTGCTGCACATCCGTGTCGGGCGTCAGCCAGGGCACGGTGCGCACCGGCTCGGCGAAGCCCAGGGTGTCATGCACCAGGGCGGCCGTTTGCTGGGCACGTACGTAAGGGCTAGCGATGATCGCCTGCAACGGTTGCCCCAGCAGGCGGGCGGCGCTGTGCAGCACCTGCTCGCGGCCGTGGGCGGTCAGCCGGCGCTCGGCATCGCTGTTGGCCCGCGGCTCCGCTTCGCCGTGGCGCAGCACCCATAGTTTCACAGCTTGGGCTCCTCATCACGCACCGGGTGCGGGGCCGGGGCCACGGCGTGCGGGGCCTCGCCTTCCGGGGCACGCGGTGCCGGCCAGTCGGCGAACGGCCACGGTTTCTGGTCGCTGTGGAAGCTGCCAAAGCGGCCGATCTGCGCCAGGTACTGGCTGAGGCTGTCGCCGAAGTTCATCAGGCTGGCGCTTGGGGCGCCGTACACCAGACGGTAGATCAGTTGTACCAGTACCAGGCCACCGAGCAGCAGCTCGGCCAACTGCCAGACCACCAGGAACACCAGCATCCACAGGACCCGCAGGATGATCGACTCGCGCTGGGCGCGCTCGGGCGTATCGTTCATGTGTTGCTCCTTGCTGTTGTCAGAGCCGCTCAAGGCTCAGTTGAAACCGCTGATGGAAATGAAATCGACATCGGTCTTCGGCTCGGCACGCATCAGGTGCTCGATCACCTGGTTCAGCGTGCGGCCTTCGAACAGGATGGCATGCAGGCCCGCCACCAGCGGCATGTACACCTGCACTTCCTGCGCCTTGGCCTTGAGCACCTTGAGGGTGTTGACGCCTTCGGCCACTTCGCCCAGGCGGTTGACCGCCTGCTCCAGGCTCAGGCCCTGGCCCAGCGCGTGGCCGACCTGGTAGTTGCGGCTCTTGGGCGAGGAGCAGGTGACGATCAGGTCACCGACACCGGCCAGGCCGAGGAAGGTCATGGGGTTGGCGCCCTGGCTTACGGCAAAGCGGGTCATCTCGGCCAGGGCGCGGGTAATCAGCATGCTCTTGGTGTTCTCGCCCATGCCCAGGGCCACTGCCATGCCGGCGATGATGGCATAGACGTTCTTCAGCGCCCCGCCCAGTTCGACGCCAAAGCGGTCGGCACTGGCGTAGACGCGGAAGGTACGCCCATGCAGCACGGCCTGCACCTGCTGGCAGAGTTTTTCGTCCTCGCTGGCGACCACCGTGGCGGTCAGCGCATGTTCGGCGATTTCACGGGCCAGGTTGGGGCCGGACAGCACGCCGATGCGCGCCTCGGGGGCGATTTCCTCGAGGATCTGGCTCATCAGCTTGAAGCTTTGCGCTTCGATGCCCTTGGTCAGGCTGACCAGGCCCTTGCCACGCAGCAGCTCGGCATGCGGGGCCAGCACGCTGCGCAAGGCGCTCGATGGCAGGGCGACGAAAACCAGGTCGCTGGCCTGCAGGGTGGCCAGCAGGTCGCTGACCGGCTCGACGCCGTCGTGCAGGCGGATGCCCTTGAGGTAGCGCGGATTCTCGCGATTGACGCGCATGGCCTCGGCCTGATCCGGGTCGCGCATCCATTGGCGCACCGGCACACCGTTTTCCGCCAGCAGGTTCGCCACGGCGGTGCCGAAGCTGCCGCCTCCCAGAACTGCAACAGGTTGCTGTTCAGTCATATCCAATCCGTTAAAGCCAAAAGTTAAGTGGCGACCCAGCCATTATACGGCTCGCCTGCTACAGAACCAGTGTCAGTACTGGCCTCTTCGCGGGTAAACCCGCTCCCACAGGTACAACGAAGCCTTCAGTAGCGGTGCGGTCCTTGTGGGAGCGGGTTTACCCGCGAAAGGGCCATCACGGGTACTGCAGATCACTGGCAAATACGCCACGGTCAGTTACCATGCCTGTTTCAATCCTGATACAAGGCCGCTTTGTGTTCCCTGGCACGCCCCCGTACCCGCGCCTGCTCATACTGACCGCCCTGCTCGGTGGCCCGGCCATGGCCGATGATCTGTTCATCGACAACACGGACCTGCCGCAGGTTCTGACCGCCACGCGCCTGAAACAGTCCCCGGCCGCAGTGCCAGGCAGCATGACCGTGCTCGACAGCGAGCTGATTCGCGCCAGCGGTGCCCGTGACATCCCCGAACTGCTGCGCCTGGTGCCGGGCATGATGGTGGGTTACAACGCCGGCAACCAACCCACGGTCAACTACCATGGCAGCAACGTCAACGACGCCCGGCGCATGCAGGTGCTGATCGATGGCCGCTCGGTATACCGCGCCGGCCTGGCCACGGTGGACTGGAGCGACATCCCCCTGGCCATGGAGGACATCGAGCGCATCGAGGTGTTCCGCGGCCCCAACACCGTCAGCTACGGCGCCAACGCGCTGATGGCGGTGGTCAACATCCTTACCCGCAACCCCGCCGACAGCCATGGCACGCGGCTGAAGATGACTCGCGGCCAGGATGGCATCAACGACTTCTACGCCAGCCACGGCTTCGGCTGGGAGGGCGGCGACATGCGCCTGTCGCTGTCCGGCCAGCAGGACGATGGCTTCGACGAAAACCAGTTCGGCCAGGACTACCGTGACAGCCGCCGGCTGACGCGCTTCACCCTCAATGCCAGCCACAACCTGACGCACGACCAGACACTGGAATGGCAACTGGCGGCGAAGGAAGGCAGTAACCAGCGGCCGTATACCTATCAGCCGGTGTTCGCCAGATACGAAGCCGGTAACAATGCTGACGTCAATGCCAAGGACTACGCCGGCTCGTTGCGCTGGACAAAGGACTTCAGTTCCGAGCACAGCCTCTATATCCAGGGCTCGGCCCAGCATTTCGACCGCCAGCAGGTGTGGCGTGCCTGTGACGCCTTGCAGTCGTTCAGCCCGGAATTGACCCAGCTCTGGCAAATGAACCCTGACTTCGCCGAAAAGGTGGCGCGCGGCATTGCTACCGGCGCCCCCCTTTCAACCAACGATCCCGTCATGAGCGGGCTTCTGGAGAAGGTCCAGCAGCAATGGGCAAACGGTGGCAAGCAGCAAGTTTGCGGCGACGTCGACCAGAGCACCCGCGAAACCCGCTACGACCTGGAAATCCAGGACACCCTGAGCCTGACCGACAGCCTGCGCCTGCTCAGCGGCATGAACTACCGCTATGATCGAGCCGACTCGCAGACCTACTTCAACGGCAGCATCGACGACCAGACCTGGCGCCTGTTCGGCCAGCTGGAGTGGCGCGCCGACGAGCACTGGATCCTGCAGGGCGGCGCCATGTTCGAGGACTCGCGCCTGTCCGGCAGCTCGCTGACCCCGCGGGTGGCGGTCAACTACCTGATCACCCCGCGCCATGGCCTGCGAGCGGTGTATTCCGAGGCGGTACGCTCGCCCGACATGTTCGAGAACAACATCAACTGGAGCTACACGGTCAAGAACCTGACCCCCAACGCATTCGGCCTGCAAAACGGCGAGTACTTCGTCAAGACCCGCGGCCCGGGCGACCTCGACCAGGAACGCATGCGCTCGCGCGAACTGGGCTACAACGGCTACTTCAGCGACATCGACCTGAACATGGATGTGAAGCTGTTCTATGACGAGATCACCGGAATGATCAGCGAGCCCCTGAAGAACAACCAGTACATCGCCAGCAACGCCAACAAGGCCCGCTTCAGCGGCAGCGAGGCGCAACTGGACTGGCGCCCGACCCTGCGCGACCGCCTGCGCCTGACCTACGCCTATGTCGATGCCTGGGCCAGCAACCCCAACGACCGCCGCCTCAGCGCCCGCAACAGCGGCTCGGCCGGGTGGATGCGCGAATGGGGCGACGGCTGGTCCAGCGCACTGTTCTATTACGGCGACGATGCGCTCAACCAGTACCGCTACGAGCGCCTGGACCTGCGCCTGGCCAAGCGTTTCCGGGTGCATGGCAGCAACCTGGAACTGGCGGCGCTGTGGCAACAGCGCCTGGACGATGAGCCGACCACGGCAATCCAGAACCGCTTCGACAGCCGCCACCGCCTGAGCGTCAGCGCGGAGCTGGAGTTCTGATGGCCCTGCTGCTGCGCCTGTTGCTGCTGTGTCTGTGGCCATTGGGGCCGCTGTCCGCCAGCGAAATCGTGTTGGTAGGCGCGGAAGACCAGCCCGGCATTCGCAGTTTCGTCGCTGCGCTGGAAAGCCGCCGGCCCCAGGATCATGTGCATTTCCAGACCACCACCGACCTGCCACGCCCGGGCAAGCTCAGGACTGACCTGCGCCTGATCCTGCTGGACAACGCCGCACTGGAATGGCGCCTTGGGGAAACCGCCGGCCCGCCGGCCCTGGCCATGCGGGTCAGCCGGGTACAGGCTGAACAACGCCTGGGAAAGTCGCGTCCCGCGTTCCTCACCCTGCTGTGGAGCGACCCGCCGCTGGGCCGGCAGCTGCGCCTGGCGCGCTACCTGCTGCCACAGGCCCAGCGCATTGGTGTGCTGTACGGTGAGCACAGTAGTTTTCTGCTCGAAGAGTTGCGCCATGCCGCCCACCAGCTGGGCCTGGAGATCATTGCCCAGGACTGGCCCGACCCGCGCGACAGCCGTCCTCTGCAACATTTGCTGGCCAACAGTGACGTGCTGCTGGGCCTGGACGACACCAACCTGTACAACTCCAAGACCGCGAAGAACGTGCTGTTGAGCAGCTATGGCCGACAGATGGCGCTGATCGGCCCGAACGCCGGGTTCGTCCGCGCCGGCGCCCTGGCCAGCACCTTCAGCGACCAGGACGACTGGCTGGCGGTGCTCGACCAGTTGCTCGACCAGCCACCGGCACGCTGGCCGCGTAGCCTGTACCCGGCACGCTTCGGCGTCAGTGGCAACCAGCAGGTGGCACGTGCCCTGGGCCTTGAACCGATCGATCCGAACGCCGCCGCCAAGGCCCTGGCCGAAGGAGAACCCACCCCATGAGCAAGCGCCTGAGCTGGGACATCCACACCCGCACCCAGATCATCAGCCTCGGCCCTGCCCTGCTGCTGACCTTGCTGCTGATCAGCTTCTTCACCTTCGTACGTATCCAGGACCTGCGCCAGGAACTGAACCACACCGGGCAACTGATCGCCAACCAGCTGGCGCCAGCCTCGGAGTACGGGGTGATCTCGGGCAACAACGAAGTGCTCGAGGGCCTGATGCGTGCCACGCTCAGCATCCCCCACGTGCGCTTCCTCGAGGTGCAGGACAGTCGCAACCACATCCTGGTGTACGTCGAGCAGTCCGACGAAAGCGCCAACCGCGCGCAACGTGTCGAAGTGTTCCAGGCGCCCATCCGCCTGCAGCAAATCCGCCTGGACAGCGACTTCCTGCAACAGGGCAAGGCCACCACCCCGGCCATCGGCGACGACTACCTGGGCCGGGTGATCGTCGGCATGTCCGATGACGCCTTCAGCCAGCGACAGCAGGAAATCGTGATCAAGGCCGGCATCCTCGCGCTGTTCGCCCTGCTGTTCACCTTCTTGCTGGCGCGGCGCCTGGCCCTGAGCCTGGCCAAGCCGATCAGCGACATGGGCCATGCGGTCAAGGCCATCCAGCAAGGCGAGTACAACACCCTGTTGCCGGTGGTCGATGACAGCGAGCTGGGCCACCTGGCGCGCCACATCAATAACCTGGCCCACGCCCTGGAGCAGGCCAGCGATGAACAGAAGCAGGCCATTGCCGAGCTGATCCAGGCCCGCGAAGAGGCCGAACAGGCCAACCGCGCCAAATCGGACTTCCTGGCGATGATGAGCCACGAGCTGCGCACACCGATGAATGGCGTGCTGGGCATGCTGCAGTTGCTGGAAACCACGCCGCTGAGCAACGAACAGGCCGAGTACACCGCGGTAGCCAGCGAGTCCACCGGGCACCTGCTCAAGGTCATCAACGACATCCTCGACTTCTCGCGCATCGAGCGCGCCGCGCTGCAACTGGAACACATCGACTTCAACCTGGGTGAGCTGATCACCAGCAGCGTCCAGTCGTTCCAGCACAGCGCCCAGCAGCGCGGCCTTGCCCTGCACCTGCAACTGCCGGCCGGTATCGAGCAATTGCAGGTGAATGGCGACCCCACGCGCATCCGCCAGATACTGCTGAACCTGGTCGGCAACGCGCTGAAATTCACCGAACGCGGCCAGGTACAGGTCGAGGCGCGCTGGCAGGTGCTCGACCGGCAACTGATCTGGCTGACCTGCAGCGTGCGCGACACCGGCATCGGCATCGACAACGACCGCCTGGAAATGATGTTCGTCGCCTTCCAGCAGGCAGACAGCTCGATTTCCCGCCGCTATGGCGGCACCGGGCTGGGGCTGTCGATCGCCCGCACCTTGGCCGAACGCATGGGTGGCAAGCTGCGCGGCGAAAGCCGTGAGGGTCTGGGCTCCACGTTTACCCTGGAGATGCCTTTGGCCCTGGCCAGCCCTGCCCCGGTCTCGCTGACGCTGCCAAGCGCTGTGCCACCGGCGATGGCCGACAACGATCAGGTGCTGCTGGTAGAGGACAATCCGGTCAACCAAAGTGTCATCGAGGCCATGCTGCGTAGCCTGGGGCTGGCGGTGTGCACCGCCGAGGACGGCCTGGAGGCTGTCGAACGGGTCGGCCGGCAGCGTTTTGCCGCCGTGCTGATGGACTGCCGCCTGCCGCACCTGGACGGCTATGAAGCCACCCGGCGTATCCGCCAACTGCCCAACGGCGCCGGGCTACCGATCATCGCCCTGACCGCCAACGCCTTGCAGGGCGACCGCGAGCGTTGCATGGCCGCCGGCATGGACGATTACCTGAGCAAACCCTTGCGCCGCACCGAGCTGCAGCGGGTACTGCAGCGCTGGCTACCCGGTCAGACAACCGCGACTGGCGATAAATGCTAAAGTGCGGCAGTCTTAAACACTGGACAGGACCTTCATCGGCCCTGAAAATAGACGTTTCAGTGCACACCTGTACTTCTTTCACCAGGCGCACTGTGACTTTCACCACAACGCAATAGTCTACCTGTAGGCTGCCGCCCCGGACGCGATGCGTTTCGGGCCGGTCGGGAAGATTCATCCCCTGCCGCAGGGGGTTATTGAGGAGCTCGCATGACCAAACAACACGCCTTTACTCGGGAAGACCTGCTGCGCTGCAGTCGCGGTGAGCTGTTCGGCCCAGGTAATGCGCAACTGCCCGCGCCGAACATGCTGATGGTCGATCGCATCACCCATATCAGCGAAGAAGGCGGCAAGTACGGCAAAGGTGAATTGGTCGCCGAGCTGGATATCAATCCGGACCTGTGGTTCTTCGCCTGTCACTTCGAAGGCGACCCGGTAATGCCGGGCTGCCTGGGCCTCGACGCCATGTGGCAGCTGGTAGGCTTCTTCCTCGGCTGGCAGGGCCTGCCAGGCCGCGGTCGCGCCCTGGGGTCGGGCGAGGTGAAGTTCTTCGGCCAGGTACTGCCCGAAGCCAAGAAAGTCACTTACAACATTCACATCAAGCGCGTCCTGAAGGGCAAGCTGAACATGGCCATCGCCGATGGTTCGGTCAGCGTCGACGGCCGCGAGATCTACACTGCCGAAGGCCTGCGGGTCGGCGTGTTCACCTCCACTGACAATTTCTAAGGGTTATTCGCATGCGCCGCGTCGTTATCACTGGTCTGGGCATCGTATCGTGCCTGGGCAATGACAAAGCTACCGTCACCGAAAACCTGCGCAACAGCCGTCCGGGTATCCGTTACAACCCGGAATACAAGGAAATGGGGCTGCGTAGCCAGGTTTCCGGGTCCATCGACCTCAACCTCGAAGAACTGATCGACCGCAAGGTCTACCGCTTCGTCGGCCACGCTGCCGCCTACGCCTACCTGGCGATGCAGGACGCGATCAAGGACGCCGGCCTGACCGAAGAGCAGGTTTCCAACCCGCGTACCGGCCTGGTGGCGGGCTCCGGCGGCGCCTCGACCCTGAACCAGATGGAAGCGCTGGACACCCTGCGCGAGAAAGGCGTCAAGCGCGTCGGCCCGTACCGCGTTACCCGCACCATGGGCAGCACCGTTTCGGCGTGCCTGGCCACCCCGTTCAAGATCAAGGGCATCAACTACTCGATCTCGTCGGCCTGCGCCACTTCGGCACACTGCATCGGCACCGCCCTGGAGCAGATCCAGTGGGGCAAGCAGGACATCGTCTTCGCCGGTGGCGGTGAAGAAGAGCACTGGAGCCAGTCGTTCCTGTTCGATGCCATGGGCGCCCTGTCGACCAAGCGCAACGAAACCCCGGAACAGGCCTCGCGCGCCTACGACGCCGACCGTGATGGCTTCGTCATCGCTGGTGGCGGCGGCATGGTGGTGGTCGAGGAGCTGGAACACGCCCTGGCCCGTGGTGCCAAGATCTATGCCGAAATCGTCGGCTACGGTGCCACTTCCGACGGCTACGACATGGTTGCCCCGAGCGGCGAAGGTGCCATCCGCTGCATGCAGCAGGCGCTGTCGACCGTCGACACCCCGATCGACTACCTGAACACCCACGGCACCTCGACCCCGGTCGGTGACGTTGCCGAGATCAAGGGCGTTCGCGCCGTGTTCGGCGACAAGGCACCGAAGATCAGCTCGACCAAGAGCCTGTCGGGCCACTCGCTGGGCGCTGCTGGCGTACACGAGGCGATCTACTGCCTGCTGATGATGGAAAACAACTTCATCGCCGGCTCCGCCAACATCGACGAGCTGGACCCGGAGGTCGCCGACCTGCCGATCCTGCGCAAGACCGAAGAAAACGCCAAGATCGACACGGTCATGAGCAACAGCTTCGGCTTCGGCGGCACCAACGCCACCCTGGTGCTCAAGCGCTGGGAAGGCAAGTAAGACGCTGCTGCGGTAGACGAAAACGCCCCGACTGGTTCGGGGCGTTTTCATTTGTATCGCCTGTGCCGGCCCTTTCGCGGGTAAACCCGCTCCCACAGGGAGCGCGCTGCTCTTGAAACTGGCGCTGTACCTGTGGGAGCGGGTTTACCCGCGAAAGGGCCGGCACAGGCGAAATACTATTGCTTAGGCAACACAGCCAGAAAATTCTCCCTGGCCACTTTGTTGGCAACTTGTTCCGGCAATGCATCCAGAAACGGCCTGAACCCGTACATCTGCTCCCCAAGGCTGTCAAACCGCCCCACCACATCCGAACCCAGCATGAAACGCTCCGGATATTTCTCGACCAGTGCCAGCCACTCCTTGCGCGGCACCCCCTGGTCATCCAGCAGATAAGGCTCCAGCACACTCCACGACAAATCGACATACAGGTTCGGGTAGTCCTCCAGCAACCGCGTCAGCACCGGCAGCAGAAAGTCCATCTGCGTCTGGTGCCGGTGAATCTCCATGCTGCTGCCAGCGTGCGCCCAGATGAACCGCGTGTGTGGGTGATTGCGCAGCGGCTCTTCGATCTCCGCCAGGTACAAGGGGTTGCGCTCGCGCTTGGAGGTGATGTTGGAATGCAGCAGCACCGGCAAGTCGCGCTCGGCTGCCAGGTGGTAGATACGCGTCATGGCTTCATTGTTGGCGCGAGGCGTGTCACCGCTGGTCAGTGCCGTCAGGTCATCGTGGCGGGTAAACACCTCGCCAATGCCCTGCCACAGCCCCGGGTACAGTTCGAGCATGCGCTCGATATGGCTTGCAGCGTTCTTGTCCACCGGGTTGAAGCCGGCCAGGAATGGATGAAAGCGCCGGCGCTGCTCGTCAGGCAACTTCTGCAGCGCCGCGGCCACGTAGGTGTCTGTGGCGCTGTACCAGTAGGCCTCGGCATCATCCCCAGCGTAATAGCGCGGGCGCTTGGGCTCGTCCTCGTGCCATTTCTTGGCCACCGGGATGCCGGAGATCATCGACTGCTCGATGCCCGCAGCATCCATGGCCTTGATCAACGCCGGCATGCCCTCGCTTTCCTGGAAAAAGTCGACATAGTGCAGGTGGGCATCACTGTAGCGGTAGTCGCGTGCCTGGGCCTGGCACATACAACCGGACAACAGCAGGCAGGCCAGCGCTCTGGCAAACATCGGCAGCTTCCTTCTTCGAGTACGAAAAGAGTAGACCGGCAGGCCAACGAGACGGTTCAGCCACAACAGGCAAACCGTTATGCTTGAAGCACTTCCACCTCGTCTGGAGCCGCACCCATGAGCAGCCCCCTGGTCATCCGCCCACGCGCCGAATCGGTCGAGGGCCAGCCGATCCTGCGCCCGCTGCCATCGGCCCAGTGCCGCAGCGTCGGCCCGTTCGTGTTTTTCGACCATATGCTCGAAACCGACTATGCCCCGGGGCATGGCATGGACATCCGCCAGCATCCGCATATCGGCCTGTCGACCCTGACCTACCTGTTCGAAGGGGCAATCCTGCACAAGGACAGCCTTGGCTCGAACCAGCGGGTGCTACCAGGTGATGTCAGCTGGATGACGGCTGGCAGCGGCGTGGCCCACGTTGAACGCACGCCTGAAGATGCCCTGGCCCATGGTTCACGCCTGCACGGGTTGCAGGTATGGCTGGCGTCGCCGCGCGCACATGAGCAAGACGCACCCAGCTACAGCCATCACCCGGCGGCGAGCCTGCCGGTCAGTGACAGCCTGGGGGTGCGCATCTGCATGATTGCCGGTAACGGGTTTTGCCTGGAATCGCCGGTGTCGGTGCTCTCCCCTACCCTTTACGCGCATGTGCGGATGCAGCCGGCAACTACCTTGCTGGTGCCGAATGAGCATGCGCAGCGGGCGCTGTATCTGCTCGATGGTGAGCTGATAATGAATGATGAAGACGTGGAGCCGTGCAGCCTGGTGGTGCTACCGGAGGGTGAAGAGGTGACGCTGTACGCGGAAAGTGAGTGCCAGTTGGTGCTGATTGGTGGCGCGCCGCTGGATGGGCCGCGGCGGATGAACTGGAATTTCGTGGCCAGTGACCCGGAGTTGATCGAGCGGGCCAGGGCGCGATGGGCAGCTGGGGATTGGCCAGTGGTGCCCGGGGAGACCTCCAGAATCGAGTTGCCACGGTAATTGGGGCCGCTTTGCGGCCCTTCGCGGGTTTGCCCGCTCCCACTGGGACGGCGTTGCATTTACGGGCATGTGGGAGCGGGCGAGCCCGCGAAGGGCTGCGCAGCAGCCCCAATGCGCCATCAGCGCTGGAACACCTCGGTCAGCAGGTTATGCATCGAGCGGAACGCCCGCTCCGAGGTACGCCGGTCATACTGCATCTTGCCCGGCACGTTGGCGCTCGGGTCGGTAAACGAGTGCACCGCGCCGCCATAGCTCAGCAATTGCCAGTCAACCTTGGCCGCATTCATCTCCTCCTCGAACGCCGGCAACTGCTCCTTCGGCACCAGCGGATCGGAAGCGCCATGCAGCACCAGCACCGAGCCCTTGATGCGCTTGGCATCCTCAGGGTTCGGCGTGTCCAGCGTGCCATGGAACGACACTGCCGCACGCAGATCGGCACCGCTACGGGCCAACTCCAGGGCGCAGCAGCCACCAAAGCAGAAACCAAACGTGCCCACCTTGCCCGGCTCCAGCAGCGCCTTCGACTGCCCCAACAGTTGCGCCAGGGCTTCCTGCATACGCTTGCGCAGTTCGCCCCGGTCGTTCTTCAATGGCATCATCGCCGCGCCAGCCTCGTCGGCATTGGACGGGCGCACCGATTGCCCATACAGGTCGGCAATCAGCACCACATAACCCTTCTCGGCCACTTCCTTGGCAATGCGCTCTGCCCCTTCACCAATACCCATCCAGTTCGGCGCCATCACCAGACCTGGGCGGCCCAGCGCCCCTGGCTCATGGACCAGACGGCTTTCATAGGTCTTGCCGGACAGGTGATAAACCAGCGATTCGACGATTACTTTGCTCATCAAGCACTCCTTTGGCACTCGTCATGAAAAAGGCAGTCATGAAAAAGCCCGCCGAAGCGGGCTTTCCTATCCATCAACTCAAGCAGACAGCTCGACCAGTAGCTTGTTCAGGCGACGAACGTAAGCCGCCGGGTCCTTCAGGCTGTCACCGGCCGCCAGGGCCGCCTGATCGAACAGGATGTGCGACAGCTCGGCGAAGCGGTCTTCGCTCTGCTCGTTGTCCAGCTTCTCGATCAGCGGGTGGGTCGGGTTGAACTCGAAGATCGGCTTGGACTCCGGCACCTTCTGCCCGCTGGCTTCGAGGATCTGGCGCATCTGCAGGCCCAGGTCCTGCTCACCGATGGCCAGGATCGCCGGCGAGTCGGTCAGGCGGTGCGACACGCGCACTTCGGCCACGCTGTCACCCAGCGCGCCTTTCAGGCGCTCGACCAGGCCTTCCTTGTCTTTGGCGACTTCTTCCTGGGCCTTCTTGTCCTCTTCCGAATCCAGCTTGCCCAGGTCCAGGTCGCCACGGGCGACGTCGACGAAGGCCTTGCCGTCAAACTCGTTGAGGTAGCTCATCAGCCACTCGTCGATACGGTCGGTCAGCAGCAGCACTTCGATGCCTTTCTTGCGGAAGACTTCCAGGTGCGGGCTGTTCTTGACCTGCGCGTACGACTCGCCGGTGAGGTAGTAGATCTTGTCCTGACCTTCCTTGGCGCGAGCCAGGTAGTCGGCCAGCGCGACGCTCTGCTCGCCGCTGTCGTCCTGGGTGGAGGCGAAGCGCAGCAGGCCGGCGATCTTTTCCTTGTTGGCGAAGTCCTCGGCCGGGCCTTCCTTCAGCACCTGGCCGAAGTTCTTCCAGAAGCCCTTGTACTGCTCGGGCTCGTTCTTCGCCAGTTTCTCCAGCATGTCCAGCACGCGCTTGGTCAGCGCGGTCTTCATCGAATCGATGATCGGGTCTTTCTGCAGGATTTCACGCGAGACGTTCAGCGACAGGTCGTTGGAATCGACCACACCCTTGATGAAGCGCAGGTACAGGGGCAGGAACGACTCGGCCTGGTCCATGATGAACACGCGCTGCACGTAAAGCTTCAGGCCACGTGGCGCTTCGCGCTGGTACAGGTCGAACGGCGCGCGGGCCGGCACGTACAGCAGCGAGTTGTATTCGAGCTTGCCTTCGACCTTGTTGTGGCTCCAGGCCAGCGGGTTTTCGAAATCATGGCCGATGTGCTTGTAGAACTCCTGGTACTCCTCGTCCTTGATCTCGGTACGCGGACGGGTCCACAAGGCGCTGGCACGGTTGACGGTTTCCCACTCTTCGGCCGGCTGTTCTTCGCCTTCGGCGGCTGCTTGCTCTTTCGGCAGCTGGATCGGCATGGCGATGTGGTCGGAATACTTCTTGACCACGTTGCGCAGGCGCCAGCCATCGGCGAACTCCTGTTCGTCCTTCTTCAGGTGCAGGACGATGCGGGTACCGCGCTGTGGCTTGTCGATGGTGGCGACTTCGAACTCGCCCTCACCTTTCGACGACCAGTGCACGCCTTCAGCGGCCGGCTGGCCAGCGCGGCGGCTGTAGACATCGACCTTGTCGGCCACGATGAACGCGGAGTAGAAGCCCACGCCGAACTGACCGATCAGGTGCGAGTCCTTCTTCTGGTCACCGGTGAGGTTCTTCATGAAGTCGGCAGTGCCGGACTTGGCGATGGTGCCCAGGTGGGCAATGACGTCTTCGCGGCTCATGCCGATGCCGTTGTCCTCGAGGGTCACGGTACCGGCGTCCTTGTCGAAGCTCAGGCGAATCTTCAGGTCGGCGTCACCTTCGAACAGTTCTGGCTTGGCCAGCGCCTCGAAACGCAGCTTGTCGGCGGCGTCGGAGGCGTTGGAGATCAATTCACGCAGGAAGATCTCCTTGTTCGAATACAGGGAATGGATCATGAGGTGCAGCAGCTGCTTTACCTCGGTCTGGAAGCCCAGCGTTTCTTTTTGAGTCTCCACACTCATGGTCTTCAAAACTCCGATCTGATGGCAGTTGACGCCTGGCGGCCGGACTGGCCTGCATTAGCGGCGGATGTCATGCAGATGGGGGCTGCCCGGATGATTTCAAGGGCTTTTCCGGTTCGATCTTGAAATGTGCGCGAGCCGTGGCGATCGGTGACTGCCTGTCACCCTGCCAGGCGGTGATGGCCACATTGGTCACCCGCCGCCCCTGGCGCCATAGCTGGCACTGGGCGTAGGTATCGCGAAAGTGCCCGGCGCGCAGGTAGTCGATGGAGAAGTCGATGATCTTCGGAATGCTCGCGCTCTCGCTGTAGATCAGCAGGTAAAGCGCTGCCGACAGCTCCATGAAGCCCGCGATCACCCCGCCGTGGATGGCCGGCAGCAGCGGGTTGCCTATGTTGTCCTGGCTGGCTGGCAGTCGGAACAGCAGGTCATCGCCTTCGCGCTCGCATTCGATGCCGATCAGGCCGGCGTAAGGGATCAGCGCCAGTAATGGCCGATAGTCGCCCACCGCGTGGGCGGCGTTGAGCTGTTGGCGAACCGCGCGTGGGATCATGCCCCACCCTCCTTCAGGCTGTTGCCGAAGCGGATGCCACCCTTGATCTCCTGGCCCAGGCGCATGAACGTGCCCACCACCTGGCAGATCGGCTGGGCGGGGTCGTCCTGATAGGCCGTGCCACGGGTGAAGATGACATCGCGAGTGACCCGGTAGCACTGGGCATGACCATAGATGTCCTTGCCGGGCTCGGCCGGGTGCATGTAGTCGATGCGCAGGTCCAGTGTCGGGCATACCTCGAAGCGCGGCAGCACGCACAGCGTGGCCATGCCGCAGGTTGTGTCCATCAGCGTGGTCAGCGCGCCGCCATGCACGGCGCCGGTCTGCGGGTTGCCGACGATGGCCGGCGACCAGGGCAGGACCAGGGTCATGCCATCGGCATTGGTTTGCGCCACGCGCATTTGCAACAACTGACAATGTTTCAGGGCCGAGAGAAAACGCTCGGCCATGGCCATCAAGGTTGATTCGCTCATAGGCTGTTTCCACGCGCACTGCCGCAGCGCATAAAATCGTTAAAAAGTCCATATAGAACGGGGCGTTATATATGTGTAATCTTCGCGGAACTTATTCCGCGTAGTTGCACTCGAAGGAACAAGTCACTTATTCCACCAAGGAGAAACACCCCCATGCGTAAACCTTTTGCTTTTGCTCTGATGCTGGCCGCAGCCATGGGCCTGGCCGCTTGCGATAAAGCGAGCGAAGACAAAGCCCAGGACGCACAGCAACACGCCGAACAAGCCCAGGAAAAAGCGGGCGAAGCTCAGGATAAGATGAACGAGGCTGCCAAGGAAAACGCCGAAGCCGCCAAAGATCAGGCCGAAGCTGAGCAGAAGGCCGCCGAAGAAGCCGCTCCGGCTACTCCGGCTCCAGAAGCCGCGCCAGCCGCCCCGGCAACAGAAGCTGCCCCAGCTGCACCGGCCGAACCTGCCAAGCAGTAATCGGCTAAAACAAGAAAACCCGACAATTGTCGGGTTTTTTTGTGCCTGAAACTTATGGATTAAACGTTTCAGGTGCCCGGTGCGGTGGTTTCCTTGGCAGGTTCGATCGAGACACTTTCAGTCGGTGTGAACACCATCACATCCAGCACATCCGAATGGAACTCGCGGCGATACAGAATCAGCACTACCCCGACACTCATGACCATGAACAACCAAGGGCTGATGAACCAGCTCAACATGGCCATGCCGAAGTAATAGGAACGCAGGCCCAAGTTGAACTGGTTGGCGGCAAGTGACAGCACCCGCGCCGCCCGCGAGGCGAATGCCTTACGCTCCAGTTCATTGACCAGCCGTTCGCCGATCATCGGCGCCGAGCCCACCAGTACTGCGGCGAAGTTGTATTGGCGCATGCACCAGCTGAAGGTGAAAAAGGCGTAGACGAACACCATGGCCAGGCACAGCAGCTTGATCTCCGACATGCCCTGGGAGGTCTGCTGCACCAGCGGCAGGTCGGCCAGCAGCGACAGGGCCCGGTCGGAGGCCCCGAGCACGGTGAGGATGCCTGCGAGGATGATCAGGGTGCTGGAGGCGAAGAACGAGGCGTTGCGCTCGAGGTTGCCGATCACGCTGGCATCGGCGATGCGGTTGTCGCGCAGCAGCATGCGGCGCATCCAGTCTTCGCGGTACAGGTGCAGCACGCTGGCCAGGCACGCGGTGTCGCGGCCCTTCCAGATGGCATAGCGGGTGTAACCGCCCCAGCACAGGGCGAACCAGGCGATGGCCAACAGGTTGTTGAAGTTGCTTTGGATGAAGTTCATGCAGGGTTCCCGAGAGGGCCAGATACCTGAAGGATAGGGACCGGATTTCGACGCTGGCAAGCGGCAAAAGGCACACATCCATCCTGATATTTGCACTGCCCATCCCGGCCTCTTCGCGGGCACGCCCGCTCCCACAGGTACAGCGCCAATTCTGAGGTTTGCACTTAACCTGTGGGAGCGGGCATGCCCGCGAAGAGGCCGGTACAGGCAAAGAAAAAGCCCCGTATCCTCTCGGATACGGGGCTTTGAAGTTTCCACCCTTGGCGAGCACCCTTCGGCTTGTGGCCGGTGCCGCCCTCAGGCTTCGACTATCAGGCCAGCGCCTCGCGCGGCTTGCCGAGCATGCGGTCGCAGGCCACGGCGCCAACCAGGGTCACCACCGAAGGCACCAACCAGGCCAGGCCCTGGTCGCTCAGCGGCAGGTGTGCCATGAAGTCCGGCAGCACGTGGGCAATGCTGCTGCCCTTGATCGCATCGACCATGCCGAACAGCAGCGACACCAGCATCACTGGCGCCAGGATGCGGGTTGGCGAGTTCCACAGGTCCTTCACGAAGCTCAGCCCGACCACCACGATGCACGGCGGGTAGATCGCGGTGAGCACCGGGATCGAGAACATGATCAGCTTGGTCAGGCCGAGGTTGGAGATCAGCAGCGAGAAGCCCGCCAGGATCACCACCAGTGCGCGGTACGACAGCGGCAGGATCTGGCTGAAGTACTCGGCGCAGGCGCAGGTCAGGCCAACTGCGGTCACCAGGCAGGCCAGCGCGATCAGCACGGCGAGGAAGCCGCTGCCCAACGAGCCGAAGGTGTGCTGCACGTAGGCATGCAGTACCGCCGCACCGTTGGTGGCGTCAGCCGCGATTTCGTGGCTGGTGGCGCCCAGGCGGAACAGGCTGATGTACACCAGGGCCAGGCCGACACCGGCGATCAGGCCGGCAATGATGGCATAGCGGGTGATCAGCTTCGGCGACTCGACACCGCGCGAGCGGATGGCGTTGACGATGACGATACCGAACACCAGGGCCCCCAGGGTGTCCATGGTCAGGTAACCATCGGAGAAGCCCTTGGAGAACGCCGCGGCAGCATAGGCCGGCTGCGCTTCACCAATGGTGCCGGCAGGCAGCGCGAAGGCGGCGATGCCCAGCACCGCCAGGGCGATGATCTTCAACGGCGCCAGGAAGCGGCCCACGGTGTCGAGCAGCTTGCCCGGGTACATGGACACGGCCAGTACCACGAGGAAGTACACCAGGCTGTAGATGAACAGCGCCAGCGGGCTTTCGCCGGTCAGCGGTGCAACACCCACTTCGAACGATACCGTCGCGGTGCGCGGGGTGGCGAACAGCGGGCCGACCGACAGGTAGCACACGGCCGCCAGCAGGCCACCGAAGAACTTGCCGATCGGGCTGCTCAAGGCATCCATGCCGCCGCCGACCTTGGCCAGGGCGACCACGGTGATGACCGGCAGGCCCACGGCAGTGACCAGGAAGCCCAGGGCGGCCATCCACACGTGCGGACCGGACTGCAAGCCGACGATAGGCGGGAAGATGATGTTGCCCGCGCCTACGAAAAGCGCAAACGTCATAAAGCCAAGTGCCAGAATGTCCTGGCCTTTTAAAACTTTCATTTAAGGTAGTACCACACTGCTGAAATCGGGATTCGAGAAGGGATTTCCCCATGGGTTGGGGGAAATGCTGCCCGGCTTGATAAGCCAGACCCGTTTAGCGTGTCGTTCCCTTTTGGGGGACGGGCACAGAGTGAGCGCGTAGGGTAACTGTTTTGTCACTTAAACGCACTGGCACAGTGCTGCTTGTCCGATGTGCGTATCTGTTTGTCGTCTGTGCAACCGGGACAGGGGGATTATCCTCGCATTGAAACTTTCGTCTGCGTGAAAACCCCTATCAAACCCATCGAAAAATCCTTGCTGACTGTACTGGCCTCTTCGCGGGTAAACCCCGGAAACGACAAAGGCCACCCGAAGGTGGCCTCTGTGCGCGTGGGGGGTGTAGCAGTATTACTTCTTGACTTCCCAGCCAGTCAGCTCGGCCAGGGCCTTGCCGATGTCAGCCAGGGAACGCACGGTCTTCACACCAGCGTCCTGCAGGGCGGCGAACTTCTCGTCCGCAGTGCCCTTGCCGCCGGAGATGATGGCGCCAGCGTGGCCCATGCGCTTGCCCGCAGGTGCGGTAACACCAGCGATGTAGGAAACGACAGGCTTGGTGACGTTGGCCTTGATGTAGGCCGCGGCTTCTTCTTCAGCCGAACCGCCGATCTCACCGATCATGACGATCGCTTCGGTCTTCGGGTCTTCCTGGAACAGCTTCAGGATGTCGATGAAGTTGGAGCCCGGGATCGGGTCACCGCCGATGCCGACGCAGGTCGACTGGCCGAAGCCGGCGTCGGTAGTCTGCTTCACAGCTTCGTAGGTCAGGGTGCCGGAACGCGAAACGATACCGACTTTGCCTGGCAGGTGGATATGGCCTGGCATGATGCCGATCTTGCACTCGCCCGGGGTGATGACACCTGGGCAGTTAGGGCCGATCAGGGTCACGCCCAGCTCGTCGCACTTGACCTTGGCATCCAGCATGTCCAGGGTAGGAATGCCTTCGGTGATGCACACGATCAGCTTGATGCCGCCGAAGGCAGCTTCCAGGATCGAGTCCTTGCAGAAAGGAGCCGGAACGTAGATGACCGAAGCGTCAGCGCCGGTAGCTTCTACAGCTTCTTTCACAGTGTTGAACACTGGCAGGCCCAGGTGGGTGGTGCCACCCTTGCCTGGGGTTACACCGCCGACCATCTTGGTGCCGTAGGCGATGGCCTGTTCGGAGTGGAAAGTACCCTGCGAGCCGGTGAAGCCCTGGCAGATGACTTTGGTGTCTTTATTGATCAGGACGCTCATTACTTGCCCTCCGCAGCTTTGACAACTTGTTGAGCAGCGTCGGTCAGGCTGGTTGCCGCAATGATGTTCAAACCGCTTTCTGCCAGTACTTTAGCGCCCAGTTCGGCGTTGTTGCCTTCAAGGCGAACGACGACCGGAACTTTGACGCCGACTTCTTTCACTGCACCGATGATGCCTTCGGCAATCATGTCGCAGCGAACGATGCCGCCGAAGATGTTGACCAGTACGGCCGCGACATTGCTGTCGGACAGAATGATCTTGAACGCTTCGGTAACGCGCTCTTTGGTAGCACCACCGCCAACGTCGAGGAAGTTGGCCGGCTTGCCGCCGTGCAGGTTGACGATGTCCATGGTACCCATGGCCAGGCCGGCACCGTTGACCATGCAGCCGATGTTGCCTTCGAGGGCAACGTAGTTCAGTTCGAACTTGGCAGCGTGGGCTTCACGGGCGTCGTCCTGCGACGGGTCGTGGAAGGTTTTCAGCTTCGGCTGACGGTACATGGCGTTGGCGTCGATGTTGATCTTGGCATCGAGGCAGTGCAGGTCGCCGTCGGCCTTGATCACCAGCGGGTTCACTTCCAGCAGGGCCAGATCGTGATCCTTGAACAGCTTGGCCAGACCCACGAAGATCTTGGCGAACTGTTGAACTTGCTTGCCTTCCAGGCCCAGCTGGAATGCCAGCTCGCGACCCTGGAACGGCTGAGCGCCGACCAGCGGGTCGATGGTGGCCTTGAGGATCTTCTCAGGCGTTTCGTGAGCGACTTTCTCGATGTCCACGCCACCTTCGGTGGAGGCCATGAACACGATACGGCGGCTCGAACGATCGACTACAGCGCCCAGGTACAGCTCTTTGGCGATGTCAGTGCAGGATTCGACCAGAATCTTGGAGACGGGTTGACCGTTGGCATCGGTCTGGTAGGTAACCAGATTCTTGCCCAACCACTGTGCAGCGAACGCCTTGGCGTCTTCTTTGCTGCGAACCAGCTTGACGCCGCCCGCTTTACCGCGACCACCCGCGTGAACCTGGGCTTTTACCACCCACTCGTTCCCGCCGATCTTGTCGCAGGCTTCTGCAGCTTGCTCAGGGGTATCGACAGCGAAACCCTTGGAAACTGGCAGGCCGTACTCAGCGAACAGCTGCTTACCCTGATACTCGTGAAGATTCATGCTTTTTACCGTCTTCGTTAGGTACTGCGCTTCGGCGCTGCGCCATCACTGGCGCCGCACCACCTGTGACCGTTGACCCCGGGTTTTCCCGTGTGATCCGGTCCGGCGGACTTTCCGCGGTGAGTCATGCACGCAAGACTCACGACGGGCAGCCCGCCGTGGTTTCTTATAATTAACGCTTCTTACGGTTGGCCACGTGAATGGCGCCGCCATTCACTGCCAGCGCTGCTTCATGCAACGCTTCGGACAGGGTCGGATGGCTGAAGACCATCATGCCCAGATCCTCGGCACTGGTGCCGAATTCCATTGCGATTGCGCCCTGCTGCACCAGTTCGGCAGCCGATGGGCCAATCACGTGTACACCCAGGACGCGGTCGGTCTTGGCATCGGCGATGACCTTGACGAAACCACCGGTGTCGTTGGCAGCCATCGCACGGCCGCTGGCCGCGAACGGGAAGGTGCCCACGTTAACCTCAACGCCCTCGGCCTTCAAGGCCTGTTCGGTCTTGCCGACCCACGCGATTTCCGGGTGGGTGTAGATGACCGACGGGATCAGGTCGTAGTTCATCTGGGCCTTGTGGCCCTTGATGCGCTCGACCACCATGATGCCCTCTTCCGAAGCCTTGTGGGCCAGCATCATGCCGCGCACCACGTCACCGATGGCGTAGACGCCCGGCACGCTGGTAGCGCAGTAGTCGTCGACGAAGATGTAGCCACGCTCGTCGATGGTCACGCCGCTGTCGGCAGCCAGCAGGTCAGTGGTCACCGGGCGACGGCCGACCGCGACGATCAGCTTGTCGAAGGTGATCTTCTGCTCGCCGTTGGCGTCGGTGTAGGTCACTTCGACTTCGTTGCCGTTGACTTTCGAGCCGGTAACGCGCGCGCCCAGCTTGATGTCCAGGCCTTGTTTGGTCAGGGTCTTCTGGGCTTCTTTCGACACTGCGGTGTCGGCAGCCATCAGGAAGGTGTCCAGGGCTTCCAGAACGGTGACTTCAGCACCCAGGCGAGCCCATACCGAGCCCAGCTCCAGGCCGATCACGCCAGCACCGATAACACCCAGGCGCTTCGGCACGGCCTGGAATTCCAGGGCGCCGGTGGAGTCGACGATGACGTTCTGGTCGACCGGAGCCGGCGGAATGTCGATCGGGCGCGAGCCGGAAGCCAGAATCACGTTCTCGGCTTCGATGACTTCGGTGGTGCCGTCAGCCTTGGTGACTTCGACTTTCTTGCCAGCCAGCAGCTTGCCGTGGCCCTGGATCGAAGTAACGCCGTTGGCCTTGAACAGGGTGGCAACGCCACCGGTCAGGTTCTTGACGATGCCAGCCTTGCGGCCAACCATCGCGGCGACGTCCATCTTCACTTCGCCAGTGGAGATACCGTGGACGTTGAAGCTCTCTTTGGCTTCCTTGTACTTCCAGGAGCTGTCCAGCAGCGCCTTGGAAGGAATGCAACCTACGTTCAGGCAGGTGCCGCCCAGGGCCAGTTTGCCCTCGGCGTCGGTGTACTTCTCGATACAGGCAGTCTTCAGACCAAGTTGTGCGGCCTTGATGGCAGCCACATAGCCGCCAGGACCTGCACCAATCACCACTACGTCGAATTTCTGGGTCATAAAAGATTCCTTATCAGCTACAAGCTACAAGCCGCGGACCGCGCGGCATGGCTTCCTGCGAAGCCAGGGCCGGCACGGTACGCAGCCAGAGGGTTAGATGTCCAGCAGCAGGCGAGACGGATCTTCCAGCAGGTTCTTGATGGTGACCAGGAAGGTTACCGCTTCCTTGCCGTCGATCAGGCGGTGATCGTACGACAGCGCCAGGTACATCATCGGGCGAATCACTACCTGGCCGTTGATGGCCATCGGGCGCTGGATGATGTTGTGCATGCCGAGAATAGCGGCCTGCGGCGGGTTGACGATCGGGGTCGACATCATCGAACCGAAGGTACCACCGTTGGTGATGGTGAAGGTGCCGCCGGTCATTTCTTCGATGGCCAGCTTGCCGTCACGGGCCTTCTTGCCGAAGGTGGCGATGCCGTTCTCGATTTCCGCCAGGCTCATCGACTCGGCGTTACGCAGTACCGGTACCACCAGGCCACGGTCGCTGGACACGGCAACGCCGACGTCGGCGTAGCCGTGGTAGACGATGTCGTTGCCGTCGATCGAGGCGTTGACAGCCGGGAAGCGCTTCAGGGCTTCGGTGGCAGCCTTGACGAAGAACGACATGAAGCCCAGGCGTACGCCGTTGTGGGTCTTCTCGAACAGGTCTTTGTACTTCGAACGCAGGGCCATGACTTCGGTCATGTCGACTTCGTTGAAGGTGGTCAGCATGGCCATGCTCGACTGGGCTTCGACCAGACGTTCGGCGATCTTGGCACGCAGGCGGGTCATCGGCACACGCTTCTCGGTGCGGTCGCCAGCGGCAACCACAACCGGGGCAGCAGCGGCAGCGGCGGCAGGTTTGGCAGCCGCAGCAGGCGCCGACTTCTTGTTGGCGACGGCAGCGACGACGTCTTCCTTGGTGATGCGACCACCTTTGCCAGTGCCGGCAACGGTAGCCAGGTCGATGCCGTTCTCTTCAGCCAGCTTGCGCGCGGCCGGGGCGGCAACCGGGTCGTCTTCGCCAGCGTCGGCAGCAGCGGCAGCCGGGGCAGCAGCGGCCGGGGCGGCAGCTGGTGCAGCGGCGGCAGCACCGCCTTCAACGATCGAACCCAGCACTTCGTCGGACAGGACGGTGTCGCCCTCGCCCTTGACGATGGCGCCCAGCACGCCATCGGCGGTGGCCAGCACTTCCAGGACGACCTTGTCGGTCTCGATGTCGACGATCAGCTCGTCACGCTTGACGGCATCGCCCGGCTGTTTGTGCCAGGTGGCAACGGTGCCATCGGCAACCGATTCCGGGAAGGTTGGGGCTTTGATCTCGATAGCCATTATCTGTGTTTCCTTAAATTCGGTTTCAGGTGCGCGAAGGCATTAAACAGTGAAGGCATCTTGCAGCAGTTTTTCCTGCTGCTCGGCGTGCTTCGATGCGTAACCACAGGCTGGCGCGGCGGAAGCGTCGCGGCCGGCGTACTCCAGGACCAGTGCCTTGTTGAGGCGGCCCAGGATACGGCGCATGTGGTGCTGGCTGCTGTACCAGGCGCCCTGGTTCATCGGCTCTTCCTGACACCAGACCGCATGCTTGAGGTTGGTGTAAGGCGCCAGGATTTCGACCAGGTCGTCCTCAGGGAACGGATACAGCTGCTCGATACGCACGATGGCGATGTCTTCGCGGCCTTCGGCACGGCGTTTTTCCAGCAGGTCGTAGTAAACCTTGCCGCCGCACAGGACCAGGCGCTCGACCTTGGCCGGATCGAGGCTGTCGATTTCCGGGATGACGGTCTGGAACGAACCTTCTGCCAGGTCTTCCAGGGTCGAGATGGCCAGCTTGTGGCGCAGCAGCGACTTCGGCGTCAGGACGATCAGCGGCTTGCGCAGCGGACGGATGACCTGGCGACGCAGCAGGTGGTAGATCTGGGCCGGGGTGGTCGGTACGCAGACCTGGATGTTGTGCTCGGCGCACAGCTGCAGGTAACGCTCCAGGCGCGCGGAGGAGTGCTCCGGGCCCTGCCCTTCATAACCGTGTGGCAGCAGCATGGTCAGACCGCACAGGCGGCCCCACTTGTGCTCGCCGCTGGTGATGAACTGGTCGATCACCACTTGCGCACCGTTGGCGAAGTCACCGAACTGGGCTTCCCAGATCACCAGCGCGTTCGGCGTGGTGGTCGAGTAGCCGTATTCGAAGGCCAGTACCGCTTCTTCCGACAGGAAGGAGTCGTACAGTTCGAATTGCGGCTGGCCCGGGAACAGGTTCTTCAGCGGTACGTAGGTGCTGGCATCCTTCTGGTTGTGCAGCACCGCGTGACGGTGCGAGAAGGTGCCACGGCCGATGTCCTGGCCGGTCATGCGGATCGGGTGACCTTCGAACTGCAGGGTGGCGTAGGCCATGGTCTCTGCATAACCCCAGTTGATCGGCAAGCCACCGGCCTGCATCTTCTGGCGATCTTCGTAGATCTTGGCGACCTGGCGCTGGACGACGAAGCCTTCCGGGATCTCCAGCAGCTTGGCCGACAGTTCCTGCAGGGTCTTGAGGTCGAAGCGGGTGTCGTGACGCGCGGTCCAGGCATGGCCCAGGTACGGACGCCAGTCGACGAACAGCTCGCGGTTCGGCTCCTTGACCAGGCTCTTCACCACATGCAGGCCGTTGTCCAGCGCGCTGCGGTATTCGTCGATCTTGGCCTGGGCGCGCTCGGCATCGATGCGGCCGGCCTGGATCAGTGCCTCAGCGTACAATTCACGCGTCGTGCGCTGCTTGCTGATCTGCTGGTACATCAAAGGCTGGGTGCCGTTCGGCTCGTCGGCCTCGTTGTGGCCGCGGCGGCGGTAGCAGACCAGGTCGATGACCACGTCACGCTTGAACTGCATGCGGTAGTCGATGGCCAGCTGGGTCACGAACAGCACGGCTTCCGGGTCGTCGCCGTTCACGTGCAGGATCGGCGCCTGGATCATCTTGGCAACGTCGGTGGCGTACTCGGTGGAGCGCGCGTCCAGCGGGTTGCTGATGGTGAAACCAACCTGGTTGTTGATCACGATGTGCACGGTGCCGCCGGTCTTGAAACCGCGGGTCTGCGACATCTGGAAGGTTTCCATGACCACGCCCTGGCCGGCGAATGCTGCGTCGCCGTGGATCGAGATCGGCAGTACTTTGTCGCCAACGGTGTCGTTGCGGCGGTCCTGACGGGCGCGCACCGAACCCTCGACCACTGGCGAGACGATTTCCAGGTGGGACGGGTTGAACGCCATGGCCAGGTGCACTTCGCCACCCGGGGTCATCACGTTCGAGGAGAAGCCCTGGTGATACTTCACGTCACCGGAGCCCAGCTCGTTCATCTTCTTGCCTTCGAACTCGTCGAACAGCTCGCGCGGGTTCTTGCCGAAGGTGTTGACCAGAACGTTCAGACGGCCACGGTGGGCCATGCCGATCACGACTTCCTTGGTGCCGTAGGAACCGGAACGCTGGATCATCTCGTCCAGCATCGGGATCAGGCTTTCGCCGCCCTCGAGGCCGAAACGCTTGGTGCCCGGGTACTTGGTGCCCAGGTATTTCTCAAGGCCTTCACCGGCGGTCACGCGCTCGAGCAGGTGGGCCTGCACGTCAGCGGAAAACTCCGGACGGCCGCGCACGCTTTCCAGGCGCTGCTGGAACCAGCTGCGCTGCTCGGAATCGACGATGTGGGTGAACTCGGCGCCAATGGTGCGACAATATGTCTTCTGGAGCGCCTCGAAGATCTCGCGTAGGCTCGCCTCCTCTTTGCCGATGAACAGGTCGCCGGCACGGAAGGTCGTATCAAGATCGGCATTGGTCAAGCCGTAGTGATTGATCGACAGGTCTACGGGCGCAGGACGCTGCCACAACCCCAACGGGTCGAGCTTGGCAGCCTGATGGCCGCGCATACGATAGGCCTGGATCAGTCGCAGAACTTCAACCTGCTTCTTCTCGTGTTCACTGCTCACGCTCCCGGCGGATACCGGTTGGGCGCGGCGCTGGTTCTTTGCCAGCAGTACGAAATGGTCGCGGATTGTCGAGTGCGATACATCGGTAGCGGTGCTGCCGTCGGCGGGCAACTTCTGGAAGTAGGTGCGCCACTCTTCTGGCACAGCGTTAGGGTCGTGCAGGTAGAGCTCATAAAGCTCTTCCACATATGCAGCGTTACCACCTGAAAGGTGGGCGCTTTCCCACATGCGCTGCATCACGCTTTCTTGCATGCTTGGTCACCCTCGGTTAGGGGACTGATCGGCGAGAGCCACAGCAAACCTGGAAAAGTCCGAATACAGCGACTGAACCACGCCACTTGGATCCTGCTGATTTTCCGGGTACCAGCCCGGAAGCCCCTGCTGGTCTCATATCTTCATAGGTAATGAACGCAGGCTTTGTGGGCCCTTGTTCGGGTTTTACCTCAGTGCGGGCTCACCACCCGCACCTCGGCTTACTGCAGGTACAACACTTTGTATCAGGTGCCGCTTTGCAGCAGCATGTTACGTACGTGGCCGATTGCCTTGGTCGGGTTCAGACCTTTCGGGCAAACGTTGACGCAGTTCATGATCCCGCGGCAGCGGAATACGCTGAACGGGTCATCCAGGGACGCCAGGCGCTCCTGGGTCTTGGTGTCACGGCTGTCGGCCAGGAAGCGATAGGCCTGCAGCAGTGCGGCGGGGCCCAGGAACTTGTCCGGGTTCCACCAGAACGACGGGCAGGAAGTCGAGCAGCAAGCGCACAGGATGCACTCGTACAGGCCGTCCAGCTTGTCGCGGTCTTCTGGCGACTGCAGGCGCTCGATGGCCGGCGCCGGGGTGTCGTTCTGCAGGTACGGCTTCACCTTCTCGTACTGCTTGTAGAAGATGCTCATGTCGACGACCAGGTCACGAATGACCGGCAGGCCCGGCAGCGGGCGCAGAACCAGCTTGTTGCCCTTCACCACCGCCGACAGCGGGGTGATGCAGGCCAGACCGTTCTTGCCGTTCATGTTCATGCCGTCGGAACCGCAAACGCCTTCACGGCAGGAGCGACGGTACGAGAAACCTTCGTCCTTTTCCTTGATCAGCGCCAATACATCGAGAACCATCAGGTCCTTGCCGCCGGTATCGACGTCGAACGACTCCATTTTTGGCGCCGAGTCGGTGTCCGGGTTGTAACGATAAACTTCGACTTTCAACATAGCAGCCACCCTTAGTAAGTCCGGACTTTTGGTTCGAAGGCTGGAACAGTCTTCGGCGCAAAGTTGACGCCGCGCTTGGCAACGCGCTTCTCACCCGGGTAGTACAGGGTGTGGCACAGCCAGTTTTCGTCGTCACGGTCTTCGAAGTCTTCACGGGCGTGAGCGCCGCGGGACTCTTTACGGGCTTCGGCCGCGATGGCAGTAGCTTCGGCGACTTCCAGCAGGTTCTGCAGCTCCAGCGCTTCGATACGCGCAGTGTTGAAGGCCTGGGACTTGTCGTTGATCTTGACGTTGGCAATACGGTCACGCAGGCCGGCCAGCTGTTCGATACCCTTCTGCATGTATTCGCCAGTACGGAATACACCGAAGTAGTTCTGCATGCAGCTCTGCAGCTCGCGCTTGAGGCTGGCAACGTCTTCGCCAGTGGTACGCTCGTTGAGCTTGTTCAGGCGGTTCAGGGCAACATCGATATCGGTGTCGCTGGCGTCGCGGTATTCCACGCCGTCGGACAGCGATTTTTCCAGGTGCAGGCCAGCGGCACGACCGAATACCACCAGGTCGAGCAGCGAGTTGCCGCCCAGGCGGTTGGCACCGTGGACCGATACGCACGCCACCTCACCCACGGCGAACAGACCCGGGATGATGTGGTCCTTGCCTTCGGCGTCCATGGTGATGGCCTGGCCATGAATGTTGGTGGCAACGCCGCCCATCATGTAGTGGCAGGTCGGTACGACCGGAACCGGCGCGACCACCGGGTCGACGTGGGCGAAGGTCTTGGACAGTTCGCAGATACCTGGCAGGCGGCTGTGCAGCACTTCCTCGCCCAGGTGGTCCAGCTTCAGCAGTACGTGGTCCTTGTTCGGGCCCACGCCGTTGCCGGCGATGATTTCCTTGACCATGGAACGGGCAACCACGTCGCGGCCGGCCAGGTCTTTCGCGTTCGGCGCGTAACGCTCCATGAAGCGCTCGCCGTGGGCGTTGATCAGGTAGCCACCTTCACCGCGGCAACCTTCGGTAACCAGTACACCGGCGCCGGCGATGCCGGTCGGGTGGAACTGCCACATCTCGATGTCCTGCACCGGCACGCCTGCACGCAGCGCCATGCCGATACCGTCACCGGTGTTGATCAGGGCGTTGGTGGTGGAGGCGTAGATACGACCGGCACCGCCAGTGGCCAGAACGGTGGCCTTGGACTTGATGTACATGGTTTCGCCGGTTTCGATGCAGATCGCGATCACACCGACGAACGCGCCGTCCTGGTTCTTCACCAGGTCAACAGCGTAGTACTCGTTGAGGAAGGTAGTGCCGGCCTTCAGGTTGCCCTGGTACAGGGTGTGCAGCAGCGCGTGACCGGTACGGTCGGAAGCAGCACAGGTACGGGCGGCCTGGCCACCTTTACCGAAGTCCTTGGACTGGCCACCGAACGGACGCTGGTAGATGCGGCCGGTTTCGGTACGCGAGAACGGCAGGCCCATGTGGTCCAGCTCGAAGACCGCAGCCGGGCCTTCCTGACACATGTATTCGATAGCGTCCTGGTCACCGATATAGTCGGAACCCTTGACGGTATCGTACATGTGCCAACGCCAGTCGTCGTTCGGGTCGGCCGAAGCGATGGCGCAGGTGATGCCGCCCTGGGCGGATACAGTGTGCGAACGGGTCGGGAAGACCTTGGTGACCACGGCAGTCTTGTGACCGCCTTGAGCCAGCTGCAGCGCAGCGCGCATGCCGGCACCGCCGCCACCGATGATGATGGCGTCGAAGGAAATGGTTGGAATGCTAGCCATGGATCAGATACCCCAGAGAATCTGCACACCCCAGACGAAGTAAGCGAACATCGCAACGCCGCATACCGCCTGGAACAGGAAACGAATCGCAGTTGCCGACTTGCCGAACGACATTGGCGTCAGGTAGTCGGTTGCAATGGTCCACATGCCGACCCAGGCGTGAGCGCCCAGGGCAACGAGGGCCAGCAGACTGAAGATCCGCATCGCGTTGTTGGAGAACAGACCATGCCACTGGGTGTAGTCGATGCCTGGGTGGGCGACCACGTAGCCGATCAGGAAGAGGAAGTAAGCCGCGAGAACGACCGCAGAAACGCGCTGCGCCATCCAGTCATAGAGGCCCGAACGCGACAGGTTCGTGACATTGGTTACCATACCCAAACTCCCACCAGAACGATCAGCACCACGGAGATGACGATCACGATTTTCGAGCCCAGCTTGCCGCCTTCCAGCGTCTCACCGATGCCCATGTCCATGATCAGGTGACGTACACCTGCCACGAGGTGATAAAGCAGGGCGGATAGCAGGCCCCAGGTCACGAATTTGGCCAGCGGGCTGGTCAGACACGCCTTCACCTCACCAAAGCCTTCCTCGGAACCCAGCGACTTGCCCAGTGCATAAAGCATGATGGCAAGGCCGAGGAACAGGATGACGCCGGAGATACGGTGCAGGATGGACGTGTACGCAGTGACGGGGAGCTTGATGGTCCTTAGGTCTAGGTTTACAGGTCGTTGGCTTTTCACGGCTTTTTTCACACTGAAGAGCCCCTAGCGAATCAGGGCAAAGTTGTTGGTAAGTGTACTGGTCAGGTACCCACCACCCAGGGAACGGCGACCCCCAGCAGTTCGGGCTTGCAAGCCCCTGGCGGTCGGGTTGCGAGTATAGACAGTTAGGCTGCTTATGACAACGTGAGGGGGTAGCCCAAATAGCGCATTGCCTTTAACGGACAAAAGGCGTAAATGGGCGAGAATTTCGCGAAAAATCAGGCCTCAATGCCTGTTTCAACAAGCCTTTAGGCAAATTGACATCTGAATTTATCCCTCTATAGTGGTGCGGGCCCTGCGTGGGGGGTCTGTCTGATGATTTCAAGCATTAATAGGAGGCCACATGGCTGACAAAAAAGCGCAGTTGGTCATCGAGGGCGCTGCCCCCGTCGAGCTGCCCATTTTAACCGGCACCGTTGGTCCTGATGTAATCGACGTCCGCGGGTTGGGGGCCACTGGTCACTTCACCTTCGACCCTGGTTTCATGGCGACTGCCTCGTGCGAGTCGAAGATCACCTACATTGACGGCGACAAAGGTATCCTGCTGCACCGCGGCTACCCGATCGAGCAGCTCGCTGAAAAATCCGACTACCTCGAAACCTGCTACCTGCTGCTCAACGGCGAACTGCCGAATGCCGAGCAGAAGGCCCAGTTCGTCAGCACCGTGAAGAACCACACCATGGTTCACGAGCAGCTGAAGTCCTTCTTCAACGGCTTCCGCCGCGACGCTCACCCGATGGCGGTGATGTGCGGCGTGGTCGGCGCCCTGTCGGCGTTCTATCACGACTCCCTGGACATCAATAACCCGCAACACCGCGAAATTTCCGCGGTGCGCCTGGTCGCCAAGATGCCGACCCTGGCCGCGATGGTTTACAAGTACTCCATGGGCCAGCCGATGATGTACCCGCGCAACGACCTGTCGTACGCGGAAAACTTCCTGCACATGATGTTCAACACCCCGTGCGAGATCAAACCGATCAGCCCGGTGCTGGCCAAGGCGATGGACCGGATCTTCATCCTCCACGCCGACCACGAGCAGAACGCCTCCACCTCCACCGTTCGTCTGGCCGGCTCGTCGGGTGCCAACCCGTTCGCCTGTATCGCCGCCGGTATCGCCGCACTGTGGGGCCCGGCCCACGGCGGCGCGAACGAAGCGGTCCTGACCATGCTCGATGAAATCGGCGATGTCTCGAACATCGACAAGTTCATCGCCAAGGCCAAGGACAAGAACGACCCGTTCAAGCTCATGGGCTTCGGTCACCGCGTGTACAAGAACCGCGACCCGCGCGCCACCGTGATGAAGCAGACCTGCGACGAAGTGCTGCGCGAGCTGGGCATCAAGAACGACCCGCAGCTGGAACTGGCCATGCGCCTGGAAGAGATCGCCCTGACCGATCCGTACTTCATCGAGCGCTCGCTGTACCCGAACGTCGACTTCTACTCGGGGATCATCCTCAAGGCAATCGGCATTCCGACCAGCATGTTCACCGTGATCTTCGCCCTGGCACGTACCGTGGGCTGGATCTCGCACTGGAAAGAAATGCTCTCCAGCCCGTACAAGATCGGCCGCCCGCGCCAGCTGTACACCGGCGAGCAGAAGCGCGACATCGTGGCACTGCAGGACCGCAAGTAAGCTTTACTGGCCGAACGCAAAAAGGCTGCCCTCGGGCAGCCTTTTTTATTCCTCCTGTGCCGACCTCTTCGCGGGCTTGCCCGCGAAGAGGCCGGGACAGGCAACCCAAAAGCCTCAGTTTTTCTCAGCCCGCTCCCGCAACCCTTTCAGGGTATTGAACGGCGCATCCACCACAAACTTGTTGGCCACCATCGCCGGCACGCTACCACCTGGCTCGGTGTGTACCTGATAGGTCACCTCCGTGCTGTCACCCTTGGGCACCAGCTTCCAGAAGCCTTCGACCTTCGCCACCCGCACGAAGCCTTTCTCTTCCGGGATGTAGGTCGGCTCTTCCTTAAGGTTGCGTACCAGGCTGCCATCAGCCTGCTTCACCGTGGTCACATGCAATACCGAGTCCCGCGGCGTCACCGGCCAGGGCGTATTGAACTGGGTGTAGGTCCAGCTCTGGTCACCTTCATGCTTGAGCAGCTTCTGCGACTTGCACTCATGAATCCATTCGCAGGCACCTACCACGTCTTCCTGCAACGCCTGCACCTTGGCCAGCGGCGCCTTGATCACGGTGACGCCTTGATAGGCCTTGTACTTGGAGCCGGCCACTTCACTGAGGGAAACCTTGATCCCCTCCTCGTCCTTGGCCACCTGCCAGTTTTCGGCCCAGGCCGCAGGCGACAGCAGAACACCCATGCCACACAGCAGAGCAATACGCTTGAACGATCTCATCATGTTTATCCTTGTTGTCGAAGATCCAGCCTGTCACGCCGCCGTCATCTGCTCCCACCAACCGAGAATCCTGATGGCCTCGTCACGGTCATTGCCGCACACCTCGACATCCGCCTTGAAACCGCCACACACCGCCGGCCGCTCGGGCTTGCCGAACAGGTCGCAGAGGTTGTCTACGGTCAGGTGCAGGCAGCGCTCGCCTGCCGGCTTGCCATTGGGCATGCGCGGCATCGCAGAGGTGATGGACGGGGCAATGCAGCAGGCACCACAGCCCTCACGACAATTCATGGCTATTCACCAAAATCAGGACTCCCTGGAACAAAACGGGACGAACGTCCCTGGATAGTAACCGCTCAAACAGGCGTTTGAAATTGCTGGCACGATGAAATCTGCCATGACCCGGCAGTCAGTTCGCTGACTACTGGCGGTACTCGAAATCGATGGCCGCCCCTTCCACGTCGTGACGGCTGTCATTGCGCAGTTGCAGCTGCATTTCGTTGCTGATCAGCCGACCATTGAGCTGGAACGGGCTGTCATCGGCCTCTGGCTTTTCAGTGAACATGGGCGGCAGCAAAGGTTTACGTCGCTGGATCGGCGCAAGGCTGCCCACATTCGGCTCCAGGCTATTGACCATATCGGCAGGCAGGCTGAGGTCGAGCTTTGCCTTGGGCAACGGCTTGGCAACCTCTTTGCTCACGGGTTTGCGTGCCGGCCTGGCCTTGCTGTTGCCGGCTTTCCTGGCCGCCTGCTTGTGCGCCGGCTTGGCTGCGGCCTTCTGCACCGGCTTGGCTTTCTGCACCGGTTTGACCGCCTGCGCCTGGCCTGCCGGCTGCGCAGCCTGGGCAGCACCAGCCAGACTGCAGAGCGGTACAAGGCACAAGATCAGGGCAAAACGGCGCAAAGCATTCATGGCAAATGGACAAGCTGGCAGGAAAAGTGCGTATGCTCCCTGTTCCGCAGGCGCGTGGCAAGCCTACAAAAGTGCGGCCGCTGGCTCCCGGCACAATTGCTGGGCCAGCAGACCGAGAGTGATCACCGCGCGCTCGGCTTCCTTGTTCCAAGGTATACCGCAATTCAGGCGGATGCAGTGGTTGAATTGCTCGGTGTTACTGAAGATCAGCCCAGGCGCAATACTGATGCCCTGCTCCAGCGCGCGCACATGCAGCTCCTGGGTATTGACCCGCCCGGGCAGGCTCACCCACAGGATGAAACCGCCCGTCGGCCGGGTCATCTGGGTACCCTCGGGGAAGTGCTGCTGCACCGCCAGCTGGTAGGCACTGAGGTTCTTGCGGTACTCCTGGCGGATGTAACGCAGGTGCCGGTCGTAGCCGCCATTCTCCAGGTAGGCCGCCACACCCATCTGCGTCACGCTGCAGGCCGAGTGAGTGGTAAAGGTTTGCAGGCGCTGGATTTCGTCCCGATAGCGCCCGGCAATCATCCAGCCTACGCGCACACCGGGGGACAGAGTCTTGGAAAAACTCGAGCAATAGATCACCCGGTCCAGCCGGTCGAATGCCTTCAGCGCCTTGGTCTTGCCCTGCTCGAACATCAGCTCGCCATAGATGTCATCCTCGACGATCTGGATATCGAAGTCCGACGCCAGGCGCAGCAACTGCTTCTGTCGCTCCTCCGGGACGGTGCCGCCCAGAGGGTTGCTAAGACGCGCAGTCAGCACCAGGGCCTTGATCGACCACTGATTGGCCGCCAGTTGCAAGGCTTCGAGGCTGATGCCGGTGGACGGGTCGCTAGGGATCTCGATCACCTTCAGGCCCAGCAGGTCGGCCAGCTGCAACAGCCCGTAATAGGTGGGTGATTCGGCGGCAATCAAGTCGCCGGGGCGGGTCAGCACGCGCAGCGACATCTGCAGCGCATCGACGCAGCCATGGGTCACGATCACTTCACGCGGGTCGACCAGCACGCCGGCATCACGCATGCGAATGGCGATCTGCCGGCGCAGCGGCTCGAAACCGGGGCTGAACATGTAGCTGAAGGCACGTGGGCTGTGAAAGCGCGTCACCTTGGCAATCTGCTGGTGCAGGGCCCGCACCGGCAAGTAGTCGACGTGCGGCACCGCGGCGCCGAACGGGAACACGCCATCGCGGCGAGCTTCGGTCAGTACCTGCTGGATGATACTGGCACGGGTGACCAGGCCGGGGCGCTCCACCCGGGCGATGTCCGGGGTCTGCGCAGTCAGGGCCGGGGTCTGGTGCACGTAGTAGCCGGATTGCGGCCGCGCACGGATCAGCCCCTGATCCTCGAGATTGGCATAGGCCTGCAGCACCGTGGCATGGCTGACATTGAGCTGGGCGCTCATCTTGCGCACGGAGGGTACCCGCTCGCCTGGCTGGTAGACACCGCGACGGATGTCATCGGCCAGTTGCTGGGCGATACGCTGGTACAGCAGCAGGTTGGTCATGGCTTGATCTCGACGCGCGGACTGGCTCGTTATTCTTGTGTAGCTCACTGACAGTAGAGAATACCGTAACAGTTGCAAAGTGTACTGGGACAGATCGCAGGATAGTCAACAATACAGTTGCGTGACAGCTATAGAAACGATCAAGCCTGGCTAGCCCGACGAAAAGCCAGGGCTGCTTCGCAGCCCCCCCCTTTTCACATGATTCAGCGCGCTGGCGCCAGCTTGCCCTTGTCATCGGAGAACACGATCTCGACGCGGCGGTTCTGCGCCCTGCCCCGCTCCGAGGCATTGGCCTCGATCGGGTACTGGTCGCCATACCCCTCGACCTGCAGGCGCTTTTCGTCGATCCCCAGGTCCACCAGCATGTCGGCCACAGCCTGCGCCCGGTCACGGGACAGCTTCAGGTTGTCCTCCGCCGGGCCGGTGCTGTCGGTATAACCCTCGATCCGCACCACCCGGCGCGGGTTGAGCTGAAGGAACTGCACCAGCTTGAGCACGGTACGGCTGGCCGAGTTCTTCAGGTCGGCACGGCCGGTGTCGAACAGCACGTCACCCAGGGTCATCACCAGGCCACGGTCGGTCTGCTCCGAGGCCAGCGCGGCAATCTGCGACTCGATCCACTTGCCCTGCTGCTGCACACTGGCCAGCTTGGCCTCGCGCAGGGCCAACTGCAGGCGCTGGCGCTCCAGGTCGAGCTTGGCCTGGCGTTCCTGGTTCAGCGCCAACTTGGCATGCTCGCTGGCAATCTCGCTATAACGCTGGCTCAGGTAGGCGTAATGGCGCACGTCGGCACCGGTGCCGATGTAGCTGGACAGGCGCTCGGCGCGCGCCAGCGACTCGCCTGCGCGAATCACGTCACGCGGCGCGCTGCGCAGCACATCGGAATCATCCTTGACCTTCTGGAAGGCTGTGGTGGCTTCATCCAGCGCTGCGCTGCTGCGCTGGCTGGCGCAACCTTGAAGACCTGCCGCCAGCGCCAGCACTGCCAGCGCAGCCAAAGGCATGCGACGGATCATGGCTGCACCTCCAACTGCTTGCGCAGGCGTTTGACCCGCGACTGCAGCAGTTGCAGCTGCTCTTCGCTCTTCTGGTTCAGCACCTGGGCCTCGGCCAGGCGCGCATCCAGTTCGGCCTGCTCGGCACGCATGCGCGCATCGCGGTAGTCTTCGGTGAGCATGTTGGTCTTGGCCCGGGCCAGCTTGTCTTCGGCCAGCTTGAGCGCTTCGACCTGTTCGGTGGCACCGACGGCCCTGGCCTGCTCCAGTGCCTGTTCGGAAATGCGCATCTGCTCGTTAGGGGCCGGATCGTTGGCGCAGCCAGCCAGGCCGAGCACGGCCAGGGCAAGGATTAGTGGTTGGGTTCTCACGCAATCTTCCTAGTGTTTGGGGGCGTCCGACGGCACCTGCAGCTGTGCTTTCCAGCGCTCGACATTACGTTGCAGCACGGCCTCGGACGCACCGGAGATCGGCAATTCTGTCAGTTTTTTCGCCAATTGCCCACGCAACCAGCTGTCATTGCAGGCCGAATTGTGCGACAGGGCCAGGTACAGGCCCGGCCGATCCACCGGCAGGCCGCGGGCGATCAGGTCATTGCTCATGCCCAGGCTCTGGGCCATGGCCATGCCTGAATAGCGGCCAGCGAGCACATAATCCACCTGGCCGAGCACCAGCTTCTGGAACGCCTGGGTCAGGTTCTGTGCCGGCACCAGCTTCAGCTGGGCCTTGGCGAAAGCGGTAAAGGCCGGGGTCAGCCGTGCGCGCTCGGACAAGCTGCCCTGGTACTGGGCCAGGTCCGCCGGGCCTTCGAAGACCAGTGTGGCGTCGTGGCGCGTCCACACCAGGTATTCGTTGAGCTGCAGGGGTGGGTGGATGTAGTCCAACGCGGTCAGTTGCTCCACCTGCATGGGGGTGTCGAGCAGCAGGTCCATGCGCCCGCTACGCACTTCTTCCAGCGCCTGGTCACGACGGCCAGCGTTCAGCACCTCCACTTTCACGCCCAGCTCGCCAGCCACCTGGCGCAGCAGGTCGACGTTGGCGCCGATCAGGTGTTTCGGGTCGCTCGGGTCTTGCCATGAATAGGGCGGCGCATCGGGGCTACCGGTTGCCACCAGGCGTTCGCACTTGCCTGCCGCCATGACCAGCGGCGACACCAACAACGCCGTGCATGCCAGCACCCTGCCTGCTTTACGCAGCACCATTGCTCACTCCTTGTATTGCTTGGCCTGGCCCAATCGCCGGCAAGCCAGCTCCCACAGGCACAGCGCCGCCCTTGAGAACTGTACTGTACCTGTGGGAGCTGGCTTGCCGGCGATTGGGCCGGAACAGACCACAAAAAAACCCGGCCCCCTGTGCGAGGGCCGGGTTCTTTATAAGTGAAGCAGGCGGATCAGACCAGCTTTTCCAGCTCCGGAACCGCTTCGAACAGGTCAGCGACCAGGCCGTAGTCGGCTACCTGGAAGATCGGTGCTTCTTCGTCCTTGTTGATCGCCACGATCACCTTGGAGTCTTTCATGCCGGCCAGGTGCTGGATCGCGCCGGAGATACCGACGGCGATGTACAGCTGTGGCGCAACGATCTTGCCGGTCTGGCCGACCTGCATGTCATTCGGCACGAAGCCGGCATCGACCGCGGCGCGCGAGGCACCGACAGCAGCGCCAAGCTTGTCGGCCAGGCTGTACAGGTGCTTGAAGTTGTCACCATTGCCCATGCCACGGCCGCCGGAAACGACGATCTTGGCAGCGGTCAGTTCTGGGCGGTCGGACTTGGCCAGCTCTTCGCCAACGAAGGCCGAGATGCCGGCGTTGTGCGCAGCGCCGACGGCTTCGATGGCAGCCGAACCACCTTCGGCGGCAACGGCGTCGAAGCCGGTGGTACGCACGGTGATGACCTTGATGGCCGCGCTCGATTGCACGGTGGCAATGGCGTTACCGGCATAGATCGGGCGCTTGAAGGTGTCGGCGGACTCGACCGAGATGATCTCGGAAATCTGGTCCACATCCAGCAGCGCAGCAACGCGCGGCAGGATGTTCTTGCCATTGGTGGTGGCCGGGGCCAGCACGTGGCTGTAGCCCTTGGCCAGCTCGACGATCAGCGGCGCAACGTTTTCCGGCAGGACATGGGCGTAGGCAGCATTATCGGCAACCAGCACCTTGGCCACGCCAGCGATCTTGGCAGCGGATTCGGCGACGCCACCGACGTTCTGGCCAGCGACCAGCACGTGCACATCACCACCGATCTTGGCGGCAGCGGCAACAGTGTTCAGGGTGGCCGGGGCTACGGCACCGTTTTCGTATTCAGCGACAACCAGGATAGTCATTTAGATTACCTTCGCTTCGTTCTTCAGCTTCTCGACCAGTTCGGCCACCGATTTGACCTTGATGCCAGCGCTGCGGGCAGCCGGGGCTTCAACCTTCAGGGTCTTGTTGGTGGAGGCGAGGGAAACGCCCAGCGCGTCTGGAGTAACGGTCTCCAGCGGCTTCTTCTTGGCCTTCATGATGTTCGGCAGCGACGCGTAGCGCGGCTCGTTCAGGCGCAGGTCGGTGGTGACGATGGCTGGCAGGTTCAGCGCAACGGTCTGCAGGCCGCCATCGATTTCACGGGTGACGTTCAGCTTGTCGCCCGCCACTTCCACCTTGGAGGCGAAGGTGCCTTGTGCGTAGCCGGTCAGCGCAGCCAGCATCTGGCCGGTCTGGTTGTTGTCGCTGTCGATGGCCTGCTTGCCGAGAATGACCAGCTGCGGCTGCTCTTTGTCGACAACGGCTTTCAGCGCCTTGGCCACGGCCAGGGAATTCAGTTCGTCAGCGGCTTCGACCAGGATGGCACGGTCGGCACCCAGGGCCAGGGCGGTACGCAGCTGCTCCTGGGCAGTGGCCGGGCCGACGGAAACGACGACGATCTCGGTCGCAACGCCCTTTTCCTTCAGGCGTACGGCTTCTTCCACGGCGATTTCGCAGAAGGGGTTCATGGACATCTTGACGTTAGCAAGGTCGACGCCGGAGTTGTCCGCTTTGACGCGAACCTTGACGTTGTAGTCGACCACTCGTTTGACAGCTACAAGAACCTTCATGGATTCCTCGTTACTCTCCGGTGAATAGATAGTCGCCTGGGGCTGAGCCCTGCGATGCGCGTGGGTACAAGGGCACCTCTAAAAACGTACCGGGAGGCGGTAACTTCACAGTGACCGAACAGTCTTGTCCGGACTCTTGCGACGAATACTCACGGGTCATTTTCTGTCGTGGCGTGTAAACTCCACTACAAACCGGCCCAAGGCCGCAAAACCCTGCTCCACACCTGGTCTTTAGAGGTGTACCTGCGCCCGACTGCAAGCCTACGGCGAACGCAAAACCGCTCGTATCTTGACCGTAACACCCAATCCGGTCAATACGGCAAATCGGTCACCCTCCAGCCGCGCTCCAGTGATTTTACTGGCCTGTGGCAAATTCAAACAAACGTTTGTATTGGACCCGCCAAGTGGTGTAGATATAATGCGCGGCCAAGACAAAACGGTGTAGTCCGTCATTTGCCCAGCTACAGTTCCGCCGTTGCGTAGAACCGCTGCGAATGCCCCGCGCACCCATAAGACAAAGCAACAGCACGAGCCTTGATGAGTAGGAGAGAACCAGTGGAACGCGAATACATGGAATTCGACGTGGTCATCGTCGGCGCCGGCCCGGCGGGCCTGTCCGCCGCCTGCCGCCTGAAGCAGAAGGCCGCCGAAGCCGGTAGCGAAATCAGCGTCTGCGTGGTGGAAAAAGGCTCTGAAGTCGGCGCCCACATCCTCTCCGGCGCGGTGTTCGAACCCCGCGCCCTGAACGAGCTGTTCCCAGACTGGAAAGCGCTCGGCGCGCCGCTGAACACCGAAGTGAAGCGCGACGACATCTACGTGCTCAAGGATGCCGGCAGCTCGACCAAGGTGCCTGACCTGTTCGTGCCCAAGACCATGCACAACCAGGGCAACTACATCATCTCGCTGGGCAACCTGTGCCGCTGGCTGGCCCAGCAGGCCGAGAACCTGGGCGTGGAAATCTACCCGGGCTTTGCCGCCCAGGAAGCGCTGTTCGACGACAACGGCGTGGTCCGCGGCATCGTCACCGGTGACCTGGGCGTCGACCGTGAAGGCAACCCGAAGGACGGCCTGTACACCCCAGGCATGGAACTGCGCGCCAAGTACACCCTGTTCGCCGAAGGCTGCCGCGGCCATATCGGCAAGCAACTGATCAAGCGCTTCAACCTTGACAGCGAGGCCGACGTCCAGCACTACGGCATCGGCCTGAAGGAAATCTGGGAAATCGACCCGGCCAAGCACGAGCAGGGCCTGGTGGTACACACCGCTGGCTGGCCGCTGGACGTGATGGCCAAGGACAACACCGGTGGTTCGTTCCTCTATCACCTGGAAAACAACCAGGTAGTGGTCGGCCTGATCGTCGACCTGTCCTACGCCAACCCGTACCTGTCGCCGTTCGACGAGTTCCAGCGCCTGAAGCATCACCCGGTGATCAGCCAGTACCTCGAAGGTGGCAAGCGTATCAGCTATGGAGCCCGCGCCCTGGCCAAAGGCGGCATCAACTCGCTGCCGAAAATGGTATTCAATGGCGGCGCGCTGATCGGTTGCGATCTTGGCACCATGAACGTAGCCAAGATCAAGGGCAGCCACACTGCGATGAAGTCCGGCATGCTGGCCGCCGAAGCAGTGGCTGACGCACTGATCGCCGGCAGCGAAGGCGGTGACCAGCTGAACGGCTACGTCAATGCCTTCAAGGCCAGCTGGCTGTACGAAGAACTGTTCGCCAGCCGTAACTTCGGCCCGGCCATGCACAAGTTCGGCCCGCTGCTGGGCGCGGCGTTCAACTATGTGGACCAGAACTGGTTCGGCGGCAAGCTGCCGTTCACCCTGCACGACACCAAGCCGGACTACGCCTGCCTGAAGCTGGCGGCCGAGTCGCAGAAGATCGACTACCCGAAACCGGACGGCAAGCTCAGTTTCGACAAGCTCAGCTCGGTATTCCTCTCCAGCACCAACCACGAAGAGGAACAACCCTGCCACCTGAAGCTGACCGACCCGAACGTGCCGATCGCCAGCAACCTGCCGCTGTACGACGAGCCGGCCCAGCGCTACTGCCCGGCGGGCGTGTACGAAGTGGTCACCCAGGAAGACGGCAGCAAGCGCTTCCAGATCAACGCGCAGAACTGCGTGCACTGCAAGACCTGCGACATCAAGGACCCGGCCCAGAACATCACCTGGGTCACCCCTGAAGGCGCTGGCGGGCCGAACTACCCGAACATGTAAGGCCGCTGCTCTTGCGCTAACGAAAAGCCCCCGGTTCTCACGAGCCGGGGGCTTTTTATTGCCTGCCAATATCAGGCAGTTCGCACTTCCTCGAAGAGCTCTGGGTGGCGGTCCAGCAGCTTGAGCAGTTTCACCAGCGCCACTGGCGGCGTGGTCTTGCCGTTTTCATAACGAGAGAACGCATTGACCCCACCACCGAAAATTTCCCCCGCTTCACGCTGGTCGAGGTCGAACTTCCGGCGCATGGCTGCAATGAAAGCAGGGTCAACAACGGCTCCATTGACTTGTCTCTCAAAGGCCGACATCAGGTCACTCATGCGCTGCGCCTCTCCCATGCCCAGTATCACCTCACCACAAGCAGGGCAGTAGTCGCCATAAACATCGGGAATAACGGTAGCTTCACCCTTGTAGCGATAAGGCATGTCCTTGGATTGCGCGACCAATTCCGCTCCTCCACACAGTGGGCATTTCATTTCATAGCTCCTTGAAAGACACGATGAGCAGGTCGTCAACCACCATCAACTTGAGGTAAACCCTTCCTACAGCGGTCTGGGGACGATAGACGTCCTGCCAGACTCGATGATTGTTGTAGGTCGTCATGCTCTTATGAAAGTCGCCTGGCGTTAGCTCGCGAACAATGTTCAGCATGGCGAAAGGCTCAATGCCAAGTGCCCGCGCACCCTGCGTGGCTACCCCGGTAGTACGCACTTTGCCTAGACTCAACAGCGCCTTCACCCGCTGCAGCGGGCAGTGAGGCATTCTCTTTTCCATGAGAAATTAACCTTCCAGGTTAAATTTGGCTAATAGGTTATTCCAATAACCCCGGCCCGGAAGTCTGCCTCAATGCCCTGCAGCCGTTACCGGCTCATTTGTCACCGCACATGATCGGCATCGGCTCCGCCGCAAACGCCAATGGCTCACGACGCCCGAAATACAGGGCTGTCAGCAGCCCGACCGTACCCATGACCAGACAAAAGCCGACACACACCCACGGGCTCCACGGCATCAGTGCAATCAACGCCAACGGTGTGGTGCTGGCCCACAGCGCGTAAGCCACGTTGTAGGTGAAGGAAATGCCCGACACGCGGATCTCGGCCGGGAACAGCCCGACCATCACCGACGGCACCACACCTACCACGCCGCAGGACAAACCTGCCAGCGCATAGGCCAGCCAGGTCATGCCCCACTGCCCCACCAGGCTGGCGTACAACGCACCGATGCCCACCGGCAGCAACAGGCTATAGAGCATCAGCGCGCGCCAGGCGCCTACACGGTCGACCAGCAGCCCGGCCAGCACGCAGCCAATGTTGAGGAAGACGATGCCCACGCTGCTCAGGGCAAAGGTGTGCCCGGCACTCATGCCGAAGCGCTGCTGCATCACTGTCGGGGTAATCACCACCAGCACCACCACGGCGGATGTCAGCACACAAGTCAGCAGTGCCGCCGGGATCAACGCCCGGCGGTGTTCGCCCAGCACCCGCCGTAGCGGGAAGCTCACCGGCTGCTCCTGGCGTGCGCGCAGGGCGAGGAACACCGGTGTTTCGCTGAGCCAACGGCGCAACCACACGCCGATCACGCCGAATACCCCGCCGAGCAGGAACGGGTAGCGCCAGGCGTAGTCGAGGATTTCCTGCGCTGTGAACAGCTGTGCCAGCAGGGTCGCGGTCAGCGCCCCCAGCAGGTAGCCGAAGGTCAGCCCGGCCTGCAGGAAGCCCAGGGCGTAACCGCGGCGCCCGTCTGGTGCGTGCTCGGCGACGAAGGTCCAGGCACTCGGCACCTCGCCGCCCACCGCCGCGCCCTGCAGGATGCGCAGGGCCAGCAGGATCAGCGGCGCCGCATAGCCGATGTCGGCGTAGGTCGGCATCACCCCGATCAACAGGCACGGCAGGGCCATCATCAGGATGCTCAGGCTGAAGACCCGCTTGCGTCCCAGGTGGTCGGCGAAGTGTGCCATCAGGATGCCGCCCAGCGGCCGCGCCAGGTAGCCAGTGACGAAGATCCCGAAACTTTGCAGCAGGCGCAGCCATTCGGGCATCTCGGGCGGGAAGAACAGTTGGCTGAGGGTCAGCGCAAAGAACACGAAAATGATGAAATCGTAGATTTCCAGCGCGCCGCCCAACGCCGCCAGGCCCAGGGTCCGGTGGTCACCGCGGCTGAACCGGGGCGGGCGAGCGGTATCGATGGCAGTCATGGCAGGGTCCGCAAATCGGCAAAGGGCAAGAGGATAGCAAATAGCGCCCCCCTTGCCCCGCCCGCTGCGGCTTTAGCGGTTGAACATGGTATTGACGAAATTGGCCCGCGGCCGTGGCCGTGCCGTAGCAGTCGGCATGGCGCCTGACAGCGGCAGCTTGCCGACCAGCAGCGGCGTATCGATGATCGCCATGAACGTCTCCAGCGCCTCGTTATCGGGCACCTGGGGCAGGCTCAGGCTGACGGCCTGGCGCTCGGTCTGCGGCACCGAGGGCACTACCAACTGGGTAGAGTGATAAAGCAGGGCATGCTGGATCTGCGTACTGACGCGGCAGAAGCGCACCAGGTCGACCCCGGCATGGCTGGCCAGCTCGATATTGCCCAACAGCAGGTGGAAAGGCTGCAAGGCACACAGCACCAGACGCTGCAGCTCCTCGAAGCTGTCCACTGGCGCAATCCGGTAGTAGCCCAGGCCATTGAGCAGCCGCTCCAGCTGCAGGCGCTGGCACGGGTGTGCGTCGGCAATGAGGATGCGCAGGGTCTTGTTGGCCATGGTCGGACCTGGGCAGTTGGGTAATGGGTACGCTCCATGACCATACTGCGCCAGTAACGGCTGCTGCCAAGGTTATGCCTGGCAGGGGTCTTCTTTGATAGAAGTCGGGAAAACCGCGGAAATCAAGTGATTGACTGACGGAATTTGCATTTGCCTTTAACCCGGCAATCAGGATTCCCACTCGCGCATGCGCACCCGGCAGTGCTTCATGGCATTGACGATGTGCTTTTCCACCAGGCTGCGGGAAATACCCAGGCGCTCGGCAATCTGCTGGTGTGACAGGCCATCGAGCTTGCGCAGCAGGAAACAGTCGCGGCAGACCTTGCTCAGCTCATCCAGGGCGCGCTGCATCAGCGCCAGACGCTGGTCGAGCTGCATGCCGTGGCTCGGTGCCGGGGTGTGCCAGCGCTCGTCGCTGTCCAGCACCTCCAGCGGCTCGGCCTGGCGCACCTGGTGCCGCCGGTGCCGGTCGACCACCAGGTTGAGCGCGGTGCGGTAAAGGAAGGCACGCGGGTGCTCGATGCGCTCGCCGTCGGTGCGCTCCAGCACCCGCAGGTAGGCATCGTGCGCCACGTCTTCGGCGGCCTGACGATTGCCCAGGCGCGCGGAAAGGAAGCCCACCAGTTCGCGATAGTAATGTTCCACGACGTTACCTGAGATCGTCCTGCCAGCCTATGCCAGAAAGCCCTTTCAGGCAGCAACGCGGGACCGAGTGATGTCAACGTGCGATCTTACAAATTATAATTATTCTCAGCAACAAGAGGGGAATGGCTGGAGGGCTTTAGCGCCTGGGAGACCGAGCGCCGCGCGGGCGGCGCTCGATCTCGCAGGCGCCACAACCCTGTCGCCATACACCTGTCAGCCCCACCCAATATTCGCTAAATCCCCTCCTGCCGCTTTCGTCTATCTGGCACCCCCTCGGCTGGAAGTCTGCATGAGACCTTTAACCAACACCCGTCGCCGGGTCCTGCTCACTGGCCTGGGCCTGCTCGGCCTGAGCAGCCTGCTGGCCTGGAAGGCCCTGCCCTACGGCGCGCAGCCGCTCAGTACGGTCGCCGTGACCCGTGCCGACATCGAAAGCAGCGTCACCGCACTGGGCACCCTGCAACCACGGCGCTACGTGGACGTTGGTGCCCAGGCGTCCGGGCAGATCCACACCCTGCACGTCGAGGTCGGCGACACGGTGCGCAAAGGCCAGCTGCTGGTCGAGATCGACCCGTCGACCCAGCAGGCACGGCTGGATGCCGGCCGCTATTCGATCGACAACCTCAAGGCCCAGTTGGCCGAACAACGCGCGCAGTTCCAACTGGCCCGGCAACAGCTCAAACGGCAACGCGACCTGGCCGCCGCCGGTGCCACCCGCGACGAGGACGTACAAACGGCCGCAGCACAGCTGAAGGTCACCCAGGCGCGCATCGACATGTTTCAGGCGCAGATCCGCCAGGCCCAGGCCAGCCTGCGCAGCGACGAGGCCGAGCTTGGCTACACGCGCATCTACGCGCCGATGGACGGCACGGTAGTGGCGGTGGATGCCCGTGAAGGGCAAACCCTCAATGCCCAGCAGCAAACCCCGTTGATCCTGCGCATCGCCAAGCTCTCGCCGATGACCGTGTGGGCCCAGGTGTCGGAGGCCGACATCGGCAAGGTCACCCCGGGTATGACCGCCTACTTCACCACCCTGGCCGGCGGCAAGCGCCGCTGGACCAGCACCGTGCGGCAGGTGCTGCCGATCCCGCCCAAGCCGCTGGAGCAGGCCAGCCAGGGCGGCGGCAGCCCGGCCAGCGTCAGCAATGGCAGTGCCGGCAGCCAGGTGGTGCAGTACAGCGTGCTGCTGGATGTCGACAACCCGGACGGTGCGCTGATGGCCGAGATGACCACCCAGGTGTTCTTCGTCGCTGGCAAGGCCAGCCAGGTGCTGACCGTACCACTGGCCGCGTTGGACGACGGCGATGGCCTGCGCCTGGCGCATGTGCTGACCGGCGATGGCAAAGTCGAACAGCGCCAGGTGCGCACCGGCCTCAGCGACCGTCTGCGGGTGCAGGTGCTGGACGGCCTCAACGAAGGCGAACGCCTGGTGATCGGCGCCCCTGGCGTCAGCGGAGGTTGAATGAGCACACCCCTGATCGAGCTGGTCGACATCCGTAAATCCTACGGCGGCGTCGAAACGCCCAAGGTCGATATCCTCCATGGCATCAACCTGCGCATCCATCCCGGCGAGTTCGTCGCCATCGTCGGCGCCTCCGGCTCCGGCAAGTCGACCTTGATGAATATCCTCGGCTGCCTTGACCGCCCCACTTCCGGCAGCTACCGCTTCGCCGGCAAGGATGTGGCCGAGCTGGGCAGCGACGAACTGGCCTGGTTACGCCGCGAGGCGTTCGGCTTCGTGTTCCAGGGCTACCACCTGATCCCCTCGGGCTCGGCCCAGGAAAACGTCGAAATGCCGGCGATCTATGCCGGCATCGCCGCCAGCGAACGCCACGCCCGCGCCAGCGCCCTGCTCGGCCGCCTGGGCCTGGCCAGCCGCACCGGCAACCGCCCGCACCAGTTGTCCGGCGGCCAGCAGCAACGGGTGTCGATTGCCCGGGCCTTGATGAACGGTGGCCATATCATCCTCGCCGACGAACCCACCGGTGCCCTCGACAGCCACAGCGGCACCGAAGTGATGGCGTTGCTCGACGAGCTGGCCAGCCAGGGCCACGTGATCATCCTGATCACCCACGACCGCAACGTGGCGGCGCGGGCGCAGCGGGTGATCGAAATTCGTGACGGCCTGATCATCAGCGACTCGGCCGCAGAAAAGCCCACGTTCGACAACGGTCGAGGGCTGCAGGCCGACCAGTTACGCCAGCGCCTGGACCGTGGCGCAACCTTGCACGGAGCGTGGAAAGGCGAATTGCTCGAAGCCCTGCAGGCGGCCTGGCGGGTGATGTGGGTCAACCGCTTCCGCACCGCCCTGACCCTGCTGGGCATCGTCATTGGCGTAGCCTCGGTGGTGGTGATGCTGGCCGTGGGCGAAGGCAGCAAGCGCCAGGTCATGGCGCAGATGGCCGCCTTCGGCTCGAACATCCTCTACCTCAACGGCAAGCCGGCGAGCCTGGGCGAACAGGCTGGCACCATTACCCTCGACGATGTCGCCGCCATCGGCCAACTGCCGCAGGTCAAGCACGTGATGCCGGTGATCGGCGAAAAGATGATGGTGCGCCACGGCAACAGCAGCCAGCGGTTCTATGTGGGCGGCAACAACACCGGGTTCCCGGAGATTTTCAACTGGCCGGCGGTGGAAGGCAGCTTCTACACCGATGCCGATGAAGCCAACGCTGCGGCGGTGGCGGTGATCGGCCAGAAAGTGCGGGAAAAGATGCTCGACCCCGGGCGCGATCCGCTGGGGCAGTACGTGCTGATTGGCAATGTGCCGTTCCAGGTGGTCGGTATCCTGGCCGGCAAGGGCGCCAGCTCTGGCGACCAGGACAGCGACGGGCGCATCGTGGTGCCCTACTCCGCCGCAGCCATCCGCCTGTTCGGCCAGCGCGACCCGGACTACATCGCCGTTGCCGCCCTCGACTCCACGCGGGTCAACGAAGCCGAAGCGGCCATCGACAAGCTGCTGCGCCAGCGCCACAACGGCCGCCAGGACTTCGAGCTGACCAATGACGCGGCGCTGATCCAGGCCGAAGCGCGCACGCAGAACAGCCTGTCGCTGATGCTGGGGGCGATCGCCGCGATCTCGCTGCTGGTGGGCGGTATCGGCGTGATGAACATCATGTTGATGACCGTGCGCGAGCGTACCCGTGAAATCGGCATCCGCATGGCCACCGGCGCGCGCCAGCGCGACATCCTGCGGCAGTTTCTCAGCGAGGCAGTGATGCTGTCGATGGTCGGCGGCCTGGCCGGTATCGCCCTGGCCCTGGCCATCGGTGGCGGCCTGATGCTGGCCGAAGTGGCGGTGGCCTTTGCCCTGCCCGCCATGCTCGGCGCCTTCGCCTGCGCCGTCGTCACCGGCATCGTGTTCGGCTTCATGCCAGCGCGCAAGGCCGCCCGCCTCGACCCGGTCAAAGCCCTTACCAGCGAATAACCCATGACTCTGCCTAGCCGCATCAGCCTGTTGACCTTATGCGTATGCCTCGCCGCCTGCAGCACACCGCCCACACCTGCCAGTGGTATCGCCACGCCACCCGCCTGGCAAGGCGAGGCCGCATCACCCTCGGCACAACTGCCAACGGCACAGTGGTGGCAAGCCTTCGCCAGCCGCGAGCTCGACCGCCTGGTACAGCACGCCTTGCACAATGCCCATGACCTGGCTGCCGCCACGGCGCGGGTGCGCCAGGCCCGGGCCCGCGCGGTCATCGCTGGCGCGCCGCTGCTGCCGGAGCTGAAGCTGGGCCTGGACGGCAGCCGCCAACGCCTGCTGCACGGTAACGGCAACGACCAGCTGGATGTCAGCCGCAACGAACCCACCAGTACCTCGTTCGACATGCAGCTCAGCGCCAGCTACGAAATCGACTTCTGGGGCGGCCTGCGGGCGACCCGCAACAGCGCCCTGCGCAACCTGGATGCCAGCCGCTTCGACCGCCAGACGGTGGAGCTGACCCTGGTCAGCGCGGTAGCCGACAGTTACCTGCAGGGCCTGGCCCTGCAAGAACAGCTGCGCATTGCCCGCCTCAACCTGCGCAATGCCCAGGACGTGCAGGGCCTGGTCGAGGCACGTCAGCGCAGCGGTTCCGCCACGCGCCTGGAAGTGGCCCAGCAGCGCAGCCTGGTGGCCGCGCAGCAACGCCAGCTGCCGTTACTGGAGCAGAAGTGGCAGGACAGTCGGGTCACCCTGGCGACCCTGCTCGGCGCCCCGGTGCAGTCGCTACCGGCCAGCCATGAAGCGATCATCACCCTGCAATGGCCCGCCATTGGCAGCGGCGTACCCAGCGAACTGCTCACCCGCCGCCCGGACATTGCCGCGGCAGAAGCACGGCTGGCCGCCGCCAGCGCCAACGTGCAGGTCGCCCGCGCCGCCATGCTGCCCAAGCTCACCCTCGGGGCCAACCTGGGGGCTGGCGCCAACACCTTTGCCCATTTGTTCGACAGCTCCTACTACACCCTCACCAGCGGCCTGGTCGCACCGATCTTCAACAACGGCCGGCTGCGCGCCGCGCGTGAACTGGCCGAGGCTGAACAGGCAGAGTTGCTGGAGACCTACCGCAGCAGCATCCTGGCCGGTTTTGCCGATGTCGAGAAAGCGCTCAATGCGATCCAGGGCGTGGACCGCCAGCGGCAGTGGCAGGACGAAGAGGTGGAGCAGGCGCGGCTGGCGTTCGACCTGGCGCAGCAGCGTTATGGCGCGGGAGCGGAGACGCTGTTGAGCGTGCTGGAGACCCAGCGCACCTTGTATGTGGCGCAGGACCAGCAGGCGCAACTGCGCCTGGCCCGGTTGCAGGGTAGCGTGGCGTTGTACAAGGCATTGGGGGGTGGGTGGCAGGTCGGGCAGTAAACCGCATTGCTTTCCGGGGCTGCTGCGCAGACCATCGCGACGCAAGGCCGCTCCCACAGGTTCAAGCATGCACCGTCATGTGGGAGCGGCCTTGTGTCGCGAAAGGGGCGCAGAGCGCCCCCAATCAACCCGAGCGCTGCGCCACCTTCAGGTTGCGCGCATACCACGGCCGTTGCGGTACCTTGGGCCGCAGCTTGTCGAGCAGGTCGTCATCGCTGTAGATGATGCGCAACGCCAGCTTCATGGTCTCCGGGTCCATCTCGACACTGCGCCCGGGCCGCAAACCCGGCACCGTCGAGCAGCCGTGGGTATCCGGCCCCAGCCACGGGTCGGCCACCTCCACCCAGCGCCCTGGCGCAAACCATGGCACACCATTGACCTCCAGGCGCCGCACCTCGCCCGGATGCAGCCGCTCATGGGCATGGAACCAGTCCTCGATGCGGTCGTCGATCCAGCCGTGAAATTGCCAGAACACCGGGTTCACATGGGATGAAAACGGGTCACCAAGAAAATCGTTCTGCTCGGCGAACCAGCGTTCGGCAAAATCATCCGGCGTACGCGCCGTCGGCACCGGCATACCGTTGGACGGGTCGCGCGGCACCGATGCCCAGCGCATGTGCAGCCAGTCGTGCAGGCCCAGCTCCACTTCCGAACCAAACTGGCCCAGGGTCAAGGTGCTCAGGTACTCCGGGTCGGTATAGCGTGACTCCCAGACCTGGAAGTTGCCATGGAAGGTATCCGGCGTCTTGATGTCGCGCACCCACTGGGTGTATTCCGCATCACCGCTGGCCAGCCAGGTGGGCGGCAGGGCATTGCCGTCATGGTTGTCGAAATAGCGGGCGAACCCGGCGCGGTCGCGCTCCAGTTCCGGCTGCGGCAGCGGGAAGCGCGGCCATGACGGCAAGTCCTGCATGGCACGGGCATTGCCAAGCATGTGCCGGTGCATGAAGAAAAAGTCCTCGCCCGAGCCGTTGCGGTCTTTGTGCCGGCCCCGTGCGTCACGCTCGCGGTCACGTGGCCCAGGCTGCCAGCCCAGGCCACGCAGGGCGCCCTGCTTGTCCTTGTCCAGTTTGTGCCATTTGTCCCGCGAGGCGTGCCACAGTTGGTGGAACAGGCGATGCTCCGGGGCGATCAGCCAGGCCAGCAGTTGCGGGTTCAGCGGGGTACGCTCGCGCGCCTCGGGGAAGGTGCGCTTCAAGGCCAGGAAGTGGTTGTCCTCCACGGGCAATGTCAGTGCGCGGTCCAGGCGCGCAATACGCCCGTTCAGGGTTGCCGGCCCGGCGTTGCCGAACCGGCCCCAGACCTCGTCGAGCACGATATGGCATTCATAGCGGGCCTGGGCCGAACACAGACGCCAGCGCAAGGTGCCCGGTTTGTCGGCCAGAAGGTCGCCTACCACGCGGTAGCGCGGCTCTTCCTGCCCACGCAGGCGCTCGGGGGTATCCAGGTAGCCGCGCAGGGCTCGCCCGCTGGTTGCCACATCCAGGAACAGCTCCAGCTCACCGGTGGGTAGACCGTCCAGCCCCGCATCCTGGCCCTGCAGGGTCCAGCGCCAGATGCCGCGCAAAGTATCGCCCAACTGCTGCAGGCGAGTATCGGCCATCTCGACGACGGCCTCGCCAGGGGTTGCCGGGAATTCCTCGTCGGCACGCTGGCGCTGCACATACAGCGCCCCCAGCGCACCGGGCACCACCACACCCGTCAATGCCACACCGGCGATGAAACCGCGTCGGGAAATCGTCATTGCATACCTGTGCATTCATTGCGGCCATGGAGCACGGCCCGTCCAAGGCTAGAACGTTGCACGGCAGGCGAAATTTAGCGGCGCTCCGGCTGCATCTGCGGCTGCCATGCGGCCCCCGACAGGCACTAAATTTCCCGGGTGCGTGCTCGTTCACTGCAGGTAGCGGCGGCCTCTGTGCCCATCCCTCGACGGTGAACCTACTGAGACCAAGATGACGACTCCACGCTGGAAGAAAGCCCTGTTTATCAGCCTGGCCGCGGCGGTTGCCGCTGGCGCCGGGCTTGCCGCCTGGCACTACTTCGCCACACCTGCCGGCTATTCCAGGGAGGTGACCCGCCAGGCCGACGACCTGCAGGAACGCATCATCTCGTTTGACAGCCACGTCACCCTGCCGCTGACTTTCGGCACCGAGGGCAGCGAGGCCGACAAGGACGGCAATGGCCGCTTCGACCTGGCCAAGGCCGCACGCGGGCGATTGTCCGGCGCGGCCCTGACCATCTTCGCCTGGCCAGAATCCTGGACTGGTGACGGTGGCCCGCACCGCCCCACCCCAGGCTTCGTCGAAGCCGCCCGCCACACCCAGGAAGTGCGCTACAACGCCATCACCGCCATGGTCCGCGACTTCCCGCAGCAGGTGGGTATTGCCTACACCCCGCAAGACATGCGGCGCTTGCACGGCGAAGGCAAGTTCGCGGTGTTCCTCAGCATGCTCAACGCCTATGCGCTGGGCGACGACATCGACCAGCTCGACCGCTGGGCCGCGCGCGGCGTGCGCATGTTCGGCTTCAGCTACGTGGGCAACAACAGCTGGGCCGACTCCTCGCGCCCGCTGCCGTTCTTCAATGACACCGCCGATGCCCTGGACGGCCTGTCGCCGATTGGCAAGCGCGCCGTGCAGCGGCTGAACGACCTGGGCGTGATCATCGATGTGTCGCAAATGTCCAGCAAGGCGCTGGCCCAGGCCGTCGCCCTCAGCCGGGCGCCGGTGGTGGCCTCGCACTCGGCGCCACGGGCGATGGTCGACATCGACCGCAACCTCTCCGACAAGGAGCTGCAACTGATCAAGGACAGCGGCGGCGTGGTCCAGTTGGTGGCCTTCTCCACCTACCTCAAGCCCCTGAGCAGCAAGACCCGGGACAAACTCGACGCCCTGCGCGCCGGCTACGACCTGCCGCCGCTGGCCAACCTGAACTACGCACTGATGCCCGGCGACCCGGTGATCGCCGGCTGGCCCGAGCAGAAGGTCGGCCAATACGCCAACGCGCTGTACGGTATTCTCGAGGAAGAACCGCCGGCCACGCTCAAGGACTATGGCGACGCCATCGACTACACCGTGCGCAAGATCGGCATCGACCATGTCGGCCTGAGCTCGGACTTCAACGAAGGCGGCGGCATCGACGGCTGGCAGAACGCCAGTGAAGCACGCAACGTCACCGCCGAACTGATCAGCCGCGGCTACTCCGAAGCCGATATTGCCAAGCTCTGGGGCGGTAACTTCCTGCGGGTGTGGGAGCAGGTGCAGCGCACCGCGCAACCCGTCGCCACCTCATCCCCCTGACTCTTGCGAGCAACTTGATGAACGATCGTCGCACCTTTCTCAAGCAGGCCGGCCTGCTGGCGGCCGCCCTGCCCCTCACAGGCCCGCTGCTGCCTGCCGCCCATGCGGCACCTGCGCAGCCTGCCACTGCCAACGGCTGGGCCGCGTTTCGCAGCCTGTTCGAGCTGGACCCGGCCTACGCACACTTTGCCAACTTCCTGATCACCTCGCACCCAAGGCCCGTGCGCGAAGCCATCGAGGCGCTGCGCGCCCGCTTCGACCGCCACCCGGCCCGCATGGTCGACTGGGACAGCCAATCGGAGTGGAAGCACGAAGCCGCCGTGCGTGAATGGGCAGCCCGCTACCTCGAAGTGACGCCCCGGCAAATCGCCCTGACCGGTAGCACCACCGAAGGCCTGGGCCTGATCTATGGCGGGCTGAAGATTGCCCCGGGGCAGGAAATTCTCACCACCGTGCACGAGCATTCGGCCGCCCGTCACACCATGGGCTTTCGCACCACGCGCGATGGCACGCCAGTGCACCGGTTGCGCCTGTTCGAAGACCCCGCCAAGGTCAACAGCGACCAGGTACTGGCCACCATTGCGGCTGCCATCGGGCCGAAAACCCGGGTGCTGGGCATGACCTGGGTGCATTCAGGCAGTGGCGTGAAACTGCCCGTGGGCGAGATCGGCGCGCTGGTGCGCGAGGTCAATCGCCAGCGTGACGAGCAGGACCAGATCATCTACGTGATCGACGGCGTGCACGGCTTTGGTGTCGAAGACATGCGCTTTGCCGACCTCAACTGCGATTACTTCATCGCCGGCACGCACAAGTGGATGTTCGGGCCGCGGGGTACCGGGATCATCTGCGCGGCGTCCACCGAACTGAAACAGCTGAACCCGACCATTGCCACGTTTTCCGAGAATGAAGACTTTGCCACGGTGATGTCGCCCGGCGGTTACCACGCGTTCGAGCATCGCTGGGCGTTGGGCAAGGCGTTCGAGTTGCACCTGCAGCTGGGCAAGGCGGCGGTGCAGGCACGAATTCATGGACTTAATGACTACCTCAGGCAGCGGCTTGAAGCGCTGCCGGGGATCGAGCTGGTAACACCGCGCAGTGCGCAGTATTCGGCGGGGTTCACCTTCTTCCGGGTCACGGGGCAGGATGCTGACGAGGTTGCCCGGTATCTCAACAGCCAGCGCATTGTGGTCGATGCGGTGTCGCGGGATGTCGGGCCGGTGGTGCGGACAGCGCCTGGGTTGTTGAATACCGAGGCGGAGATCGAGCGATTGCTCGATGTATTGAAGAAGCACGTTCGCGTGTGAGGCCCTGGGGGCGCAACGCGCCCCCGGCGAGCTCAAGTCAGGACTGGCCGCCGACCCGCTTCAACCATTCCCCGACATCCCGGTAAATCCCCTCTACCTGCCCAACGATCCCCGACATGCGCAAGAAGTCATGGGTCAACCCCTCCACCCGGGCAAAGGTCACCGCCGTCCCACCCGCCATCAGCCAGTCACGATAGGCCGTGCCCTCATCGTGCAACGGGTCATACTCGGCCACGAACAGGTACGCCGGCGCCAATGGCTCGCGCAGCGTCGACAGCAACGGCGACACCCGCCAGTCCAGGCGCTGCTCGTGCTGCGGCGCATAGTGCTGGTAGAACCACTCCAGGGTAGGTGTCTCCAGCAGGTAACCCTCGGCATGCTCGCGATGGGACTCACGCTGGCAGGAGATATCGGTCACCGGGTAGAACAGCAACTGCGCCAGCGGCTTGAACGCCAGCGCCTCGGGCTGCTCCACCGCCGTAATGGCCAGCACCGCCGCCAGGCTGGCGCCCACACTGTCCCCTGCCAGCACCACCCGGCGGTTGTCCAGGCCCAGCGAGGCCGCCTGCTCAGCCAGCCAGTTGGCGGCGTCCAGCGCATCGTGCAGGGCTACCGGGAACTGCTGCTCCGGTGCCAACCGGTAGTCTGCCGCCAGCACCGCGAACTCGCCCAGGGCCGCCAGGCGGCGGCACACCGAGTCATGCGAATCGAGGCTGCCGACCACGTAGCCGCCGCCGTGCAGGTACAGGATCACCGGCTGCAAGGCAGCACCAGCATCGCCCTGGCGGTACAGACGAGCAGCCAGGCAGGCACCGTCGCGCGCGGTAATCTGCAGCTCGCTGGCCGTGACGTTGCCAGGCGGGCTCGGGTCGAGTACCTGCGAGCTGCCTTCGAACTCGGCGCGGGCCTGGACCACGTCCATCGCGTGCATGGGCAGGCTTCTGCCCGTCAGCCGGCCAAATTCGACCAGTTCCAGAAATGCCGCCAGATCAGGGTGCAGTGCCATGTGGGTTCCTTGGGTGAACAATGTGACTCGAGCCTTCCTACGGGACGTAGCAGCACACCGAAAAATTACCCGTCCACACGGCTAAATCGTTGGTGCAGGCACTCGTTATCCCTGCACAACGAAAGACCGCCAGAGGCATACCGTGGACCTTCAGAGCATCCTCAGCAAACTGTTCGCCAACGCTCATGCCGTCGGCATCGAAGGCGTTTTCCAGTTCATCTTCAGCCAGGACCGGGCCTTCTGGTCGGAGGTGCGCGACAGCAGCCGTACCGGTGCCGGCCGGCACAGCGCCCCGGACGTCACCATCGAGGTGGCCGAGCATGACTTCATGGGCATCATGGGCGGCACCGCCAACGTCGAAGAGCTGTTCGCCAGCGCCCGTCTGAAGATCAGCGGCAACATGGGCCTGGCCACCCTGCTGCCGCAGATCATCAGCAACGCCCGGCGCGGCGCGCCGGCGACCAAGGTGTCGATGAACCAACGCTACCCGACACCGGCACGCCTCAGCGAACGGGTGTCGGCCGCGCAACCGGTGCAGCGCGAGGTGGCACGCATTGCCCGCGCCGACATGCCGCTGGCGCGCTTCCAGGGAGAGTACCTGGAGCACGGCACGCCGGTGGTCATCAGCGATGCCCTGCAGGACTGGCCGCTGTTCAGCATGGGGCGCGAAGCTTCGCTGGCGCATTTCGCCGAACTGCAGGGCATCACCCGGCACGGCGACTATGTGAAGAAGACCTTCTCCACCGACCGCGACTTCCGTTCCACGTCCATGGCCGACTTCATCGCCTCGCTGGACACCCCTGCCAAACCCGGCGAAACCCCGGCCTACATGGGCAACAACATCGTGCCGGAAAAGCTGCTGGCGCTGATTCGCTACCCGCAGTACTTCGCCCGCGAGCAGTTCATTGCGCCGCGTATCTGGATCGGCCCCAAGGGCACCCTGACGCCACTGCACCGCGACGACACCGACAACCTGTTCGCGCAGGTATGGGGGCAGAAGTCGTTCATCCTTGCCGCACCGCACCATCGCCCAGCCCTGGGCACCTGGTCGACCAGCCCCAAGGGCGGCCTGGACGGCTGCGACTTCAACCCCGACGCCCCGGACTACCAGCGTTTCCCGGCGGCGCGCGAAGTGCCGTTCCTGCGCGTGGTGCTGCAGGCTGGTGACCTGCTGTTCCTGCCCGAAGGGTGGTTCCACCAGGTGGAGTCGGTGACCACCTCGCTGTCGGTGAACTTCTGGGTGAACTCCGGGCGCGGCTGGTAGCCGGGATTGCCAGGGGGACTGCGCCGACCGGAAGGCTTGCGCTGTCGCACAGATAACTGAATTCGCAAGCGATCCTCGTACCCTGTGGGAGCGGCTTTAGCCGCGAAGAATCCAACGCAGTGCATGGCACCGGCTGCGCCGGTGTTCGCGGCTGAAGCCGCTCCCACAGGGTCCCTGCTAATTCAATGAGTTATGTGCAGTTCTATGAGAGCCGGCTTGCCGGCGACAGGGCCGCGCAGCGGCCCCGGCAATCGATCAGACCGCCGCGATCAACGCCTCGGCAAAGCGCTGTGCGACCTCATCGATCTGCTCGCCACTGATGATCAACGGCGGCAGGAAGCGCACCACCGCCCCATGCCGCCCACCCAACTCCAGGATCAGCCCACGCTTGAGGCACTCGCGCTGCACCTTCGCCGCCAGTTCGCGGTTCGCCGCCGGATGCCCGAGCGCATCCCGCTGCCCTTGCGGATCCACCAGCTCCACCCCAAGCATCAGGCCACGCCCGCGAATGTCACCCAACTGCGGATAATCCCGCTGCAACTGCCGCAGGTGCTGGCGCAGGCGCTGCCCCATGGCCTCGGCATGCTCGGCCAGGCGATGCTCGACCAGGTAATCGATCACCGCCGAACCCGCCGCCATGGCCATCTGGTTACCACGGAAAGTGCCGGCGTGGGCGCCCGGTTTCCAGGTGTCCAGCCAGTCACGGTACACCACCACCGCCAGCGGCAGGCTGCCGCCAATGGCTTTGGAGAGGGTAACCACGTCCGGGACGATGCCAGCATGCTCGAAGGCGAACATGCGCCCGGTGCGGGCAAAACCGCTCTGGATCTCATCGACGATCAATGCCACGCCGGCCTGCTCGGTGATGCGGCGTACACCCTTGAGCCACTCGATATCGGCCGGGATCACCCCGCCCTCACCCTGCACCACTTCCAGAATGACCGCCGCCGGCAGCGGCACGCCGCTTTCCGGGTCGAGCAACAGGTTTTCCAGATAATGCAGGTTGGCCTTTACCCCGGCTTCGCCGCCCAGGCCGAACGGGCAACGGTAGTCGTAGGGGTACGGCATGAACTGCACACCGTTGCCGAGCAAGGCCCCCAGCGGCTGCTTCGGCCCATGGCTACCCATCAGGCTCAGCGCACCCTGGCTCATGCCATGGTAGGCGCCGTGGAAGGCCAGCACGGTGCTGCGGCCGGTGGCGCTGCGCACCAGCTTCAGCGCTGCTTCCACCGCATCGGTACCGGTCGGGCCGCAGAACTGCACCTTGGCCTCAAGGCGCAACGCCTCGGGCAGAACGCCGAACAGGTCCTGGACGAAGCGATCCTTGACTGGCGTGGTCAGGTCCAGGGTGTGCAGGGGCAGTTCATCGGCCAGTACCCGCTGGATCGCCTCGACCACCACCGGGTGGTTGTGGCCCAGCGCCAGGGTGCCGGCGCCGGCCAGGCAGTCGATGAACTGGCGGCCTTCGACATCTTCCACATGAATGCCACTGGCGCGCTTGAGCGCCAGCGGGATGCGGCGCGGGTAGCTGCGGGCGTTGGACTCCTGTTGCTGCTGGCGTTGCAGCAAGGGTGAATCGGTGAACTCGTACAAGGCACGCGGCGCGCTGGCCGGCGGGACCTGGGCAAGGCAGGAAGCAGTGGACATGGGAGATTCCTCGCAAACAAGCGAAAGTGCGGGTGTTCGTCGCTTGGGAAACGCTTGAGTGCGGGGAGGATTTAGCGGTTGCTGCGGGATTTTTGCAAGCAGGCCCGGCCCCTTCGCGGGTAAACCCGCTCCCACAGGATTTGCACGGACCTCAGGGTTGATGCTGCCCCTGTGGGAGCGGGTTTACCCGCGAAGAGGCCGGCACAGGCAATAAAAATTAATGCCCCGAGCGCGCCGGCACTTGCAAAAGTACCCGCAACCCATCACTGCGGCTGTCGAACTTCAGGCTACCGGCACAACGCTGCACGATCGCCTGCACGATCGCCAGCCCCAACCCGCAGCCACCACTCTGCCCGTTACGCCAGAAACGCTCGGTCAGGTGCTCCAGGTCCGCCTCGGCAATCCCCGGCCCATGGTCACGCACCATGAAGCCCACCTGGCCGTCAGCCATCTGCACTTCAAGCTCCACCACCTCGTCACCGCCATGGCGCAAGGCGTTGTCCAGCAGGTTGCGCAGCGCTGCCACCGCCAATGGTGCCGGCATGCCCAGGTAAATCTGCGTAGCTGCTTCAGGCAAGTGCAGCACGATACGCCGGTTGTCGCCGCCGCCGGCATCCTGCACCGCCTGCCGGGCCACCTGCTCGGCGCTGCACTGCACGCCATCCTCGAACGACAGGCTGCCTTCCACACGCGCCAGCATCAACAATTGCTCCAGCGTGCGGTGCATGCGGTCGGCGCCCTGCTCGGCATGCTCCAGCGCCTGCTCGCGCACGGCGCCGTCGGTCATCCGCGCTACCTGCAAGTGGGTCTTGATCGCCGTCAGGGGGCTGCGCAGTTCATGCGCGGCATCGTCGGTCAGGCGCCGCTCACGCTCGATGGTCTGGGCAATGCGCAAAAACAGCTGGTTCTGGGTTTCCAGCAATGGTTGCAGTTCGCTGGGCATGCCCGCCACCTGCAGTGGCTCGACGCTGTCCGCGCGCCGGCGGCGCAGGGCATCGCGCATGCGGTTGAGCGGCTCCAGGCCCTTGCCCAGGCCGATCCACAACAGCCCCAGGCTGCCAAGCAGGGCCATCAGAACAGGCGCCGAGGCCGCCAGCAGGATCGACTGGTTCAGCGCCTCGCGCTCCATGTGCCGGTCAGCGGTGGTGATACGCACATCGCCATGGTTGTAGGTAAAGGTGCGCCACAACGCGTCATCGATGGTCTGGTCACGGAAACCGCTGCGCTCATCGTCCATGGCGCCATCATGCTTGTGGTTGCTGGCAAGGATCTCGCCACGCAGCGAGCTGACCTGGCAGGCCATGCCGTCCGGCACGCTGAACTGGTCGGCGGAAAAGTGCGCCTCCCCGCCCTTGGCAGTCAACGGCTGCGGCAGCTGGTCGATCAGCCCGGCGACCATGCGCGCAGAAGCCACCAGGCGCTGGTCGAGAGAGAACATCATCTGCTGGCGCAGGTCGCGCAGCATCCACGCGGCAGCCAGCACCCAGATGATCACGAAGGCACTGCCCAGGATCAGGCTCAGGCGTACCCGCAGGCTCATGATGCGGCCTCCTCCGGCGCCTGCGCCGGGCCCAGGCGGTAGCCCAGGCCACGCACGGTCTCGACGATGCCGTTGCCCAGCTTGCGCCGCAGATGGTGGATATGAACGTTCAGGGCATTGCTCTCGACTTCGTCGCTGAAGCCGTACACGCAGTCTTTGAGCTGCTCGCTGGACAGCACCCGCCCGGGGTTCTGCAGCAGCGCCTGGAGCAGTGCCTGTTCACGGCGCGACAGGTCGACCGCCTGCCCTGCCAGTGTTGCCTCGCAGGTGCTCGGGTCGTAACGCAACGGGCCGTGCTCGATCACGTTCACAGCCCGCCCGGCCACCCGCCGCAACAGGGTGTGCAGGCGTGCGGCCAACTCGCGCAGGTCGAAGGGTTTGAGCAGGTAGTCGTCGGCACCCGCCTGCAGGCCATCGACCCGGTCGGTGACTGCATCACGGGCGGTGAGCACCAGCACTGGCAGTGTTTCGCCCTGCTGGCGCAGGCGGCGCAACAGCTTCAGACCGTCTTCGTCGGGCAAGCCAAGGTCAAGGATCATCACGTCGAACTGCGCGGCCTGCAGCATAGCCCGCGCGTCAGCGGCGTTGCCCACACGGTCCACGGTCAGGCCCTGGGCGGTAAGGCCGGCGCAGATGCCGGCGGCGATCAGGTCGTCGTCCTCACAGAGCAGAACGTGCATGGTGGGGCTCCCGGAGTGGTGTAGCTGGCATTGCACTATGGGGGGATTAAGGGGGGATTATGGACCTTTTGTGGGGTGGATTGGGGTGTTGGTCTTGGGTGCGGTGGCGAACACCAGGGTCTAAAGCAACCCCTGCGGCGTATCTACATCCAGCAGAACCCCCGCATCCTCCACTTCAACCACCACGCAACAATCCCGCTGCGCCCGTACCACCGCCCGCGCCCCTTCATCCCCGGCCAGTTGCCCCAGCGCCGGCCAGAAGTCGCGCCCGAAGACCACCGGATGCCCCTGCTGCCCAGCATGGCGCGGCAACACGATGGTCGAGGCGGTGGCCGCCTCGGCCAACCGACGCAGGGTTGCCGATTCGATCCATGGCATATCACCCAGCAAGATCGCCACCGCCTGCGCCTGGCTGTCACCTAACGACCTGGCCCCGGCAGCCAGACTATGCCCCATCCCCGACGCCGCATCCGGGCTGACGATCACCCGGCAATCGGCAGGCAAGCCAAAATCCTCGCCCCACTCGCCCGCGCGCAACACCACGCGCACGTCATCGAACACCGCACGCGCCCGCTCCACGCTATGCGCCAGCAGGCAGCGGCCTTCGGCCAAGGTTGCCCGGCGCTTGTCGGAACCGAAACGCGTGCCGCGGCCTGCCGCCAGCACCAGCGCGACCACACTCACAGCGCCACCCGCTCGATGCCGTTACGCACCCGCAGAATGTCGGCCAGCACCGCCAAAGCGATCTCGGCCGGGGTCTTGCTGCCCAGGTTGAGGCCGATCGGGGCATGGATGCGGCCAAGTTCGAGGTCACCCAGGCCACCGATCCGCCGCAGGCGTTCACGGCGCTTGTCGGAGGTTACCCGGGAGCCCATCACACCGATATAGAACGCCTCGGTGCGCACCGCTTCGAGCATCGCCAGGTCGTCGATCTTCGGGTCGTGGGTCAGCGCCACCACCGCGGTGTCGGCATGGCAACCACCATGGACGATGAACTCCGACGGCAACTCACGTCGCAGTTCGATGCCATCCAGCCGCACGCCGTCGAGCACTTCGTCACGCGGCTCGCAGAGGATGACTTCGAAGCCCATGCCCTTGCCGAACTCGGCACAGAAATGCGCGACGCTGGAATACCCGGCCAGCAGCAGGCGCTGGGCAGCGCCGACGCGCAGCCGTACACGGGCGCTATCACGCGCTACACGTGGCCCCTGGCTGTGGTCATCGACAAGCAGGCGCGTACCCTCGGGCAGGCTCACTTCACGCAGCACACGGCGCTGGCCCAGCAATGCGCTTTCCAGCTCCCGCAGGTGCGCCTGCACCTCGCATTCGGCCGGCAGGTTCTCCACCAGCACTTCCAGCACGCCGCCACACGGCAGGCGAATGCTTGAACGCGAGTCGCTGCCATCGCCGTAACGCACGATGGCCACCGGCTCAGGAAACTCCCCCCGCCCCACGCGCTCAAGGAAGTCGTCCTCGACACAGCCACCGGACAGCGAACCCAGCCACTGCCCGCTGGCGTTCACCACCAACAGCGAGCCCGGCGCACGGGGCGCCGAGCCGTAGGTGGCGAGCACCGTGCACAACCACACCCGCTGGCCGTCACACGACCACTGCAATGCCCGGCGGACCACCTGTAGATCGAGATGCTGCACGCTTTACTCCGCCTTCAGCTCGGCGAGCTGCTGTACGCTCAGGTCACCGGGCAATCCACCCCAGGCCTGGCGCAGATAGTTGACCATATCCACCACCTGCTGGTCATCGAGCTTGTCGGCAAACCCTGGCATCGGCTGCATGCGCTCGAAGCCGGTGAACTGCTGTTCACGGATGCCTTCGAGGATCACCTTGACCAGGTTGCGCGAGTCGGCCTGGCGCAGCACCGTGTTGCCGCGCATGGCCACGGCGATGTGCGGCTTGCCCTCGCCGTCCACCCCATGGCAGCCGGCGCAGACGTTCAGGTACTGCTGGCGGCCGCGTTTGGCGCTGTCGCTCATCTGCTCCAGCGCCACCGCCTGGATGGCCTTGGCCGGCGGTGGCTGATCGCCCAGCAGGTAGGTGGCCATGGCCGCCAGGTCGGCATCTTCCAGGTGCTGGGTGCTGTGGTGCACCACCGGGAACATTTCGTTGAACATGCTGCCCTGGGCACTGATGCCGTGCTTGAGGAAGGTGGTCAGGTCCGGCTGGGTCCAGCCGCGCTCGGCCAGGTCCGGGGCCAGCAAGCTCGGGGCCAGGTAGCCACCCAGCAGGCCGCCGCTCAGGCGCTGATCCTGCTGCAGCGCGCCGATCGGGTTGCGCGGGGTATGGCACTCGCCGCAATGGCCCATGACTTCGACCATGTACTGCCCACGCTGCCAGGCCGGGCTTTTGCCCTCGGTCGGCTGCAGCTGCACGCTTTTGCCATAGAGCATGTTCCAGCCGCTCAGCCCCTGGCGCACGTTGAACGGAAAGCGCAACGCAGTCTGCGGTGCCGGGCGGTTGATTGGCGGTACGGTCATCAGGTAGGCGAGGATCGCGTCCGAATCTTCGCGCTTGATCAGGTGGTACGAGGTGTACGGCATCGCCGGATAGAGGTTGGCGCCGTCCTTGCGCTTGCCCTCGGTAACCGCGGCGAAGAATTCGTCGGCGCTGTAGTTGCCGATGCCGTACTGCTTGTCCGGAGTAATGTTGCTGCCATAAATGGTGCCGAACGGCGAATGAATCGGCAGGCCGCCGGCGTACGGCGCGCCGCCTTCGGCGGTGTGGCAGGCCATGCAGTCGGCGGCACGGGCCAGGTATTCACCGCGTTTGACCTGTGCCTGGTCGGCCGCCTGGGCAAGCGAGGTAACGGCAAGACCGAGCGCCAGCGTCAGTGCGCTACGAACAAAACCCATGCTCAACCCTCCTTGACCAGGCCAAGGTCGTTGAGCACCCTGCGGGTGGCGTCGTAGTAGCGCACGTAGCCGGTGCAACGGCAGATGTGGTGGCCCAGGCTGGCCTCGATGCGGCCTTCCACCTCGCTCTTTTTCAACGGCTGGCGCTGGGCGGTTTCCACCAGCACCGTGGCGGCATTGACGAAGCCTGGCGCGCAGTAACTGCACTGGAAGGCGAACAGGTCGACGAACTTCTGCTGGATCGGGTTCAGCGTGAGGTTGCCGGCCTCGTCCTGTTTGGCATGGCCCTCGATGGTGCGGACTTTCTTGCCCTCGAAGTAATGCGCGCCAGTGATGCAGGTGCGCACCTCCTCGCTGGTGCCGTCGGGGTTGTCGACGATCACCACGCAGGCGTGGCAGATGCCCTGGCCGCAACCCAGGCGCGAGCCGGTGAGGTTCTGGTGTTCGTGCAGGTAGTCGATCATCGCCAGGTCGTCGGGGACCTCGACCGGGCCGACCGGTTGACCGTTGAGGGTCAGTTGCAGTGGACGGTTAGCCATTGAGGGCCTCCTTGATACGGGCTGGGGTGATAGGTAGATCGCGCACGCGCTTGCCGATGGCATGCGCGACGGCATTGCCAATGGCACCGACGACCGGGATCATCACCACTTCGGCGATACCTTTGGACGGGTCGGTCGGTGACAGCGGCGGGAGGATTTCGCTGGTCTGCTGCCACACCGCCACGTCGCGCGCATGCGGCAGGCGGTAGCGGTTGAAGTTCCAGTCGCCCTCCCCGGGCCCGCCCTCATACAACGGCATTTCTTCGGTCAAGGCATGACCGATGCCCATGGCGATACCGCCTTCGAGCTGGCCCTTGACCAGTTCCGGCACCAGCACCCGGCCGCACTCGACCCAGCTGTGGTGGTTGAGCACCTGCACTTCGTGCGTGCCCTTGTTCACCTTGACTTCGACAATGGTCGCCACCGGGCTGTAGTAGGTGACCATGGCGTTGTTCAACTGGGTGTCGGGGTAGGCGGCGTTCTGCCTGTCGAGCAGGTGGTAGCCGTGGCTGCTCATCTGCGCCTTCTTGGCGTTCACCGCGCCATCGCCGTATTTCACCGCCACCGCGTCGAGGGGGAAGCGTTCGCGCACGCCGTCGATGACGAAGTCGGCCTCGGCCCAGCTCCAGCGGTTGAAACCGTGCACGCTGACGCCGGTGACCAGACCCATGTCATGGGCCTTTTGTGCCAGCTGGGCGAACGGGATCGGCGAAAGGCCGTTGCCGGTCAGCTCGCCGTTGACCCATACCGCGTTCTCGCGGCGCACCACCAGCGGGTTGGCCTGGCCGCCATGCGGGCCCTGGCTCCAGATGGCCATGGCCGCCGGCCACAAACCGTGGTTGAACAGCACGCGGGCCGCTTCGCGGGTGGCATGGCTGAAGTAGAAGGCCGAGTTGGTCGCCGACGACGGCGAAGCCAGCTTGCCGACCCAGCGCGGGTTGCGCAGTGCAGCGTCCTGCTCGGGCTGGCTGATCAGGTAAGGGTTGCCGCTGGTTGTCAGCTGCAGCTCGGGCCATTCGGTGACCGCAGTCTTCACCTCGTCGGCCGAGCGGCCGAGGAAATCGCTGACCACCAAGGCCTGGGAGGTGGACATGCCGGTACCCAGCTCGGTGCCGATGTGACGCAGGCTGATGCGCCCGTCGCGGCTGAACTCGATGCTGGCCATGGGTGCTTCGGAACCGGTACCGAAGTCCTTCTGGCAGATGGCGAAGCCCACGCCGTACCAGTGGTCCGGGTCCTTGGCGTCCATCTGCTGCTTGCGCGCCTCACGGTTGCGCCACCAGTCGTGCACGGCGGCCTTGTCGAGGATCTCGTACAGGCGCAGGGCGCCGGCCGGGACAGCGCCCTGGGTGTTCTTCATGCCCGACTTCAGCGCGTTGGCGCGGCGCAGGTCGATGGCATCGACGCCCAGACGCCCGGCGATTTCATCCACCATCATTTCGGTGGCGGCCATGGTCTGCAAGGTGCCGTAGCCGCGCATGGACCCGGCCTCGACGCCACGCGAATGATAGGCGGTAACCGACAGGTCGTTCTGCGGCATGTAGTAGATCGACTGCGCCGCCGTGGCCCCCACCGCTGCCACCGAGGGGCTGTAGTTGATACGCCCGCCGCCGTCGCAGCTCATGTCGGCGCGGAAGATCTTGAAGCTGTTGTCCTTCTTGTCCACCGCCAACTGGTAGCGGATATCGAAGGCATGGCGCTTGATGCCACTCTGGAACTGCTCGTAGCGGTCGTTGGCCAGGCGAATCGGCACACCGGCGCCATACAGCGCGGCCACGGCGGCGTAGAAGACGAAGATGTTGTTGTCTTTCGAGCCGTAGCCCACGGTGTAGCCCGGGTGCATGTTGAGCGTGTTCAGGGCGAAGCGCGACGGCTTGATCATGTGCACGCATTCCTGCGCCACTTCGAACGGGCACTGGGTCGCGACCACGAAGTGCAGCGTGCCGCTGGCCGGGTCGTACCAGCCGTTGCCGTTGTCCGGCTCCAGTGCGGCCGGTTCGATGGACGGCGTCTTGTAGCGCTCGTCGAACACCAACCAGCCCTCGGGTGGGTTGTCCAGCTGCTCGGCCATGCGCTTGGCATGGAACAGGCCCTGCTCGGTCAGGTCACCATGCTGGTTGGGCTCTTTCGACCACACCGGTTTGCGGTTGAGGATGGTGGGGAACAGCATGGAATTCTTCAGGCTGGAGAATTCATCGTCGTCGAACGGCGTGGCACCGCCCACGCGCACGAAGCGGAAGCTGCCATAGGGGTCGCGCTGGTACAGCGGCGCCTGGGCGCCGTAGCGGATCGCCTGGTCGTTGAACTGCAGCTTGCGTTTGGCCTGGCGGAAGCGCTCGAAGTCGTGCCAGATCAGGATCGCCACCGGGTGGCCGATGAACATCGGCACCTTGCCGGGCGGCAGCAGCGGGTCGGGCGAGTGGGCCTCGGGCCAGGCGATGCCGTCCTTTTCCAGGTCGGCGGCAGTGACGATGCGGTCCGGTTGCAGATCGGCGCCAAGCAGGCTGAGGTCATGGCCAGCATAGACGCGGTCGGCCTTGGTCGCCTTGAGCAGCAGTGCATGGCCCTGCTGCGCGGGCCAGCCGGGCATGTCCTTGGCACGGATGTCGCGAGCGAACACCTTGTCGCCACAGACCTTGGACAAGGCGTCGTTACGGAAACGCGCCTTGCCGTCATGGTTCATCCACTTCTGCGGCGAGGTGGTGACGCGTTCCTCCATCAGCGCGGCGAACGCCTGGCTGCCGAGCGGCGCCATGGTCACGCCGACACCAGCGATCAGGCCGCCTTGCAGGAAGGCGCGCCGGGAAATATCACGGTTGGACATGCTTGATCCTCTGGGCAGCAGGGGGTCTGCCCTTTTTTGATTCTGGTACTGGGCCGCTAAAAACTGACTCTTGCGTCAACTTTACAACAACTGAGTTGGCACAGGCAAAGTCAAGCCGACAATATGTCGCGGCATGTCTGGGATATGGGGCGGAATTTGCGCTGTGGCCGGTAGGTGATCGTCTTGAGATTTTCAGCGCCTGGGAGATCGAGCGCCGCGCGGGCGGCGCTCGATCTCCCGGGCGCAGACAATCCCACGGCAAACACCTGCAAGCCCTGATGCGCCCCCTGAGCAAAAACCAGAGTTAACCTTGGGTTAATCAACCCAAGCCAGCATGACCTCCTTCAATGTACTGCCAAGGCGAAGACATGCGCGTCCTCCTGCTCTTCCTGACACTGCTGCTGGCCGGCCCGCTGCAGGCCAACCCGTTCGATGTCAAACCGGCATTCCTGCCGGTCAACCAGGCCTTCGTGCTGACCCACGACCGCCAGGCTGATGGCCAGATGCGCCTGTTCTTCCAGATTCAGCCAGGCTACTACCTGTATCAGAAGCGCCTGAAGTTCGACGGCCTGGCTGCCGAACAGCACCCGCAACTGCCAGCCGCCCTCAACCACCACGACGAATTCTTCGGTGACAGTGCGGTGTACCGCGACCAGCTCGAACTGCTGCTCCCGGCCAATGCCCAGGGTCAGCTGCGCCTGGGCTGGCAGGGCTGTGCCGACGCCGGCCTGTGCTACCCGCCGCAAACCACGCTGATCGACCTGGGCGGCAGTGTGGCGCCAGCGGCCGAACAAGCCTCTGACCAGGCCCTGGCCAGCGACCTGCAACAAGGCCACCTGGCCTGGAGCCTGCTGGCGTTCTTCGGCCTGGGCCTGTTGCTGGCCTTTACCCCCTGCACGCTGCCGATGCTGCCGATCCTCGCCGGGCTGGTACTGGGCAATGGCGCCAGTGCCCGGCGCGGCTGGGTACTGGCTGGGGTCTATGTACTGAGCATGGCCCTGGTGTATGCCGCCCTGGGCGTGGTTGCCGCGCTGCTGGGCGCCAGCCTGCAGGCCTGGCTGCAGCAACCCTGGCTGCTGGGCAGCCTGGCGGGGCTGTTCGTGCTGCTGGCCCTGCCGATGTTCGGCGCCTTCGAACTGCAACTGCCCGCCGCTGTGCGTGACCGCCTCGACCGCGCCGGGCAAGGCACCCGTGGCGGCAACCTGTATGGCGCGGCGCTGCTGGGCGCGCTGTCCGGCCTGCTCATGGGCCCCTGCATGACCGCGCCGTTGGCCGGCGCGTTGCTGTACATCGCCCAGAGCGGCGACGTGCTGCAGGGGGCGCTGGTGCTGTTCAGCCTCGGCCTGGGCATGGGCGTGCCGCTGCTGTTGCTGGTGACCCTGGGCAACCGCTACCTGCCACGCCCGGGCGCCTGGATGAACCGGGTCAAGGGCGTGTTCGGCTTCGTGTTCCTGGGCATGGCGCTGTACACCGTGCGCGGCCTGCTGCCCGCGGCCTTGCTGCTGGCCCTGAGCGGCGCCTTGCTGATCGCCCTGGCCTGGGCTGCCTGGCCGGCCCTGCAGCGGTTGCCGGCGTTGCGCGCAGTGCCGCTGCTGGGTGCCCTGTGGGGTGGCCTGCTGCTGGTGGGTGCTGCGGCCGGTGGCGACGACCTCTGGCAGCCGCTGCGCCCGTTCGCCGGTGGCGCTGCTGCGCCGGCCGCCGGCCAGCACGCCGAGGACGCCTTCGTCACCGTCAGCCGCCCCGAAGACCTGCAACGCGAACTGGATGCGGCCAAGGCCCGTGGCCAGTGGGTGATGCTCGACTACTATGCCGATTGGTGCGTGTCGTGCAAGGTCATGGAAAAACAGGTGTTCGCCCGCAGCGACGTGCAGGCCGGCCTGGCCGGCGTGCACCTGCTGCGCCTGGACGTGACCGCCGACACCCCGGCCAGCCAGGCCCTGCTGCAGCGTTACCAGGTACCCGGCCCGCCCAGCATCATCTGGGTCGGCCCGGAAGGCGACGAACGCCGTGCGCGGCGCATCACCGGTGAAGTGGATGCGGCCGCCTTCCTGCAACACTGGACCCAGACCAGGAGCCAAGGCTGATGCTGACCGTAACCCTCGGGCCACTGACCATGGCCCTCAACCACCTGCTGATGCTCACCGCCCTGGTGATCGCCAGCGTGGTCGGCTGGTGGGTCGCCCGGCGTGGCGGCGAGAGCCCGGAATCGGCACTGTTCAACCTGTTCCTGGTCGGCCTGCTGTGCGCACGTGCCGGCTTCGTGCTGGCCTACTGGCCGATGTACCAGGACGACCCGCTGCAGATCATCGATATCCGTGATGGCGGCTTCCTGTTCTGGTCGGGCCTTGCTGGCATCGTGCTCGGCGCACTGTGGCAGGGCTGGCGCCACCCGGGCCTGCGCCGCCCGCTGGGCTGGGCGCTGTTCAGCGGGGCGTTGTTCTGGGGCCTGGCCAGCCTCGGCGGCCATTTGTACAGCAAGGGCACCGAACTGCCAGAACTGAGCCTGCGCAACGCCAGCGGCCAATCCATAGCGTTGCACAGCTACCGCGGCAAGCCGCTGGTCATCAACATCTGGGCCACCTGGTGCCCACCCTGCCGACGCGAAATGCCGGTGCTGCAACAGGCGCAAAGCGCTTACCCGCACGTGACCTTCCTGTTCGTCAACCAGGGCGAAACCCCGGAAAACGTCAGCACCTTCCTCGCCACCACCGGCCTGAGCCTGACCCACGTGCTGTTCGACGGTACCGGCCTGCTGGCCCAGCGCGTCGGCTCCATGGCCCTGCCCACCACCCTGTTCTACGACGCCGACGGGCGGCTGATCGGCAGCCACCTAGGCGAGCTGTCCCGGGCCAGCCTGCGCCACGCCCTGGAGCCTTTCGACCGGGCCACCGTGCCCGCCCCTGCCGCACAAGGAAACTGACATGCGATTGACTGCACTGCTGCCCCTGTCCCTGGCCCTGCTGGCTGCCCCCACCCTGCAGGCCGAAGAGTTGCCCAAGGCGATTCAACAACTGCAAGCCAAGGGCGCCGTGATCAAAGGCAGCTTCGACGCCCCCAACGGCCTGCGCGGGTATGCCGCCGAGTACCAGAATAACGGCCTGGCCCTGTACCTCACCCCTGACGGCAAGCATGTACTGGTCGGCAGCCTGTTCGACGAACAGGGCAAGGACCTCAGTGCCGAGCCGCTGAAAAAGCTGGTGTATGCGCCGATGAGCAAGGAAATCTGGGCGAAGATGGAGAAAACCGCCTGGATCGCCGACGGCAAGGACGATGCACCGCGCAAGGTGTACCTGTTCAGCGACCCCAACTGCCCGTACTGCAACATGTTCTGGGAACAGGCGCGGCCGTGGGTGGAGTCGGGCAAGGTGCAGTTGCGCCATATCATGGTCGGCATCATCCGCGAGGACAGCCCGGGCAAGTCGGCGGCGCTGCTGGCGGCGAAAGACCCGGCCCAGGCACTGCACGAGCATGAAAAAGCAGGCAAGGCCAGCAAGTTGAAGGCACTGGAGCAGGTGCCGGAGGCGGTGCAGCAGAAGCTGGCGGCGAACATGGCGCTGATGGAAGAAATGGGCTTGCAGGCGACCCCGGCGATTTTCTATCAGGATGACCAGGGCAACCTGCAGAGCCAGCAAGGCGCACCACGGCCGGAGTTGCTTGGGAAGATTCTCGGCAAGCGGTAGCGCATGTCGGGGGTTTTGCGGTGAGGCGTAGATCGAGCGCCGCCCGCGCGGCGCATCGCGAGCAAGCTCGCTCCTACATTTGTTTCGGGCCAATAATTCCTGAGGCAGAGGCGCGCGGCCCCTTGGCGTCCATCACGCTATTGTGCCGAACAAACAAGGCGGTCGCGCGCGTTGGCACAGGCGTTACTGGCCCGAAACAAATGTAGGAGCGAGCTTGCTCGCGATGCGCCGCGCGGGCGGCGCTCGATTTCCGCCGCCCCGCAAAACTCAAGGCGAAACCCTAACCCTACAACCCCTCCAGCTCCGCCATCAGGTCACTGAGCCGGTCTACCTTGTCGTCATCCAGCGCACTGCCCTGCAACCCCTGCACATACTCGGCCAGCTCCTCTACCGTGCTGCACTCGAACATCGCCCGTAGCGGCACGTTCAGTTGTAATTCCTTCTGCACCCGCGAGGCGATCTGCGTGGCCAGCAGCGAATGCCCACCCAACTCGAAGAAGTTGTCGTGCACCCCTACCCGCTCGGCCTTGAGCACATCGGCCCAGACACCGGCCAGTACCTCCTCCAGCTCGTTGCGCGGCGCCTGGTAGGCCTGGCTGTGCTGGCCACCGATGTCGATGGCCGGCAGGGCCTTGCGGTCGAGCTTGCCGTTGGCGTTGTGCGGCAGGCTGTCGAACCAGCCCCAGTGCAGCGGCACCATGTACTCCGGCAACTCGGCACGCAGGCGCTGCTTGAGCTGCTCCAGCAACACAGCGTCGGCTGCAATGCCCTGATGCGCCACCAGGTAGCCCACCAAGTGCTTGCCATTGGCGCCCTCCTGCACGCCAACGGCAGCGTCGCGGATCTCCGCCTGCTCGTGCAGACGGGCTTCGATCTCGCCCAGTTCGATGCGGTAGCCGCGAATCTTTACCTGGTGGTCGATGCGCCCGACATACTCCAGCACCCCGTCCGGGCGCTGCCGCGCCAGGTCACCGGTGCGGTACAGGCGTTCGCCCGGCGCACCATGAGGATGGGGGATGAACGCCAGCGCCGTGCGCACCGGGTCGCCGACATAACCACGGCCCACGCCGGTGCCAGCCACGCACAGCTCGCCCACCGCCCCCAGTGGCACCAGCGCCTGGTCCTCGCCGAACAGGTACAGGCGGTTGTTGTCGGTCGGCGTGCCGATCGGCAGGTAGCTGCCACGGGTCGAGGCGGCATCGACGCGGAAGAACGCCACATCATCGGAGCACTCCGCCGGGCCATAGGCGTTGACCAGGCCGATCTGCGGGTAACGCTGCAGCCACTGCGCTGCCAGCTCCGGTGGCATGGCTTCGCCGGTCGGCAGCATCCAGCGCAACCCGTCGAGCGCCTGATGGTCGTTGGCCAGCATGCCCTGGATCAACGACGGCACACTTTCCAGTACGGTGATGCCGGTAGCCTGCACATGCGTCAGCAGGCCCTGCGGGTCATGGGCGATGGCGTTCGGCACAATCTCCACTTTGGCGCCGAACAACGGCGCGGCAAGGAACTGCCACACGGAAATGTCGAAGCTCTGCGAGGCCGTCTGGGCGACCACGTCCTGCTCGCTGAGCGCCAGGTACGGCACCTTGCTCAACTGGTTGTTGAGCATGCCGCGCTGCTCGACCATCACCCCCTTCGGCAGGCCGGTGGAGCCTGAGGTGTAGATCACATAGGCGAGGTTATCCGGCCCGCTGTGGATGCCTGGGTTGTGGCTGGCAACGGCACTGGCCTGGATGTCTTCCCAAACCAGCAGCTGCGGCCGTGTCGCCAGCTCCAGCTCATCCAGCAACAGCTGCCCTTGCTCAGCACAGGCTGCACTGCACACCAGCACCGGCGTGCCGCTGAGCTGGATGATGCTTTGCAGGCGCGCTGCCGGCAGGCCAGGGTCCAGCGGCAGGTAGCCAGCGCCAGCCTTGAAGCTGCCGACGATCATGCCCAGCAACGGCAACCCGCGTTCGGCCAGCAATGCCACCGGCTGATCCACGCGGACCCCGGAAGCCACCAGAGCATGGCCCAGGCGGTTGGCCGCCAGGTTCAGCCCGGCGTAGTCATAGGAGGCTTCCAGGCAACGGGCCACAGTACGCTGCGGATGCGCGGCCACTTGTGCTTCGAACTGCGCGATGTAGCTCTGCTCCAGCGGATAAGACCGTTCGGTACGGTTGCAGTCTTCCAGCAGGAAGCGCTGTTCTTCGGTGCCAAGCAACGGCAGTTCACCCACCTCCCCTTCAAAGCCCTGCACCAGCGCCAGCAGCAGGCGCTTGAACTCGGCCAGCAGGCGCTCGACGGTTGGGTAGTCGAAGTAGCGCTGGTCGAACGACAGGTGCAGGCCGAGGTCATCGCCCGGGTAGCACACCGCCGTGAGCGGGAAGTTGGTGTGGGTACGGCCCGAGTCGGAACTGGCATTCAGGTGCTGGGCGTGGTCGAGCACGGCGGTTTCCACCGGCGCGTTCTCGAACACGAACAGGCTGTCGAACAGCGGCTGACCCTTGGGCAGTTCGCTGCATTCCTGGATCGCCACCAGCGGCAGGTATTCGTACTCGCGCAGCTCCATGTTGCGCTCCAGCAGGCCTTGCAACCACTGGCGCACACTGCAGCGCTCACCGGCAACCGGCAACTGCACGCGCAAGGCGACGCTGTTGATGAACAGGCCGACGGTACGCTGCATCTGCGGCATGCTCACCGGGCGCCCGGCCACGGTCACGCCAAAGGCCACGTCGCGGTCGCCGCTGTAGCGCGCCAGTACCAGGGCCCAGGCCGCCTGGGCAAAGGTGTTGACGGTGAGCTGGTGGGCCTGGGCCAGTTCGCGCAGGCGCACGCCGTCGCTTACTGCCAGGCGGGTGTAGCAGTCACCGACGATCATGCCGCTACCGGCATGGTCGTGGCGCAGCGGGCGGTCGCTGGGGATGGAGGTGGCGCGCTCGAAGCCAGCCAGGTTGGCCTGCCACCAGGCGCGCGCGTCGTCCAGGCCCTGGCGTTGCAGCCAGCCGATATAGTCGCGGTAGCGCGGCGGCACCGGCAGTTGGGCCTGACGGCCTTCGCCAAGGGCCTGGTAGACCTCGAAGAAGTCGTTCATCAACAACGAGCGGCACCAGGCATCGATGAGGATGTGGTGGTTGCTCATCATGAACCAGTAGCGCTCGTCGGCCACACGCACCAGGCGCAGGTGGAACGGCGCCTCGCTGAGCAGGGCGAAACCCGCCTCGCGTTCCTGCTTGTGCAGGGCCTGCAGGCGCTGCTCCTGGGCGTCGTCATCGAGGCCACGCCAGTCCTGGTAGTCCACCGGTGTGTTGCCCGGCTTGTGGATGATCTGCAGCATCGCCTCGCCGGTATTCCAACTGAACGATGCGCGTAGCGCTTCGTGGCGCGCCACTACCGCCTGCCAGGCCTGGGCGAAGCGCTCGGGGTCGAGCGCGCTGTTGATGCGGTAGCGGTCCTGCATGTAATAGAGGCCGGTGCCCGGCTCCAGCAGGGTGTGCAACAGCATGCCCTCCTGCATCGGCGTCAGCGGGTAGACGTCCTCGATCTGCGCAGCCGGTACCGGCAGCGCGTCGATCTGCGCCTGGGTCAGGTGCGCCAGCGGGAAGTCCGACGGCGTGAAGCTGCCGTTGCCATCAGCCAGGCAATGCTCGACCAGTGCCAGCAGCTCCTGGCGATAAGCCTCGGCCAGGCGGGCGATGGTCCGCTCGTCATAGCGCTCGGTGCTGAAGGTCCAACGCAGTTGCAAGGCACCGCCATACACCTGGCCATCGACACTCAGCCAGTTGGGCAGCGGTGCATCGAGGTCGTGGGCCAGGCCGGCCGGGGCGTCCATTGGCTGGAACAGGGCAGAGCTGTCGAACTGCTGGTCGAACTGGCCCAGGTAGTTGAAGGTGATACGCGCCTGCGGCAAGGCCGCCATCTGCTCGCGCCCGGCCTCATCCGCCAGGTAGCGCAACACACCGTAACCCAGCCCTTTGTGCGGCACCTGGCGCAGCTGCTCCTTGATGCGCTTGATCGAACCGGCCCGCGCCGCGTCGTCCTCGCCAGGCAGCGGGCGCAGGCTCAGTGGATAAGCGTTGGTGAACCAACCGACGCTGCGGGTCAGGTCCATGTCTTCGAACAGCCCGTCGCGGCCATGGCCTTCAAGCTGTACCAGCACTTCTTCGTCACCGCTCCAGCGGCACAGGGCACGTGCCAGCGCGGTCAGCAGCAGGTCATTGACCTGGGTGTGATAGGCCGCCGGGGCCTGTTGCAGCAACTGCCGGGTCTGCACCACATCCAGGCCGATGGCCAGGGTACGGGCGTGACGGTGCAGGTTGCCGCCCTGCGGGTGATCGCATGGCAGTTCGCGGCGCACACCACCCAACTGGCCTTGCCACCAGCCCAGCTCGTCGCGCAGCGAATCGCTGCCGGCGTAGCTGGCCAGGCGTGCGGCCCAGTCGCCCATGGCATGGGTCTTGGCCGCCAGCGGCTGGCCACGGTACAGCGCCTGCAGGTCTTCCAGCAGCACGCGCCACGACACGCCATCGACCACCAGGTGATGGATCGCCAGCAACAGGCGCTGGCTGCCTTGCCCGTCCTTTACCAGCAAGGCGCGTAACAGCGGGCCCTGCTGCAGGTCGAGGCTGCGTTGCAGGTCGGTGTACAGCGGTTGGCAATCGGCGAAGTCGGCAACCGTGGCTGTCCATAGCAATTGCCCGGTGCCAGGCTGGGCATATTCGGCCTGCCAACGGCCCTGGGCCTGGCTGAAGCGCAGGCGCAGGCTGTCGTGGTGCTGCACCAGGGCGGCCAAGGCGTGCTCCAGTACCCCTTCATCCAGCGGCTTGCGCACCTCCAGCAGAACGGCCTGGTTCCAGTGCTGCGGCTGTGGCACTTCACTGTCGAAGAACCAGTGCTGGATCGGCGTGAGGCCGGTCTGGCCCTGGCGCTGGCCCTGTTCGATGCTGCTGGCGGCTTCGCTGTGCCGAACGACGGCCGCCAGGGTCTGGATGGTCTGATGCTGGAACAGGTCGCGCGGGGTGAACTGCAAACCGGCCTGACGGGCCCGGCTGACCACCTGGATGGACAGGATCGAGTCGCCGCCCAGCTCGAAGAAGTTGTCCTGCACGCCGACCCGGGCAACGTTGAGCACGTCGCACCAGATCTGCGCCAGTTGCGCTTCAACCGGGTTGCCGGGCGCCTGGTACTGCTGGCGAGCCTGCTCCAGGTCCGGCAGCGGCAGCGCACGACGGTCGAGCTTGCCGTTGCCCATCAGCGGCAGGCTGTCGAGCAGCACAAGGTGCGCCGGCACCATGTAGTCCGGCAGGTGCTGGCGGGCATCGGCCTTCACCGCGTCGCGCAGCAGGCCCTGGGCCTCGCTGTCGGCAGCGGCCTGCTTGCACACCAGGTAAGCCACCAGCTGCTTGCCGCCCGGCAAGTCGAGGGCCAGCACCACGGCTTCATCGACATCGGCATGCGCCTGCAGGCGGCTTTCGATTTCGCCCAGTTCGATGCGGAAACCGCGAATCTTCACCTGCTGGTCGGCGCGGCCGACGTACTCGACCAGGCCATCGCTGCCCAGGCGCACCAGGTCACCGGTGCGGTACAGGCGCCCGCCTTCGCTGCTGAACGGGTCGGCGACGAAGCGCTCGGCGCTGAGGCCCGGGCGGTCGTGGTACCCCTGGGCCAGGCCGGCACCGCCGACATACAGCTCGCCAATACCGCCTTGTGGCAACAGGGCAAGGTCCTCGTCAAGGATGTAGGCCGTGCGGCTACCGATGACGCGGCCGATCGGTACGCTGCCAAGCTCCGCTGGCAGTGTCTGTGGTGCCAGGCAGGCCAGCGGCATGACCACGGTTTCGGTCGGCCCGTAGGCGTTGAAGAACTGCTGCGGCGCGAAGGCCTGGCGGATGCGCTGCAGGTGTTCGCCGGTCAGCGCTTCACCACCGGTAATGACCAGGCGCACGGGCAACTGCTCGCCCTGCCCGGCCAGGTACTGCGCCAACTGGCTACCGTAGCTAGGCGTGAAGCCGAGGATGCTCACCTGCTGCTCGCGCACCAGCTGACAGATGTCTTCGGCACCCCACTGCCCCTGGGCACGCAACACCACGCGGGCGCCACACAGCAGCGGCACCCACAGGCGTTCGCTGGCGGCATCGAAATTGATCGAATAGAAGTGCAGCTCGCAGTCATCGCTGCGCATGCCGAACGCGGCGATCACCGCCTGGCAATGCATGGCGAACTCGCCGTGGCTGACTACCACGCCCTTGGGCTTGCCGGTGGAGCCGGAGGTGTAGATCAGGTAGGCCTGGTGCTGCGGCAGGTTGAGGTTGTCCAGCGGCGCATCGCTGTAGGCCGACAGGCTGGCGCTGTCGTCCTCCAGGCTCCAGCGCGCCACGCCTTCGGGCAGCTCGCCCAGGGTTTGCAGCAGCGCGCGCTGGCTGAGCAGCAGGCCGATGCGGCTGTCTTCGATCATGTAGCGCAGGCGGTCGAGCGGATATTCGGGGTCGAGCGGCACGTAGGCGCCGCCCGCCTTGAGGATGGCCAGCAGGCCGACGACCATTTCCAGCGAACGCTCCAGCGCCAGGCCCACGCGCACCTGCGGGCCGACGCCACGCTCGCGCAGGGCGCGGGCCAGGCGATTGGCCTGCTGGTCGAGTTCGGCATAGGTCATGTGCTGGCCGGCGAAGGTCAACGCACCTGCACGCGGCGTGCGCGCAGCCTGGGCGGCGAACAGGCCGTGCAGGGTCTGGCCGAGGTCGAGGTCTTGCTCGCCCTGCAACTGGCCCGCCAGCACCTGCTGCTCGGCGCTACTCAGCATCGGCAGCTCGCACAGGCGCTGCTGCGGGTTGTCGAGCAGGCCGGCCAGCAGTTGCTGCCAGTGCTCGGCCATGCGTGCGATGCGTGGTTCGTCGAACAGGTCACGGCTGTAGGTCAGGCAACAACCCAGGCGGCCGTCGAGGTCGGTCACCTCCAGGTACAGGTCGAACTTGGTGGCGCTGGCGTCGTTGACCAGGTAGTCCACCTGCATGCCGGCCAGCAGGCGGCTTTGCTGGAAGGCCCAGCGCTGCACGTTGCACATCACCTGGAACAGCGGGTTGTAGGCGCTGCTGCGCGGTGGCTGCAGGGCTTCCACCAACTGGTCGAACGGCAGGTCCTGGTGCGACTGGCCTTCGATGGCAACCTGGCGCATCTGCTCCAGCAACTGTGCGGCGCTCATCTGGCCGTCCAGCTCGCAACGCAGCACCTGGGTGTTGAGGAACGCGCCGATCAGCCCTTCGCTTTCCGGGCGGATGCGGTTGGCCACCGGCGCGCCAATGCGCAGGTCACGCTGGCCGCTGTAGCGGTGCAACAAGGCGGCCAGGGTGGCTGTCATGGTCATGAACAGGGTCAGGCCGCGCTGGCTGTTGAAGGCATGTACGCGGGCGACCAGCGCCGGGTCGAGCTCGAAACGGTACAGCTCGCCACGGTGGCTCTGCACTGCCGGGCGCGGGCGGTCGGCAGGCAACGCCAGCACCGGGTGTTCGTCGCCCAGGCGATCCTTCCAGTAGGCCAGCTGGCGGGCGCCCTCGCCGCTCTCCAGCCATTGCCGTTGCCACACGCTGTAGTCCAGGTACTGCACCGGCAGCGGCGCCAGCGGCGATTCGCGGTCATCGACGAAGGCCTCGTACAGCTCGCCCAGTTCGCGGGCGAAGATGTCCATGGCCCAGCCTTCGGTGACGATGTGGTGCAGGGTCAGTACGAAGAAGTGCTCACGCTCCTCGGCTTTGACCAGGCAAGCGCGCAGCAGCGGGCCGCGCTCCAGATCGAACGGCTGGTGCGCCTGGTCGTCGGCCAGTTGTTGCAGGCGTAGTTGGCGGGCATCGGCGGGCAAGGCGCTGAAGTCCTGCCAGTCGAGGTGCAGGCTGCTGTCTTCGGCCACGCACTGGTACGGCACGCCATCGATGCTGGGGAAGGTGGTGCGCAGGGTTTCGTGGCGCACCACCAGCGCCTGCAGCGCACGCTCGAAGGCATCCACATGCAGGGTGCCGCGCAGGCGTGCCATGCCGCCGACGTTGTACGCCGGGCTGTCCGGCTCCATTTGCCAGAGGAACCACATGCGCTGCTGCGAGTACGACAGCGGCACCGCCTGACGGCGGTCGACACGGGCGATTGCGCCTTGCAGGTTGTGCCCACCGGCAGCGCGGATACGCGCGATCTCGGCACAGAAGGCGCCCAGCTCGCTGGCTTCGAACAGGGCCTTGAGCGGTAGCTCGACATCGCAGGCCTGACGCGTGCGCGAAACAATTTGAGTGGCCAGCAGCGAATGGCCGCCGAGGGCGAAGAAGTCATCCTGCAGGCCGATGCGCGGCAGGTTCAGCACCTCGCGCCAGATGGCGGCAACCTGCTGCTGCAGCTCGGTTTGTGGCTCGACGTGCTCACGCTGCTGCCACACCGGGGCCGGCAATGCCTTGCGATCGACCTTGCCGCTGGGGCCCAGCGGCATCTGCGCCAGCGGGATGAGTTGTGCCGGCACCATGTAGGCCGGTAGTTGTTCAGCCAGCACCGTCAGCAATGCATCAGGCTGGGCGCTGCCACTGTAGTAACCGACCAGTTGCGCGCCGACGGCATCCTTGTGGATCAGCACCAGTGCCTGTTCGACCCCCACTTGCGCCAGCAGGCAGGCCTGGACTTCCTCGGGCTCGACCCGGAAGCCGCGCACCTTGACCTGCTGGTCGAGGCGGCCAAGGTACTCCAGCGCCTCGGTCTGCACCTGCCAGCGGGCGCGGTCGCCACTGCGGTACAGGCGTTCGCCATTGCCGTCGGCCCGGGGCACGAAGCGCTCGGCAGTGAGGCCCGGGCGGCCCAGGTAGCCACGGGCCAGGCCTGCACCGCCGAGGTACAGTTCGCCCGGTACGCCAGGGGCCGTCAGTTCCAGCTCGTCGTCCAGCACGCGGCACAGCACATTGCCCAACGGGCGGCCGATCGGCGAGCGCTCGCCATCGGTAGCCTGGCAGTGCCAGTGGGTGACGTTGATGGCGGTTTCGGTCGGGCCATAGCGGTTGTGCAATTGCACCTGTGGCAGCACCTGCAGCACGCGGTCACGCAGCGCGGCAGACAGCGCTTCGCCACCGGAGAACAGCCGGCGCAGGCTGCTGCAGGCACCCGCCTGCGGCTCCTGGATGAACACCTGCAACAGCGGCGGCACGAAGTGCAGCGTGGTCACGCCATGGGCCTGCACCAGCGCGGCGATGCGCTGCGGGTCGCGGTGCTCGCCGGGGCCGGCGAGCACCAGCTTGCAACCGGTCAGCAGCGGCCAGAAGCATTCCCACACCGATACGTCGAAACTGATCGGCGCCTTCTGCATCAGCACGTCGCTGTCATTCAGCGCATAAGTGGCCTGCATCCACTGCAGGCGTTCGGCCAGTGCTGCATGGGTATTGCCCACGCCTTTTGGCTGGCCGGTGGTGCCGGAGGTATAGATCACGTAAGCCAGGTTGTCGCCATGCAGGTGCAGGCCTGGCGCGTGGGCGGGCCAGCTGTCCAGGTGCAACTGGTCGAGGGCGATGGCGCTGACGCCCTCGACCTGTGGCAGCCTGCCCAGCAGGTTGCTGTGGCTCAGCAGCAGGCCAGCGTTGCAATCGGCGAGCATGTAGGCCAGGCGCTCGGCCGGGTAATCGACGTCCAGTGGCACATAGGCGCCACCGGCCTTGAGGATGGCCAGCAAGCCGACCAGCAGCTGCGGCGAACGCTCGACGGCGATGGCCACGCAGGTGTCGGGGCCGACGCCTTTGTCACGCAGGTAGTGGGCCAGACGGTTGGCTTGCTGGTGCAGCTCGGCGTAGTCCAGGCTGCCACCGTCCCACACCAGGGCGGTGCGCTGCGGGGTCAGGCGTGCCTGTTCATTGAGCTGCTCGACCAGCAGACGCTGTGGCGCCGCTACCGGTGCCTGGCCCCAGCTCAGCAGTTGCGCGCGGCCAGGCTCGTCGAGCAATTGCACCTCGCCCAGCGCCCGCTGCGGCTCGGCGCACACCTGCTCCAGCAGGGCCAGCAGGTGCTGGGCCAGGCGCTTGACGGTGCTGGCGTCGAACAGTTCTGCGGCATAGTCGAAGGCCAGGCTCAGGCGGCCCTGGTGGTCTTCCTCACTGTGCAACTGCAAGTCGAACTTGGCTTCGCGACTGTGCCACGGCAGTTCTTCGGCCAGCAGGCCCGGCAGGCGGCGCAGGGCAGACAGGTCACGTTGCTGGTGGTTGAACATGACCTGGAACAGGCCTTGCTCGCGAGCCTCGGGCAAGGCTTCGACCAGTTGCTCGAACGGCAGGTCCTGGTTGGCTTGGGCGTCCAGGGTGGCCTGGCGCACCTGGGCCAACAGCTGATCGAACGGCAGGCGGCCATCAAGTTGCGCACGCAGTACCTGGGTATTGATGAAGAAGCCGACCATACCTTGGGTTTCCAGGCGCGGGCGGTTGGCGTTGGGCACGCCGACACGGATATCGGCCTGGCCGCTGTAGCGGTGCAGCAGCGCCTGCCAGCCGGCCAGCAGGACCATGAACAGGCTGGCCTGCTGTTCGCGGGCCAGGCCCTTGAGCGCCTCGGTGAGCCTGGCCGGTACCTTGAGGCTGAAGCGGGCGGCACGGTGGTCGCGCTGGCTGGCGCGCGGGTGGTCGGTGCACAGGTCGAGCACCGGTAATTCGTCCCCCAGGCGCACCTGCCAGTACTGCAACTGACGCTCGGCTTCGCCTGCGCCCAGCCACTGTCGCTGCCAGGTGCCGTAGTCGGCGTAACCCAGGGTCAGCGCTGCCAGGCTGGCCTCAAGGCCTTGGCAACGGGCGGCGTACAGTTTGGCGAATTCGTCGAGCAGGATGTTCAGCGACCAGCCATCGGCGACGATATGGTGCAGGGTCACCCATAGCTGATGGTGTTCATCGTCAAGGCGCGCCAGGGTTACCCGCAGCAATGGCCCACGGGTCAGGTCGAACGGCTGGCGGGCCTCGGTTTCACGCTGGGCGGCGACCTGTTCGGCGGCCTGGCCTTCGAGGTCCAGACGGTGAAGGTTGAACGCCTGTTGCGGCAGGATGCGCTGCAGGGCCTGGCCGTTCTCTTCGGCAAACAGGGTACGCAGCGATTCGTGGCGCGCCACCAGCGCCTGGAAGGCTGCTTCCAGGGCGCTTTCGTCCAGCTCACCACGCAGTTGCAGGCCGGCTGGAATGTTGTAGGCCGCCGACTGCGGGTCCAACTGCCATAGCAGCCACAAGCGGTTTTGCGCCAGCGACTGGGGCAGCGCCTGGGCGCGCTCCAGGGTGGCGATGGCGACGACCTGGCCACCGCCTTCGGTGATGATCGCGGCCACGGCCTTGGCGTAATCAGCCAGTACCGGTGCCTCGAACAAGGTGCGCAGGCCCAGGTTGATGCCCAGTTCATCGGCCAGGCGTGCGGTGGCGTGGGTGGCGGCGATGGAATTGCCGCCCAGCAGCAGGAAGTGGTCGTCTGCCGCCACCGCCTCGACCTTGAGGATGTCGCGCCACACACCGGCGATGCGTGCCTGTAGTTCATCGCTGGCTGCCCCCGTGGCAACGGGCTCGCCCACCTCAGGGAAGCGGGCATAGCAGTCCAGGCTGCCATCGTCCATGCGCAGGCGGCAGGCCGAACGCTGCAGCTTGCCGCTGGAGGTCTTGGGCAGCGCGCCCGGGTTCAGCAGCAGGACCACCGCCGGGGCCTGGCGGCAGGCGTCGGCGATCACCTGGCGCAGGGTCTTGATCAGGTCCTGGGGTTTGATCGCCTTCTGCACGTTGCGGCTGACTTCCACCGCCACGCCGATGCCCTCCTCGCCTTGCTGCTCAACGGCGAACACCGCCACCCGGCCTTTGCGCAGCACATCCACTTCGCGCTCGAGGGTTTTTTCCAGGTCCTGCGGGTACAGGTTCTGCCCACGCACGATCAGCATGTCTTTCAGGCGCCCGGTGACAAACACTTCGCCTTCGCGCATGAAGCCCAGGTCGCCGGTACGCAGCCAGGTCTGGCCGTCCATCTCGACGAAGGTGCGGGCACTGGCCTCGGGGTTGCGCCAGTAACCCAGGGCGATGCTCGGGCCGCCGGCCCAGATCTCGCCCACCTGGTTGTCGCCCAGCACCTGCTGGCGTTGTGGTTCGACAATGCGCACGGCATGCCCGGGCTGCGGGTAGCCACAGCTAATCAGCACACTGCCCTTGCCAGGTTCCGCACGGTTGGCGGCGAAGGCTTCGGCGTCCAGCTCCAATGCGGCGATGCCCTGGCCACGGCGGCTGCCGCTGACGAACAGGGTCGCCTCGGCCAGGCCGTAGCTGGCGAAGAAGCTCTGTGGGTCGAAGCCGCAGGCCTGGAACTTGTCGGCGAAGGTCGCCAGGCTGTCCTGGCGGATCGGCTCGGAGCCGGAATAGGCCACCCGCCAACGGCTGAGGTCGAGCCCGGCCAGCGAGGCTTCGCTGACCCGTTCGCTGCACAGCCGGTAGGCGAAGTCGGGGCCGCCGCTGATGGTACCGCCGTATTCACTGATGGCCTGCAACCAGCGCAGCGGCCGAGCCAGGAAGTAGCCCGGCGACATCAGTACGCAGGGCACGCCACTGAAGATCGGCTGCAGCAGGCCGCCAATCAGGCCCATGTCGTGGTAAAGCGGCAGCCAGCTGACGATCACGTCGTCGGGGTTGAGGTCGATGCCAAAGCCTTGGCGGATCAGTTGTTCGTTGGCCACCAGGTTGCCATGGCTGACCTGCACACCCTTGGGCAATGCGGTGGAGCCGGAGGTGTACTGCAGGAAGGCGATGTCATCACCCTTGAGCGCGGGCTCGCGCCAGTTCGCAGCCAGCGCCGGGTCCAGGCCATCCACCGCCAGCAACTCGGGTGCGTTGGCCGCCGCCAGGGCCTCCAGGCCCTGCAGGCTGCCGTGCAGTGCCGCAACGGTCAGCAGCAGGCGCGGCTCGGCGTCGTCGATGATCGACAGCAAGCGCTGCTGGTGGTGCTGGCGCGCGGACTCCGGCGGGTAGGCCGGCACTGCAATCACACCGGCATACAGGCAGCCGAAGAACGCCGCCACGTAGTCTGGCCCGCTGGGGAACAGCAGCACTGCACGGTCGCCCAAGCCGGCTCGGGCCTGCAAGGCAGCGGCGATGGTGCGCGCACGCTGGTCGAGGTCCCGATAGCTGAGCACGGCCTGCTCGCCGGGCGCGTCGGCCAGAAAGCGCAAGGCGACTTTGTCCGGGGTCTGCGCGGCGCGTTGCGCCAAGGCCTGGACCAGCGAGAGCGGGAGTTCGAAGGCGTCCGTCATGGGGTGTTCCTGCCAGTGTCTGGTTGGGTCGGGCCGGCTGCTGCGCGAACGTGGCGCGGCGGCGTGTGGCGGCCTGGGGTGTACACAGGGGAACGGATGGGCGGGGGGAGAAATTAGCGGCGGTGAGGCTTTGGGGCGCGTGAGGGTTGCCGGGTGTTTGCCTTGAGAGATCTCACAGGCGCCGAAAGTGCCCCGACATGCACCCAACCACCCCCTCCATCTTAGAACTGAAACTGCATGAAACTAATTACATTTCGCATTTGACAATTATTATCATTCTGAATAGCTTGTCGCCCGTCGTAGGAAGCTTCCCAACTTTGGGAGCGTCCTTTCCCCTCTGTGACAAGGTGATTTCCATGGCGGAACAACTATCCACAAGTAAGTGCGATTCACCATTACTGCAGGCCTTCGTCGACAACCGCAGCATCCTGGTCAAGATCGCTGCCCGCATCACCGGCTGCCGGTCGCGCGCCGAAGATGTGGTGCAGGACGCCTTTTTCCGGCTCAGCGCCGCCCCGCAGATCACCTCGTCATTCAAGGCACAGCTGAGCTACCTGTTCCAGATCGTGCGCAACCTGGCCATCGACCACTACCGCAAGCAGGCCATGGAGTTGAAGTACTCCGGCAGCGAGGAGGAAGGCCTGAACGTGGTCGTGCAAAATGCCTCCCCCGAAGCCACCCATATCAACCTTGCCGCGCTGGATGACATTGCCGAAGCGCTGAACGAACTGCCCCAGCGCACCCGCTATGCCTTCGAGATGTACCGCCTGCATGGCGTGCCGCAGAAGGACATTGCCAAGGAGCTGGGAGTGTCGCCGACGCTGGTCAACTTCATGATCCGCGATGCGCTGGTACATTGCCGCAAGACGGCCAGTCGCCAGGCCTGATCAAGCAGAGTTCGCTTCTTCGCGAGCACGCCCGCGAAGAAGCCACCTCGATATCAAGCCAGTTTGCAGCGGTCGAAAAACCGTTCCCGCCCCAGAATCATCAACGCCGCACGCTTGTGCGGGAAGTCGAACTCCTTGTCGCAATGGAAGCACTGGTCGTGCATGTAGCCGATCATCTTGCCGTTGTCGGCACGCGGCTCGGCCACCACCCGCTGGGTGCGCGGGTCATCCAGGAACAGGTAGTGCACCAGCGCCGATAGCCAGCTGGCCACCTTGTGCGGCCCGCGGTGGCTCTCCTCCCCTACCAGCATGTGGATGCCACGGTCATAGTCATCGGCCGGGTAGAACGGCGCGATGCGGTCTTCCTTGGCCCAGTACGCCTCAAAGTAGGCAAACGGCTGGTCATCGAAGCAGCCGATCAGCGTCAGGGTATGCGGGTCGGCCTCGAGCTTGCCCAGGTACTCGCGATGCTGCGCAAGGGTGCCACCCTCCTGCCAGAACGCCTCCACCCGTGGGTTGTTCTGCCAGCGATTGAAGCGCTCCAGGTCATGCTCGATTTCCAAGGTACGCAGCGACACCCAACTGCCCAGGCGTGCATCGAAGCGCCGGTACACCTCGCCACGGGGCTTGGGCGCACGGCGCGGGTGGCGCTTGCCGTTGCTGATCTGCATCTGCTGCGGGTATGCCTCGTTGGCCGACTCGCCCAGCCACGGCTGCGGTAGCTGCCAGAACAGTGCCCGCTCGCACAGGTATTGGCCAGGCTGCTGGTCGGCCAGGAGCAGGCCACTGGTCAATGCCCGAGACAACGCCTGGGGCAACGCCTCGGGCAGGTGCCAGGCAAGGCGCTGGCAGGCCGTATCACGGGCCAGCAGCCAGTAACAGGCGGCCCACAAGGCCTGATAGGGGCGCTCGGGGCACAGGCGCTCAAGGTGAACATGCAGGGTAGCACCCACCTCCAGGCGCAACTGGATCAGCGGGCGGCCTTCGAGGGACAGGCTCAGCCAGCTGTCGCCCTCCTCGGCACTGAGGCTGCGCCAGCGTGGCACTGACTGGGGCTGCGAAGCGGCATCGAACGGCATGGGCTTGACTCACGGCAATGAAGAAAAGGCTCACTGCTGAGAACGTTGCCGCAACGCGCGAATTTAGTCGTGTGGTGCGGCCACCGTGATGCGGTAGGGCTCGAAGATGCGCGTCAGCTCGCCACTGTCGCGCAGGGCGCGCAGCAGCGCCGCGAACGACTGCTCGCCGATGGGGGCCCCCGGGCGCAGCAAGGCGTAGTGGTGGTAGACCTGGTCAATGCGCTGCGAGGGCACCAATTGCTCCCGGCTGGCCGGGTTGCGCGCCAGGAAATCGCTGAGGTAGGAGCGCGTGACCAGGGCAATGTCGGCGCGACCGGCCTGCACCATCCGCAGGTTGCTGTCGTGGGAATAGGTCAGGGTCGCGCTGTAGGTCGTGCGCAGGTATTCCGGGTCGGCGTTGAAACCGGCAAACGCATAGTGATAGCCGTTGAACAGCGCCAGGCGCTTGCCACGCAGGTCGTCGAAGTAGTGCGGGTCACGGCCGTTGACCTGGCGTGCGACGAATACTTCGGCATCTTCCAGGCCCATGTCCACGGTCTGGTGGGCAATCTGTTGCCAGCCCCACTCCGGGTTCTCGAAAATGGCCATGTCGGTGCGGCCTTGCTGGAAGTCACCGAAACGCCGCTGGATGGACGTGGGTACCAGAACGAAGCGGTAGTGCTGCTGCGCACGGTTGAGCGCGTCGACCAGTTGCGGTAGCAGGCCGGTGTCGGCGCCCTGCTCCGGGCGCACGGTGTAGGGCGGGAAATGCGCCGCGCCAATCTTCACTTCTACGGTACCAGCCGCCCATGACGGCACCGCCAGCCAGAACACAGCCAGCAGCATCAGGGAAGACAGGGCCTTGAGGCCGGGCGCTGGAGTCAAGACGGACACTCATCACGGTTCATGCCTGGGTCCGCCTAAGCTAGGCGTTTTCCGGGCCGGATACAACTGCCGGTTATGTGGCCCTTTGTGCCAAAGCCGCGGGCAAACTGCCAGGGGGTGCCGGATGCCCGGAGTTTGGCTACGCTCTAGCAGGATCTGCAAGGGAGCCTGGTATGGGCCATTGGTTGGTGATCGACCTGGAAGCCACCACCGACGATGGTGGGTGGCCGGTCACAGAGATGGAAGTCATTGAAATCGGCGCAAGCCTGGTTACCCGCGAAGGCCGCGAGGTCGACCACTTCCAGCGCTTCGTGAAGCCCCGCCGGCGGCCACAGCTGACCCCGTTCTGCCGCGAGCTGACCCACATCAGCCAGGCCAGCGTGGACAGTGCCGCATCGTTCCGCGAGGTGTGGGCAAGTTTCGAGCGCTGGCTCGGGCACCACCGCGGGCAGCTTCAGGCATGGGTCAGCTGGGGCGACTACGACCGCCAGCAGTTGCACCAGGAATGGCAGCAGCATGGGCTGGACAGCCTGCTACGGACCCTGCCGCACATCAACCTCAAGCAGCGCTTCGCCAAGGCTCGCCACCTGCAGCGTCCCGCCGGCCTGAACGGTGCCCTGCAGCTGGCCGGCATGCACTTTTGCGGGCAGCAGCACCGGGCCCTGGAAGATGCACGCAATACCGCGCGACTGCTGCCGTTGAGCCTGCCTGCGGGGGCTACCTGAAAGCAGATGACGGGGCCCGTGGGCTTGGGCATACTGGCCAGCCCTTTTTCATCCCCCCCCTTTTCAGGAGTCGCCCATGTTCCAGGTCAACGAGTACTTCAACGGCACCGTCAAGTCGATCGCATTCGCGGGCGAAGAAGGCCCGGCCACCGTCGGTGTGATGGCCCCGGGCGAATACGAGTTCGGCACTGCCAAGCGCGAGATCATGCACGTGGTTTCGGGTGCGCTGACCGTGAAACTGCCAGGTAGCGACAACTGGGAAACCTTCAAGGCGGGCGACAAGTTCAACGTACCGGCGGACAGCAAGTTCCAGTTGCAGGTGAAGGTGGATACCGCTTACCTGTGCGAGTACCGCGACTAAGCGGTAGCCTGTTCCGGCCTATTCGCGGGCATGCCCGCTCCCACAGGTTCACTACAAGCTTGCGGGCCTGCGTAGTACCTGTGGGAGCGGGTTCACCCGCGAAGAACCCGGCACTAATCCTTCAGGAGTGCTGCAACCTTCTCAGCCGCCGCCTGCAAATGCTGCTCATGGCTGAACCCCGAGGCCTTCAGCGGCTTCAGGTCATGGTCCCCCGCCACTAGCCAGCTCACTTCGATCGCCGGCGACAACGCATACCCTGCCACCGCCTCGCGGTTACCCAGCGCATCCCGCTCGCCCTGCACGATCAACGTCGGCGTCTTCAATTCGGCCAGGTGCTCGACCCGTGGTTTCTCCGGTTTGCCCACCGCATAGAACGGATAGCCCAGGCACACCAGTGCATCAGCCCCCAACTCATCGGCCAGCAGGCTGGCCATGCGCCCGCCCATGGACTTGCCACCCACCGCCAGCTTGCCCGTGACCAAAGGTCGCACCTGCCGGTACACCTCGCGCCAGCACTCCAGCAGCACCTTCTGCGGGTTCGGCGGCCGCTTGCCGCCGGTAACCCGGCGCTCGGCCATGTACGGGAACTCGAAGCGCACTACCGCCACCCCAAGCGCCGCAAGCCTTTGCGCCATTTCGTCCATGAACCCGCTGTCCATCGGCGCACCTGCGCCATGGGCCAGGATCAGGCAGCCCTTGTAGCCGCCCTGGCCCTGAACGTGCGGAGGATCGCAGCGCAAGCCTGGGACATTTCCGACCTTCGCCCATTGATCCCCGTCAATACCGGCACTTTGCCCATTAATCATGCTTGCCTCGCTGTAAAGCCTGCCAAATAACCGTGGATGGGAACCCATACATGAACACAACCAGCAGTACCGCCTATAACTACAAGGTGGTCCGCCAATTCGCCATCATGACGGTGGTGTGGGGAATCGTCGGGATGGGGCTCGGCGTCTTCATCGCCGCCCAGCTCGCCTGGCCTTCCCTCAACTTCGACCTCCCCTGGACCAGCTTCGGCCGCCTGCGCCCCCTGCATACCAATGCGGTGATCTTCGCCTTTGGCGGCTGTGCGCTGTTCGCCACCTCCTATTATTCGGTGCAACGCACCTGCCAGACCACCCTGTTCGCACCGGGCCTGGCCGCGTTCACCTTCTGGGGCTGGCAACTGGTGATCCTGCTGGCGGCCATCAGCCTGCCGCTGGGCTACACCAGCTCCAAGGAATACGCCGAACTGGAATGGCCGATCGACATCCTGATCACCATCGTCTGGGTGAGCTACGCCATCGTGTTCTTCGGCACGCTGATGAAGCGCAACACCAAGCACATCTATGTCGGTAACTGGTTCTTCGGCGGCTTCATCCTCACCGTGGCGATGCTGCACGTCGTCAACAACCTGGAACTGCCGGTCAGCCTGACCAAGTCCTACTCGGTCTATGCCGGCGCCACCGATGCCATGGTGCAGTGGTGGTATGGCCACAACGCCGTGGGCTTCTTCCTGACCGCGGGCTTCCTGGGGATGATGTACTACTACGTGCCCAAGCAGGCCGAACGCCCGGTGTATTCCTATCGCCTGTCGATCGTGCACTTCTGGGCGCTGATCACCCTGTACATCTGGGCCGGTCCGCACCACCTGCACTACACCGCGCTGCCTGACTGGGCACAGTCGCTGGGCATGGTGATGTCGCTGATCCTGCTGGCACCAAGCTGGGGCGGCATGATCAACGGCATGATGACCCTGTCCGGCGCCTGGCACAAACTGCGCAGCGACCCGATCCTGCGTTTCCTGGTGGTGTCGCTGGCGTTCTACGGCATGTCCACCTTCGAAGGCCCGATGATGGCCATCAAGACGGTCAACGCCCTCTCCCACTACACCGACTGGACCATCGGCCACGTGCACGCCGGCGCCCTCGGCTGGGTGGCGATGATCTCGATCGGCGCGCTGTACCACACCATCCCGAAAGTGTTCGGCAAAGAGCGCATGTACAGCATCGGCCTGATCAACGCGCACTTCTGGCTGGCCACCATCGGCACCGTGCTGTACATCGCCTCGATGTGGGTCAACGGTATCGCCCAGGGCCTGATGTGGCGCGCGGTCAACAGTGACGGCACGCTCACCTACTCGTTCGTGGAAACCCTGGTGGCCAGCCACCCAGGCTTCATCGTGCGCTTCGTCGGTGGTGCGATCTTCCTCAGCGGCATGTTCCTGATGGCCTGGAACACTTGGCGCACCGTGCGTTCGCCGGCGCTCGATGTCGCCCCTGCGAACGCCCAGCTGGCTTGAGGAGACCTGCCTGATGAAACATGAAGTCATCGAGAAAAACGTCGGCCTGCTGGCCCTGCTGATGGTGTTCGCCGTCAGTATCGGCGGCCTGACCCAGATCGTCCCGCTGTTCTTCCAGGACGTCACCAACAAACCGGTGGAAGGCATGAAGCCCTACACCGCACTGCAACTGGAAGGCCGCGACATCTACATCCGCGAAGGCTGCGTAGGCTGCCACTCGCAGATGATCCGCCCGTTCCGCGCCGAAACCGAGCGCTATGGCCACTACTCGGTGGCCGGTGAAAGCGTATGGGATCACCCGTTCCTGTGGGGTTCCAAGCGCACCGGGCCGGACCTGGCCCGGGTCGGTGGCCGCTACTCCGACGACTGGCACCGTGCGCACCTGTACAACCCGCGCAACGTGGTCCCGGAGTCGAAGATGCCGTCGTACCCGTGGCTGGTCGCCCAGCAGGTCGACAACAGCCACACCGACACCAAGATGCGCACCCTGCGCACCCTGGGCGTGCCCTACACCGACGACGACATCGCCGGGGCCCGCGACGCGGTCAAGGGCAAGACCGAGATGGACGCCCTGGTCGCCTACCTGCAGGTGCTCGGCACCGCGATCAAGAACAAGAGGTGAGTGCGATGGAAATGGACATCGGCATGATCCGCGGCCTGGGTACCCTGGTGGTGATGATCGCCTTCATCGGCCTCACCCTGTGGGTATTCAACCGCCGCCGCGACCATGATTTCGCCGAAGCGCGCCTGCTGCCCTTCGTCGACGACCGCCTGCCCTCTGCCGGACAGGAACCTGCTGCAAAAAGGAGTAACGGGCAATGACCACCTTCTGGAGTACGTACATCTGCGTACTGACCATCGGTAGCCTGATTGGCCTGACCTGGCTGTTGCTCGCCACCCGCAAGGGCCAGAGCAACAACACCACCGACCAGACCATGGGCCACAGCTTCGACGGCATCGAGGAATACGACAACCCGCTGCCCAAGTGGTGGTTCTGGCTGTTCGTCGGCACCCTGGTGTTCTCGGTCGGCTACCTGATCCTCTACCCGGGCCTGGGCAACTGGAAGGGCATCCTGCCAGGCTATGAAAACGGCTGGACCGGCGCCAACGAATGGCAGAAGGAAATGGACAAGGCCGACGCAAAATTCGGCCCGATCTTCGCCAAGTATGCTGCCATGCCCGTGGAAGAAGTGGCCAAGGACCCTCAGGCGCTGAAAATGGGCAGCCGCCTGTTCGCCTCCAACTGCTCGGTATGCCACGGCTCGGACGCCAAGGGTGCCTACGGCTTCCCCAACCTCACCGACAATGACTGGCGCTGGGGCGGCGAGGCGGAAACCATCAAGGCTTCGATCATGAACGGCCGCCACGGCGTGATGCCGGCCTGGGCCGAAGTGATCGGCGAGCAGGGCGTGGCGGATGTGGCCGCGTTCGTGCTCACCGACCTCGCTGGCCGCACCCTGCCGGAAGGGGTCAAGGCCGCCCCGGCCAAAGGCAAGGAGATCTTCGCCGGCAACTGCGTGGCCTGCCACGGGCCTGAAGGCAAGGGCACTCCGGCCATGGGTGCGCCAGACCTGACCCACCCGCAGGCGTTCATCTACGGTTCGAGCTTTGCCCAGTTGCAGCAGACCATTCGCTATGGTCGCCAGGGGCAGATGCCGGCGCAGGCCGAGATCCAGGGCAACGACAAGGTGCACCTGCTGGCGGCGTATGTGTATAGCCTGTCGCAGGATCAAGCTTCGCCAGACCTGACAGCCAAGTAACACCCCTTCGCGGCGGTTCGGCGTCCCGACTCGCCCGCTCCCACAGGTCAACCACAGATTTCAAGTATTGTGGTGAACCTGTGGGAGCGGGCAAGCCCGCGAAGGGCTGCAAAGCAGCCCCTCCCCCTGCTCTACCCCTCCTTGCACCCCCTCCGAACAGAACTAAGCTTGTTGCCTCAGTGGGCCTCGCTCCGAAAGGACCGAAGCAGACGCGGCGCGTAGCCTGTTGCCGTCCCGATAAAAAGCTTGACCGATCGATCAGAAAAAGACGAAAAACGGTACACATTACAAATATTTATTTGTGTACAATCGTCCAGACCCGATCGCTGCGGGACATCAGTGAACGGGCTCGGGCACGGGTCGGCGTACCAAAGTTGCGTTGCGGTAACCCCAGTGGTTATCAATACTGGCGCCGATTTTTCGACCAACAAGAACATCAAAACCGTGGAACCTTAGCAATGAGCACAGCAATCAGTCCGACTGCTTATAACTATAAGGTCGTCCGCCAGTTCGCCATCATGACGGTGGTCTGGGGGATCCTTGGCATGGGCCTCGGCGTCTTCATCGCCTCGCAGCTAGTATGGCCGCAACTGAACCTGGACCTGCCCTGGACCAGCTTCGGCCGCCTGCGCCCGCTGCACACCAACCTGGTGATCTTCGCCTTCGGGGGCTGTGCGCTGTTCGGCACCAGCTACTACGTGGTGCAGCGCACCTGCCAGACCCGGCTGATCTCCGACAGCATGGCCGCCTTCACCTTCTGGGGTTGGCAGGCGGTGATCGTCGGCGCGCTGATCACCCTGCCGATGGGCTACACCACCACCAAGGAATACGCCGAGCTCGAGTGGCCGCTGGCGATCCTGCTGGCCATCGTCTGGGTCACCTACGGGCTGGTGTTCTTCGGCACCATCGTCAAGCGCAAGACCAAGCACATCTATGTCGGCAACTGGTTCTACGGCGCCTTCATCGTGGTTACCGCGATGCTGCACATCGTCAACCACATCTCGCTGCCGGTAAGCCTGTTCAAGTCGTACTCGGCCTACTCCGGCGCCACCGACGCGATGATCCAGTGGTGGTACGGCCACAACGCCGTGGGCTTCTTCCTCACCACCGGCTTCCTGGGGATGATGTACTACTTCGTACCCAAGCAGGCCGAACGCCCGATCTACTCGTATCGCCTGTCGATCGTGCACTTCTGGGCACTGATCACCCTGTACATCTGGGCCGGCCCGCACCACCTGCACTACACCGCCCTGCCTGACTGGGCACAGTCGCTGGGCATGGTGATGTCGATCATCCTGCTGGCACCAAGCTGGGGGGGCATGATCAACGGCATGATGACCCTGTCCGGTGCCTGGCACAAACTGCGCACCGACCCGATCCTGCGCTTCCTGGTGGTGTCGCTGGCGTTCTACGGCATGTCCACCTTCGAAGGCCCGATGATGGCCATCAAGACCGTGAACTCGCTGTCGCACTACACCGACTGGACCATCGGCCACGTCCACGCCGGCGCCCTCGGCTGGGTGGCGATGATCTCGATCGGCGCCGTGTACCACATGATCCCGAAACTCTACGGTCGCGAGCAGATGCACAGCATCGGCCTGATCAACGCGCACTTCTGGCTGGCCACCATCGGTACTGTGCTGTACATCGCCTCGATGTGGGTAAACGGCATCACCCAGGGCCTGATGTGGCGCGCCATCAACGATGACGGCACCCTCACCTACTCCTTCGTCGAAGCCCTGCAGGCAAGCCACCCTGGCTATATCGTCCGCGCCCTGGGCGGTGCGTTCTTCGCCACCGGCATGCTGCTGATGGCCTACAACGTGTTCCGTACCGTACGTGCCGCCAACCCGGCACAGGCTGAGGAAGCCGCCAAGATCGTCGTCGTGGGAGCGCACTGATGAAGCATGAAGCCGTCGAGAAGAACATAGGCCTGCTGGCCTTCTTCATGGTCATCGCCGTGAGCGTCGGTGGCCTGACCCAGATCGTCCCGCTGTTTTTCCAGGACGTCACCAACAAACCCGTGGAAGGCATGAAGCCGCGCACCGCGCTGGAACTGGAAGGCCGCGATATCTACATCCGCGAAGGCTGCGTGGGCTGCCACTCGCAGATGATCCGCCCGTTCCGCGCCGAAACCGAGCGCTATGGCCACTACTCGGTGGCCGGTGAAAGCGTGTGGGACCACCCGTTCCTGTGGGGTTCCAAGCGTACCGGGCCGGACCTGGCCCGGGTCGGTGGCCGCTACTCCGATGACTGGCACCGTGCGCACCTGTACAACCCGCGCAACGTGGTACCGGAATCGAAGATGCCGTCGTACCCATGGCTGGTCGAGCACAAGCTCGACGGCAAGGACACCGCGAAGAAGATGGAAGTACTGCGCACCCTCGGCGTGCCGTACACCGACGCCGACATCGCCGGGGCCCGCGACGCGGTCAAGGGCAAGACCGAAATGGACGCCATCGTCGCGTACCTGCAGGGTCTTGGCACCATCATCAAGAGCAAACGGTGACGCTGATGGATATCGGGATGATTCGCGGCCTGGGCACCGTCGTGGTGATGGTGGCCTTCGTGGGCCTGGCGCTGTGGGTGTTCAACCCACGGCGTAAAAAGGACTTCGACGAAGCGACCCAACTGCCCTTCGCGGATGACCCCGAAGCCAGCCGGCACGTCGAGCAAGCAAAAGCTTCTGGGAGCAAAAAACAATGACAACCTTCTGGAGTCTGTACGTTACCGTCCTGACCCTGGGCACCATCTTCTCGTTGACCTGGCTGCTGCTGTCGACCCGCAAGGGCCAGCGCGAAGAGGTCACCGACGAAACCGTCGGGCATGCCTTCGATGGCATCGAGGAGTACGACAACCCGCTGCCGAAATGGTGGTTCTGGCTGTTCGTCGGCACCATCGTCTTCGCCCTCGGCTACCTGGTGCTGTACCCGGGCCTGGGCAACTGGAAAGGCATCCTGCCGGGCTACGCGTACCTGGACAACGACAAGCAGACCGAGTTCTCCAACGGCCAGCCGGGCTGGACCGGCGTGCACGAGTGGGAAAAGGAAATGGCCAAGGCCGACGCCCGCTTCGGGCCGATCTTCGCCAAGTTCGCCGCCATGCCCATCACTGAGGTGGCCAAGGACCCGCAGGCACTGAAGATGGGCGCACGGCTGTTCGCTTCCAACTGCTCGGTGTGCCACGGCTCCGACGCCAAGGGTGCCTTCGGCTTCCCTAACCTCACCGACAACGACTGGCGCTGGGGCGGCGAGCCGGACACCATCAAGACCACCATCATGGGCGGCCGCCACGGCGTGATGCCGGCCTGGGCCGAGGTGATCGGTGACCAGGGCGTGGCCGACGTGGCCGCGTTCGTGGTCAGCAAGCTCGATGGCCGTACCCTGCCAGAGGGCGTGAAGGCCGATGCCGAGAACGGGCAGAAGATCTTCGCCGCCAACTGCGTGGCCTGCCACGGGCCTGAGGGCAAGGGTACGCCGGCCATGGGCGCGCCGAACCTGACCCACCCGCAGGCGTTCATCTACGGTTCGAGCTTTGCACAACTGCAGCAGACCATCCGCTATGGCCGCCAGGGGCAGATGCCGGCCCAGGAGCAGTTGCAGGGCAATGACAAGGTGCACTTGCTGGCGGCTTATGTGTACAGCCTGTCGCATCAGGCGGAGCCGGCCAAGGCTGAGTAAGCAGGCCCGGCCTCTTCGCGGGCGCGCCCGCTCCCACAGGGATTACACCAACTTCAAGACTGGTGAAGAACCTGTGGGAGCGGGCAAGCCCGCGAAGAGGCCGGCAAAGGCACAGCATTTCTCGCAGGCTGATGACCTGGATCAATTGACACCCGCCATAACACGATTCATACCACGACCCCAACGCGACTAAAGGTCGCAGCGCGACCCCATACTGCCATCAGCGGCGTATCATGGGCCGCAGAGCGCTAGCAGATTGCGCGAGACTGCGGCCGGCACGCACTGGCTGCGGCGTTTCTCCACTGCCGTGGGACTTGATGATGAGCAAGCAAATTCCGGTACATGACGTCACCCCGCCTGCCAACAAAGGGAAGGATTCCGTCGACCTCTACGCCTCCCGGGAAAAAATCTACACCCGCGCCTTCACCGGCCTGTTCCGACGCCTGCGCATGGTCGGCGGGGCAGTGCTGTTCCTGCTGTACTTCGGCACCGTGTGGCTGAACTGGGGCGGCCACCAGGCCGTGTGGTGGAACCTGCCCGAGCGCAAGTTCTACATCTTCGGCGCCACCATCTGGCCGCAAGACTTCATTCTGCTTTCGGGCATCCTCATCGTTGCCGCCTTCGGCCTGTTCTTCATCACCGTGTTCGCCGGCCGGGTGTGGTGCGGCTACACCTGCCCGCAAAGCGTGTGGACATGGATTTTCATGTGGTGCGAAAAGGTCACCGAGGGCGACCGCAACCAGCGCATGAAGCTCGACAAAGCCCCCATGAGCGGCAACAAGTTCCTGCGCAAGTTCGCCAAGCACAGCCTGTGGCTGCTGATCGGTTTCGTCACCGGCATGACCTTTGTCGGCTATTTCTCGCCGATCCGTGAACTGGCCACCGAATTCTTTACCGGTCAGGCTGACGGCTGGGCCTACTTCTGGGTCGGCTTCTTCACCCTCGCCACCTACGGCAACGCCGGCTGGCTGCGCGAGCAGGTGTGCGTGTACATGTGCCCCTACGCGCGCTTCCAGAGCGTGATGTTCGACAAGGACACGCTGATCGTTTCCTACGACCCGCGCCGTGGCGAAACCCGCGGCCCGCGCAAAAAGGACCTGGACTACAAGGCTGCGGGCCTGGGCGACTGCATCGATTGCACCATGTGCGTGCAGGTCTGCCCCACCGGCATCGACATCCGTGACGGCCTGCAGATCGAGTGCATCGGCTGCGCCGCGTGCATCGACGCCTGTGACAACATCATGGACAAGATGAACTACCCAAAAGGGCTGATCAGCTACACCACCGAACACAACCTGTCCGGGCAGAAGACCCACCTGCTGCGCCCGCGGCTGATCGGTTACGCCGTGGTACTGCTGGTGATGATGGTCGGCCTGGCCACCGCCTTCGCCACCCGTTCGCTGGTCGGTTTCGACGTCAGCAAGGACCGCGTGCTTTACCGCGAGAACGCCCAGGGGCGGATCGAGAACGTGTACAGCCTGAAGGTGATGAACAAGGACCAGCGTGACCATGTCTACGTGCTGGACGCCACCGGCCTGCCGGACCTGAAGCTTGAAGGCCAGCGCGAGATCCGCGTGGACGCTGGTGATATCGTCAGCCTGCCGGTGCAACTGTCGATCGCGCCCGAGAAACTGCCGTCGACCACCAACGAAATCACCTTCATCCTCAAGAGCGCCGATGACAGCGACGCACAGCTTGAAGCCAAGAGCCGTTTCATCGGCCCACAGATCCGCTAAGAGAGATAACCACCAATGCCTGCCACCGCCACCAGCCCCTGGTACAAGCACCTCTGGCCCTGGATCATCATCGGCATCCTCGCCACCTCGGTGTGCCTGAGCCTGACCATGGTCAGCATCGCCGTGCACAACCCGGACAACCTGGTGAACGACAATTACTACGAGGCCGGCAAGGGCATCAACCGCTCGCTGGACCGAGAACTGCTGGCACAGAACCTGGGCCTGAAGGCCGGCGTGCACCTGGACGAGCTGACCGGCGAAGTGGACGTGCGCCTGGCCGGCAACAGCGACCCGCAGAGCCTGGAGCTGAACCTGATTTCGCCGACCCAGCCGGAGAAAGACCGTAAGGTGCTGCTGAGCAGGGTCGAGGCCGGGCGCTATGTGGGGCAGCTGGAAGACAAGGTCGACGGGCGGCGCTTCGTCGAACTGCTGGGGAGCGAAGGTGGCCAGGTTTGGCGCTTGTTCGAGGAAGAAAAGGTGGAGCATGGTGTGACCTTGCAGCTGGGTGATGAAGCGCTCCAGGGGGCCGAGCACCGATAAACGCACCTCCGCCGCTCCTTGTGGGAGCGGGTTTACCCGCGAAGGCGTCAGACCTTAAAGCATCATCGCCGGATCTGACGCTTTCGCGGGTGAACCCGCTCCCACAGGCACCGTGCCCAACCAGCCGATTTGTGTAAGGCAAATGATGTGATGACCCAACCCACCCCCTGCTACCACTGCGCCCTGCCCGTCCCCGCTGGCAGCCGCTTCACCGCTGTGGTCCTCGGTGAGCCCCGGCAGTTCTGCTGCCCCGGCTGCCAGGCGGTGGCCGAGTCGATCGTTGCCGGTGGCCTGGAGCACTACTACCAGCACCGCAGCGACAACAGCGCCAACCCCGAGGCCCTGCCCAATCAGCTACAGGACGAACTGGCCCTCTACGACCGCAGCGACGTACAGCAAACCTTCGTTCGCCATGCCGGCGATCTGGCCGAAGCTACCCTGCTGGTCGAAGGCATCAGCTGCGCCGCCTGCGGCTGGCTGATCGAAAAGCACCTGCGCAACCTGCCCGGTGTTGCCGAAGCACGCCTGAACCTGTCCAACCACCGCCTGCTGCTGAACTGGGACGACAAGCAACTGCCACTCTCGCGCCTGCTCGCCGAGCTGCGCCAGATCGGCTACGCCGCCCACCCCTACCAGCCCGACCAGGCCACCGAGCAACTGGCCCGCGAGAACCGCAGCGCCCTGCGCCGCCTGGGCGTGGCCGGGCTGCTGTGGTTTCAGGCGATGATGGCAACCATGGCCACCTGGCCGGAATTCAACATCGACCTGTCGCCCGAACTGCACACCATCCTGCGCTGGGTGGCGCTGTTCCTCACCATCCCCATCGTGTTCTACAGCTGCGCACCATTCTTCAAGGGCGCGGCACGCGACCTGCGCACCCGCCACCTGACCATGGACGTTTCGGTGTCGCTGGCCATTGGCCTGGCCTTCGGCGCCGGCATCTGGACCGCCATCACCGGCAGCGGCGAGCTGTATTTCGACACCGTGGGCATGTTTGCGCTGTTCCTGCTCACTGGCCGCTACCTGGAGCGCCGCGCCCGCGAACGCACCGCCGCGGCCACTGCGCAGCTGGTCAACCTGCTGCCGGCCTCGTGCCTGCGCCTGGACACCCACGGCCGCAGCGAGCGCATCCTGCTCAGCGAACTGCAGTGCGGTGACACGGTACAGGTGCTGCCAGGCGCAGTAATCCCCGCCGACGGGCGCATCGTCGAAGGCCGCTCCAGCGTCGATGAATCGCTGCTGACCGGTGAATACCTGCCGCAACCACGCCGAGTCGGCGAGCGGGTTACCGGCGGCACCCTGAATGTCGAAAGCACCCTGAACGTGGAAGTGGAAGCCCTCGGCCACGACTCGCGGTTGTCGGCCATTGTCCGCCTGCTGGAACGCGCCCAGACCGAGAAACCACGCCTGGCCGAAATCGCCGACCGGGCCTCGCAGTGGTTCCTGCTGTTCTCGCTGCTGGCCGCCGCAGCCATCGGCCTGTGGTGGTGGCACCAGGACCCGGCGCGGGCGTTCTGGATCGTACTGGCCATGCTGGTAGCGACCTGCCCTTGCGCGCTGTCCCTGGCCACGCCAACGGCGCTTACTGCGGCCACCGGCACCTTGCACAAGCTCGGCCTGCTGGTGACCCGCGGCCATGTGCTGGAAGGCCTGAACCAGATCGACACGGTGATTTTCGACAAGACCGGCACCCTGACCGAAGGCCGCCTGACCTTGCGCAGCATCCGCCCGCTCGGCAGCCTGCCCGCCGACCGCTGCCTGGCCTTGGCCGCGGCGCTGGAAAACCGCTCCGAACACCCCATCGCCCGTGCCTTCGGCCGCACCGCCATGCCTGCTGACGATGTGCAGACCGTACCTGGCCTGGGCCTGGAAGGGCTGGTCGAAGGCCAGCAACTGCGCATTGGCCAGGCCACCTTCGTCTGTGCCCTGAGCGGCGCGGAAATCCCCGCTGTGCCGGAGCCACGCGGCCAGTGGCTGCTGCTGGGCGACCGCCAGGGCCCGCTGGCCTGGTTCGGCCTGGACGACCGCCTGCGCGACGATGCCCCTGCCCTGTTGGCAGCCTGCAAGGCCCGTGGCTGGCGCACGCTGCTGCTGTCCGGCGACAGCTCGCCGATGGTTGCCGAAGTGGCCGCACAGCTGGGCATCGACCAGGCCATCGGCGGCCTGCGCCCGGACGACAAACTGGACCGGCTGAAGGCGTTGCAGGCAGCCGGGCGCAAGGTGCTGATGCTGGGCGACGGGGTCAACGACGTGCCGGTGCTGGCCGCCGCCGACATCAGCATCGCCATGGGCAGCGCCACCGACCTGGCCAAGACCAGCGCCGACGCCGTGCTGCTGTCCAACCGCCTGCAGGCGCTGGTACAGGCCTTCGAACTGGCCCGCCGCACCCGCCGCAACATCCTCGAGAACCTGCTGTGGGCGACCCTGTATAATGGCCTGATGTTGCCGTTTGCCGCGCTCGGCTGGATCACCCCGGTATGGGCAGCCATCGGCATGTCGGTCAGTTCACTGATCGTGGTGCTCAACGCCCTGCGCCTGACCCGCCTGCCCTTGGCATCGGGCTTGCCAACGAATGAAGCGCCCCTGCCTGGGAGGAAGTCACCATGCCCGCCCTCTACATCATGATCCCCGCGGCCCTGCTGCTGGTCGGCGTGGCCGTGTACATCTTCTTCTGGGCGGTGGACAGTGGCCAGTACGACGACCTGGAAAGCCCGGCCCACAGCATCCTGTTCGACGACCAGGACCCGCGCCACCAGGCGGCGGTGAAGCCTGACGACAGCCAGGCCGACACCGACAAGGAACCCCCACCCCGTGCCTGACCTGCTGCCCCTGCTGGGCTCGGCGATGATCCTCGGCCTGCTCGGCGGCGGCCACTGCCTGGGCATGTGCGGCGGCCTGATGGGCGCGCTGACCCTTGCCATCCCGCCCGAACAACGTGGCCGGCGCTTGCGCCTGCTGCTGGCTTACAACCTTGGGCGCATTCTCAGTTATGCCTGTGCCGGCCTGCTGCTGGGCCTGGCCGGCTGGGCCGTGGCCAGCAGCCCGGCGGCGCTGGCACTGCGGGTGGTGGCGGCGCTGCTGTTGATCGCCATGGGGCTGTACCTGGCCGGCTGGTGGAGCGGGCTGACCCGCATCGAGGCACTGGGCCGGGGGCTGTGGCGGCATATCCAGCCAGTGGCGTCGCGCTTGCTGCCAGTGTCCAGCCTGCCCCGCGCGTTGCTGCTGGGGGCGCTGTGGGGCTGGCTGCCATGCGGCCTGGTGTACAGCACCTTGCTGTGGGCAGCCAGCCAAGGCAATGCCGGGTACAGCGCGACGCTGATGCTGGCGTTCGGCGTGGGGACCTGGCCGGTGCTGCTGGCTACCGGATTAGCCGCGGAGCGGGTAAACATTTTGTTGAAAAGACGCAGTGTGCGGGTGGCTGGCGGGGTGCTGGTGATGCTGTTTGGTATCTGGACCATGCCTGGACCGCACCAGCATTGGTTGATGGGGCATTGATGGGGGCTGCTCTGCAGCCCTAATGCCCTTGATACAAATCAACACAGATTCCTACAGACGGCCATAGACTCCGGGGCACTGCTGCTCTTTCCGGGGACCGCCCTCATGCTCGACGACCTACGTTGGGATACCGACCTGATCCGCCGCTACGACCTGGCCGGACCACGCTACACCTCTTACCCGACCGCCGTGCAACTGCACAGCGAAGTGGGCTCGTTCGACCTGCTCCACGCCCTGCGCGAGAGCCGTCGGGCCGTGCGCCCGCTGTCGCTGTACGTGCACGTGCCGTTCTGCGCCAACATCTGCTACTACTGCGCCTGCAACAAGGTCATCACCAAGGACCGCGGCCGCGCCGCGCCCTACCTGCAGCGCCTGGAGCAGGAAATCCAGCTGATCGCCTGCCACCTCGCCCCTAAACAACGTGTTGAACAGCTGCATTTCGGCGGCGGCACACCGACCTTCCTCAGCCATGTGGAACTGCGCCAGCTGATGGCCACCCTGCGCCAGCACTTCCATCTGCTGGACGACGATTCCGGCGACTACGGTATCGAGATCGACCCGCGCGAGGCCGACTGGTCGACCATGGGCCTGCTCCGCGAGCTGGGCTTCAACCGCGTCAGCCTGGGCGTGCAGGACCTCGACCCGGCCGTGCAGCGCGCGGTCAACCGCCTGCAGAGCCTGGAACAGACCCGCACCCTGATCGAAGCCGCGCGCACCCTGCAGTTCCGCTCGATCAACCTCGACCTGATCTACGGCCTGCCCAAGCAAACCCCGGAAGGCTTTGCCCGCACCGTCGAAGAAGTGATCCGCCTGCAACCCGACCGTCTGTCGGTGTTCAACTACGCCCACCTGCCCGAGCGCTTCATGCCGCAACGGCGCATCGACAGCAATGACCTGCCCAGCGCGGCCGCCAAGCTGGAGATGCTGCACGCCACCATCGACCAGCTGACCGCAGCCGGCTACCGCTACATCGGCATGGACCACTTCGCGCTGCCCGACGACGAGCTGGCCATCGCCCAGGAGGAAGGCACCCTGCAGCGTAACTTCCAGGGCTACACCACCCATGGGCACTGCGACCTAATCGGCCTGGGCGTGTCGGCCATCAGCCAGATCGGCGACTTGTACTGCCAGAACAGCAGCGACCTCAACACCTACCAGGACAGCCTGTCCAACGCCCAGCTGGCCACCCAGCGCGGCCTGCTGTGCAACCACGACGACCGCATACGCCGGGCGGTGATCCAGCAGCTGATCTGCCATTTCGAGCTGGATTTCGAGCCGATCGAACAGGCCTTCACCATCGATTTTCGCGGCTACTTCAACGACCTCTGGCCGGAACTGCTGACCTTGCAGCGCGACGGCCTGATCCGCCTGGACGACAAGGGCATCCGCATCCTGCCGGCCGGCCGCCTGCTGGCGCGCTCGGTGTGCATGGTGTTCGACGCCTACCTGGCAATGCACAACCGCCAGCGCTTTTCGCGGGTGATCTGAAACCGAGTCGTTCAACCGCATGGACAAGTTTCCTTGCCAGGCACACCATGGGCACAGCGAAGGCCCCGGCGCGCACCCGCCGGGGCCAGTCCAGCTCGCACCACAACAGCGCACGCTGGCCTACAACCTACGCCGTGAGTTACCCTTACGTCTTATGTGTGCTTTCCCACAAGGATCGAATGAAAATGTCCGAGCCAGTCAAACTGCGCCCACACAACCAGGCCCATTGCAAGGACTGCAGCCTGGCCCCCCTGTGCCTGCCTCTGTCACTGAACCTGGAAGACATGGATGCACTGGACGAAATCGTCAAGCGTGGGCGGCCGCTGAAAAAAGGCGAGTTCCTGTTCCGCCAGGGTGACAATTTCGGCTCGGTCTACGCGGTACGTTCCGGCGCCCTGAAAACCTTCAGCCTCAGCGACAGCGGCGAAGAACAGATTACCGGCTTCCACCTGCCCAGCGAGCTGGTCGGCCTGTCGGGCATGGACACCGAGGCTTATCCGGTATCGGCCCAGGCCCAGGAAACCACCTCGGTGTGCGAAATTCCGTTCGAGCGCCTCGACGAGCTGTCGGTGCAACTGCCGCAGCTTCGCCGCCAGCTGATGCGGGTAATGAGCCGGGAAATCCGCGACGACCAGCAAATGATGCTGCTGCTGTCGAAAAAGACCGCCGACGAGCGTATTGCCACCTTCCTGGTCAACCTGTCGGCGCGCTTCCGCGCCCGCGGCTATTCGGCCAACCAGTTCCGCCTGAGCATGTCGCGCAACGAAATCGGCAACTACCTGGGCCTGGCGGTGGAAACCGTGTCGCGGGTGTTCACCCGCTTCCAGCAGAACGGCCTGATCCGTGCCGAAGGCAAGGAAGTGCACATCCTCGACCCGATCCAGCTATGCGCGCTGGCCGGTGGTGCAATCGAGGCCTGAAGCCGGCGTTTAGCGGGTATACTTGGGCATTCGTTTTTCCAGGATACCCGCAACAATGCACAGCGACGCCTTCGACCTCAAAGCCTTGATCCGCCCGGTAGTGGACTTCCCCAAACCCGGCGTGATCTTCCGCGACATCACCCCGCTGTTCCAGTCGCCGCGCGGGTTGCGCTATGTGGCCGACCAGTTCATCGAGCGCTATGTCGAGGCCGAGTTCAGCCACATCGGTGCCATGGATGCGCGAGGCTTTCTGATCGGCTCGATCATCGCCCACCAGCTGAACAAGCCACTGATCCTGTTCCGCAAGCAGGGCAAGCTGCCGGCTGACGTGCTGAGCGAGGGTTACCAGACCGAGTACGGCGAAGCCTTCCTGGAAGTGCATGCCGACAGCCTGTGCGAAGGGGATTCGGTGTTGATCTTCGATGATTTGATTGCTACTGGCGGTACGCTGCTGGCAGCGGCCAACCTGGTGCGTCGGACCGGGGCGCAGGTGTTCGAGGCGGCGGCGATCATTGATTTGCCGGAGCTGGATGGGTCACGCCGGCTGCAGGCGGCCGGGGTACCGACCTTCTGCCTGACCGAGTTTTCCCTCAGCGAGTACTGAGTTGGATTTGGGGCTGCTTTGCAGCCCATTCGCGGCACAAGGCCGCTCCTACAGGGATCGCGAAATATCCGAAAATTAACGCGGTCCCTGTAGGAGCGGCCTTGTGCCGCGAATGGGCCGCAAAGCGGCCCCAACAATTCTCGATCAGAGCGAAATCGGCCGACGCCCCGCAAACGCATGGGCCAAGGTCCCACCATCCACCAGCTCCAGCTCGCCGCCCAGCGGTACGCCATGGGCAATCCGCGACGCCACCAGGCCCTTCTCGCTCAGCAACTGGGCAATGTAATGCGCCGTCGCCTCCCCTTCCACCGTCGGGTTGGTCGCCAGGATCACCTCGGTGAAGGTGCCCTGTTCCTCAATCCGCGCCATCAGCTGCGGAATCCCGATCGCCTCCGGCCCCAGGCCATCCAGCGGTGACAAATGGCCCTTGAGCACGAAGTAACGGCCACGGTAGCCGGTCTGCTCCACCGCATACACGTCGGTCGGCCCTTCGACCACACACAACTGGGTATCGTCACGGCGCGTGTCAGCGCATTGCGGGCACAGCTCCTGCTCGGTCAGGGTGCGGCACTGACGGCAATGCCCAACTCCTTCCATGGCCTGGGTCAAGGCCTGGGCCAGGCGCAGGCCGCCACTGCGGTCACGCTCGAGCAGTTGCAGGGCCATGCGCTGGGCGGTTTTCTGGCCGACACCCGGGAGAATACGCAGGGCATCGATCAGTTGGCGGATGAGAGGGCTGAAGCTCATGGGAAAGGCCTGACAAACAAATAAGAGGCGGTTTATACCCAGCGGGGGGCAATGGCGTCAAATCCGCCCCACGACCTGTGCGGTCCGCCTTGTTTGTGGGAGCGGCCTTGTGTCGCGAAAGGGTCGCGCAGCGGCCCCGGGATTTCAGCTACGCAGCGTGAATTGCCGGGGCTGCTGCGCAGCCCTTTCGCGACACAAGGCCGCTCCCACAAAAAACACACCGCACCAGGGTTGAAATCTCACCAACAAAAAAACCGCCGCTGTTGTCAGCGGCGGTTTTCGGTAACGCAAATGCCCTTAGAACGGCATCTTGAAGCCCGGCGGCAGCTGCATGCCAGCGGTCATGCTGCCCATCTTGTCCTGGCTGTTCTGCTCGACCTTGCGCACAGCGTCGTTCAGCGCGGCGGCGATCAGGTCTTCCAGCACTTCCTTGTCGTCTTCATCGGTCGACATCAGGCTCTGGTCGATGCTGACACGCTTGACGTCGTGACGACCGGTCATCACTACGCTCACCAGGCCGCCACCGGACTGGCCGGTGACTTCGGCGTTGGCCAGCTCTTCCTGCATCTTCTGCATCTTTTCCTGCATCTGCTGGGCCTGCTTCATCAGGCCGGCCATGCCACCTTTCATCATGGGGGTATACCTCGATTGGGTCATGTGATGCGACCCGGCACCGGGCCGGCCGCATGGTTATCCGTTACTGGCCCTGATTCACCAGGGCTTCTACAGGCTCAATAGTATCCTGCCGCACCTTGGCGCCGAACAACTTGATCATCTGCTGGATCAACGGATCCTGTTCGATCGAGTTGACTGCGTCCTGCTGGCGCTCGGCACGCTTGCGCGCCGCTGCCTGGGCCGGGGTTTCCTGCTCGGGCAGGATCAGTTCGATACGCAGGTTCAGCGTGCGCCCCAGGTGCTGGTTGAGCGCTTCGTTCAGGCGCCGCTGCTGGGTGGCGTTGAACAGCGCACCCTGGCCAGGGTCCAGGTGCAGTAACCAGTCGTCGCCATCAGCGGCGATCAACGTACAGTTTGCCGCGATGTTGCCTGTCATCCCGGACACAGGCAACTGTGGGAATAATTCCAGCCATTGCAGGGCCAGGCCGGTGGCTGGCTTGGCTGCTGGCAGCGGCTCGGCTGCCGGCTTGGGTGCTTCTTCCTGGACGTGCTCGGCCAGTTCGTCCAGGTAGCTGAAGCCCACCGGGTCGCTCTCGCCGCCGTAATAGTCTTCGTCCAGTGGCGGCTCATCGTCGCGGTCCATGCCCACGGCGGCATAGGCGGACGGGTCGAAGGGCGGCTCGTCGTGTGCCGGGGCGACAGGCGCCGGCGCAGGGGGCGGTGCAGGAGCCGGCGCAGGCTCGGCCACTACCGGCGCGGGCGCTGGTGCGGGCTCTTCCCATGGCAGGTCAACCACCTCTGCCACGGGCTCTGGTTCGGGTTCTGGCTCAGGTTCACAAACCGGGGCAGGCTCAGCCGCCACCACAGGCTCGACAACCGGCTGTGGCGCTGGCTCGACCGGTGCGGGTGCCTGCACTTGTGGCGCGGCAGCCGGTGCAACAGGCTCCACGACAGTAGCAGCCGGCGGCGCCACGGCAACCGCCGGCGCTGCCACCGGTGTTGCAGGATCAGCTGTGGCCTGGCTGATCCCCGCTGGCTTTAGTACCGGCTTCGGCGCATCGTCGGTGTCGGCCGGGCGGAACGCCAGCATGCGCAGCAGGACCATTTCGAAACCGCCACGCGGGTCCGGCGCCAGGGGAAGGTCACGGCGGCCGATCAGGCCCATCTGGTAATAGAACTGCACATCCTCGGCCGGCAGTGCCGAGGCCAGCGCCAGCACTCGCTCACGGTCGCCCTGGCCGTTGTCCACCGCTTCCGGCAGCGCCTGGGCAATCGCCACGCGGTGCAGCACATTGAGCATCTCGGCCAGCACGCCAGCCCAGTCCGGCCCCTGCTCGGCCAGGTTGCGCACGGCCTCCAGCAAGGCGCGGGCATCGCCTTCGAGCAGCGCCTGCAGCACACCGTAGACCTGGCCATGGTCGAGGCTGCCAAGCATGGCCCGCACATCGGCGGCCAGCACCTTGCCTTCGCCAAAGGCGATGGCCTGGTCGGTCAGGCTCATCGCGTCACGCATCGAGCCATCGGCCGCGCGGCCCAGCAGCCACAGGGCGTCCGGCTCGAACGGCACATTTTCGGCGGCCAGCACATGGCTGAGGTGCTCGACCACCCGCTCCGGGCTCATGTTCTTCAGCGAGAACTGCAAGCAACGCGACAGGATGGTGGCCGGCAGTTTTTGCGGGTCGGTGGTGGCGAGGATGAACTTGACGTAGGGCGGCGGCTCTTCCAGCGTCTTGAGCAAGGCGTTGAACGAGTGGGTCGAGAGCATGTGCACTTCGTCGATCAGGTAGACCTTGAAGCGCCCACGGCTCGGGGCGTACTGCACGTTATCGAGCAGTTCGCGGGTGTCCTCGACCTTGGTGCGGCTGGCGGCGTCGATCTCGATCAGGTCGACGAAACGGCCTTCGTCGATCTCCCGGCACACCGAGCAGGTGCCACAGGGCGTGGAGGTGATACCGGTTTCGCAGTTCAGGCACTTGGCGATGATACGCGCAATGGTGGTCTTGCCCACGCCCCGGGTACCGGTGAACAGGTAGGCATGGTGCAGGCGCTGGTTGTCCAAGGCGTTGATCAAGGCCTTGAGCACATGGGCCTGGCCGACCATTTCGCGGAACGAGCGCGGACGCCATTTACGTGCAAGAACCTGATAACTCATCGAAAAACCATCGTAGCCTGATCGAGCGGAAGATCGCTAATGCTAGCGGAGCGGGGGCAAAATTGCACCCTGCGCAAGTCGTCTAAGCTTTGAAACTGGCGCGCCATCCAGGGAGGATTGCCTTTGCGAAGACTGCTGGCCCTGTTGCTGCTGTGGAGCACCTACAGCCAGGCTGAACAGCCCGTGTTGCGTTTTTCTGTCGCCGAGAGCTGGAGCATGCCGCTGGTACGCATCGAAAGCGACCAGCCGGTGGAAGGTTTGCTGTACGACCTGATGCAGGCCTTGGCCAAGGAGGTGGGCGTACGCCCCGAATACCACGTCATGGCCCGCCTGCGCCTGCAGGAGGCGATGAACAGCGGTGATATAGATGTGCGCTGCTATGTCAGCACCCAGTGGTTCAATGATCGGCCGGGGGATTTTGTCTGGAGCATCCCGCTGCTGCATCAGCGAGACCTGCTGGTAGGCCGCGCTGGCGACAGTATTCCGCTGCCCCCAGAGCAACTGCCTGCCCAGGCCATCGGCACAGTGCTTGGCTACACCTATTCGACCTTGCAACCGCTGCTCGACCAGGGCCGCCTGCACCGCGAGGACAGCCGCAGCCAGTTGCTGGTGCTGCAGAAGCTGCAAGCCGGGCGCTATCGGCATGCGGTAAGCAACCAGCTGTCGTTGCAGTGGTTCAACCAGGGTCTACCCGCCGAGCAGCAATTGCAGGCGCTGGCGGTGCTGGAGGACCAGGACCTGGGGTGCATGGTACGCAATGACCCGGCGATACCGACCCAAGGGCTGCTGCGGGCACTGGTGCGGATGAAGCAGTCGGGGGAGATCGAGCGGATTGTGCAGCGGTATGGGGGATGGCCAACCAAGAACCCATGTCTGTGGCTCGCCCCTGAGCCACGCATACCTGATGAAAGGCTAACCCGCCCGAAGCTTGCACGCCCGCTGTGGGAGCGGGTTCACCCGCGAACACCGGCAAAGCCGGTGCCATCCATCGCGTCGCGTTCTTCGCGGGTCAACCCGCTCCCACAGGGTTAATTGATATCCCTGCTATCTCTACCCGACTTCACTGGCTTCTACGCTCAACTGCCAGTGCCACAGCATCCGCCTGCCCCCAGGCAATCTGCATGGCCCGCAACCCGTGCTCCAGCAACTGCCGCGTCTCCTCGTCCTGGATACGCTCCAGCGCCCGCCGGCTGTCGCTATAGGCAAACATCAGATAGTGGGTGACATTCATCAACGCGAACTCCATCGGCACGATGCCTTCGCTGATGGCGCGGGAAAGGGATTTACCTTGGGGAAGCTCGAAAACGTGGGGTGGATCGGGGACTAGTTTTTTCATGGGTTCACCATACCGGGCTGAGAACACCCTTTCGCTTCCACACGTAGGGCGACAGTTGTACGCGGGGTGGAAGACCAGGGGTATGGTGAGCCCGGCAGGCCGGAGGCCTCCCACGTACAACTGTCATGACGACAGCCACCACACCCCAGGCTTCCACACCCGATCGCTGAACCGACAGCGACCGCAAAAGCCTAGTGGGCGGTGATTCCCGGGACAATCAGACGGGAGTCGACGGAGTGCGTAGGATATTTCGACACCTCCTACAGCAAAAGCGGGAAATTGCCCTGACCGTTGTAGGAAGCATCCTGAAAGCAGATCGCATTGTTGCTACCGGTTGCTCGCCTTGAGGAATGTGTCGCCCCCCCTCAAGCCCTGCACCTCGCAGCTCTCACACAGCCGCAACCAAACCCGCACTCAAGAACATCCCCACGCCAAACACAAAATGCGTGGCCAGGCTCTTCAAGCAGTTGCGCGCAGGCGTCGGCGTCCTCGACGCAAAGAACCCCGCCCCCATTGCCGGCTGCATGAAGCACAACGGCGCCACGACGGTCCCCACACCAACAACCAGCGCAGGCACCACTGTAGGCGCCAGTAGCCAACCCTCGCCCACGATCACAACCAGCAGCATCGCGAACAGCACGCCGATGGCGTAATGAATCCCCCACCCCAACGCCAGCTCATGCCGGACCGGCTCGGCCTTGGCAATCGCCTGGTGCCGCACACGCCCGTGCAGCAGATGCCCCGCCCAACGCCCAACCATGGCGAAGTTCAGCGTGGCGACACCCAGCCGCCTCAGCAGCAGCCCCCACAGGTCCATCATCACCGTGGCGCCAATGCCAATCGGCAAGGCAGCGGAAAACATCGCAGCAAACGTCATTGAACAAGCCCTCGAAGATTGACGGTCATCACTCTGCCGCGCAGCATAGAAGTTGAAGTCAACTTCAAGTCAAGGGCCCGAAATGGACATTGCCGACGTCGCCAAACGCACAGGCGTACCCGCCTCGACGCTGCGCTACTACGAGAAGAAAGGCCTGCTCAAATCACTCGCCGGACCTGGCCAGCGGCGGCAGTTCGCAGCCGATGTGGCAGACAGGCTGGCGCTGATCGCCCTGGGCCAGGCTGCGGGGTTTTCGCTGGATGAAGTGGGGGCGATGCTGGTGGACCTGCAGGTCGACCGGCAGATGCTGATCGCCAAGGCCGACGAACTGGATGCGCGGATCAGGCGCTTGCAGGCGATGAGCAAGGGCTTGCGGCATGCGGCGCAGTGCCCTGAGGAAGATCACCTGGCATGCCCGAAATTCCAGCGGCTGATGAAGCTGTCGGCGGCGGGGCATGGAAAGAAACAGGGCGGCTCAACAGTTGTCTTGAAGCGGGTAGGTTAAAACCACCAGTTGAATGCATCATCATCTGAACAGAGTGATGGCCATACAATATCAATACGCCACTACTCAGTGTAGAGTTACGCGCCTCCGCGCCCAGCCGCGCGCCGAGAACAGTACTCACACTCAGGAAATGTTGCATGTCCACAATTCGAAATCTGACCGCTGCCGCACTGATAGCACTGACCACTGGTTGTGCTACCGGTCTCAATTCGGCCCAAGAGTCGGAACTTGCCAGCTTTCGCGCCAGAAACCTCGCGGTTGAAGAAAAAAGCCCAGGGCTTGCTGCCGGCCTTGGCCTGCTTCCAGGTGGCGGTTCGTTCTATGGTCGCGCGTACGGCTTTGGCGTGGTGAACCTGCTGTTCTGGCCGCTTTCCATGCTTTGGGACCCGGTGAGTGGGCATGACGCTGCAGAGATGATCAACTACCAAGCCACCAAAGCCCACGTTGCAACGCTGAAAAAGCACGACATGGACGAGCTGGATGCCAAGCTGGAGTCCGATTCGATCGACCTCAAGCGCTACACGCTCGATAAACGCAGAATCGATGAGAAGTACAACCTGTAAAGGCCTCTGCCGAACAGCGCAACGCTCGGCCTGAGGCTTGTACGCTCCCAGCAATGCCGCGGCGCAGCCTTTTCAATCGTTGAAGCCATACATGATGTATGGCTTTCGTCTTGCACTACCGGCATATCACTCAAGGATTATTCAAGTGACCTACTTCCGTGTGTTTCTAGTCTCGGTATTTATCGCCCTTTGCACAGGGTGCGCTTCGCCTGCTCAAATCTCCGGAATGTCCGTGGCATCCGACCAGACCGATGCGCAGTTTTATGACCAACGCCTGCATCGCAACATTCAGGTGACCGAAGTAAATGGCGGAGACGCCACCAACCCGCTCTGGACTTCGGAAATCGACGGCCCGGACTTCGGTGCTGCACTCAAACAATCACTTGCCAGTGCTGATCTGCTTGGCGAAGCACCCGCTGCCTACACCCTGCGTGCCAACCTGCTACGCGTCGACCAACCCATTTTTGGCCTGGATTTCGAAGTCACCTGCGAGGCTGAGTACACACTGACCGAGTCAGCTTCAAACACCGTTATCTTTCGAGAGATCATTCGAACGCCCTTTACCGCTGGCGTGGGCGACTCCGTTATCGCGATCAAGCGCCTGCGCCTGGCCAACGAAGGCTCGGCACGCACGAATATCAGCACACTGCTGAAGCGCCTCAAGGAACTGAAGCTTGAGGCCAATCAGGTTTCTTTAAAGTAATGAGTACCGGCTGATACCAGGCTTTCGATGCGGGTAGGACGATAGCGCCTACTCCGCTGCATCAGGAGACACGGCAGTGCTATGCAGCTGTCGCCAGTAGAGCATGAGAAACGATATTTTCTGAGCTTGGAGAGTGTCTAGGAAACTAGGGGCGATTCAATGGTGTGTTCCGAGTCGAGAATCCCCGCCTGCTAGCAGAGAATTCCCCTCAACTCCGGTATAGGGGTGTTGGAAGCACCGTCTGTGCACTTCAAGTGCTCCGCCATTGGTGGGGCTTTGTCGTATCTGGGGCAGAGATATTCCCACCAAAATTCGCTGCCGATATTCGGCTGGGGGCGAAGGTCCGATTAGAAAATTTGGAGTAGCGTATGGTTTGAAAATTGCCGCTGAGCCGTCAGAAGTGCTCGCACCACCCAAGGTACACATCATCGTCGCTCAGAAAGACGAACGGCTTACGTGTTTCGTCTTTGTACTCGTTGATCGTGAGAGCGAACAGGCTCGACCCCGCCCCGACGCCCTGGTCCTTTCGCATAGTCGTCACGACCTTGTAGCTATTCTCGCTAGAGCCATAGTCGATAACCTGCGGTTCAGTGAAGTACGAGTTCTTCAGAGCACCAGCCATCAGGCCAGTCTTACGCTCGACCGTGAACTGTTTACCGAGGTACATATGGCCTAGCGAGCTTTCGGATGCAGATACTGCCCGCTGTACAGTGCAGCGGTAGTCTGGTAACGCCCAAGCGCTAACGGCTCCGGTCAGACCTAGAAAAGCAACCGCCGCTGCAAACTTCATTATTCACACCTACCTTATATGCAGACAAGGAAACAGACGTTAGCATGCCGCATAAACAACAGGGACTGAATAATGAAATCAATAGCAGTAGTGCTATCCGCTGCCTTGGGACTAATGAGCAATGCAGCCCTGGGTAACGGCAACGAGTTGATAGGGCAGTGTCAAGCGGCGGTTAAAGCCATCGACGGCTCACAAACGAACGCATCCGCCTTCGGTGCAGGCTTCTGCATGGGCAAGGTCACCGGGGTTATGGACATGATCTCCATATTCTCGGATCGCTTCGAGAAACAGTATCAAATTTGCATGCCAACACCCGGTATTCAATATGGACAAGGGGTTAGGATTGTCACTAAGTATCTACAAGATAACCCGACGCTACTTCACCTAGAGGACACCTTTCTGATTCACATGGCACTTCGAAGGGCTTTCCCCTGCAAGTAGGTCGCCCCACCCGCTGTGGCAGCAGAGTTTGCTGGCCCTCATTAATGGACTGGCAAGGTTGCCTGACGAGTCGCACCAATCGCAGGCACCATGAGTAAACAGCTAAACTAAGTCCTTCGACACCTCACGAGCGGACGATACGACTGAAGGGTACCCAGTTAGTCAAGCACCGCTGGGGCACCAGCTTGCAGAGGCAGGCCCACCCGCTCGTCAACGGGCCAGTTACCTTTCGCTAATGCTGTCTGCACCATCTTCGTCGTCTGGTTCGGACTCCCTCAACCACGAATAAAAGCGAACAGTGCCAGCTACAGCCGCTGCCGCTACAGCCACACCACCAATAATGGGGGCTGCCGTGACAATCAGCGGTGCACTGGTGATACCTAGGGCCACCGAGACGGCTGACAGACCAGTTGGGGCTGCTGCCGATGCTGCAACTCCCACCACCGTAGAAGCAGCACTCGTAACGCCAGCCACTGCAACTGTCGATTTCGCTAGACGGTCGTGTCGAAACTTGCGTTTGATCTTGTCCTTAATGCCCACTTTTACCCCCTAGTCTTCCAGGCCACCACTTTAACTAAAGCTCTAATCGTGGAAAATCACCTCTTACCCTGATAGGCGAATACCTCTGATTATTGCTAGTAGACCCATGCTAGAGGCGGACTTACCAAGTGAGCGGTAGTGGCCTCATCTTAGGCTTAATGCTGATTGAGCTGATCTTCTAAGCTGCCAGCTACCGCGAGCATTTTATCTCAGTCGTTCCAATGCTGGGCTACAGGTTGTACGCTGAAGGCCTCTCTTTGAGGCTTTATGGGGAACTCTGCTGTGCACCCAGTGCAACGGAACTTGCCTCGGGCAGTCCGGTTGTCTTGGAGCGGGTGGATTTCCTTCCTGTTGAAGCAGCTTGGGCAGACGTAATGAGGCGTTTCGTCACTCGAAATGTATACAACTGCACCGCCTGCTGTTTGCGTAAGTTTGTAAGCGGCTGCTCGTTGTAGCCACGAGTCTGCGGCATCAAGCTGCTTCTTCAGGTCGTCTCGCTCTAGCTGGAGCCTATATAGGTCTTCCCGCAGGCTGAACATCCCATCTTGGACGTCCCCCAGTTTTTCAAGGACTTCACCGATTTTCGCTTTAGCCTCAGCATCCACCTTCCCATCAAACGCAGCTTTGGCGAGTTGTTTGGTTAGGTTGATCACCTGTACCACGCCGTTGAGTGCTGCAATGTCCATGCGAGTGCCCTGTAGTGAATTGGGGCCCCCAACATTAGAGGAATCTAGCGAACGCGACCAGTACCGAGACAGCACGGGCAGGAGTATGGATCGGAGAATTACAGTCGACTAGAATGCCCAGCATGATGTACCTCTCAGGTGTACCTAAACGCTGTCACACTTCGAGATTTTTGAGCGAAAAATCCTTGTAGAATCAAGGATTTAAAGAATGGGGGCGGCCCCACCAGCCACACCCCGGCACTCGATGTTCCCGCTATGGCTGCTCCCTTCCGGGCCTGACCAGGTTAACGGGTAATCAATGCGGGGGGACCGATGGGGCCACCACTACAAGGCTCGCTGAGCAGCGAGTGGCGCCATTGTACCGGTCTTGGGGGCAGATACAACCTCTGGAGGAGAAAAAGTCATCATTTCTCAATGACTTGTCCCGGTCAGGGTGGCTTGGAACTGCCAATTCGCGGGTGAACCCGCTCCTACAGGGGTAGCGCTGACAGCACGACCAGCACAGGACCTGTGGGAGCGGGCGTGCCCGCGAAGCAGGCGCCGCGGCGGATGGCACGGGCTTCGCCCGCTCCCACATGGACCGTGCAAGGACTTCTAGACAGCGATGCCCTGCTCGCCCAGGAAGGCGACAAAGGCATCTTCATCGAGCACCTTCACCCCCAACTCACTGGCCTTGGCCAGCTTGGAGCCCGCCCCCGGCCCCGCCACCACACAGTGGGTCTTGCCGGAAACCGAACCCGCTACCTTGGCCCCCAGACTTTCCAGTTTCTCCTTGGCAATATCGCGGCTCATGCGCTCCAGGGTACCGGTCAGCACCCAGGTCTGGCCGGCCAGCGGCAAGCCTTCGGCCACTTTCTTCTCGCTGCTCCAGTGCATGCCGAACGCCAGTAACTGTGCCTCGATGTCCCGGGCCAGCTTCTGGTTGGCTTCATCCTTGAAGAACTCGCGCACGGCTTCGGCCTGCTTGGCCGCCAGGGCCTGGCGCAGGTCGATACCGTCGGCGGCGATGATCTTGTCCAGGCTGTCGAGCTTGGCCACCAGCTTTTCGGCACCGGTCGGGCCAACCGAGGCGATGTCGAGCTTGGCGATCATCCCGGCCAAGGTGGTGCTGGCGGCGAATTCGGCAGCCAACTCGCCTTCGTCCTGCAGTTGCATGCCGCTGTCGAGCAACTGTTTGATGACCTTGCGGTTGTGCTCGTCCTGGAAGAAGTTGTGGATCTCGTAGGCCACCTCCAGGCCGATGTCCGGCAGGTAGGTGAGCACCTGCGGCAGCGCCTGCTGCACCCGCGCCAAGCTGCCCAGCGAGCGGGCCAGTACCTTGGCGGTCTCCTCGCCTACGTCCGGGATGCCCAGGGCGTAGATGAAGCGCGCCAGGCCTGGGCGCTTGCTGGCTTCGATGGCATCCAGCAGCTTCTTGCTGGACACTTCGGCAAAGCCTTCCAGGCCGACGATCTGGTCGAACTCCAGCTTGTACAGGTCGGCCGGCGAGCCGATCAGGCCTTCGTCCACCAACTGCTCGACGCTCTTCTCGCCCAGGCCGTCGATGTCCATGGCGCGGCGCGACACGTAGTGGATGATCGCCTGCTTGAGCTGGGCGCCACAGGCCAGGCGACCGACGCAGCGGTACACCGCGCCCTCGCTGGTGGTTTCCTTGCCCTTGCTACGCTTGACCAGCTGGGTACGCTCGACCTGCGAGCCGCACACCGGGCACTCGCTCGGCACCTGCACCGGGCGGGCATCCTCCGGGCGGCGCTCCAGCACCACCTGCATCACCTGCGGGATCACGTCACCGGCGCGGCGGATGATCACCGTGTCGCCAATGCGCAGGCCCAGGCGGGCGATTTCGTCCATGTTGTGCAGGGTGGCGTTGGACACGGTCACACCGGCGACCTTGACTGGCTTCAGGCGTGCCACGGGCGTTACCGCGCCGGTGCGGCCGACCTGGAACTCGACATCCAGCACCTCGGTCAGCTCTTCCATGGCCGGGAACTTGTGGGCAATCGCCCAGCGGGGCTCACGGGCGCGGAAGCCCAGTTCGCGCTGGGCGGCCAGGCTATTGACCTTGAACACCACACCGTCGATTTCGTAGGGCAGGCTGTTACGCCGCTCGCCGATGTCGCGGTAGTAGGCCAGGCATTCTTCGATGCCGGCGGCATGCTTGAGCTCGCGGCTGATCGGCAGGCCCCAGGCCTTGAGCTGTTCGAGGATGCCGATGTGGCTGTCGCCGATGCTCGCGGACACCTGGCCGATGCCATAGCAGCAGAACTCCAGCGGGCGGCTGGCGGTAATTTTCGAATCCAGCTGACGCAGGCTGCCGGCGGCGGCGTTGCGCGGGTTGGCGAAGGTCTTGCCGCCGGCTTCGGCCTGGGCGGCGTTGAGCCGGTCGAAACCGGCCTTGCTCATGTACACCTCACCGCGCACCTCCAGCACCGCCGGCCACCCCTCGCCTTGCAGCTTGAGCGGGATGTTGCGCACGGTGCGCACGTTGGCACTGATATCCTCACCGGTGGTGCCGTCGCCACGGGTGGCGCCCTGTACCAGCTGGCCGTCGCGGTACAGCAAGCTTACGGCCAGGCCGTCGAGCTTGGGCTCGCAGCTGTAGTCGACCGCCCCGGGCTGATCGAGGCCGTCTACCACACGACGGCCGAACTCACGCAGGTCGGCTTCTTCGAAGGCGTTGCCCAGGCTGAGCATCGGCACTTCGTGGCGCACCTGGCTGAACGCGGCCAAGGCTGCACCGCCGACACGCTGGGTGGGCGAGTCGGGGGTTACCAGGTGCGGGTATTCGGCTTCAAGCGCCTTGAGCTCGTTGAACAGGCGGTCGTATTCGGCATCGGGCACGCTGGGCTCGTCGAGCACGTAGTAGCGGTAGTTGTGCTGGTCGAGCTGGGTACGCAGTTCGTGGATGCGGGTTTCGGCGGTCATGGGATTTGTCTTCTCTTGCAAAGCAAAAGAGCAGCCTGGGGGTGGTGCCGGGGGCTTGAGGTATTTATTGCCTGTGCCGGCCCCTTCGCGGGTAAACCCGCTCCTACAGGGACACCACAAACCTCAAGGGCTGTGGTGTCCCTGTAGGAGCGGGTTTACCCGCGAAGGGGCCGGAACAGGCGATAACAACACCCGAACCGACCAGCACGCCCTGAGGCTGCTCTTTCGTCTGGATCTGTCAGCGCTTCTGGGTCAGCGCACGGCGCTCGAACTCGACGATGCGCTGGCGGTAGTGCTCGATGGTCTGGGCGGTCAGCACGCTGCGCTGGTCGTCCTTGAGCTCACCGTTCAGTTCATGGGCCAGCTTGCGCGCCGCAGCCACCATCACGTCGAAGGCCTGCTTCGGATGACGCGGGCCCGGCAGGCCGAGGAAGAAGCTCACCGCACGGGTGCTGAAGTGGTCGATGTCGTCCAGGTCGAACACGCCAGGCTTGACGGCGTTGGCCATGGAGAACAGCACTTCGCCGTGACCGGCCATGCTCTCGTGACGGTGGAAGATGTCCATTTCGCCGAAACGCAGGCCGCTTTCCAGAATGTTCTGCAGCAACGCCGGGCCCTTGAAGCCGCCCTCGTCGCGGGAGATCACGCTGATCACCAGCACTTCCTCGGCCGGCGGCAGCTCCTTGACGCTGCTGCTGGCAGGCGCGGCACCATTGCTGCGGGTATTTTCCGCGGCAAAGTCGTCATCGCTTTCGGCAAACAGGTCGGGTTCGCGTGGCTCGGCGCTCAGGTTCAGGTCACCCTGCTGCGCATCCGCAGCAGCGGTGGCGCGCTTGCCGCGCTTGTTGGCCTTGGCCGGCTTGGGCTCGCGCTCGCGGTCACGCGCAGAAGCGCTGAGCGACGGCAGGTCGCTTTCGTCCAGCTCAGGCTCCTTGTGGGTATCCAGCACCCGCGACGGGCCAAGCACTTCGGCATTGCCCTCTTCGTCCGGCAGGTTGGAATAACTGCGATCCAGACGGAATTTCAACTTGCCTTTTCCGCCGCGCATGCGGCGCCAGCCGTCGAAAAGAATCCCGGCAATGACAATGATGCCGATGACGATCAGCCACTCGCGCAGACCGATTTCCATGTAATCCCGTGCCTCTATAAAAATATGCTTGAAAACAAAGGGTTCAAAGCCCTTTAACACGTGGCGCCAACTCTATGTTCTGACAGGCGTTTTTACCCACGCAAAAAACGAGTGACATTAAGCTAGCACGACCAAAGACAACTTTACACCGTCTGTCGCACATGGCGGGGGCATTTCACTACAGAATGTGCCCTTATCGTCGAGCATCAGGCGTCGACCATGGCCATAGCCTCCTCCACGTCGACGGCAACCAGCCGTGAACAGCCCGGTTCATGCATGGTCACCCCCATCAATTGATCCGCCATCTCCATGGCAATCTTGTTATGGGTGATGTAGATGAACTGCACGCTTTCACTCATTTCCTTGACCAGGCGGGCATAACGCCCGACGTTGGCATCGTCCAGCGGCGCGTCGACCTCGTCGAGCATGCAGAACGGTGCGGGGTTCAACTTGAAGATGGCAAACACCAGCGCCAATGCGGTCAGTGCCTTCTCGCCGCCGGACAGCAGATGGATGGTGCTGTTCTTCTTGCCCGGTGGTCGCGCCATGATCGTCACCCCTGTATCGAGTAGATCTTCGCCCGTCAGTTCCAGATAAGCGCTGCCACCACCGAAAACTTTTGGGAAAAGTGCCTGTAATCCGGCATTTATCTGATCAAAGGTATCCTTGAAGCGGTTGCGGGTTTCCTTGTCGATCTTGCGAATGACGTTTTCCAGGGTCTCCAGCGCTTCGACCAGGTCGGCGTCCTGGGCGTCCAGGTAACGCTTGCGCTCGGACTGCTGCTCGTACTCTTCGATGGCCGCCAGGTTGATCGCCCCCAGGCGCTGGATACGCGCCTCGAGCTGCTCAAGCTCCTGTTCGGTGCCTTGCTCGCTGGCCTCGGTCTCAAGGGTGGCGAGCACGCCTTGCAGGTCGTAGCCATCGGCCAGCAACTGCTCCTGCAAGGTCTTGCGCCGTACATCCAGGCCTTGGCACTCCAGGCGCAGCTGCTCCAACTGGCCGCGCAGCAGTTGGGCCTGCTGCTCGGCCTGAGTGCGGCGCTTCTCGGCGTCACGCAGTTCGCGGTCGGCTTCATCCATGTGCAGGCGGGCCTGGCGCATTTCCTCGTCGACGCTCATGCGCCGCTCCAACAGCTCTTCCAGCTTCAGGCGCAGCTCTTCCTGCGGGGCCTCGCCCTCTTCCAGGTTCAGGCTCAGTTGCTCCTGGCGCTCGGTCAGGCGCGCAGCCTGCTGCTCCAGGCGCTCCAGGGCCTGCCGGGTGGAGTCGTGCTGGGCACGCAGCGAGCCCAGCCGCACAGCCAGCTGGTGGGCGTGATCCTTGTGCTGGCGGGCCTCCTGGCGCACGCGATCGAGGCTTTCGCGCAGGGTGTCGCGGCGGGCCATCAACTGCTCGCGCTGCTCGGTGTCCTGGGCCATCAGCTCCAGGGCCTCCTGCAGCAGCAAGCGGGCTTCGCCCAGTTGCTCATGCTCCAGGGCACGCTGCTCTTCCAGTTCGGCCAGCTCTTCCTGCAGGCGCAGGCGGCGCAACTCGACCTGCTCGGCGCGCGCACGGCTGGCCGACAGGCTGGCCTTCAGCTCGCCGTGCAGGCGGTTTTCTTCCTGGGTACGACGGCGCAGCTGTTCACGCTGCTCTTCCAGGTCCAGCTGCTGCTCGCGCAGGGCCTGCAGTTGCTGCTCCAACTGCTCCAGCGCCGCGTCCTGCTCCAGTTGCTCCTGGCCCAGGCGCTCGATTTCCTGGCCGCGTGCCAGCACGCCGCCTTCGGCTTCGCCGCCACGGCGCACCCGCAGGAAATGTCGGCCAACCCAGTAGCCATCGCGGCTGACCAGGCTCTGGCCTTCGCCGAGCGACGCGCGCTGTGCCAGCGCCTGGGCCAGGCCTTCCACGGGCTTGACCTGGCCCAGCCAGGGCGCCAGGTCGACGCGGCCTTCGACCTTTTCCAGCAAGCTGCCGGGCAGCGACGAGCCGGTACCACTCGCCACCAGCAAGCGCAACTCGCCCTGCTCCAGCCCGGCAAAATCGAGGTTATTGAAGTCGTCCACCAGCACAGCCTGCAGATCGGCACCGAGCACAGTTTCTACCGCAAGCTCCCAGCCCGGCTCTACCCGCAACCCTTCAGCCAGCCGCGGCTGTTGCTCCAGGCCCTGGCCCTGCAGCCAGTCCGCAGCACCTGCACCCGGCTCCAGCGCAGCCTGCTGCAAGGCTTCAAGCGAGGCCAGGCGGCCGCCCAGGCGTTGCAGGTCGCCCTGCGCCTGCTGTTGGGCCTGGGTGGCCTGTTGCAATTGCTCACGCGCGCCTTCCAGGCGCTCGACCACCTGCTCTTCGGACAGCTGCAACTCTTCCAGCAACATTTCGCTGCTGGCCAGCTGCTCGGCCAGTTCGAGCATGGCCGCATCCTGCGGGTCGCTGCCCAGCAGCTCACGCTCTTCTCCCAGCTTGCGCTGGCGCTCGGCCTGGCGCTCCAGGCTGGCTTCCAGCTGCTGCAGGCGCGCCTGCTGCACTTCTGCCTGGCGGCGCGGCTCGGCGGAACGGCTGTTGAAGCTGTCCCACTGCTCCTGCCAGCCGTGCATGCCCAGCTCGGCCTCTTCAAGGGCGGCGGCAGCTTCTTCGGCAGCGGCCAGGGTCATTTCCTGCTCGGGCTCGAGCATGGCCAGCTCTTCGCCCAAGGTAGCCAGCAGGGTACGGTCGTGGCCCAGGTGCGATTCGGTCTCCAGACGCGTGCGCTCGGCTTCCTTGAAGTCATCCTGCAACTGGCGCAGGCGCTGCTGGCCGTGCTGGATGCTCTGCTCGACCCGGGCGATATCACCGGCCACCGAGTAGAAACGGCCCTGCACCTGGTTGAAGCGTTCGGACAATTCGTGATGGCCATCGCGCAGGCGCTCGATGCTGGCATCGGCATTGCGCTGCTCGGCCACCAGCGCCTCATGGGACACATCCTGGTCGCCGATCACCGACTCGCGCTGGCGCACCCGCTCGTCCAGGTCGCGCCAGCGCAAGGCCGACAGGCGTGCCTTCAGCTGGCGTTCCTGGGCCTTGTATTCGCGGTACTTCTCGGCCGCCTGAGCCTGGCGGTGCAGGCGCTCCAGCTGGCGCTCCAGCTCTTCGCGCAAGTCGGTCAGACGTGCCAGGTTTTCCTGGGTGCGGCGGATGCGGTTCTCGGTTTCACGGCGGCGTTCCTTGTACTTGGAAATGCCGGCGGCTTCCTCGATGAAGTTGCGCAGCTCCTCGGGCTTGGCCTCGATCAGCTTGGAGATCATGCCCTGTTCGATGATCGAGTAGCTGCGCGGCCCCAGGCCGGTACCGAGGAAAATGTCGGTGATATCGCGCCGGCGGCACTTGGTACCGTTGAGGTAGTAGCTGTTCTGCCCGTCGCGGGTGACCTTGCGACGGATCGAGATCTCGGCGTAGGCGGCATATTCGCCGACCAGGGTGGTTTCGCTGTTGTCGAACACCAGCTCGATGCTGGCCTGGCTGACCGGCTTGCGGCCACTGGAGCCGTTGAAGATGACATCGGTCATCGACTCGCCGCGCAGGTTCTTCGCCGAACTCTCGCCCATCACCCAGCGCACGGCATCGATGATGTTGGACTTGCCACAGCCGTTGGGGCCGACCACGGCCGCCATGTTGCTGGGGAAGTTGACTGTGGTCGGGTCGACGAACGACTTGAACCCGGCCAGGCGAATGCACTTCAGGCGCATCGGTCAGCCTCGGGCCAACGCCGCCAGCACCAGTTCGCAGCTGCGCTGGCCATAGGCGGTGAGCACCTCGCGAATGCGCGGCAGGTCACGGGCCACCACTGCGTCGAGCAGGCGGGCGAACAGGTCCAGGTAGTCGATCATGTTGGCCTGGCGCTGGTCCAGCGACAGGTAGTAGGCACGGCTCATGGCCGGCTGCAGGTTTTCCACGGTTTCCTGCAGGAACGGGTTGTCGGCGAACGGATAGGCCGCCCGCATGACCGCGAAGCTGTCGGCGACGAAGGCCTTGATGTCCAGCTGGTCATGGGCCCGCTGCAGGCGCTGCTGGATCTCCAGGAACGGGCGCAGGTCGGCATCGGTGCGCCATTTTTGCGCAACCGCGTTACCCAGCAGGATGTAGAACTCACCCATCAGTGCGCACAGGCTGCGCACACTGCGCTCGTCGAGCACGGTCACGTGGGCACCACGGCGCGGCAGGATCGCCACCAGGTGGCGGCGTTCGAGGATCAGCAGCGCTTCGCGCACCGAGCCGCGGCTGACGTTGAGTGCCTGGGTGACCTTCTGCTCCTGGATACGCTCGCCTGGCGCCAGCTCGCCACGGATGATGCGTTCGGCCAGGTAATCGGCAATCTGCTCGGAGAGGCTGTCCGGGGCCTTGAACGTCATGGTTTTCCTTCAAAATCATTGAACTGGGCACAAGTGGCGGATTGTAGCGTACTTGGCCGGTAATCGCGCAGAGGGGCCTGGCGGTTTATTTGACCGGCAAGGCAGCCACGCGCCCGGCGCGATCTATGCTTGGCATATGGCAATGTGAGCCGTTGGGCAGCGGCACGAGCAATTTCCTGACCTTTGAGTCAGAAAATTATTGACCAGCAGGACAGGTCTTGCTTAGAGTCCGCCCAACAACAATAAAACCATTGCGAGGCCATCCCCGTGATCCAGTTTCTCGTCAACCAGGAGCTGCGTAGTGAGCATGCCCTGGACCCGAACATGACGGTGCTGCAGTACCTGCGCGAGCACCTGGGCAAACCTGGCACCAAGGAGGGCTGCGCCAGTGGTGACTGCGGCGCCTGCACCGTGGTGGTCGGCGAGCTGACCCAGGACGACCAGGGCAACGACAGCCTGCGCTACCGTAGCCTCAACTCGTGCCTGACCTTCGTTTCGTCGCTGCACGGCAAGCAACTGATCAGCGTCGAGGGCCTCAAGCACCAGGGCCAGCTGCACAGCGTGCAACAGGCCATGGCCGATTGCCATGGCTCGCAGTGCGGCTTCTGCACCCCCGGCTTCGTCATGTCGCTGTTCGCCCTGCAGAAGAACAGCAACGGCCCCGACCTGCACCAGGCCCAGGAAGCCCTGGCCGGCAACCTGTGCCGCTGCACCGGCTACCGGCCGATCCTCGATGCCGCCGAACAGAGCTGCCGCCAGCCCTGCCGCGACCAGTTCGACGCCCAGCAGGCGCAGACCATCAGCCGCCTCAAGGCCATTGCGCCAACCCAGACCGGCGAGCTGAACAGCGGCGACAAGCGCTGCCTGGTGCCACTGACCGTGGCCGACCTGGCCGACCTGTACAGCTCGCACCCCGAAGCGCGGCTGCTGGCCGGCGGCACCGACCTGGCCCTGGAAGTCACCCAGTTCCACAAGACCTTGCCGGTGATGATCTACGTCGGCCATGTGGCCGAACTCAAGCGCATCGAGAAAACCGCCAGCCACCTGGAAATCGGCGCCGCCACCCCGCTCACCGACTGCTACGGCGCGCTGAACGAGGAATACCCCGACTTCGGCGCCCTGCTGCACCGTTTCGCCTCGCTGCAGATCCGCAACCAGGGCACCCTGGGCGGCAATATCGGCAACGCCTCGCCGATTGGCGACTCGCCACCCCTGCTGATTGCCCTGGATGCGCAGATCGTCCTGCGTCAGGGCGAGCGTCAGCGGGTGATGCCACTGGAAGACTACTTCATCGACTACCGCATCACTGCCCGCCAGGACAGCGAGTTCATCGAGAAGATCATCGTGCCGCGCGCCACCAGCGACTGGGCGTTCCGCGCCTATAAGGTGTCCAAGCGCCTGGACGATGACATTTCCGCCGTGTGCGGTGCCTTCAACCTCAGCATCGAAGACGGCGTGGTCAGCGGTGTGCGCATTGCCTTCGGCGGCATGGCGGCGATCCCCAAACGGGCCCGTGCCTGCGAAGCGGCGCTGCGCGGCAAGCCATGGAGCCAGGCGGCCATCGAGCGCGCCTGCCAGGCCCTGGCCGAAGACTTCACCCCGCTCAGCGACTTCCGCGCCAGCAAGGAATACCGCCTGCTGACCGCGCAGAACCTGCTGCGCAAGTACTTCATCGAACAGCAAACGCCGCACATCGAAACCCGGGTGACCGCTTATGTCTAACCATCACGTAGCCAAGAGCCAGGCCGAGATGGCCGAACTGTTCAGCCAGGACCTGACCACCGGGGTCGGCCGCAGCGTCAAGCACGACAGCGCCGACAAGCATGTGTCCGGCGAGGCGGTGTACATCGACGACCGCCTGGAATTCCCCAACCAGCTGCACGTCTATGCGCGCACCGCCGACCGCGCCCATGCGCGCATCCTGCGCATCGACACCACGCCGTGCTATGCCTTCGAGGGGGTGCGCATCGCCATCACCCACGAAGACATTCCCGGCCTCAAGGACATCGGCCCGGTGGTGGCCGGCGACCCGCTGCTGGCCATCGACAAGGTCGAGTTCTTCGGCCAGCCGGTGCTCGCCGTGGCCGCCCGCGACCTCGACACCGCACGCCGCGCGGCCATGGCCGCCATCGTCGAGTATGAAGACCTGGAGCCGGTTCTGGATGTGGTCGAAGCGTTTCGTAAGAAGCACTTCGTGCTAGACAGCCACACCCACCAGCGCGGCGATTCCGCTGCTGCCCTGGCCAGTGCCCCGCACCGCATCCAGGGCACCCTGCACATCGGTGGCCAGGAGCACTTCTACCTGGAGACGCAGATTTCCTCGGTGATGCCCACCGAAGACGGCGGCATGATCGTCTACTGCTCCACGCAGAACCCCACCGAAGTGCAGAAGCTGGTCGCCGAAGTACTCGACGTGCCAATGAACAAGGTGGTGCTGGACATGCGCCGCATGGGTGGCGGCTTTGGCGGCAAGGAAACCCAGGCAGCCAGCCCGGCGTGCCTGTGCGCCGTGGTGGCGCGCCTGACCGGCCAGCCAACCAAGATGCGCCTGCCGCGGGTCGAAGACATGACCATGACCGGCAAGCGCCACCCGTTCTACGTCGAATACGACGTGGGCTTCGACGATGACGGGCGCCTGCACGGCATCAACTTCGACCTGGCCGGCAATTGCGGCTACTCGCCCGACCTGTCCGGTTCGATCGTCGACCGCGCCATGTTCCACTCCGACAACGCCTACTACCTGGGCGATGCCACCGTGCACGGCCACCGCTGCAAGACCAACACCGCCTCCAACACCGCCTACCGCGGCTTCGGCGGGCCACAGGGGATGGTCGCCATCGAGCAGGTGATGGACCACATCGCCCGCCACCTGGGCCGCGACCCACTGGCGGTGCGCAAGGCCAACTATTACGGCAAGACCGAGCGCAACGTCACCCACTACTACCAGACCGTCGAGCACAACATGCTCGAGGAAATGACCGCAGAGCTCGAAGCCAGCAGCGACTATGCCGAGCGCCGCGAGTCGATCCGCCGCTTCAACGCCAACAGCCCGATCCTGAAGAAGGGCCTGGCGCTGACCCCGGTCAAGTTCGGCATTTCGTTCACCGCCACCTTCCTCAACCAGGCCGGTGCGCTGATCCATATCTACACCGACGGCAGCATCCACCTGAACCATGGCGGCACCGAGATGGGCCAGGGCCTGAACACCAAGGTGGCGCAGGTGGTGGCGCAGATCTTCCAGGTCGACTTCAGCCGCATCCAGATCACCGCCACCAATACCGACAAGGTGCCCAACACCTCGCCGACCGCCGCCTCCAGCGGTGCCGACCTGAACGGCAAGGCGGCGCAGAACGCGGCCGAAATCCTCAAGAAGCGCCTGACCGAGTTCGCTGCGCGGCACTACCAGGTAACCGAGGAAGACGTCGAGTTCCGCAACGGCCATGTGCGCGTGCGCGACCAGATCGTCAGCTTCGAGCAGCTTGTGCAGCAGGCCTACTTCGCCCAGGTATCGCTGTCCAGCACCGGTTTCTACCGCACGCCGAAGATCTACTACGACCGCAGCCAGGCGCGCGGCCGGCCGTTCTACTACTTCGCCTTCGGCGCTGCCTGCGTGGAAGTGGTGGTCGACACCCTGACCGGCGAATACAAGATGCTGCGCGCCGACATCCTGCACGATGTGGGTGATTCGCTGAACCCGGCCATCGACATCGGCCAGGTGGAAGGCGGCTTCATCCAGGGCATGGGCTGGCTGACCACCGAAGAGCTGGTGTGGAACGCCAAGGGCAAGCTGATGACCAACGGCCCGGCAAGCTACAAGATCCCGGCAGTGGCCGACATGCCGCTGGATTTGCGGGTAAAGCTGGTGGAGAACCGCAAGAACCCCGAAGACACCGTGTTCCATTCCAAGGCCGTGGGCGAGCCGCCATTCATGCTCGGTATCGCCGCCTGGTGCGCGATCAAGGACGCCGTGGCCAGCATCGCCGATTACCGCGTACAGCCACAGGTGGATGCGCCGGCGACGCCGGAGCGGGTGTTGTGGGGGTGCGAGCAGATGCGCAAGGCGGTGGCTGCAGCGCAACCTGCCGAGCCGGAACTGGAAACCGTGTCTCACTGACAATGCAGGGCCCTGTGGGAGCGGGTTTAGCCGCGAATGCGATAGTGGCTTCACCGCCGCATTCGCGGGTGAACCCGCTCCCACAGGGATCGCGACGCAACTATAGAGAGGTTGCATCATGCACCAATGGATCAACGCCCTCGCCGATCACCAGTCCCGTGGCGAAGCCTGCGTGCTCGTTACCATCATCGAGGAGCGCGGCTCGACCCCGCGCAATGCCGGCTCGAAAATGGTCGTCAGCGCCAGCGGCCTGTTCGACACCATCGGCGGCGGCCACCTGGAATACAAGGCCCTGCACATCGCCCGGCAAATGCTCGAAGAGCACCGTACCACCCCGCACCTGGAGCGCTTCAGCCTGGGTGCCAGTCTTGGCCAGTGCTGCGGTGGCGTCACAGTGCTGCTGTTCGAACCCATGGCCGCGGTGCAGGCGCAGATCGCCGTGTTCGGTGCGGGCCATGTCGGCCGGGCTTTGGTACCCTTGCTCGCTGCGCTGCCCTGCCGGGTGCGCTGGATCGATTCGCGCGAGCAGGAGTTCCCTGCCCTGATCCCCGACGGGGTGACCAAGGTGGTCAGCGAGGAGCCGGTCGACGAAGTGGCCGAGCTGCCGCCAGGCTGCTATTGCATCGTCATGACCCACAACCACCAGCTCGACCTGGAACTGACCGCCGCCATTCTCAAGCGCAACGACTTCACCTGGTTCGGCCTGATCGGCTCGAAGACCAAACGGGTCAAGTTCGAGCACCGCCTGCGCGAGCGCGGCTACGACGATGCGGTGATGGCGCGCATGCGCTGCCCGATGGGCCTGGCCGAGGTCAAGGGCAAGCTGCCCATCGAGATCGCCGTATCCATCGCCGGTGAAATCATCGCCACCTACAACGCCTGCTTCGGCCAGCACGACGCTGCCGCCAATGCCGGCCCCATTGCCCAGTTGCTGCCGCCCTCCCGGCGCAGCCAAGCCATTTGACGAGTGTGTTATGACCGTTACCCGCAAAGCCTACCGTGCCGCCATCCTGCACAGCATCGCCGACCCGGCCGAGGTGGGCCTGGAGGCTTCCCATGAATACTTCGAGGACGGCCTGCTGGTGGTCGACGATGGCCGCATCCGCGCCGTTGGCCACGCCGCCGAACTGCTGCCGACCCTGGACGCCGATATCCCGGTCGAGCACTACCAGGACGCGCTGATCACCCCGGGCTTCATCGACACTCACATCCATTTCCCGCAGACCGGCATGATCGGCTCCTACGGCGAACAGCTGCTGGACTGGCTGAACACCTACACCTTCCCTTGCGAAAAGCAGTTCGCCGACAAGGATCACGCCGACCAGGTGGCGAAGATCTTCCTCAAGGAACTGCTGCGCAATGGCACCACCACCGCCCTGGTGTTCGGCAGCGTGCACCCGGAATCGGTCAATGCCCTGTTCGAAGAGGCCGAGCGCCTGGACCTGCGCCTGATCGCCGGCAAGGTAATGATGGACCGCAACGCTCCGGACTACCTGACCGACACCGCCGAGTCCGGCTATACCGAAAGCAAGGCACTGATCGAACGCTGGCATGGCAAGGGCCGCCTGCACTATGCAGTCACCCCGCGCTTCGCCCCGACCAGTACGCCTGAACAGCTGGCGCTGGCGGGCCAACTGCTCAAGGAGCACCCGGGCGTGTACATGCACACGCACCTGTCGGAAAACCTCAAGGAAATCGACTGGGTCAAGTCGCTGTTCCCCGAGCAGAAGGGTTACCTCGACGTATACGACCACTTCGAGCTGCTGGGCGAGCGCTCGGTGTTCGCCCATGGCGTGCACCTGTGCGATGACGAATGCCAGCGTCTGGCCGAAACCGGCTCGGCCGTGGCCTTCTGCCCCACCTCCAACCTGTTCCTCGGCAGCGGCCTGTTCAACCTGCCCCAGGCCGAGCGCTTCAAGGTCAACGTGGGCCTGGGCACCGACGTTGGCGCCGGCACCAGCTTCTCGCTGCTCAACACCCTGAACGAAGCGTACAAGGTGATGCAGTTGCAAGGCGCGCGCCTGCACCCTTACAAGTCACTGTACCTGGCCACCCTCGGCGGCGCCCGCGCGCTGCGCCTGGACGACCGCATCGGCAGCCTGCGCCCGGGTAACGATGCCGACTTCGTGGTGCTGGACTACAAGGCTACGCCACTGCTGGACTACCGCATCCAGCAGTCCAACAGCATCGAAGAAACCCTGTTCGTGCTGACCACCCTCGGCGACGACCGCATCGTGCGCGAAACCTACGCCGCAGGGCGTTGCGTGCATCAGCGCTAAGGTTCCTTTGCCAGGCCCCGGTACAGTGCGCCGCCGATCGCAGCACCAATCAGCGGCGCCACCCAGAACAGCCACAGCTGTTGCAGGGCCCAGCCACCGACGAACAAGGCCGGCCCCGTGCTACGTGCGGGGTTGACCGAGGTGTTGGTCACCGGGATCGAGATCAGGTGGATCAGGGTCAGGGCCAGGCCGATGGCGATCGGCGCAAAACCCGCCGGCGCCCGGGCGTCGGTGGCGCCCATGATCACCACCAGGAACATCGCCGTCATCACCACTTCACTGACAAAACCTGCCCCGAGCGTGTAGCCGCCAGGCGAGTGGTCGGCGTAGCCGTTCGAGGCCAATCCCGAAGACAGCTCGAAACCTGCCTTGCCGCTGGCGATGAGGTAGATCACACCCGCCGCCAGGATGGCGCCGATCACCTGGGCGATCACGTAGGGCAGCAGCTCTTTGGCCGGGAAGCGGCCGCCCACCACCAGCCCGAACGACACGGCGGGGTTGAGGTGACAACCGGAAATATGGCCGATGGCGAAGGCCATGGTCAGCACGGTGAGGCCGAAGGCGAAGGCGACACCGAGCACACCGATGCCGACGGGGGAACTGGCGGCGAGTACCGCACTGCCACAGCCACCAAGTACCAGCCAGAAGGTGCCGACCAGTTCGGCCCCCATGCGTTTACCGAGGGACATGCTCATGAATCCTTTCCTCAAGAAGTTGAACGCAACGGACGCGCAAGCCCAACTGCTTGATGAAGGTTTGCTCACAAGAATTTAGCAGACACCAGGCTAATGGCCAGAAATGGCTGGGGGCCGCTTCGCGCCCCATTCGCAGCACAAGGCTGCTCCTACAGAGGTTATGCGATCCCTGTAGGAGCAGCCTTGTGCTGCGAATGGGCTGCAAAGCAGCCCCCTTCAGTCAACCAGGCAAACGATCAACCCTTGGCAGAAACCTTGGGCTTTTTCAGCAGATGCGAGAACACCGCATGCAGATCGTCCGAGGCACTCTCCTCGTCCAGGTTCAGCTTGCTGTCGATGTGGTCCATGTGGTGCATCATCAGGCTCACCGCCTGCTCGGCATCACGCGCCTCGATGGCATCGATCAGCTGCATGTGCTCGTCATACGAGCAATGCGAGCGGTTGCCGCTTTCGTACTGGGCAATGATCAGCGAGGTCTGCGACACCAGGCTGCGCTGGAAGCTGACCAGCGGCGCATTACCCGCGGCCTCGGCCAGCTTGAGGTGGAATTCGCCGGAAAGACGAATGCCGGCACCGCGGTCACCACGGGAGAAGCTGTCGCGTTCCTCACGCACCATCTGCCGCAGCTCGTTGAGCTGCTCGACGGTAGCGTGCTGCACGGCCAGTTCGGTAATGGCCCGTTCGACCATGCGCCGCGAGAAGAACACCTGGCGAGCCTCTTCCACCGTCGGGCTGGCCACCACCGCGCCACGGTTCGGCCGCAACAGCACCACGCTTTCGTGGGCCAGGCGCGACAAGGCGCGGCGGATGATGGTGCGGCTGACGCCGAAGATCTCGCCCAGCGCTTCCTCGCTCAACTTGGTGCCCGGTGCCAGACGCTGCTCGAGGATCGCCTCGAAAATATGCGCGTAGACGATGTCGTCCTGGGTACCACTGCGGCCAGCCTTGCCGGCACGCGCAGGTTTCTTCAGAGGTTGCAGCTGTTCGTTCATGGGCTCTCGAGGCACGAAGGAAAGTATGGCGCCATTGTACACAGGCTGAGCCGTTTCTGCAGGTGGCCTTTTACCTATATAGCCGTTGTACGACGCATTGCGCACACAAAAGATAAAACATTATTTGCATTATTTGTACACAAAAGCATAATCCACCGAGCAACTTCTTGACCCACAAGTCAACAAACCGGTCAGACGTCTGCCTTCCCTCGCGGAGCCGCCAAGTGCATTGCGCAGGCCCATGGCTCCAGAACAACAAGAAAGACTTGAGGAGTACTCGCTGTGGAAAGCCGCAAATCCGAAGCCCCTACGCTGGATCTTGCCCCACCGCTCGAAACGAGCTGGCTGGAGCGGATTTTCAAACTCAAGCAACACGGCAGCACAGTCAAAACCGAAATGATCGCCGGGGTGACCACCTTCATCACCATGGCCTACATCATCTTCGTCAACCCTAACATCATGGCCGACGCCGGCATCGACCACGGTGCCGCCTTTGTCGCTACCTGCATCGCCGCCGCGCTGGGCTGCCTGCTGATGGGCCTGTACGCCAACTGGCCGGTGGGCCTGGCACCAGGCATGGGGCTTAACGCCTTCTTCACCTACACCGTGGTCGGCACCATGGGCTACAACTGGGAAACGGCACTGGGGGCGGTATTCGTCTCGGGCGTGCTGTTCATGTTCCTGACCTTGTCGAAAGTGCGCGAATGGTTGCTCAACAGCATCCCGGTCAGCCTGCGCCATGCCATGGGGGCCGGCGTCGGATTGTTTCTCGGGCTGATCGGCCTGAAGACGGCAGGCATCATCGTCGACAGCCCGGCCACCCTGATCAAGCTGGGCTCGCTGCATGAGCCGGGGCCGCTGCTGGCGGCCGTGTGCTTCCTGCTGATCGCCATCCTCAGCTACAAGCGGGTATTCGGCGCCATCCTGATCAGCATCATTGGCGTTACCCTGGCCGGGTGGGGCCTGGGCCTGGTGAAATTCGGCGGGGTGATGTCGATGCCGCCGAGCCTGGCACCGACCTGGATGGCCATGGATGTGGCCGGCGTGTTCAACGTCAGCATGATCAGCGTGGTGCTGGCGTTCCTGTTCGTGCACATGTTCGACACCGCCGGCACCCTGATGGGCGTGGCCCAGCGGGCCAACCTGGTGGCGCCGGATGGGCGGATTGAAAACCTGTCGCGGGCGTTGAAGGCGGACAGTGCTTCGAGCGTGTTCGGTGCCGTGGTGGGCGTGCCGCCGGTGACCAGCTATGTGGAAAGTGCTGCGGGTGTAGCGGCGGGCGGTCGTACTGGCCTGACTGCAGTGGTGGTCGGCCTGCTGTTCATCGCCGCGATGTTCTTCGCCCCGCTGGCCGGGATGATTCCAGCCTACGCGACGGCCGGCGCGCTTATTTACGTGGCAATGCTGATGATGGGCAGCATGGCGCACATCCACTGGGACGAAGCCACCGACAGCATTCCGGCGATCGTCACGGTGATCATGATGCCGCTGACCTTCTCGGTCGCCGATGGTATTGCCCTGGGCTTCATCAGCTATGTGGCGTTGAAGGCAGGTACCGGCAAGTACAAGGAAATCTCCGCCAGCCTGTGGGTGCTGTGCGCGATCTTCATTGCCAAGTTCGTGTTCCTCTGAACCTCACTGCACCAGACAAGGGCGCTTCGGCGCCCTTTTGTCCTCCCCGGCGCGGCCCCCTGTGGGAGCGGCCTTGCGCAGCCCTTTCGCGACGCAAGGCCGCTCTCACATTGACCGCGTCAGGCTGATATTTCTGTCAGGTGCAAGGTGCGCAGGGGCTTGATACAAATGCTACCGAATACGAGTGGAGGCTGGCCCAATGCGAGATTCGACAAAGTCCGCCCGCGCCTATGCACCTTTTGGTCACGCTACGCCCGCCAACAACCTGCTGGGTTTCAATGGCGAAATTCAACACGTCATTAGCGGTCTTTACCCGCTGGGTAACGGCCATCGCATGTACAGCCCGACGCTGCAGAGGTTCCACAGCCCTGACACCCAGGCCCCCTTCAACCGAGGCGGGATAAACCACTATGCCTACTGTGGCAACGACCCGGTCAACTGGCGGGACCCAAGCGGGAAATGGCGACAGCTCGTGAAAACTGCGCTGAAGATTGCAGTGGGTGGCGGCGCTGCGGCAGCAGGCAAGATGAGCGCAGAGTTTGTCGGCGATGTGTACACGACAGGCAAGCATGCACTGACGCGAGGGCCAGTACCGCAGCACGAGTTCCCCCTGGAACGAACCACCCTCATGCAAAACGCCAATCAGGCTAGACGACCGTTCAACGACTCGGTAAACGGCGTCAACTTCAATCTGGCGACCTGGGGTGATGCCTCGCTGACCGAGCGCCAGGCCCGGTACTACATTGACGGGACCTGGTCGGACCAGAGCAATACCACCCTTTACGGTTACAGCGCTGCAGGCTGGCTCATTGGCTTCGCCAAAACCCGTCAACCCGGCACCTTGACCGGGGCCCTGTTCAATGCTGCGGGCGCGGCCGGCGCAGGCGTCCTGGACCATGTGAGCTACAAGACCGGAAGCATGCTGACACAAGACTTCACGCGACAAACCGCGTCAATCCGACAATAAAAAAAGCCCGCCAGTGTGAGAGCGGGCCAAAGGACCTACGAAGATTCTTCTAGCGACCAACTAGCTTCCACGATAGGTCGAATAGCTGTACGGCGAGATCAGCAGCGGCACGTGGTAGTGCTCCTGCTGCTCGTCGATGCCAAAGCGCAGCACGACAACATCCAGAAACGCCTGGGCCGGCAGTTGCACGCCACGGGCGCGATAGTAGTCGCCAGCACTGAACTGCAGTTGATAAACACCCGTGCGGTAGTCGTCCCCCTGCAGCAGCGGCGCGTCGACGCGGCCATCGCTGTTGGTCAGGGCGGTGTTCACCAGCTCCAGCTGCTGGCCTTCGACACGGTACAGCTCGACCTTGATCGAGCTGCCCGGGCAGCCATGCGCGGCATCCAGTACGTGTGTGGTCAAACGTCCCATTGCTTGTCGCCTCTTGTTCAATCTGTGGGCAAAAAATACACGGCCATCATCACGCCAAAGGGCCTGCGATGTGCGGGAATGCCCCATTAAGACATTCCATCGCAAAATTGTACACAATTTTTTGATCCCTTCTGTCACGACCCAGGTTTCATGCCCATAAACGACCCATCGGTCGCAAATGCAGGCACCTGGGCGATCCCGATGTCATTTGCTGACCAATCAGGCAGGTTTCTTGCACTGTTTTTCCAGGTCGCTGCAAGGCGACAAAAGGGAAGAAATGCGGAAAAACAGGCTTACAAAAGATTTCAGAAGTTGTATACAATCAGCCCATCCGGTGGTGCGACATCCCGACGCGGCCCGCCCACCCCCGCACAAACGCACAAGAAGGAAGACTGCAGTGAGCGCTGACTACCCTCGCGACCTGATCGGTTACGGCAACAACCCTCCTCACCCGCAATGGCCGGGCAACGCTCGCATCGCGCTGTCTTTCGTCCTCAACTACGAGGAAGGTGGCGAACGCAACATCCTGCACGGAGACAAGGAGTCCGAAGCATTCCTCTCTGAAATGGTCGCCGCCCAGCCATTGCAGGGCGTGCGCAACATGAGCATGGAATCGCTGTACGAGTACGGCAGCCGCGCCGGTGTGTGGCGCCTGCTGAAGCTGTTCAAGGACAGCGGCGTGCCGCTGACCATCTTCGCCGTGGCCATGGCCGCCCAGCGCCACCCCGACGTGATCCGCGCCATGGCCCAGGCCGGCCATGAAATCTGCAGCCACGGCTACCGCTGGATCGACTACCAGTACATGGACGAGGCCCAGGAGCGCGAGCACATGCTCGAAGCCATCCGCATCCTCACCGAAATCACCGGCGAGCGCCCGCTGGGCTGGTACACCGGCCGCACCGGCCCGAACACCCGTCGCCTGGTGATGGAGGAAGGCGGCTTCCTGTACGACAGCGACACCTATGACGACGACCTGCCCTACTGGGAGCCGAACAACCCTACCGGCAAGCCGCACCTGGTGATCCCTTACACCCTGGACACCAACGACATGCGCTTCACCCAGGTACAGGGTTTCAACTGCGGCGAGCAGTTCTTCCAGTACCTGAAGGACGCCTTCGATGTGCTGTACGCCGAAGGTGCCGAGGCACCGAAGATGCTGTCCATCGGCCTGCACTGCCGCCTGGTCGGCCGCCCGGCGCGCCTGGCCGCACTGAAGCGTTTCGTCGACTACGCCAAGAGCCATGAGCAGGTCTGGTTCGCCCGTCGCGTGGACATCGCCCGCCACTGGCACACCACCCACCCGTACAAGAAAGAGAATGCCTGATGACCGCCTTCAACACCCTCAAGCCATCCGCCCTGGGCCGTGACGCCTTCGTCAAGGCCTTCGCCGACATCTACGAGCACTCGCCGTGGGTAGCCGAAAAAGCCTATGACCTGGGCCAACTGGGCGAATTGGACGAGATCGAGGCGCTGCACCAGCGCATGAGCGACATCCTGCTCAGTGCCAACCACGCCGACCAGCTGGCGCTGATCAACGCTCACCCGGACCTGGCCGGCAAGGCCGCCATCCAGGGCGAGCTGACCGAATCGAGCACCAATGAGCAGGCCGGCGCCGGTATTCACCAGTGCACTGCCGAGGAATTCGCCCGTTTCACCGAGCTGAACGACGCCTACAAGGCCAAGTTCCAGTTCCCGTTCATCATGGCGGTAAAAGGCAGCAACCGGCACCAGATCCTCGCCTCCTTCGAAAAACGCATCCACAACGATGCCGATGCCGAATTCAAGGAAGCCCTGGCGCAAATCAACCTGATCGCCCTGTTCCGCCTGCTGCAGCTGTAAGCAACAGCCGAACCCTATTTTCAGAAAAACGAACAACAGAAGAGATAACCGCATGCGCACCCTGATGATCGAGCCCCTGACCAAAGAAGCCTTCGCCCCCTTCGGAGACGTGATCGAAACCGATGGCAGCGACCACTTCATGATCAACAACGGCTCGACCATGCGCTTCCACAAGCTCGCCACGGTCGAAACCGCCGAGCCTGAAGACAAGGCGATCATCAGCATCTTCCGCGCCGACGCGCAGGACATGCCGCTGACCGTGCGCATGCTTGAACGCCATCCGCTGGGCAGCCAGGCTTTCATCCCGCTGCTCGGCAACCCCTTTCTGATCGTGGTCGCGCCAGTTGGCGATGCACCTGTATCAGGCTTGGTCCGCGCCTTCCGCAGCAACGGCAGGCAGGGCGTTAATTACCATCGCGGCGTCTGGCACCACCCGGTGCTGACGATCGAAAAGCGGGATGACTTCCTGGTGGTTGATCGCAGTGGTTCCGGCAACAACTGCGACGAGCATTACTTCACCGAGGAACAGATGCTGATCCTCAATCCCCACCAATAAGAAAAGGTCGGTCATTCAAGGGCATCGCCCGAGCGGGTGACCGGCAAGAGGTACATACTGTGGAAGCACACCTTCACGAATGGCTGAACCTGAGCATTCGCTGGGTTCACATGATCACCGGCGTAGCCTGGATCGGTGCATCGTTCTACTTCGTCTGGCTGGAGAACCACCTGAACCGAAGCAACCCGCGCGATGGGTTGTCGGGTGATCTCTGGGCAATTCACGGCGGTGGTATCTACCACCTGGAGAAATACAAGCTCGCCCCCCCGAAAATGCCCGAGAACCTGCACTGGTTCAAATGGGAAGCCTACTTCACCTGGATGTCCGGTATCGCCCTGCTGTGCGTGGTGTTCTACTGGAACCCGGCCCTGTACCTGCTGGCCCCTGGCAGCACCCTTAGCGGTGCCGAAGGCGTGGCCATCGGTATCGGCTCGCTGATCGCCGGCTGGTTCATCTACGACTTCCTGTGCGACTCGCCCTTGGGCAAGAAGCCAGCGCTGCTCGGTGCCGTACTGTTCGTGCTGATCATCGCCGCATGCTGGGGCTTCAGCCTGGTGTTCAGCGGCCGTGGTGCATACCTGCACACCGGCGCGATCATCGGCACCATCATGGTCGGTAACGTGTTCCGCATCATCATGCCGGCCCAGCGCCAGCTGGTGGCGGCGATCGAGAACAACCAGACGCCCGACCCGGTACTGCCGGCCAAGGGCCTGCTGCGCTCGCGCCACAACAACTACTTCACCCTGCCGGTGCTGTTCATCATGATCAGCAACCACTTCCCGAGCACCTACGGTAGCCAGTACAACTGGCTGATCCTGGCCGGTATCGCTGTAGCCGCGGTCCTGATCCGCCACTACTTCAACACCCGCCACGACAGCAACAAGTACGCCTGGACCCTGCCGGTCGGCGCCCTGGCGATGATCTGCCTGGCCTACGTCACCGGTCCAAAACCGATGGCCGTGAGCCCTGAGCAAGCCGCAGCGAAGATCGAGTACCAGCCACTGCCCGCGACCGCAGTAGGTGGCAAGACCGCTGCCGAGCAACGCGCCGAGGACGCCGCCAAGGCTGCCGCAGCGCCTGCCGCGCCGGCTGAAGCCCCTGCCCAGGCCACGGCCCAGGCTGGCGGCGAGAGCTTCGACAAGATCCACAATGTCATCCAGGAACGCTGCACCGTGTGCCACTCGTCCAAGCCGACCAGCCCACTGTTCAGCGCCGCCCCTGCCGGCGTGATGTTCGACACCCCGCAGCAGATCCAGGCCCAGGCCGCGCGCATCCAGGCGCAAGCGGTCGCCAGCCAGATCATGCCGCTGGGCAACATCACCCAGATGACCACCGAAGAGCGCAAGCTCGTCGGCGACTGGATCGCCAAAGGCGCCCCGGTCAACTGAAACACAATGGTCGGGATAACACCGCTCCCTGTGGGAGCGGGTTCACCCGCGAAGAGGCCGGCAATCCCGGCCTCGAACTTGAAGATTCACGCAACAAGCAAGCATCGAGCGTTCAGCGTCAGGCGGGAACCCCAGGCTCTCTTCACCGGGAGCCTGCCGCCTGGCGCTGCCGCTTGGATCCGAGAATAAAAACAAAACTCGAGGTGCTGCATGTCCGAGTCACGCAAGGCGTACATCCCAGTTGCGCCGCCGCGCGAGCCCTTGCCCCTGTTCCAACTGATCCTGGTTGGCCTGCAACACGTTCTGCTGATGTACGGCGGCGCGATCGCCGTGCCGTTGATCATCGGCCAGGCCGCCGGGTTGTCCCGTGAAGAAGTCGCTTTCCTGATCAACGCCGACCTGCTGGTCGCCGGCGTCGCTACCATCATCCAGTCATTCGGCATCGGCCCGGTGGGCATCCGCATGCCGGTGATGATGGGTGCCAGTTTCGCTGCCGTCGGCAGCATGGTAGCCATGGCCGGCATGCCCGGCGTGGGCCTGCAGGGAATCTTCGGCGCGACCATCGCCGCCGGGTTCTTCGGCATGCTGATCGCGCCGTTCATGTCCAAGGTCGTACGCTTCTTCCCGCCACTGGTCACCGGCACGGTGATCACCTCGATTGGCCTGTCGCTGTTCCCGGTGGCAGTCAACTGGGCCGGTGGCGGCCACCAGGCAGACACCTTCGGCTCGCCGATCTACCTGCTGGTGGCCGGCCTGGTGCTGGCGGTAATCCTGCTGATCAACCGTTTCATGCGCGGCTTCTGGGTCAACGTGTCGGTGCTGGTGGGCATGGGCCTGGGCTACATCCTGGCCGGTTCCATCGGCATGGTCGACCTGTCGGGCCTGAACGACGCACCGTGGCTGCAAGTGGTGACCCCACTGCACTTCGGCATGCCGACCTTCAGCCTGGCGCCGATCCTGTCCATGTGCCTGGTGGTGGTGATCATCTTCGTCGAGTCCACCGGCATGTTCCTGGCCCTGGGCAAGGTGACCGATCGTGAAGTGACCCCTGGGATGCTGCGTCGCGGCCTGCTGTGCGATGCCGGTGCGTCGTTCATCGCCGGCTTCTTCAACACCTTCACCCACTCCTCGTTCGCCCAGAACATCGGCCTGGTGCAGATGACCGGGGTGCGCTGCCGCTATGTCACCATCGTGGCCGGTGCGCTGCTGATCCTGCTCAGCCTGTTGCCCAAGGCGGCCTTCCTGATTGCCTCGATCCCGCCTGCGGTACTGGGCGGCGCGTCCATCGCCATGTTCGGCATGGTCACCGCCACCGGGATCAAGATTCTCCAGGAGGCGGACATCGGCGACCGTCGCAACCAGCTGCTGGTTGCGGTGAGCGTCGGTTTCGGGTTGATCCCCGTGGTGCGACCGGAGTTCTTCGCCCAGATGCCGCAGTGGATGGAACCCATCACCCACAGTGGCATCGCCATGGCCACGGTCAGTGCCCTGGTGTTGAACGTACTGTTCAACATCCTGGGTGGCGCCGACCGCGCGGCGCATAACGAAGTCTGTCACCAGCATTGAGCAAAGGGGGCGGCGCACTGTCGCCCCCGCCTCGACCTCGCCGTAAACGCTGCACCGTCGGCCCGCCGGAATGGGCCGTCCGGGGCGCCTGCGCGCCAAAAAAATCCAACAAAAACAATAAGTCCGGGAACCACAACATGAAACGCATCACCTCGTCCCTCTTGCTGGGCAGCAGCCTGCTGGCCACCCTCCCCGCCCACGCTGGCGAATGGTTGCAGTGGCATGGCGAAAGCCTGACCTACCTGTACGGCAAGGACTTCAAGGTCAACCCTCGCATCCAGCAGACGGTAACCTTCGAGCACGCCAACAAATGGAAGTACGGCGACACCTTCATGTTCGTCGACAAGGTCTTCTACAACGGCAAGCCCGACCCGGGCAAAGGCGTGACCAGCTACTACGGCGAGTTCAGCCCACGCCTGTCGTTCGGCAAGATCTTCGACCAGAAGCTGGCATTCGGCCCGATCAAGGATGTGCTGCTGGCCATGACCTACGAGCGTGGCGAGGGCGACAACGAGGCCTACCTGATCGGCCCCGGCTTCGACCTGGACATCCCCGGTTTCAACTACTTCACCCTCAATTTCTACCTGCGCAACACCGAAGGCAGCCGCCCCGGTGACAACGTCTGGCAGATCACCCCGGCCTTCTCATACACCATCCCGGTGGGCAAGTCCGACATTCTGATCGACGGTTACATGGATTGGGTGGTCGACAACGACCAGACCCGACGTGGCACCTACCATGCCAACCTGCAGTTCAACCCACAGGTCAAGTACGACCTGGGCAAAGCCCTGAACCTGGGCGCCAAGCAGCTGTACGTGGGCATCGAGTACAGCTACTGGAAGGACAAGTACGGCATCGACAGCCAAGGCAAGATCGACAGTAACCAGAGCGTCACCAGCGCCCTGATCAAGGTACACTTCTAGAAAACTGACCAAACGCACAAGTTTGATCCACCCCGCTCCAGGACGGAGCACTTGAGGCAAGGCGCGCAAGCCAGTAATCTGCGCGCCCCCTCGATCAGGGCAGAAGGGATTCTGCCTGCGTTTACTGACCGCTCAGTCAATGAATACGGGCGGTTGGCCAACGTGTTGCCAGCCTGAAATACCCTTTTCATCCGTTCAGAACGAAGTCGAGCAGGAAGGTTTTGCCAGCCCAGGAAAGTTGGCTCAACCCTTGCCAAACAGCTGTGGCCTATCGAAAAAAGCTGACTCGAAAGACAAAAAGCGCCAACAACAAGCGCTGACAATAGATCAATCAAGGGAGCGACACTCGCAATGCGTACCATCAACAGCCTGATCCTCGCCGGCGGCCTGCTGGCCTGTGGCACCACCTTCGGCGGCGACCTGCTGCAATGGCAGAACAACAGCCTGACCTACCTGTGGGGCAAGAACTTCAAGGTCAACCCGTCGATCCAGCAAACCGTAACCTTCGAGCACGCCGATGGCTGGAAGTACGGCGATAACTTCATCTTTGTCGACAAGATCTTCTACCAAGGCCAGAAAGATGCAGGCAATGGCCCGAACACCTATTACGGCGAAATCAGCCCGCGCCTGTCGTTCGGCAAGATCTTCGACCAGAAGCTGGCGTTCGGCCCGGTCAAGGACGTGCTGCTGGCGATGACCTACGAGTTCGGCGAAGGTGATACCGAGTCGTACCTGATCGGCCCTGGCTTCGACCTGGACATCCCTGGCTTCGACTACTTCCAGCTGAACTTCTACAACCGCACCACCGACGGCAGCCGCGCCGGCGACAACGTGTGGCAGATCACCCCGGTGTGGTCGTACACCATTCCGGTCGGTTCGTCCGACGTGCTGATCGACGGTTTCATGGACTGGGTGGTGGACAACGACGAGAACCGCCACGGCACCTACCAGGCCAACCTGCACTTCAACCCGCAGATCAAGTATGACCTGGGCAAGGCCTTGCACCTGGGCGAGAAGCAGTTGTATGTGGGTGTGGAGTACGACTACTGGAAGAACAAGTACGGAATCAAGGACAGCGATGCCTTCACGACGGACCAGAACACCATGAGTTTCCTGGTAAAAGTGCACTTCTGATGCGCTGAATCGTGACAGCGCGCGGGTTTGTCCACGCGCTGTCACGCCCATTCTTGTAAGAACTTTCCTATAACTTAGTAAGATTAATCTTACTTGCGCCAAAACTTGTCTTAAAAGTCAACGCAAGCACGCACGGCACCAGCACGCCAAACAGCAACAGCCCCAGTTCCACCTGCCAGTGTTCAAGCACGCGCAAGATATCCAGCACCAGCATGATGCTGCTGATCGCCAACACCAGGCCGAACATCGCGCAGCACTTGTACAGAGCCTCCACCCCCGCCCCGCGCAACAGCAACCACAGACCTACGGTAGCCCAGGCCAGGGCCGTGCATAGGTAAAGCGCCAGGTGGTAGACATCATAAGTCAACACTTTTCCAAACATGACTTCGCCTCCCGACCTGCAGAAAAAACCAGAGCACTTACTATAAGGCTTAAATTCCGTTCAGCAGCTGCGAGTTTTTGACGTTTTTTTTTGCACTTTGCCAATTAACATGCTTGTCTTCTGCACTCAAAAAAAGAAAACAGGCCCACTTAATGCGTACCTCCCTCGCTGCCCCTTGGCGGTATCTTCTATTAGTTTGCTCACTATGGTTTGGCATCTTCGTGCTGACCCGCCTGGTATTGCTGGTCACCCACCTGAATGAAGTACACGGCGACTACTTCTTGTTATTCATCAGTGGTGCCGTGTACGACCTGAGCTTCCTCACCTACGCCGCCCTGCCTTTGGGGCTGTACCTGGCACTTTGCCCGGCCGCGCTGTGGCGCACGGGCCTGCATCGCCGGCTGATGGGCGGCGTGCTGATCGTCAGCCTGTTCGTGATGCTGTTCGTCGCCGTGGCCGAGTGGCTGTTCTGGGACGAGTTCGGGGTACGCTTCAATTTCATCGCCGTCGACTACCTGGTGTATTCCAAGGAAGTGCTGGACAACATCCGCGAGTCCTACCCGCTGCCTACCCTGCTGGGCAGCATCGCCGCGGTTGCCGTGCTGCTCGCGCTGATCCTGCGCAAACCGCTGGCCCAGGCCCTCGCCGCGCCCGGCGCCAACCTGCGCCAGCGCCTGGGCGGTATTGCGCTACTGGCAGTGCTGGGCGGGCTGAGCATGCTGCTGGTCGACCAGCAGTTCCCCCGCGGCCAAGGCGGCAACGCCTACCAGCGCGAACTGGCGAGCAACGGCCCGTACCAGTTCTTTGCCGCGTTCCGTAACAACGAACTCGACTACACCCAGTTCTACGCCAGCCTCGACGCCAGCGAAGTCGGCGCGCACATGCACCAGGAACTGGCCGAGCCCAACGCACAGTTCAAGGCCAGCGAGCCCGAGGACATTCGCCGCCACATCAGTGCCAGCGGCGAGCCACGCAAGCCGAACATCATCCTGGTCACCATCGAGAGCTTCAGCGCCAAGTACATGGGCAGCAACGGCGACCCGCGCAACCTCACGCCCAACCTGGACGTGCTACGCCAGCAGAGCCTGTACTTCAACAACTTCTACGCCACCGGCACCCGTACCGACCGTGGCCTGGAAGCCATTACCCTGTCGATCCCGCCCACCCCGGGCCGCTCGATCGTCAAGCGTATCGGCCGTGAAAGCGGCTATGGCAGCCTCGGTCAGCAGTTGAAGGCTGTCGGTTATGACGCCGTATTCGTCTATGGCGGGCGCGGCTACTTCGACAACATGAACGCCTTCTTCAGCGGCAACGGTTATCGCATCGTCGACCAGAGCAGCGTCGACGAGAGCGAGATCAGCTTCAAGAACGCCTGGGGCATGGCCGACGAAGACCTGTACCGGCAGACGCTGAAGCTGGCCGATGCCGACCATGCCAAGCAGCAGCCGTTCTTCCTGCAGCTGATGACCACCTCCAACCACCGTCCTTACACCTACCCGGACGGCCGCATCGACATTCCCTCGGGTGATGGCCGCGAAGGTGCGGTGAAATACACCGACCATGCCATTGCGCAGTTCCTGCAGGAAGCCAAGGGCAAGCCATGGTTCGACAACACCCTGTTCGTGTTCGTCGCCGACCACACCGCCGGCAGCGCCGGCGTGGAAGACCTGCCGGTCAGCAATTACCAGATCCCGTTGTGGATTTACGCACCCAAGCTGATCACCCCGCGCGAAGACGCACAGCTGGCCAGCCAGATCGACCTGGCACCGACCCTGCTCGGCCTGCTCAACCTGAGCTACACCTCGACCTTCTTCGGCCGTGACCTGCTGCGCGAAGAGCAACTGCCGCCACGCGTGCTGATCGGCAACTACCAGCACCTGGGGCTGTTCGACGGCAAGGACCTGGCAATCCTCAGCCCACGCGGCGGAATGCGTGTGCACCAGGATGCCTTGGGCAACAGCCGGGAAACGACTGTGGACAGTGACAACCCGCTGGTACGCCGGGCAATTGCCTACTACCAGAGTGCTGCCAACGACTTCAGCAAGGGCCTGCTGGCGTGGAAGCCGCAGGAGCAAGGTGCGGTGGCCGGACAGTAAACCAACTCGGTGGATGGCACCGGCTTCGCCGGTGTTCGCGGCGGTTCGACGCATCGACTTGCCCGCTCTCACAGGCTTGGCGCCGACCTCAAGAAATGCGCCCCCCTGTGGGAGCGGGTTTACCCGCGAACCGGGGCAATGCCCCGGCCATGCAACTCAGCTGGCCGGCCGAACCGACCGCCACAGCTTCCCGACCACCGCCACCACCGCCAGCACCACGGCACCGGCCACAACCCCGACACCACCGTTGAGCAGCGCCACGGTCAATGCCCCGCCACGCCCTTCACTGAACGCCTCGATGGCATGATGCAGCGGCCCGATGCCATGCACCAGGATCCCGCCACCGACCAGAAACATGGCCGCCGTGCCGATAACCGACAGGCTCTTCATCATATACGGCGCGGTCCGCAGGATGCCGTTACCGACTACCTGGGCCAGGCGTGATGCCTTCCGGGTCAGCCACAGCCCAAGGTCATCGAGCTTCACGATACCGCCCACCAGCCCGTACACCCCGATGGTCATGACCACCGCGATGCCCGACAGCACGATGATCTGCTGGCTCAACGGCGAGTCTGCGACAATGCCCAGGGTAATGGCGATGATTTCCGCCGACAGGATGAAGTCAGTACGCACCGCGCCCTTGATCTTGGTTTTCTCGAACGCCACCAGGTCGACATTCGCATCGGCCACCGCCTCCTTGCGCGCTTCATGCTCGGCGTCATCCTCGGCCTTGCTGTGCAGGAACTTGTGCGCCAGCTTCTCGAAGCCCTCGAAGCACAGGTAGGCACCGCCCAGCATCAGCAACGGTGTCACCGCCCAGGGGATGAACGCACTGATCAGCAGCGCCGCCGGCACCAGGATGGCCTTGTTCACCATCGAGCCCTTGGCTACCGCCCACACCACCGGGATCTCGCGTTCGGCACGTACCCCGGTGACCTGCTGGGCGTTCAGCGCCAGGTCATCGCCGAGCACGCCGGCGGTCTTTTTCGCCGCCACCTTGGTCATCACCGAGACGTCATCGAGCACCGTGGCAATGTCGTCGATCAGTACCAGTAGACTGCTTCCTGCCATGTTTGCCTGCATCCAGAAGAATAAGTGTCCAGGATTCTAGCCCAAAGCCGCTGCCTTGAGCGCCCGTCAAGCCCGGTGCTACCATGCCCGATCCCTCCTAGAGGTGGCCAGACACGAGGAAGATCCCTGACCATGAGCACCATTCGCGAGCGCAACAAGGAACTGATCCTGCGCGCGGCCAGCGAGGAATTCGCCGACAAGGGCTTCGCCGCCACCAAGACCAGCGATATCGCGGCCAAGGCCGGCCTGCCCAAGCCGAACGTGTATTACTACTTCAAATCCAAGGACAACCTCTACCGCGAAGTCCTGGAAAGTATCATCGCGCCGATCATGCAGGCGTCGACCCCGTTCAATGCCGATGGTGACCCGAAGGAAGTGCTGAGTGCGTACATTCGCTCGAAGATCCGCATTTCCCGCGATCTGCCCCATGCGTCCAAGGTGTTCGCCAGCGAGATCATGCACGGCGCCCCGCACCTGTCGCCGAACCAGGTGGCGCAACTGAACGAGCAGGCGCGGCATAACATCGAGTGCATCCAGCGCTGGATCGACCGCGGGCAGATCGCCCATGTGGACGCGCATCACCTGATGTTCAGCATCTGGGCAGCGACCCAGACCTATGCCGATTTCGACTGGCAGATTTCCGCGGTGACCGGCAAGACCAAGCTGGCCGACAGCGATTATGACGCGGCAGCCGAGACCATCATCCGCATGGTGCTCAAGGGTTGTGAGCCCGAGGTAGCCTGACCCCCGGCGCTGGCTTCTTCGCGGGTGAACCCGCTCCCACAGGGACACCACGAGCTTCAAGCCTGTGATGATCCTGTGGGAGCGGGTTCACCCGCGAATAGGCCGGAACAGGCAATAGAGACTTAGGCTGCTACACCCGCATCCGCCTTCAACCCCACCTCCTCGATCGCACTGATCGCGCACTGCTCGTCGATATCCGACGTATCGCCGCTGATCCCCACCGCACCCAGCACTTTGCCATCCTGATCACGCACCAGCACGCCACCCGGTGCCGGCACCACCGGCCGCTCGCCCAGCCCGTTCAGCGCGGCAAAAAACGCCGGCCGTTGCTGCGCATCCAGCGCCAGCAAGCGCGAGCCCTTGCCCAGGGCAATCGCCCCCCAGGCCTTGCCGGTGGCTACCTCGGGCCGGATCAGGCTGGCGCCATCCTCGCGTTGCAGCGCCAGCAAGTGGCCGCCGGCATCCAGCACCGCCACGGTCAGTGGCGCGGCGTTGATCTTGCGGCCCGCCGCCAGCGCGGCATTCACCAGGCTGACCGCGACTTTCAGGTTCAAAGCGTTCATGGAAAGGTCCTCTTCTTGTTGTGAGAAGCCCTGAGGGCAGTTGAAAACCGACAGAGCAAATAGAACACAACGAAATGTATTTTTGTATACAATATTTTGAAACGATCGTATGCGATGACGCAAACCTCCGTTTTCATGGGCGCTCGGACGAAAGCGACATCCGCCGACGAAAACCCGTTGACCTGAGCGGCCAGCCGTGAATACACTCTGGCACAAAGCAAGTTGTATACAATTACAAAATCGATGAGGCACAAACCATGAGCAAAATGAGAGCAATCGATGCAGCCGTTCTGGTCATGCGCCGTGAAGGTGTAGATACCGCGTTCGGCATCCCGGGGGCTGCCATCAACCCGTTGTACTCGGCCCTGAAGAAAGTCGGTGGCATCGATCACGTCCTCGCTCGTCACGTCGAAGGCGCCTCGCACATGGCTGAGGGTTACACCCGTGCCAACCCGGGCAACATCGGCGTGTGCATCGGCACCTCCGGCCCAGCCGGCACCGACATGGTCACCGGCCTGTACAGTGCCTCCGCCGACTCCATCCCGATTCTCTGCATCACCGGCCAGGCTCCACGTGCCCGCCTGCACAAGGAAGACTTCCAGGCCGTCGACATCACCAACATCGTCAAACCGGTCACCAAGTGGGCCACCACCGTTCTGGAGCCAGGCCAGGTGCCTTACGCCTTCCAGAAGGCCTTCTATGAAATGCGCACCGGCCGCCCAGGCCCGGTACTGATCGACCTGCCGTTCGATGTGCAGATGGCCGAAATCGAATTCGACATCGACGCGTACGAACCGCTGCCAGTGCACAAGCCGTCCGCCACCCGCGTACAGGCCGAGAAAGCCCTGACCCTGCTCAATGACGCCGAGCGCCCACTGCTGGTTGCCGGTGGCGGCATCATCAACGCCGACGCCAGCGACAAGCTGGTCGAGTTCGCCGAACTGACCGGCGTACCGGTAATCCCGACCCTGATGGGCTGGGGCACCATCCCGGACGACCACGCACAGATGGTCGGCATGGTTGGCCTGCAGACTTCGCACCGCTACGGCAACGCCACCCTGCTGAAATCCGACCTGGTGTTCGGTATCGGCAACCGCTGGGCCAACCGCCACACCGGCTCGGTCGACGTCTACACCGAAGGCCGCAAGTTCGTGCACGTGGACATTGAACCGACCCAGATCGGCCGTGTGTTCACCCCGGACCTGGGTATCGTTTCCGACGCCGGCAAGGCACTGGACGTGTTCCTCGAAGTGGCCCGCGAGTGGAAAGCCGCCGGCAAGCTGAAGTGCCGTAAGGCCTGGCTGGAGGACTGCCAGCAGCGCAAGGCCAGCCTGCAGCGCAAGACCCACTTCGACAACGTGCCGGTCAAGCCGCAGCGCGTGTACGAAGAGATGAACCAGGTATTCGGCAAGGACACCTGCTACGTCAGCACCATCGGCCTGTCGCAGATCGCCGGCGCGCAGTTCCTGCACGTGTACAAGCCACGCCACTGGATCAACTGCGGCCAGGCCGGCCCGCTGGGCTGGACCATCCCTGCCGCCCTGGGCGTGGTGAAAGCCGATCCGAAGCGCAAGGTGGTCGCGCTGTCGGGTGACTACGACTTCCAGTTCATGATCGAGGAGCTGGCGGTGGGTGCGCAGTTCAACCTGCCTTACGTGCACGTACTGGTGAACAACGCCTACCTGGGCCTGATCCGCCAGGCGCAACGTGGCTTCGACATGGATTACTGTGTACAACTGGCGTTCGAGAACATCAACTCGACCGACGCCGCCACCTACGGTGTCGACCACGTTGCCGTGGTCGAAGGCCTGGGCTGCAAGGCCATCCGCGTGTTCGAGCCAGCCGAGATCGCCCCTGCCCTGCTCAAGGCCCAGAAGATGGCCGAAGAGTTCCGCGTGCCGGTGGTGGTCGAAGTGATTCTCGAACGTGTGACCAACATTTCCATGGGCACCGAGATCAACGCGGTCAACGAGTTCGAAGACCTGGCCCTGGTCGGCAACGACGCGCCAACCGCCATCTCGCTGCTGGACTGATCGCCTGACGCCCCCAGGCACGTCCTGGGGGCCTTCATCGCAAGGAGACAACTCATGCCTCGCTTCGCTGCCAACCTGTCCATGCTGTTCACCGAACAGGACTTCCTGGCCCGCTTCAAGGCTGCCGCCGATGCTGGTTTCAGCGGCGTCGAATACCTCTTCCCGTACGATTTCAGCGCAGCCGAAATCAAGCAGCAGCTGGACGCCAACGGCCTGACCCAAGTGCTGTTCAACCTGCCGGCGGGCGATTGGTCGAAGGGTGAGCGCGGTATCACCTGCCACCCTGACCGCGTCGAAGAATTCCGCGCCGGGGTCGACAAGGCCATCGAATACGCCAAGGTACTGGGCAACACCCAGGTCAACGCCCTGGCCGGCATTCGCCCACAAGGCCCGGACTGCGCCACCGTGCGCAAGACCTTCGTGGAAAACCTGCGCTACGCCGCCGACAAGCTGAAAGCCGCCGGGATCCGCCTGGTCATGGAAATGATCAATACCCGCGACATCCCCGGCTTCTACCTGAACACCACCAAACAGGCCCTGGAAATCCAGGCTGAAGTAGGCAGCGACAACCTGTTCCTGCAGTACGACATCTACCACATGCAGATCATGGAAGGTGACCTGGCTCGTACCATGGAAGCCAACCTGAAACTCATTAATCACATCCAGCTGGCCGACAACCCCGGCCGCAACGAGCCAGGCACCGGCGAGATCAACTACCGCTTCCTGTTCGAGCACCTGGACCGCATTGGCTACCAGGGGTGGGTGGGCGCGGAGTACAAGCCGCTGAACACCACCGAAGCGGGCCTGGGCTGGCTGAAGACGCACAATGCAATCTGAAGGCTAAGCACAGCCCTCTGCGAGACGCAGGACACTGTGGGAGCGGGTTCACCCGCGAACACCGGCGAAGCCGGTGCCATCCACCGCGGTGCCTGCTTCGCGGGTGAACCCGCTCCCACAGGGGGCCCGTGCAGCCTGCCCCATCGAGATTCAACAAATACAACGAGGTAATCTCTCATGGCTAAAATCGGTTTCATCGGCACCGGCATCATGGGCAAGCCCATGGCTCAGAACCTGCAGAAAGCAGGTCACAGCATCTTCGTTTCCACTCACCACGACGCTGCCCCGGCCGACCTGATCGCCGCCGGTGCCGTGGCCCTGGCCAACCCGAAAGAAGTTGCCCAGGAAGCCGAGTTCATCATCGTCATGGTCCCCGACACCCCACAGGTCGAAAGCGTCCTGTTCGGTGACAACGGCGTGGCCGAAGGCGTGGGCCCGAACAAGGTGGTGATCGACATGAGCTCGATCTCCCCTACCGCTACCAAAGCCTTCGCCGAGAAAATCAAGGCTACCGGCGCTGCCTACCTGGACGCCCCGGTGTCCGGCGGCGAAGTCGGCGCCAAGGCTGCGACCCTGAGCATCATGGTCGGTGGCTGCCCGAAAGCCTTCGAGCGCACCCTGCCGCTGTTCGAAGCCATGGGCAAGAACATCACCCGCGTCGGTGGCAATGGCGACGGCCAGACCGCCAAGGTGGCCAACCAGATCATCGTTGCCCTGAACATCCAGGCCGTTGCCGAAGCCCTGCTGTTCGCCGCCAAGAACGGCGCCGACCCGGCCAAGGTACGTGAAGCACTGATGGGCGGCTTCGCCTCGTCGAAAATCCTCGAAGTGCACGCCGAGCGCATGATCAAGGGCACCTTCGACCCAGGCTTCCGCATCAACCTGCACCAGAAGGACCTGAACCTGGCCCTGCAAGGTGCCAAGGAACTGGGCATCAACCTGCCCAACACCTCCAATGCCCAGCAAGTGTTCAACACCTGCCAGGCCCTGGGCGGCGGCAACTGGGACCACTCGGCGCTGATCAAAGGCCTGGAGCACATGGCCAACTTCTCGATCCGCGACCTGTAGGAGCGGGCTTGCCCGCGATGAAGCATACGCTGTCTGACCTGCGACCACAGGTCAGGTAGTGACCAGCGCAACACCCGCCCCTGGTTCGGCCTGCACGGAGGCAGTTCCAGGGGCGTTTTTGATTCTGTAGAACAACAATAATTGGGAGCCTGCCATGTCGGTCGATCCGCAAAAAATTCTCCGCGAGCTGTTCGACACAGCCATCGCCGCCGCCCACCCCCGTCAAGTCCTCGAACCCTACCTGCCCGCCGACCGCAGCGGCCGGGTCATCGTCATCGGCGCCGGCAAGGCCGCAGCCGCCATGGCCGAAGTGGTCGAGAAAAGCTGGCAGGGCGAAGTCTCTGGCCTGGTCGTAACCCGTTACGGCCATGGCGCCAACTGCCAGAAGATCGAGGTGGTCGAAGCCGCCCACCCGGTCCCCGACGCCGCCGGCCTGGCCGTGGCCAAGCGCGTGCTGGAACTGGTCAGCAACCTCAGTGAAGACGACCGCGTCATCTTCCTGCTGTCCGGCGGTGGCTCGGCGCTGCTGGCCCTGCCCGCCGAAGGCCTGACCCTGGCCGACAAGCAGCAGATCAACAAGGCGCTGCTGAAATCCGGCGCCACCATCGGCGAGATGAACTGCGTGCGCAAGCACCTCTCGGCGATCAAGGGCGGCCGCCTGGCCAAGGCCTGCTGGCCGGCCACGGTGTACACCTATGCCATTTCCGATGTGCCGGGCGACCTCGCCACGGTGATCGCATCCGGCCCTACCGTGGCCGACCCGAGCACCTCGGCCGATGCCCTGGCCATCCTCAAGCGCTACAACATCGAAGCGCCCAAGGCCGTTATCGACTGGCTCAACAACCCAGCCTCGGAAACCGTCAAGGCCGACGACCCGGCACTGGCCCGCAGCCACTTCCAGCTGATCGCCAAACCTCAGCAATCGCTTGAAGCCGCCGCGGTCAAAGCCCGCCAGGCCGGGTTCAGCCCACTGATCCTCGGCGACCTGGAAGGCGAATCGCGCGAAGTGGCCAAAGTGCACGCCGGTATCGCCCGGCAGATCGTCCAGCACGGCCAGCCGCTGAAAGCGCCCTGCGTGATCCTGTCTGGCGGCGAAACCACCGTGACGGTACGCGGCAACGGCCGTGGCGGGCGCAACGCCGAGTTCCTGCTCAGCCTCACCGAAAGCCTCAAGGGCCTGCCGGGCGTGTACGCCCTGGCCGGTGACACCGACGGTATCGATGGTTCGGAAGAAAACGCCGGCGCCTTCATGACCCCGGCCAGCTACGCCCGTGCCGAAGCCCTGGGCCTGTCGGCCAACGACGAGCTGGACAACAACAACGGCTACGGCTACTTCGCCGCGCTGGATGCGCTGATCGTCACCGAGCCGACCCGCACCAACGTCAACGACTTCCGCGCCATCCTGATCCTCGAGACTGCCCAATCATGACGCCTGATAAAAAAGTCAAAATCCTCGCCACCCTTGGCCCTGCGATCAAAGGCATCGACGACATCCGCCAACTGGTCGAAGCCGGAGTGAACATCTTCCGCCTCAACTTCAGCCATGGCGAGCATGCCGACCATGCCCTGCGCTACCAGTGGATCCGCGAAGTCGAGCAGCAGCTGAACTACCCGCTGGGCATCCTCATGGACCTGCAGGGGCCGAAGCTGCGCGTCGGCCGCTTTGCCGACGGCAAGGTGCAGCTGCAACGCGGCCAGGCCCTGCGCCTGGACCTGGACAAGACCCCGGGCGACAGCCGCCGGGTCAACCTACCGCACCCTGAGATCATCGCCGCCCTCGAGCCGGGCATGGACCTGCTGCTGGACGACGGCAAGCTGCGCCTGCGCGTCACCGCCAAGCACAGCGACGCGATCGACACCGAAGTACTCAACGGTGGCGAGCTGTCCGACCGCAAGGGCGTCAACGTACCGCAAGCGGTGCTCGACCTCTCCCCGCTCACCGAAAAGGACCGCCGCGACCTGGCCTTCGGCCTGGAGCTGGGCGTGGACTGGGTGGCCCTGTCGTTCGTGCAGCGCCCTGAAGACATTGTTGAAGCACGCCAGCTGATCGGTGACCGTGCCTACCTGATGGCCAAGATCGAGAAGCCATCGGCGGTGGAGCAACTGCAAGCCATCGCGGAACTTGCGGATGCGATCATGGTGGCCCGTGGCGACCTGGGCGTGGAAGTGCCGGCCGAAAGCGTGCCGCAGATCCAGAAGCGCATCATCGGCACCTGCCGCCAACTGGGCAAACCGGTGGTGGTGGCTACGCAAATGCTCGAATCCATGCGCTTCTCGCCGGCGCCGACCCGCGCCGAAGTCACCGACGTGGCCAACGCCGTGGCCGAAGGTGCCGATGCGGTGATGCTGTCGGCCGAGACCGCCTCGGGTGACTACCCGCTGGAAGCCGTGCAGATGATGAGCAAGATCATCCTCCAGGTGGAGAACGGCCCGGACTACCAGGCCCAGCTCGACGTTGGCCGGCCGAAGGCCGAGGCCACCGTGTCGGACGCCATCAGCTGCGCCATCCGCCGTATCAGCGGCATCCTGCCAGTGGCGGTGCTGGTCAACTACAGCGAGTCGGGCGCCTCGACCCTGCGCGCGGCACGCGAGCGGCCACGGGCACCGATCCTCAACCTGACGCCGAACCTGGCCACCGCGCGCCGCCTGAGCGTAGCGTGGGGCGTGCACTCGGTGGTCAATGACCGCCTGCGCCAGGTGGACGAGGTGGTTTCCACCGCGCTGGAGATTGCCCAGGCACAAGGTATGGCCAGCCGCGGCGACACCCTGCTGATCACCGCCGGTGTGCCTTTCGGCAAGCCAGGTTCGACTAACACGCTGCGGATCGAGACCTTGATCTAAATCACCGCATCTCTCCTGTGGGAGCGGGCGTACCCGCGAAGAGGCCAGCAGGGACAACGATGTTGCCTGAGCTGACGCATTCGCGGGCACGCCCGCTCCCACAGGGTAGGTGGTGTTGCACCCAACTGCGGAAAACCCGAGGCCCAAAGAGGCCCACCGCGCCCCATCAACCTCACTGACTGCCCCGATGTACACCAAAAATTTCGTCAACCCGTGCCCCGACTGGGCCACGGCGTTACTCAACGGCTTCAGCCAGGTGCTGCTGCTGCGTAATCCCCTGTGCGGCCTGTGCTGCCTGCTGGCCATCCTGCTGACCGCGCCCAACCTGGTCGGCGGCGCCCTGCTAGGCGCCCTGGCCGGCCTGCTCACCGCCCAGGCACGCAGCTACGACCGTGCCGACCGCCAGGCCGGGCTGTACTGCTACAACGGCGTGCTGATCGGTATCCTGATCAGCGCCGTGCTGCCCTGGTCGGCCATCCTGCCGCCACTGATCATCGCCGCCGGCGGCCTGTCCAGCATCATCACCCACCAATGGCGCAAGCACGGCGGCAAGCTGCTGGTCGCCTACACCGCACCCTTCGTGCTGCTGGGCTGGGCCACCCTGCTGATCGCCAGCCCCTCGCCCAGCGGCTTCGTCGAAGCCGACCCGCTGTATGCCCTGGCGCGTGGCGTGGGCCAGATCTTCCTGCTCGACCAGCCCCTGGCCGGTTTGCTGATCATCGGCGGCATGTTCATCGCCAACCCTTATGCCGCAATGTGGGCAGTGATCGGTTCGGCCATCGGCGGCGGCGTGGCACTGCTTGCCGACCAGGCGCAAGCTGCCTGGCTGGGCCTGTATGGCTTCAACGCAGCACTGGCGGCGCTGGCGTTCAGCAGGCAAGGTGAAAAGCCGAGGCTGACGCTGCTGGCCATCGCCCTGGCCCTGCTGCTGCAACCACTGTTCAAGCTGCTACCGGTGCCCGGCCTGACCGCGCCCTTCGTCGCCGCCTGCTGGCTGATGCACCTGGGCAACCACCTGGCCCAACCCAGGCAGCGCGACGCCAGCCGCTTGCACAGCTGAAATACAGCCCCTAGGCTCAGCCCATCGCTTTTGTGGAACGAGCCAATGAACAACCCTGCGAGCCTGCGCGAGCAGCTCTACATCATCGTCTTCCAGACCGATACCGTGGCTGGAAGACGCTTCGACAAGATCCTCCTGCTGATCATCCTGGCCAGCCTGGTCACCGTCATCCTCGACAGCATCGACGAAGTGCATCAGGGCTATGCCGGCCTGCTGGCCGGCATCGAGTGTAGGCTTTACCGCGATCTTCCTGGCCGAGTACCTCACCCGCCTGTACTGCTCGCCCAAGCCGCTGCGCTACGCCTTCAGCTTCTATGGCCTGGTGGATTTGCTGGCTATCGTGCCGGGAATCATCGCGCTGTACTACAGCGACGCCCAGTACCTGCTGATCATCCGCGTGATACGGATGCTGCGGATTTTCCGTGTGCTCAAGCTCAGCCCATACCTCAAACAGGCCCATTACCTGATGGAGGCGCTGCGCGGCAGCAAACAGAAGATCATCGTGTTCCTGGTGACGGTATCGACCCTGGTGACGGTGTTCGGCACCTTGATGTATGTGATCGAGGGGCCTGAGCATGGCTTTACCAGCATCCCCAAGGGCATCTACTGGGCCATCGTTACCCTCACCACCGTGGGCTTTGGCGACATCGTGCCGAAGACACCGCTGGGGCAGGTGCTGTCATCGCTGGTGATGATTACCGGTTATTCGATCATTGCCGTGCCAACCGGGATCTTTACCGCCGAGCTGGCCAACGCCATGCGCGGGGAACAGCTGCAGCATGATTGCCCGACCTGCAGCAAGAAGAGCCATGAGCATGGCGCGGCGTTCTGTTCCCGATGTGGGAATGTGCTGTTTCCCAAGCAATGATGTTGCCCGGACCGGCCCTTTCGCGGGTAAACCCGCGAAGAGGCCGGCACTGGCAGTGGCATAACCAAAGTGTTTTTTGTTCTTTAACCCCTACAAACCCACCCGCTATAGTCGCAGGCAAACTGCCAACACCTTCTCGATAACAAGGAAGCAACGTGAAAAAACTCTTCACCGCCTCGCTGCTCGCAGCAGGCCTTGCCCTGGGCAATTTCGCCCAGGCTGCCCCCACCCTGCTGAACGTGTCCTACGACGTGATGCGCGACTTCTACAAGGACTACAACCCGGCCTTCCAGAAGCACTGGGAAGCCGAGCACAACGAGAAGGTCAACGTGCAGATGTCCTTCGGCGGTTCGAGCAAGCAGGCGCGAGCGGTGATCGATGGCCTGCCGGCAGATGTCATCACCATGAACATGGCCACCGACATCAACGCCCTGGCCGACAACGGCAAGCTGGTGCCGGACAACTGGGTAAGCCGCCTGCCGAACAACAGCGCGCCGTTCACCTCGGCCACTGTGTTCATCGTGCGCAAGGGTAACCCCAAGGCGCTGAAAGACTGGCCCGACCTGCTCAAGGACGGCGTACAGGTAATCGTGCCCAACCCCAAGACCTCGGGTAACGGTCGCTACACCTACCTGTCGGCCTGGGGCTATGTGCTCAAGCAAGGCGGTGATGAAAACAAAGCCAAGGACTTCGTCGGCAAGCTGTTCAAGCAGGCGCCGGTGCTGGACACCGGTGGCCGTGCCGCCACCACTACGTTCATGACCAACCAGATCGGCGACGTGCTGGTGACCTTCGAGAACGAAGCCGAGATGATCGCCCGCGAGTTCGGCCGCGACCAGTTCGAAGTGGTCTACCCGAGCGTGTCGGCCGAAGCCGAGCCGCCGGTCAGCGTGGTCGACAAGGTGGTGGCGAAGAAAGGCACCCAGGCCGCGGCCGAAGAATACCTTAAGTACCTGTGGTCGCCAGCCGCCCAGGAAATCGCCGCACAGAACTACCTGCGCCCGCGCGATGCGACAGTACTGGCCAAGTACACCGACCGTTTCCCGAAAGTGGACTTCCTGTCGGTGGAGAAGACCTTTGGTGACTGGCGCACCGTGCAGAAGACCCACTTCAATGATGGTGGGGTGTTTGACCAGATCTATACCGGTCAGTAATTGATGTAAGCAGGTCCGGCCCCTTGGCGGGCACGCCCGCTCCCACAGGATTACCACAGGCCTGAACTGTGCATGATTCCTGTGGGAGCGGGTTTACCCGCGAAGAGGCCGGCAAGGGCAACTTCAAACCTGGCGGAATACCAGGGCCTTCAATCCCCCCGCCAGGTCCACGTCAGGAAACTCCGGCGGGTTCTCCAGCCGCTCGACAAACGCCAGCGCCGGCGCCTGCTCCGCCATCCCCTCGATCAGGAACTCCGGCCCGATGCCCGGGTCGTTCACGCACGCCAGCACCGTCCCACCCTCACTCAACAGCTCCGGCAAGCGCCGCAGGATCTTCGCGTAATCCTGGGTCAGCACAAAGCTACCGCGCTGGAAGGTCGGCGGGTCGATGATGATCAGGTCGTAAGGCCCGTACTTGCGCACCTTGCCCCACGACTTGAACAGCTCGTGCCCCAGGTACGCCACCCGCGACGCATCGTGGCCATTCAGGCGGTGGTTGTCGCGGCCCCGGGACAACGCCGACTTGGCCATGTCCAGATTCACCACCTGCTCGGCGCCACCGGCAATCGCCGCCACCGAGAAACCGCAGGTGTAGGCGAACAGGTTCAGCACGCGCTTGCCTGCCGCCTGCTCGCGCACCCAGCGCCGGCCATAGCGCATGTCGAGGAACAGGCCATTGTTCTGCCGCACACCCAGGTCCAGCAGGTAGGTAAGGCCATCCTCGACCACCTCGCGCTGCTGGCACGGCTCGCCCAGCAGCCACCGGCCCGGGCTGTCGGGCAGGTAGCGATGCTGGACAAGGATGGCCTGGCCAGCCCACTGCGGGCGCTCGGCGAGCGTGCGCAGCATGGCTTCCAGTTCGGCCAGCTGGCCTTCAGGCGGCTCGCGGAACAAGGCGACCGACAGCACCCCTTGCAACCAGTCGACAGTGACCTGCTCCAGGCCCGCCCAGCAGCGACCACGGCCGTGGAACAGGCGGCGGGTTTCCTGCGGGGCAGGGTCGAGGGCGGCGAGCAGGTGTTGCTCCAGAGTCTGGATCGGCGAAGTCATCATGGGTCGCAGGCAGGCAAAAGCGGCATTCTACCTTGCGAGCCCTTTCGCGGGTAAACCCGCTCCCACAGGATCACCACAGGCCCGAAGCATGTGCAGCACCTGTGGGAGCGGGTTTACCCGCGAAAAGGCCGGCAAGACCACCTCATTCCTCGGCCACAACCCGCGCTGGCCGGAACCACCACCCCTGCTGCATCCCCGCTGCCGCCAACAGGATCAACGCCACCCCCAGCCACTGCAGCGGCGCCAGCCGATGCCCGAACGCCACCCAGTCCACCAGAATCGCCGCAATCGGGTAGATGAACGACAGCGCCCCGGTCAACGCTGTGGGCAAACGCTGAATGGCGCTGTACAGCAACACATACATCAAGCCGGTGTGCACCATGCCCAAGGTCACCAGGCTGGCCAGCGCCGGCACTTCACCCGGCAACCCGCCCAGCTTCACCCAAGGCGCCAGCAACAGCACACCCGTGGCCACCTGGATCAGCGCGATCAGGTGCGGCGGCGTGCCACTCAGGCGCTTGATGATCAACGCCGCAATGGCGTACAGGAAGGCCGCCCCCAGCGCCAGCGCAATGCCCATCAGATAGTCCTCACCGCCAGCCTGCCCCGCGCCATGGGCACTGACGATGGCCAGCATGCCGAGGAACGCCACGCTCAGCCAGGTGACTTTGGCCAGGGTGATCTTCTCGCCCAGGAACACTGCCGCCAGCCCCACCAGCATGAACGGCTGCACGTTGTACACCGCAGTGCCGATGGCAATCGACGCCCGCGAGTAGGAGGCGAACAGCAGCACCCAATTGCCGACGATGGCTACACCACTGACGATCGCCAGCAGAAACGCCGTGCGGCTGATTACGCCCGACCGCAGGAAGCCGAACCCTGCGCAGATCGCCAGCAAGGTCACGGCGCCGAACACGCAGCGCCAGAACACCACCTCGAGCACCGGCTGGCCGGACACCAGCACGAACCAGCCGATGGTCCCGGAAATCAGCATGGCGGCAACCATTTCCACCGAGCCACGACGCAATGAACTGTCCATCTCACACCTCCTGTTGACGATGGACACAGTATGCAAAGGTTGCTGGTCGGCCTTCCAGCGGATAACGAAGGAAGATCGGCATGCTTGCCTTTACTATCAAGGTAAATCCCGCGAATAACCTTATCGAGGTGACCATGACCGATGCCATCGACCAACTGCTGATCAACGCGCTGATGGAAGACTCGCGCCGCTCGCTCAAGGCCCTGGCGCAAATCAGCGGGCTGTCGGCGCCCAGCGTCAGCGAACGCCTGCGCCGCCTGGAGGAGCGCGGCGTGTTGCGCGGTTACACCGTAGAGATCGACCCGCGAGCCTTTGGCTACCAACTGCAGGCCATCGTGCGCATCCGCCCGCTACCCGGGCAGTTGCAGGAAGTGGAGCGGCAGATCATCGCCATTCCCGAGTTCACCGAGTGCGACAAGGTTATTGGCGAAGACTGCTTCATTGCCCGCCTGCATGTACGCTCGATGGAGCAACTGGACACCCTGCTCGACCGCCTCTATACGGTGGCCGAGACCAATACCGCCATCATCAAGAAGACCCCGGTGAAGCGGCGGTTGCCGCCGATGGACTGATTTCCTCCTGTTCTGGCCTCTTCGCGGGCACGCCCGCTCCCACAGGATCTCCACAGTCCAGGATGCTGTGCGGTCCCTGTGGGTGCGGGCGCGCCCGCGAAGAGGCCGCCACAGGGAAAAGCTGACTAATTTTTGTACACAAGAATGTCACCATAGGTGCCATTTTTGTGTGCACTTTTCAAAATAGCGCCCCAATACGTTACACACTTCCCGCAACTAATTTTGACCAATCGATCAACTAATAAGCCCGCGAAGAATTTAAATCTGTTCACTTGGTCAACTTATATTCCATTTATTTCATTAACTTATATTTCAAATAGATAGATTAGAAATTATGACCAGCTGAAAGTTGCTTTTCCCTTGGCATGGAACTCGCTTTTGTGTGTTCGTGTTTTGTATACAAACCAATCAAAACATAAGTACACAAGAACCCGCGACGCCGACCCAACATCGGCCGCCGCGCCCAGAACCCTGAGATGCCAACGCTGCACCGACGAGATGGCGAGCCCGTGCGCATGCCCGCTCATCGCAGTCCACGTGCATCAGGAGCCCGCCGGAATGAGTACCAGCCTCAACCTTGCCCCTGAACTATCCGTCGCAAGCACCCACCCCGCCTCCCCTCTTGCCGGCAGCCAGCCAGAACTTGCCCTGAGCCCGCGCCTGCATAACCGCGACCTTGCCCCGACGCGCGTCGAAGGCCGTCGCTGGGGTGGCTACAGCATCTTCGCGCTGTGGACCAACGATGTGCACAACATCGCCAACTACTCGTTCGCCATGGGCTTGTTCGCCCTCGGCCTGGGTGGCTGGCAGATTCTGCTGTCGCTGGCCATCGGCGCGGCGCTGGTGTACTTCTTCATGAACCTGTCCGGCTACATGGGCCAGAAGACCGGCGTGCCGTTCCCGGTCATCAGCCGCATCGCCTTCGGTATCCACGGCGCGCAGATCCCGGCGCTGATCCGCGCGGTCATCGCCATCGCCTGGTTCGGCATCCAGACTTACCTGGCTTCGGTGGTGCTGCGTGTCCTGCTCACTGCCGTATGGCCGCAAATGGCAGCCTACGACCATGACAGCATCCTCGGCCTGTCGAGCCTGGGCTGGGTGTGCTTCGTGTCGATCTGGCTGGTGCAACTGGTGATCCTGGCCTACGGCATGGAGATGGTGCGCCGCTACGAGGCCTTCGCCGGCCCGGTGATTTTGCTGACCGTCGCCGCCCTGGCGGTGTTCATGTACTTCAAGGCCGACGCCCGCATCGCCTGGTCGGTGGCCGAACCGCTGACCGGCTCCGAGATGTGGCGCAACATCTTTGCCGGCGGCGCACTGTGGCTGGCGATCTACGGCACCCTGGTGCTGAACTTCTGTGACTTCGCCCGCTCCTCGCCATGCCGCAAGACCATCCGCGTCGGCAACTTCTGGGGCCTGCCGGTGAACATCCTGGTGTTCGCCATGATCACCGTGGTGCTGTGCGGCGCGCAGTTCCGGATCAACGGCCAGATCATCGACAGCCCGACCCAGATCGTCGCCGCCATCCCCAGCACAGCGTTCCTGGTCCTTGGCTGCCTGGCCTTCCTGATCGTCACCGTGGCGGTGAACATCATGGCCAACTTCGTCGCACCGGCCTTCGTCCTCAGCAACCTGGCACCACGCCACCTGAACTTCCGCCGCGCCGGGCTGATCAGCGCCACCCTGGCGGTGCTGATCCTGCCGTGGAACCTGTACAACAGCCCGCTGGTGATCGTGTATTTCCTGTCCGGCCTGGGTGCCCTGCTCGGCCCGCTGTACGGGGTGATCATGTCCGACTACTGGTTGCTGCGCAAAGGCTGCATCAACGTGCCGCAGCTGTACAGCGAAGACCCGGCCGGCGCCTACCACTACACCAAGGGCATCAACCTGCGCGCCGTGGCCGCCTTCGTGCCGGCCGCGCTGCTGGCCATCGTCCTGGCTCTGGTACCCAACTTCCACAGCGTGGCGCCATTCTCCTGGCTGATCGGTGCCGGCATCGCCGCCGCCCTGTACCTGCTGATCGCGCCACGCAAACGCCAATACCACGACGTCAGCGGCGAATGCATCGCCGTTGATCACAGCAGCCATTAATCAGGGAGGACCGCCCATGCGTATTCTGATCGCTAACGTCAACACCACCGAAGCCATCACCGAAGCCATTGCCGAACAGGCCCGTACGGTGGCCGCGCCCAGTACCGAAATCATCGGCCTCACCCCGTGGTTCGGTGCCGAGTCGGTGGAAGGCAACTTCGAAAGTTACCTGGCCGCCATCGCCGTGATGGACCGGGTGCTGGCCTACGAAGGCCCTTACGACGCCGTGATACAGGCGGGTTACGGCGAACACGGCCGCGAAGGCCTGCAGGAACTGCTGAACGTGCCAGTGGTGGACATTACCGATGCCGCCGCCAGCACGGCGATGTACCTGGGCCATGCCTACTCGGTGGTGACCACCCTGGACCGCACCGTGCCGCTGATCGAAGACCGCCTGAAGCTCTCCGGCCTGTATGAGCGCTGCGCATCGGTACGGGCCAGCGGGCTGGCGGTGCTGGAGCTGGAGGCCGACCCGCAGCGCGCCGTGGAGGCGATTGTCGAGCAGGCGGAACGCGCCGTGCGTGAGGACAAGGCCGAGGTGATCTGCCTGGGTTGCGGCGGCATGGCCGGGCTGGACGAGCAGATCCGCCAACGCACAGGCGTGCCGGTGGTGGATGGTGTGAGCGCGGCGGTGACCATTGCCGAATCGCTGGTGCGCATGGGCTTGAGTACCTCCAAGGTACGTACCTATGCCACGCCACGGGCGAAGAAAGTGCTGGGTTGGCCGATGCGGTTCGGGCGTTAGGCATCTTTCGCCTGACCTGGCCTCTTCGCGGGTAAACCCGCTCCCACAGGGACCGCATTGCTCTCAGGGCCTGTGCAGTACTTGTGGGAGCGGGTTTACCCGCGAAGAGGCCGGCCCTGCCGAAGCATCATTATTCAGGCTTCCTGGCAGAGCAGTACCAGCGGATCAGGTCGGGCAGCTATGCGCACCATCATTCAGGCCCTGACGCACGTTGCGGCTGAGCAGGCTGGCCTTGCCGTCGTGCCAGGTCAGGGTCAGCACGTAGAGGGTATCGAAGTCGTCGCCGCTCCAGTCCTGGGTGATCACCCGCTCTTCCCCCAGGGCCTTGCCAGCCACGGCATTGATCAGGTCGGGGAGGTAGCCGTGCGACCACGCGGTGTACACGGTCGCATTACGGTACTTGTCGCGCAGCAACTCTTCGGCCAGTTCGTCAGTGTCGTTGGCGCCGTAGTCAATGTTTACCGGCAAGCCCAGGCGAATGGCGCTGGGGCTGATGGTCATCAGCGGGCGAATATAGCTGTAGCTTTCGTCCTTGCTGCCTTCCTCGACATGCCGTGAGGGGTTGGCAGCGAACACGTAGTCGGCCTTGCCGAAGCGCTCGGGCAGAACGGTAGCCAGGTCCAGCGCACGGTTGAGGCCCTGGCAGTTCAACTGCCCCAACCCTTCGCCCGGCTTCTCGGCGTGGCGCAGGAACACCAGGGTCTGGGTGCCATCCACCGGTTGCGCCCGGCTTTCGACAGCCTCCAGCGCCAGCGGTACGGCGAGGGCAGTCAGTACCAGGCTCAGCAACCAGTGACGACGACGGCGGAAGAATGTTGGCAACTTCATCAAGACAGGCTCGTGTGGCAGAAAAATCGGGGTGACCCGCCACATCACCCCGCCAACAGCACTGCGGGGCATCCTTGTAGTGAATGCCGTCCTTGGCAACGAGTGAGGGTGAGAGTGCCCTGAACCCGTTTGGTTCCTCCCTGGAGGTGGATGCCGTTCCCTAGGCAAGGCTTACGTTAGAGGATGGGTGTTGCTGAATTGTGTAGGGCGCAAGAACATCGGGTTGCAATAGGCCACTCAATCGTCCCGCGTCAGCACTTCCAGCAATTCGATCTCGAAGGTCAAATCCGAATTCGGCGGAATCGCCCCGACGCTGCGTTCGCCATAGCCCAGATGCGCAGGTACCAGCAGCTTGCGCTTGCCGCCCACGCGCATGCCCATCAAGCCCTGGTCCCAGCCCTTGATCACCCGGCCAGTGCCGATCACGCACTGGAACGGCTTGCCACGTGACCAGGACGAGTCGAACTCGCTGCCGTCGGCCAGCCAGCCGGTGTACTGGGTGGTGATCAGGGCGCCTTTCACGGCGGCTTTGCCATCCCCCTCCACAAGGTCGATGATCTGCAGTTCTTGGCTCACGGGGCATACTCCAACACTGGAAACAAAGCCGCCCTTTTCTCAGGAATGCACCGATTTGGCAAGTTCGTGTGCACGTCAGCCGAGTTGCTCGAAGGCTTCCTGGCCGGTCAGTTCCTTGGTCTGGTTGGCGAAACAGTACCAGGCCGGTTTCTGCTCGACGAAAATCTGCAGGTCGAAGTCCCACTCCTGGTCGCCGTCGAGCAGGCCGACCGGCACGGCATGGAAGTCATTGGCCTTGAGCCGGTAATACAGGTGCGTACCGCACTGGCCGCAGAAGCCGCGCTGAGCCCACTCGGAGGAGTCGTACACGCTGGGGGCCCGCCCTTCTATCACGGGTGGCTTGCTGCAGTGCACCACCAGCAAAGGGCCGCCGGTCCATTTGCGGCACATGCTGCAATGGCAGGCGCTGATATGGGTGTTGTCGACGGTGACCTTGAGCCGGGTGGCGCCACACAGGCAGGTGCCTTGTTTTTCCAGGGCCATGGCTGGCTCCTTGAGCGGTAGATGGGCCAGCAAGTATAGATGCCTGTACCGGCTTCATCGCCGGCACAGGCAGCACAAGACAGTTACCCGGGGTCAGATGTACACCGTACCGCGCAGGTACAACGCCGCCCGCCCGCTGATGATCACCCGGCCATTACCCGGCACTTCGCACTGCAACTGCCCTTTGCGCGCCCCACCCTGCTCGCAGCGCAGCGCGTTTTTACCCAGGCGCTCGGCCCATACCGGCGCCAGCGAGGTGTGCGCCGAGCCGGTCACCGGGTCTTCGTTCACGCCAACCCGCGGGCCGAACCAGCGGGTGACGAAATCAAAGCCACCGCCTGCCGCCGTCACGGCGATACCGCGCACGTCGAAGGCCGACAGCGCAATGAAGTCCGGTTTCAGGGTGTCGAGCAACAGGGCGTCATCGATCACTACCACATAGTCGTCACTGCGGTACAGCGCCTGTGCCTGGCCAAGGCCCAGCGCCTGCAACAGGCCCGGCGGGATGTCCACGGCGACCGGCTGCTTGGCCGGGAAGTCCATGGCCAGCAGCCCGTCGGCATTGCGGCTGACACGCAGCTCGCCACTGCGGGTATTGAAGCGCAGTACCTGCGCCTGCTCGCCCAGTTGTTCGAACAGCACATAGGCCGAGGCCAGGGTGGCATGGCCGCACAGGTCGACTTCCACGGTCGGGGTGAACCAGCGCAGGTCGAAGGTTTCGCCGTTGCGCACGAAGTAGGCGGTTTCCGACAGGTTGTTCTCTTCGGCGATGCGCTGCAGCACATCGTCCGGCAGCCAGCTTTGCAGCGGGATCACTGCCGCCGGGTTGCCCCCGAACGGTTCGGTGGAAAACGCATCGACCTGGAAGATATCGAGTTGCATGCACACACTCCTTGTTGCCCGGTCGCGGCCAGGCAAATGTATGAAAAAGGGTTATTGGCGTACCGGGGTCAACACGGCTTCACCGGCAAAGAACGCCTGCAGGTTGCGCAGCACCAGGGCCACCGTGTCGCGCGCTGCCTCCGGCGACTGGCCGGCCGCATGGGGCGTGAGGACGGTGTTGCCGAGCGCCTTGAGGGCATCGGGCACAGCCGGCTCGTCATCGAACACATCCAGTGCCGCACCCGCCAGCCGGCCGTGCTGCAGCGCGGTCACCAGGGCCTGGGTGTCGACCACGCTGGCACGGGCGATATTCACCAGGTAGCCCTCGGCCCCCAGTGCCTCGAGCACTTGGGTATCGACCAGGTGGCGAGTGTTGGCACCGCCGGGGGTGGCCACCACCAGGATGTCAACGGCATCGGCCAGGTGCAGCGGGCTGTCGTACCAGGTGTAGGGCACATCCTGGCGCGGTGTGCGGCTGTGGTAGCTGACGGGCATCGCGAAGCCCAGATGGGCGCGCCTGGCGATTGCCAGCCCCACCGCACCAAGGCCGAGAATGCCCAGGCGCTTGCCACTCACCGAGGGGCTGATCACCCGGTTCCATTCGCCCCGGCGGGTACTGGCATCGGCGCGGGGAATGTCGCGCAACAGCGCCAGCAGCAGGGCAAGGGTGTGGTCGGCGACCGCGTCGGCATTGGCCCCGGCGCCGTTGGTGACGGTGATGCCGCGCGCAGCGGCGGCGGCCAGGTCGACCTGCTCGTAGCCGGCACCGATCACGCAGATGATCTGCAGTTTGGGCAGAGCGTCGATTTCGCCGCCAGTCAGGCCCAGCGGGCCGCGGGTGAGCACGGCCTCGATTTCATGGGCATGGCGCTGGATGGCCTCGGCCCGCAGTTGCGGCGAGGGGGCACGGATCAAGCGGTAGCCGGCCTGCTCCAGCAGGGGCAGGTAATCGTCGACGGTTTCCACCAGCACCAGGACAGTCTTGTGCATGCCACCTCCTTTTCTTGAAGGGGCATTATGCGGAGTCACTGGCCAGTACAGTCAACCGAAATAACGAGGTGAAACTGCACTGTTCTGCTTAGCTCCGCGCATGCTCTTGATCTTGATCTTGATCTTGATCTTGATCTTGATCTTGATCTTGATCTTGATCTTGATCTTGATCTTGATCTTGATCTTCGCGACTTCAGGAGGCCGAGCAGAGGTCTTGCGGAGGGAGGTGACGGGCATGGATGCCCGTCAAGCGCTGAGGCCCCATGGATGGGGCCTGCAGCGCGTACTCCCGGGAGCAAGACCGGCGCGAGGGGACCCCGGAGCGCAGCGTAGGGGCCGGATGATGGGAGCGCAGCGTTTTTTGGTTACTTTTTGCCGCGTTTGGCAAAAAGTGACTCGCCGTAAGGGCGAAAAGGTGAGTAAGCGTCGCCATCGTAAATGGACTGTTCGCTATATCAAAACCGTCGCTTAAGCTTTTTGGCTTTTTGGATGTGGGCATTCACATCGAGTAGACATTCATTCAAGCGGGTGGCGCCAAGTCACCTTTCCGCCCTTACGGCGGGTCACTTTTTGTCAAACGCGACAAAAAGTAACCAAAAAACGCTGGCTCCTATCATCCGGCCCCTCCGCTGCGCTACGGGGTCCCCTCGCTACGGGCTTGCTCCCGGGAGTACGCGCTGCAGGCCCCATCCATGGGGCCTCAGCGCTTGACGGGCATCCATGCCCGTCACCTCCCTCCGCAAGCCCTTCGCTCGGCCTCCTGAAGTCGCAATCGGCGGCGCCTGAACTATCGCGCGCTTAGAAGCAAAAGCTAAAGCAAAAGCACCGTTGCAGTTATTGGGCGAACGCACGCCCCAGGCCACCGGGTACACCGCTACTGTCAGTTTCCTGCCACGGCCCATCCGGGCTCAGCGACCAGCTCCAGCCGTTGTCGAAGCGGTAGTAGGTCCGCTGGCGGTAGAAGGTATTGGGCTTCTTCTCCAGCACATACACGCCCAGCTTCGGGTCCCAATGGCTCGCCCCGCCCGGTGGCGGCGCAAAGCTGGCCGAGGTGCGTGGCATCGGCTTGGGGGTAGCCGCAGGCTTGCTCGGGGCCGGCTGCCTGCCAGGCAAGGGCTTGACCGCCGGTTCCTGTTGCGGTGGCAGGCGTTCGATCGGTGGTTCGGGCTGCTCGTACGGCTCATGCACCGTACACGCAGACAAACCCAGGGCCAGGGTGATCAGGGTCAGGCGGACGATGCTGTGCATGGTATTGCTCTCTTACGGGTCGGGGCTGTCGATGGTCAGGTGCTGAATGGCCTGGGTGGCGCTGGGCAGTGGTGTGCCCTGGCCAATCCACTCGCCATGGGTTGGCTGGCCAGCGCGTGATACACGTGCAACGAGTTGGACTTCGGCAAAGTCCGACAGTTTCATCTGCGGCATCATGGCGTCAGCGTCGGACAATTCCACCTCGATCGGCAACTGCGCCACGGTCACCCGTTTGGCCGCCAGTGGCATGGGCGGGCCATTGCTGGCGCGGGCGAAAATGAACACCGTGTCGTCCGGCTTGACCTTGTCCTTCAGCGCCGCCGCCAGCGCCACGCGCACCTTCAAGCGAGCCGCCACCGGCGCCGTAGCCTGCCCTGGCGAACCACCCAGGCGCTCGGCAGCACGGTCGATGCCGCCCTGCAACGCCGCACGCGACGCATCGCCTTCCGGCAACTGCGCCAGCAGGCGCTTCCAGTAATCGATGGCTTCCTGGTAACGCTCGCCCTCGAAGGCGGCGATACCACGCAGGCCGAGGCTGGTCACTTCGTTGGGGTCGGCTTTCAGCGCCTCGTCAGTCAGCGCCTGCAACTGCGGGCTCCACTGCTTGTCAGCGGCGAAGTACAGCGCCTGTGCCCACTGCCCAAGCAATTCGGGCTGACGACCGGCCAGGGCTACGGCGCGCTCGAAGGTACGCGCAGCATCGGCGGGGCGCTGCTCGGCCATATAGGCGCGGCCCAAGAAGTACACGGCCTCGGCCGAATCCGGCTGGGCCTGCACTACCCGTTCAAGGCGAGCAGTCATTTCTTCCATCGACTTGGGCGCCTCGGCAAACTCCTGGGTCAGTTCCACCTTGTCGGCCGCGCCAAAATGCAGGTAAAGCCCCAATGCCAGCAGCGGCACCAGCAGCGCCGCCAGCAACGGCAGGGCCTTGCCCAGGTGGCCCTGGCGCGGGGGCTCGGCACCTTCGGTATCAGCCAGCAGCTCACGGGCGGCCTCGTCACGGCCCTTGGCCATCTGCGCCTCGTCGAGCACGCCAGCGGCCTGCTGGGCAGCCAGTTCGGCGACGCGTTCCTGGTACAGGGCCACGTTCAGGGCGGTGCGGTCTTCTTCCAGCTGGCGGCTACGGCCACGCAGGATCGGGATCAGCAGGAAGCTGAGGGCAGCGAGCAGCAGCAGGCCCGCGCTAAGCCAGAATTCAATCATGGGTCTGTTCTTTTTCCAGCAGATTGGCGAGACGCTCGCGTTCTTCGGCGGACAACTCATTGGCGCCCTGCACGGCCGCACTGCGGCGCCGGCGCACGATCAGCGCCAGCACCACGAAACCTCCGGCCAGCAAAATCCCCGGGCCGAACCACAGCAGCCAGGTGCGCCCGCTGAGCGCCGGCTTGTAGCGCACGAAGTCGCCATAGCGGTCAACCATGAAGTCGACGATCTGCTGGTTGCTCTTGCCCTCGCCGAGCATGCGGAAGATTTCCCGACGCAGGTCGGCGGCAATCGGCGCGTTGGAGTCGGCGATATCCTGATTCTGGCACTTGGGGCAACGCAGTTCCTTGGTCAGTTGCTGGTAGCGCTCACGCTCGGCATCGTCGCGGAACTGGTAGGTGTCGATGGCCGCCTTGGCCACGCCAGCCAGGCTCAACCCCATGAAGAGCCCCAGTACGGCAGCTGCCAACCCCCGCTTCATGGCTTGGCCTCGTCGACCAGCCCCTGGTACAGCGGCGCCAACTGCTCACGCCAGACTGTGGCATCGACCACGCCCACGTGCTTGTAGCGGATGATGCCCTTGGCATCGATCAGGAAGGTTTCCGGCGCGCCATAAACGCCCAGGTCCAGGCCCAGGCTGCCCTGCTCGTCACGAATGTCCAGCTGGTAGGGGTTGTGGAACTCTGCCAGCCACTTCAGGGCCGCTGCATTGTCGTCCTTGTAGTTGACGCCGTGGATCACCACGCCTTGCTGGGCCAGCTGGTTCAGGTACGGGTGCTCGACCTTGCACGACGGGCACCAGGTGGCCCACACGTTGACCAGCGCCGGGCGGCCCTGCAGGTCGGCCTCGGTCAGGGTACGGTCGCCCTGGGTCGAGGCCAGGGAAAACGCCGGGAAAGGCTTGCCGATCATTGCCGAGGGCAGCTCGTCGGGCTTGAGGAACAGCCCCTTGTAGAGGAACACCGCCACCAGCAGGAATACCGCCAGGGGGACTACCATGATCCAACGCTTCATGCAGCTGCTCCAGACACGCCCAGGGCATCACGCACCCGGGTCTTGACCTTGACGCGATAACGCCGGTCGAGGGCCGCCAGCAACCCGCCCAGGCCGGTCAGCAGACCACCCAGCCAGATCCAGCGGACGTAAGGCTTGATATGCACGCGCACCGCCCAGGCACCGTTCTCCAGCGGTTCGCCGAGGGCGACGTAGAGGTCGCGGGTAAAGCCGGCGTCAATGCCGGCTTCGGTCATCATCGACTGCTGCACGGTGTACAGGCGCTTCTCCGGGTGCAGGGTGGTCACTTCACGGCCATCGCGGCTGACCACCACGGTGCCCTTGTCGGAAATGAAGTTCGGCCCTTCGAAGTGCCTCGCCCCCTGGAACAGGAAGTGGTAGCCGCCCAGCTCCACGCTCTCGCCCGGTGCCATGCGCAGGTCGCGTTCGGCACTGTTGTTGCTCGACAACACCACGCCCAGCGCGCACACCGCCAGGCCCAGGTGCGCCAGCTGCATGCCCCAGTAGCTGCGGCCAAGGCCGGGCAGGCCCTTGAGCAGGCCTTTGTGGCGGGTCTTGTCGAGAATGTCGCGCAACCCGCCAAGCACCACCCAGGCGGCCAGGGCGAAGGCGGTCAGGGTCGGCCAGTCGAAGTCGTCGACGATAAAGCCCGCCACCGGCGCAAGGATGGCACTGCCAAGCAGCACCGGGGTCATCATGCTGGCCAGCCATTTGCCGGGGGTGTCTTTCCAGCGCACCACCACGCCCACGCCCAGCACCACCATCAGCAGCGCCATCAGCGGCAGGAACAAGGCATCGAAATACGGTGGGCCGACCGACAGCTTGGCCCCGGTCAGTGCATCGAGCACCAGCGGGTACAGGGTGCCGAGCAGAATCATCGAGGCCGCCACTACCAGCACCAGGTTGTTGGCCAGCAGCAGTGTCTCGCGCGACCACAGGGCAAAGCCGACCTGGCTCTTGACCACCGGTGCGCGCAGGGCGAACAGGGTGAGCGAACCACCGACTACAAAAAGCAGGAAGATCAGGATGAAAATACCGCGCGACGGGTCGGCGGCAAACGCGTGCACCGAGGTCAGCACACCGGAACGCACCAGGAAGGTACCCAGCAGGCTCAGCGAGAACGCGGCAATTGCCAGCAGCACGGTCCAGCTCTTGAACACCCCGCGCTTCTCGGTCACCGCAAGCGAGTGGATCAGCGCCGTGCCCACCAGCCAAGGCATGAACGAGGCGTTTTCCACCGGGTCCCAGAACCACCAGCCGCCCCAGCCCAGTTCATAGTAGGCCCACCACGAGCCCAAGGTAATGCCGACGCCGAGGAAGGCCCAGGCAACGATGGTCCAGGGCCGCGACCAGCGCGCCCAGGCGGCGTCCAGGCGGCCGCCGAGCAAGGCGGCGATGGCGAAGGCGAAGGCCACCGAGAAACCGACGTAACCCATGTACAGCATCGGCGGGTGGACGATCAGGCCAAAGTCCTGCAGCAGCGGGTTGAGGTCACGGCCATCGGTCGGCACCTGCGGCAGCAAGCGCTGGAACGGGTTGGAGGTGATGATCAGGAAGCTCAGGAAGCCCACGCTGATCATGCCCATTACCGCCAGCACGCGGGCCAGCATCACCTGCGGCAACTGCCGCGAGAACACCGACACGGCGAAGGTCCAGCCGCCGAGGATCAGCGCCCACAGCAACAGCGAACCTTCGTGGGCGCCCCACACGGCGCTGAACTTGTAGTACCAGGGCAAGGCGCTGTTGGAGTTGCTGGCCACATAGGCAACCGAGAAGTTGTCGGTCATGAAGGCATGGGTGAGGCAGGCGAAGGCAAAGGCCAGGAAGGCGAACTGCCCCCATGCCGCCGGCCGTGCCAGGCTCATCCACAGGCTGTCGCCACGCCAGGCACCGAGCAGCGGCACGCTGGCCTGCACGGCGGCAAAGCAGATGGCCAGGATCATCGCCAGCTGGCCGAGTTCGGGGATCACCAGTGCCGCGTTCATGGTTTGGCCTCCCCGCCGGTGGCGGCCTGGCCGCTTTCCTTCAGGGCCTTGGTGACCTCGGGCGGCATGTATTTCTCGTCGTGCTTGGCCAGTACTTCATCGGCCACCACCACACCGTCGGCGTTGAGCTTGCCAAGGGCGACGATGCCCTGCCCTTCGCGGAACAGGTCGGGGAGGATGCCACGGTAGGTAATCGGTACCGACTTGTTGAAGTCGGTGACCACGAAGCGCACGTCCAGCGAATCGGACGAACGCTGCACCGAGCCTTTCTCGACCATGCCGCCGGCGCGGATGCGGGTGTCCAGCGGCGCCTCGCCGTTGGCGATCTGGGTCGGGGTGTAGAACAGGTTGATGTTCTGCTGCAATGCGCTCAAGGCAAAGCCGACGGCAACCCCGACGCCGACCAGCAGGCCGACGATGAGCAACAGGCGTTTCTTGCGCTGCGGATTCACTGGTTGTTCTCCCGGCGCAAACGGCGCGCCTCATCTTGCAGGTAGCGACGGCGGGCCAGCACGGGCGTGGCGACGTTCAGCGCCAGCACCGCCAGGCAGATGCCATAGGCCGTCCACACGTACAGGCCATGGTGGCCCATGGCGAGAAAGTCACCGAAGGTGGCAAAACTCATTGTGCACCCCTCCGCCCCAGGCTGTTCAATACTTCGTCCTTGACCCAGCTGGCACGCGCCTCGCGCTTGAGCACTTCAAGGCGCATGCGCAGCAACAGCACCGCGCCAAAGAAGCAGTAGAAGCCCAGCGCCGTGCACAGCAGCGGCAGCCACATTTCTGCGGGCATCGCCGGTTTTTCCGTGAGGGTGAAGGTGGCCCCCTGGTGCAGGGTGTTCCACCACTCCACCGAGTACTTGATGATCGGGATGTTCACCACGCCGACAATCGCCAGTACCGCGCAGGCCTTGGCTGCACTGTCACGATTACTGATTGCCTGGCCCAGCGCAATGATGCCGAAGTACAGGAACAGCAGGATGAGCATGGACGTAAGGCGAGCATCCCAGACCCACCAGCTACCCCAGGTCGGCTTGCCCCAGATGGCCCCGGTGACCAGCGCCACGGCGGTCATCCAGGCACCGATCGGTGCGGCGCATTGCAAGGCGACGTCGGCCAGTTTCATCTTCCACACCAGCCCCACCACCCCGGCCACTGCCAGCAGCACATAGCAGGATTGCGCCAGCATCGCCGCCGGCACGTGGATGTAGATGATGCGGAAGCTGTTGCCTTGCTGGTAGTCCTGGGGGGCGAAGGCCAGGCCCCAGGTGATGCCGACCAGCAGCAGGAGCGCGGCAGCGCCGGCAAGCCACGGCAGCATGCGGCCGCTGATGGCATAGAACCATTTGGGGGAGCCCAGCTTGTGGAACCACGTCCAGCTTATTTTCATCAGGGTACATCCAGGGTATTGGCCGGGCTTGAAAGCCCGGGACTCGTTATTCGCCGACGCTGATCTTCAGGCCGGCCGCTATCGCAAAGGGTGCCAGGGTCACGGCCAGGGCCGTCAGGCTGGCGAGCCAGAGCAGGTGGCCGGTTGCCGGCATATTCTGCAACGCCGCTTGCAACGCACCACTGCCCAGGATCAATACAGGGATATACAACGGCAGAATCAGCAATGCCAGCAGCAAACCGCCGCGCTTCAGACCTACTGTCAGCGCCGCGCCCACCGCGCCCAGCAGGCTCAACACCGGTGTGCCCAGCAGCAGCGAGCCAAGCAGCACCGGCAGGCAATGGCTCGGCAGCCCCAGCATCAGCGCCAGCAGCGGCGCCAACAATACCAGCGCCAGCCCGGAAAAGATCCAGTGCGCCAGCACCTTGGCCAGCACCAGCAACGCCAACGGATGCGGCGACAGCACCCACTGTTCCAGCGAGCCGTCCTCGAAGTCGCTGCGGAACAGGCCGTCCAGCGACAGCAGCACCGCCAACAGTGCCGCCACCCAGACCAGGCCCGGCGACAAGGTTTGCAACAATTGGCTTTCCGGGCCGACCGCCAGCGGGAACAAGGCAACCACGATGGCGAAGAACACCAACGGGTTGGCCAGCTCGGCCGGGCGGCGGAACAACAGGCGCGCTTCGCGGCGCAACAACAGGATGAATACGCTCATGCCGCCCATTGCCCCAGGTTCAGTTCACGGTAACCGGAGGGTTTGCGTTCCAGCGTGTGGTGGGTGGTCAGCACCACCGTGCCGCCCTGCTCGCAGTGGGCCGCCAGGTGCGCTTCAAGCTGCGCCACGCCTTGCCTGTCGAGGGCGGTGAACGGTTCGTCGAGGATCCACAGCGGCGGGCTGGCCAGATACAGCCGGGCCAGGGCCACGCGGCGCTGCTGGCCGGCGGACAGGGTGTGGCAGGGCACATCTTCGAAACCACGCAGGCCGACGGCCGCCAGTGCCGCCCAGATGGCCTCACGGCTGGCCGGCTGGTGCAGGGCGCACAGCCAGGTGAGGTTCTCTTCAGCGGTGAGCAGGTCCTTGATGCCGGCGGCGTGGCCGATCCACAGCAGGATGCTGGCCAAGGCGTGGCGCTGCTCGGCCAGTGGCCTGCCGCCCAGCAGGATCTGCCCGGCCGTCGGCTGCATCAAGCCGGCCAGCAGGCGCAGCAGGCTGGTCTTGCCGCTGCCGTTGGGGCCGCTGATCTGCAGCATGTCGCCCGGCCGCAGCTCGAAAGCGAGATGCTCGAACAGCAGGCGCCAGTCGCGCTCGCAGGCCAGGCCCGCGGCTTGGAGGTGAAGGGTCACGGTTTCGCCTTATCTTTGTAGGGTTCCAGAGCGGTGTCGCCTGCTTCGCGGGTAAACCCGCTCCCACAAGGTTTTACGCAGTGCTCGATAGGTGCGCAAAACCCTGTGGGAGCGGGCGTGCCCGCGAAGCAGACGACACCGCTCCAGAACCCTTGTGTCTCAAGTCGCCCCCCTCGCTGCCGTTATACTGGCAACGACGGACGGTCGGCATTATTACACGCACCGCCGCGCTGCCAAGAGGGCGGGTTCGACAGGTTGTATACAATCATGACTGAAATCAATAGTCTCGGCGCACAAACCGCGATCAGCCCCCAGGCTCTCAAGGCGGGCATGACCGGCGAACTGCTACGCCTGACGCAACCGCAGCCCGGATTGATGGCCCCCGGCGAGACCGCGCAGGCCGAGGTCATGTCGTTACGCCAGGTGGGCCAGGACTTCCAGCTGGTACTGCGACTGATTCAGGCCAACGGCACTCAGACCCAGCTGCAAGCCAGCGCCAGCCAGCCCCTGCCCCAAGGTAGCCAGGTCACGGTCAGCCAGACCGAAAGCAACCGCCTGGCGATCATGCTGCAGCAGGCCAGCGCCAGCCAGGTCGCCACCCTCACCCGCCTGGACACCAGCAAGGTGCCGGTCGGCACCCTGCTGCAGGGCAAGGTCCTGACCAACCAGGCGCTGGCCCAAACACCCGGCCAGCCCGCCGTCTACCGGGCGCTGGTCAGCCTGCTGAACAGTGCCCAGGCGGGCGCAACCCTGAGCGTGGACAGCCCGCGACCGCTGGCCGTCGGCAGCCTGCTCAGCGCGCTGGTGCAGGGCGACCAGTCGTTGCGTTTCGTACCGCTCAGCGGCCGCCAGGACCAGCTCAGCATTGCCCAGCAGCTGCTGACCCAGCAAAACCGCCAGGCTTCGCTGCCCGGCCTGCTCAATGCCCTGCAACAGGTGGCCCGCGACCCGGGCGCCGATGGCGAATTGCGAGCCAGCGCCGAACGCCTGCTGGCGAGCCTGCCAGAAGCCCGGCAACTGGGTGATGCCAAGGCAGTGGCGCAGGCCCTGAACAACAGCGGTGCCTTTCTCGAAGCCAAACTGCTGGGCGGTTTCCCGGCCAGCGTCGCCACCGACCTCAAGGCCCACTTGCTGCGGCTGATCACCATCACGCCGGCAAGCGTACCCGGGGCGCCCAACCTGGCGCCCGCCAGCCTGGCCGTTACCATGCCGGCCCTGGCCCGCAGCGCGCTGGGCATGCTCGAACGGGTCAGCCCCAAGCCGCAGCCGGGCGCATTCCCGCTGCCGTCGCGCCTGCTCAAGGCCATGGAGGACGAAGGCGACCTGCAACAATTGCTACGCCTGGCCGCCGCGGCTGTATCGCGCCTGCAAAGCCATGCCATGAGCAGCCTGCAACAAACCGGTACCCTGGAAAACGGCAACCTGCAGACCACCTGGCAAACCGAAGTGCCGATCCGTCACGGCCAGGAGTTCATCCCGTTGCAGGTCAAGCTGCAGCGCGAGGAAACGCCACAACAGCAGGCCGACCGCCAGCACGACGTGCAAGACCCGCTGCAAGCCTTGTGGCGTATCGAACTGGCCTTCGACCTGTCGCCCCTTGGCCCGTTGCAGGTGCAGGCACAACTGAGCCAGGGCCGCCTGAGCGGGCAACTGTGGGCAGAACGCGAACAAACCGCCCGGCTCATCGACACCCAGCTCGGTGCCCTGCGTGAACGCCTGCTGGCCCGCGGCCTGGACGTTGGCGACCTGGAATGCCACCCCGGCACACCGCCACAAGGCCCGCGCACACGGGTAGAACAACGCTGGGTGGATGAAAACGCATGACTCAGAAGCACACACGCCAGGCCATCGCCCTGACCTATGATGGCCAACAGGCCCCGACCCTCAGCGCCAAGGGCGACGACGCGCTGGCCGAAGCCATCCTGGCCCTGGCCCGCGAACACGAGGTGCCGATCTACGAAAACGCCGAGCTGGTGCGCCTGCTGGCGCGCCTGGAGCTGGGCGAGCACATCCCGGAAGCCCTGTACCTGACCATTGCCGAAATCATCGCCTTTGCCTGGCAGTTGCGCGGCAAGGTGCCCGCCGGCTTCAGCGACGAACCCGCTGCGCCGCAGGACATCACCCCCGTTACCGCCCTGCTGCCACCAGCCGACCGGTAGTTATCTACCACCTTCGCCAGCGCCAGCCGTTCAGCCTTGCCATTTTCTCCGATGAGCAAGGTAAACAGCATGTCTCCAAGCCACATCAACGCCGCCGGCGTGAGCTACGTCCGCGAGCACTTGAGCCATGTGCCGCGCCCGGACCGCGAAGCCAACCGGGCGATCCGGCAATGGCTGGCGCAGCAGGGCTTTGATCTCGACCCCGACCAGATCGACGTCGTGACCCTGCACTACCGCCCCGATGGCCCGGCCCGCTACCTGGCGGCGGTCAGCCAATGCGTCAGCCTGACCCAGGCATTGCTGGGCAACTGGCAGGGAGAGTCCAACAACGACCTGTTCGGCGCCTTGTTCCATGCCCCCTGGGCCGGCACCCTGCCCGACCGGCCGCTGCACCTGGTCGATACCCTGCCAGCGTCAGGTTTCAACGCTTACGGCGCCGCATTCGAGGTATTCAATGGGCTGTTCCGTCGCACCACGCCGCAGCGCTATGACGCCTCGACCCACCTGCCAATCGCCGCTGAAGCCTTCCAGCGCTTCATCGAGGTACTGGACTTCCACATGCCATTCAAAGCCCAGCTGGACCGCTACTGGGGCGAACACCTGCAAGACCACCGGCTGGCCTGCAAACTCAATTTCATCGCGGCCTGCAACAAGCAGGTCAGCGAAGGCAGCCTTGGTGAAGCGGCCAGAAGACTCGTCTGGCAAGCCGCAGGGCTGATGCCAGCTGGCACAAAGCTGCGCAAGAGCACGTTGAACATCTATGGCTACGCCGCCACCGACATCCTCTACCTGAACGACGCCGCCAGCGACCTGACCGTGCTGTACGTGCCCGGCAACAGCTCACCCCTGCTGGAGTTCGCCAGCGAAAACCACCTGAAGGACTGGGTCGGCCAGCAGTGCAAAGACCCCGCCAGGCGCCAGGCGCTGAAGCAGCACTTCCGCCTCGCCGACCTTCCGCAAGGCATCGACTTCAGCGGCCTGGACACCGCCCTGGAGGGTTTGGGCGCCTACCCGAGCCATCACTCGCTCCCACCCGAACACGGCTTCTTCAACGACGACGGTACCTGGCCACCCCGCACCTACGTCAATTACCGGCCCGGCAAGTACAACCCCAGGATCGAGGGTGACCTGTTCCAGGCGCTAGCCGAACGCCAGCGCCAACGCAGCTACGATGATGCGGACTTCCTGATTACCCGCGATAGCCAGGTCAGCAAGGCCCGCTGGCTCGGCTACCTGACCACCACGCTCAACCTGCTGGCGCCCCTGTGCCTGGTCGTGCCGGGGCTGGCGCCTCTGCTGGCGGTGGGCGGCATCGCGCAGCTCGGCCTGGGGCTTGACCAGGCCATCAACGGCAAGACGCTGCAGCAAAGGCAGGACGGGGTTGGCAATATAGCCTGGGGCCTGTTCAACGCCCTGCCGCTGGCAATGGCAGGTGCCAACCAGGCAAAGGCCTTGTTCGTGTTCAAAAGCGATGTATTCGTACCCCCCACACGGTTGAACGAACAGATCGGCTACCCGTTGAGCCCTATCTCGCCACCGCGCATACCGTCGCCGGAAGGTGCCCGCTACTTCCACGTCCCGGACTCGATCATGCCATTGCCCGAAGGTGACCAGGCCATTGCCGACTCGGTCATACGGGTACCTCGCTATGACAGCGGCTTCGACATCCTGGAAGCGCAAATCGATGGCTACAGCGATCGAGTGGTCTATGACGTGGAACGGGACGCTTTCATCCGCGAGGAAGACCTCAATGAGGTCGATCCGGTCGGCTACATTGCCACGGCTGGCAGCAGGGACCTGATCCCTGCCCCCGCTTCCCGCACCATCACCAACGCCATGCGCACCCGCAGCCTGCGGGCGCTGGGCATCGACCTTCCGCTGCCGGTGCACGTCCCGACGCTGGCTGACAACAGCTACCCGATCCCGAAAACGATTACTTGCCTGTGGGTCGGCGACAAGCTCCTCAGCCCCAAGTTGCTGGCCAACCTGGGCCAGAATGCTGCGCGGCTCAAGGGCAGCGAATATACCCTGCGGCTGTTCCTTTCCAACGCCGCGCCCGAAGCCTATGCCGAGAACCTGCGCCTGCTGGCCCGGCAGGCCCCCGGCCTGCAGGTTTTGCCACTGGAGGAGCAAGCGTTTTTCAGAGCCTTTCGGCAGAGCAGGTACTACGCGCAGTACGATGCCGCGCTGGACGGCAATGGCGGGATCGCCACCAACTATGCCTCGGCATCCGATGTGCTGCGCTACCCGATGTTGCACCACGAAGGGGGGGTGTACATGGATGTGGACGATACCCTGCTCGCCCCCGGGGAGTACCCGCAGGTCATCGACGGGCATCCCGCGGGCAGCCCTGGCGAAGCCATCGATCAGGTCGAGTTGAGCACAACGCCCGACGGCCTGTTGCTGGCACCGCCCATGTCCAACGAAAAGATGGGCATGAACTGCCTGTACAACACCAGCCTGATCGGTAGCCACCCTGGCAACCCGACGCTGGCAGCCATATCCGAAGAGATGCACGCGCGCTTCCAGACCAACCCGGACTTCTACGACAGCAAACCCAGCCTGGCCGATGACCCGGCAAACTTCTACCGTTACGCCAACCGCCTCAGCCGCCTCACGGGCCCGGCCATGCTCAGCGATGTGATCGACCGCCACTTGCCAGGGTTACGTACCCTGCGACAGGTCATAAGCCTCTATGGCATGCCGCGGATCAACGAGCACCCGTTCATCGACCTGCCTGGCAGCCAGCAGGCCATGCATGGACTGCTGCCACTCAACCGCTTTGCCAAGGTAGGCGGTAACCATTCCTGGAGCACGACATAAGCCGCACAGCGTACGGGTTCCCTGTAGGAGCGGCCTTGTGTCGCGAAAGGGCCGCAGAGCGGCCCCGGCAATCTTTGCTGGGTTTTCAGGCCATCAGCCGCTGCGGTGCAGCTTGCTCATCAGCTCCGCTTCGGCCTGGGTCAGGCCGCAGCTTTCGGTCAGCTCGGCCACGCTGGCACCCATACCCACCAGCTTGGCCGCCTGGGTGAAGGTGACATTGTGCGGGTCGCGTTGCTCCAACTGCTGGATCTTGTCGGGCAGCGGGGCAACCGCCACGCGCAGGTCGTGCAGCGCTTCGCCCATGCGCACGGTACCGTTCTGGTAGTCGTCCAGGCGCTTGGCCAGGTCCTTGATGCGCTGGTCTCGCAGGGCATCACCCTCAGCCTGCTGCGCAGCCAGCTCGCGCTGGCGCTTGCTGTAATTGAGGAAAAACCACAGGCTCAACGCCCAGACCAGCGCCAGGAAGATGACAGCAACCTGTAGGATCAACTCAGATATTCTCCAGCTCGGACCACTCTTCCTCGGTCATCATCTTGTCCAGCTCGACCAGGATCAGCAGCTCGCCATTCTTGTTGCACACGCCCTGGATGAACTTGGCCGACTCTTCGTTACCCACGTTCGGCGCGGTCTCGATCTCGGACTGGCGCAGGTACACCACCTCGGCCACGCTGTCGACCAGGATACCGACCACTTGCTTGTCGGCCTCGATGATGACGATACGGGTGTTGTCGGTGACTTCGGTCGGCATCAGGCCAAAGCGCTGGCGGGTGTCGATCACGGTCACCACATTGCCGCGCAGGTTGATGATGCCCAGCACGTAGCTTGGCGCACCCGGCACCGGAGCGATTTCGGTGTAGCGCAACACTTCCTGCACCTGCATCACATTGATGCCGTAGGACTCATTGTCCAGACGGAAGGTAACCCACTGCAGGATCGGATCTTCGGAACCTTGTGCAGACGACTTTTTCATTCCCCTACCCTCAAAATCCGCCATCGGCGGTGTGTTCGGTGTCATTTCTGTTTGGCGTGCATCTGCTTGACCGCGCCACTGGCGATCAGCTCGGCCAGTGCGGCGACGTCGAGCAGTGCACACATGTGTTCAATCACCGTGCCGGCCAGCCACGGACGCTGGCCACGCTGGCTGCGCCACTTGATCTCGGACGGGTCCAGGCGCAGCGAGCGGCTGACCTGGTGCACGGCCAGCCCCCATTCGTAGCCCTGCACGGAAATCACGTACTGCAGGCCCTGGCGAAAGTCATCGCGGTAGCGGTCGGGCATCACCCAACGCGCGGTGTCCAGCACCTTCAGGTTGCCGGCCTGGCAGGTCAGGATGCCCAGGAACCAGTCGGGCTGGCCGAACAGCGGCGTCAGTTCCTGGCCGGCCAGGGTGTAGATCGAGCCCAGGCACACCAGCGGCACCGCCAGGGTCAAGCCGGCCACGTCGAACAGCAGGCATTCGAACGGCTCGGCGGCCCAGGCCGGGCGGCCATCGACGGTCGCCGGAGGCACTGGCAGGTTGGGTGCCGGCAGGTGCACATCCACCAGCGGCACTGCCGGTTCCACGGTTTGCTCTTCGACCTGCACCGGGATGCTGGCTTCGGCCACCACCTCGCGCTCGACCACCGCCACCACCGGTGCTTCCACCGGCATCACGCTGGGCAGCACCGCCAACCTGGGCTCGGCGAAGGGCCGCGGTGCAGGGCTGACGGTTGCTTCGGCTGGCACCGGCCTGGCCTGCTGCAAGGCATCACGCGCCTGCTCTTCGCGCACGGCTTCGGCGAACTTGTCCGCCGCCTCCGGCGCCTCGAACAGGTCTTCGGCTTCGGTGGCCTCCTGCAGCAGGCCGTCGAGGTACGATTGCAGGGCCATCTGTGGCCGGGTGCTGGTTTGCCGGGTCTGGGTCATCAGGCCACCTGCGCTGCAGTCTTGTAGGTGAGCAGGTGCTTGAGCAGCGCCCGATAGGCAATCAGCCCGCGGCTCTTGCTGTCGAATTGCGAGGGCGTAACGCCCTTGCGGCTGGCATCGCGCAGGCGCGTATCCACCGGGATGTAGCCCTGCCACACATGCTGGCCGTAGGTGTCACGCAGCAGCTTGAGCGTGCCCAGCGAGGCCTGTGTACGGCGGTCGAACAGGGTCGGCACGATCTGGTACGGCAGCGCCTGCTTGCGCGAGCGGTTGACCATGGCCAGGGTACCGACCATGCGCTCCAGGCCCTTGACCGCGAGAAATTCGGTTTGCACCGGGATCACCAGCTGCTGACTGGCTGCCAGCGCATTGACCATCAGCACACCGAGCAAGGGTGGGCTGTCGATCAGGGCATAGTCGAAATCCTGCCACAGCTGCGCCAGACTCTTGGCGATCACCAGGCCCAGGCCGTTCTGCCCCGGTGACTGGCGCTCCAGCACCGCCAGCGCGGTGCTCGATGGCAACAGCGAGATGCGTTCGTCACTGGTGGGCAGCAGCAATTGCCCGGGCAGCCCCTCGGGCACCGCTCCCTTGTGCAGGAACAGGTCGTAGCAGCTGTGCTCCAGGGCATCGGGGTTGTGCCCGAAATAGCTGGTCATCGAGCCGTGCGGGTCGAGGTCGACGACGACCACGCGCTTGCCGGCCTCGGCCAGCAGGCCGGCCAGGGCGATGGTAGTGGTGGTCTTGCCGACGCCACCTTTTTGATTGGCTACTGCCCAGACTCTCATCAAGCAAACTCTATCTATTGATTTGGCAGGGACACTGTAGAAACAACTATTTAAAAGCCTGCACGATCCCTGTGGGAGCGGGCGAGCCCGCGAACACCGGTGCAGCCGGTGCCATTCACCGCGTCGTCTGCTTCGCGGGCATGCCCGCTCCCACAGGGGACAGCGCCATCTTCAACATCGTGTTCATAGCAACGTCGGGGAATTGACGGTTCACTGCCCCGCCACCGTTGCTGGCGTTGCCGGTGCACTTTGTGTGCCAGCCCGGCGCAATGCAGCATCCGGCTTGGCATTGGCACTGCCCGAGCCAGTCAGGCTGCGGCGCACTTCGAGGTTGCGCGAAATCACCAGCACCACGCGGCGGTTGCGCGCACGGCCTTCGGCAGTGTCGTTGCTTGCCACCGGCTGGTACTCGCCGTAGCCGACCGAGGCCATGCGCGCCGGGTTGACGCCTTCCATGGCCAGCAGGCGCACGATGCTCGCCGCCCGCGCCGACGACAGCTCCCAGTTGGTCGGGTACTGCGCGGTGCGGATCGGCAGGTTGTCGGTAAAGCCTTCGACATGCACCGGGTTGGCGAACGGTTTGAGAATGCCGGCCACCTTCTCGATGATGGCAAATGCCTTGTCGCTGGGCATGGCATCGCCACTGCCGAACAGCAACGATGAGTTGAGTTCGATCTCGATCCACAGCTCATTACCGCGCACGGTCATCTGGTCGCTGTTGATCAGGTCGCCAAAGGCGTCGCGCACGTCATCGCTGATGGTTTTCAGCGGGTCGACACTGGTCGCCCCCAGGCCCGCCTCGGTCTGCTCGCTGTCCTTCACCAACGGCTCGGCCGGGCGCACGCTCAGCGGCCGCTCTTCGCCGATAGGGATCGGCTTCATGCTGCGCTCGGGGTCGTTGAACACGCCGAGCAAGGCCTGGGAAATGACCTTGTACTTGCCCTCGTTGATCGAGGAAATCGAGTACATCACCACGAAAAAAGCGAACAGCAAGGTGATGAAGTCGGCGTACGACACCAGCCAGCGTTCGTGGTTTTCGTGTTCCTCGGTATGACGACGGCGACGCATGGGTTACTCCATGAAGCCTTGCAGCTTCAGCTCGATCGAGCGCGGGTTCTCACCCTCGGCAATCGACAGCAGGCCCTCGAGCAGCATCTCGCGGTAACGCGACTGGCGCATGACGACGGCCTTGAGCTTGTTGGCGATCGGCAGCAGCACCAGGTTGGCGCTGGCCACACCGTAGATGGTCGCGACAAAGGCCACGGCAATGCCGTTGCCCAGCTGCGACGGGTCGGCCAGGTTGCCCATCACGTGGATAAGGCCCATCACCGCACCGATGATGCCAATGGTCGGCGCGTAGCCCCCCATGCTCTCGAACACCTTGGCGGCCTGGATATCACGGCTTTCCTGGGTCAGGAAATCGACTTCAAGGATGCTGCGGATGGCCTCTGGCTCGGCGCCATCCACCAGCAGCTGCAGGCCCTTGCGCGCATACGGGTCAGGCTCGCTGTCGGCCACCCCTTCCAGGCCCAGCAGGCCTTCCTTGCGCGCGGTCAGGCTCCAGTTGACGACGCGGTCGACCCCGCCCGCCAGGTCGACCCGTGGCGGAAACAGGATCCAGCGCAGAATCTGCAAGGCACGCTTGAACGACGACAGTGGCGACTGCAGCAAGGCCGCAGCCAGGGTGCCGCCCAGCACGATCAGCGCCGCCGGACCATTGATCAGGGCACCGACATGGCCGCCTTCGAGGAAGTTGCCACCGACGATGGCGACAAAGGCGAGGATCAGGCCGATCAGGCTGAGCACGTCCATCAGACGCACGCCTCCACCAGGTGCTTGCCAATTTCGTCCAGACTGTACACCGCGTCGGCCAGGTTGGCCTTGACGATGGCCATGGGCATGCCATAGATCACGCAGCTGGCTTCATCCTGGGCCCACACCGTGCTACCGCCCTGCTTGAGCAGGCGCGCACCTTCGCGGCCATCGGCGCCCATACCGGTAAGCACCACCGACAGCACCTTGTCGCCATACGACTTGGCCGCCGAGGCGAAGGTGATGTCCACGCATGGTTTGTAGTTCAGGCGCTCGTCACCGGGCAGGATCTTCACCGCGCCACGGCCGTCGATCATCATCTGCTTGCCGCCAGGGGCCAGCAGAGCCAGGCCAGGGCGCAGGATGTCGCCATCCTCGGCTTCCTTGACGCTGATGCGGCACAGCTTGTCCAGGCGTTCGGCAAAGGCCTTGGTGAAGGCCGCTGGCATGTGCTGGATCAGCACGATCGGCGCCGGGAAATTGGCCGGCAGCTGGGTCAGCACCCGCTGTAGGGCGACCGGGCCGCCTGTGGAAGTGCCGATGGCCACCAGTTTGTAAGGTTTGCGCTTGGGTGCCGGCGAGTGCACTGGCGCCGCTGCCGGGGCCGCCGCACGGGCAGGCGCAGGCGTGCGCGCCACTGCCGGGCTGGCGAAACTGCTGGCGGGTGCGTGGCTGCTGCTTGCTGGCGCAGGTGCTGCGACCGGCGCATGGCTTGCGTAGCTGCCGAAACGGCGGTTGCTGCGAGAAATGGTATGCACCTTCTCGCACAGCAGCTGCTTGACCTTTTCAGGATTGCGCGAAATGTCCTCGAAGTTCTTCGGCAGGTAATCCACTGCTCCGGCATCCAGCGCATCGAGGGTGACACGGGCGCCTTCGTGGGTCAGCGACGAGAACATCAACACCGGCGTCGGGCATCGCTGCATGATGTGCCGCACCGCGGTGATGCCGTCCATCATGGGCATTTCGTAGTCCATGGTGATGACATCGGGCTTGAGCGCCAGCGCCTGGTCGATTGCTTCCTTGCCGTTGGTCGCGGTACCCACTACCTGGATCGTCGGATCTGCCGAGAGGATTTCCGAGACGCGGCGGCGGAAGAAACCGGAATCATCCACCACCAGGACCTTGACTGCCATAAACACTCCATTAGGCGGCGCAACCCGCCAGGGTGCGCCACCGAAATCAAATACGCCGCGCGGCGTAACGCTTGAGCATGCTCGGGACGTCGAGAATCAACGCGATGCGACCGTCGCCGGTGATGGTGGCCCCGGACATGCCCGGGGTGCCCTGCAGCATCTTGCCCAGCGGCTTGATTACCACTTCCTCCTGGCCAACCAGTTGATCGACGACAAAGCCGATGCGCTGGGTGCCGACCGACAGGATCACCACGTGGCCCTCGTGCTGCTCTTCGTGCACCTGGCCCTGAACCAGCCAGCGCTTGAGGTAGAACAGCGGCAGCGCCTTGTCGCGCACGATCACCACTTCCTGGCCGTCGACCACGTTGGTACGCGACAGGTCGAGGTGGAAGATCTCGTTGACGTTGACCAGCGGGAAGGCGAACGCCTGGTTGCCCAGCATCACCATCAGGGTGGGCATGATCGCCAAGGTCAGCGGCACCTTGATGACGATCTTCGAGCCCTGGCCCTTGGCCGAGAAGATGTTGATCGAGCCGTTGAGCTGGGAGATCTTGGTCTTCACCACATCCATGCCCACGCCACGGCCGGATACGTCGGAAATCTCGGTCTTGGTCGAGAAGCCCGGGGCGAAGATCAGGTTGTAGCAGTCCGACTCGCTCAGGCGATCGGCGGCGTCCTTGTCCATCAGGCCCTTTTCCACGGCCTTGGCGCGCAGGATGCTGGGGTCCATGCCCTTGCCGTCGTCAGAGATCGACAGCAGGATGTGGTCGCCTTCCTGTTCGGCCGAAAGCACCACGCGGCCGGTGCGCGCCTTGCCGGAAGCTTCACGCTCATCGGGCATTTCCACGCCATGGTCGACGGCGTTGCGCACCAAGTGCACCAACGGGTCGGCCAGAGCCTCGACGAGGTTCTTGTCGAGGTCGGTCTCTTCGCCGACCAGCTCCAGGTTGATCTCTTTCTTCAGCTGGCGGGCCAGGTCGCGAACCAGACGCGGGAAGCGGCCGAAGACTTTCTTGATCGGCTGCATGCGGGTTTTCATCACCGCGGTCTGCAGGTCAGCGGTAACCACGTCGAGGTTGGACACGGCCTTGGACATGGCCTCGTCGCCGCTGTTCAGGCCCAGGCGCACCAGGCGGTTACGCACCAGCACCAGTTCGCCGACCATGTTCATGATCTCGTCCAGGCGCGCGGTATCGACCCGCACGGTGGTCTCCGCTTCGCTGGCACCATGCTTGTCGGCGGCAGGGGCCGGGGCACGCGGTGCCGAGGCAGGCTTGCTGGCTGCCGCCGGTGCCGGCGCAGCAGCTGGCTTGGCCACGGGCTGGCTGTCGGCCTTGGCCGCGGCCGGCGCTTGCACCTTGGCCGCAGCCGGGGCGTCGACGGCGGCAACATCGCCGCCAAACTTGCCCTTGCCGTGCAACTGGTCCAGCAGCGCCTCGAACTCGTGTTCGCTGATTTCGTCGCCGGCTGCACTGGTGTCAGCTGCGGCAGGCGCCGGCGCCTTGGCGGCGGGCAAGGCATCGGCCTGGAAAGTGCCCTTGCCATGCAACTGGTCCAGCAGCGATTCGAACTCGGCGTCGGTAATTTCGTCGCTGGCTGCTTCTGGCGTGCTGGCGACCGGCTGCGCGGCAACCTCGGCGCTGAACTGGCCTTTGCCGTGCAACTGGTCGAGCAGCGACTCGAACTCGGCATCGGTGATTTCGTCACCTTCGCCGCTGACGGTTTCGCCCTGCATCTGCTCCTCGGCCGCAGCTTGTGCCTTGACCGCATCGAGCGAATCGAGCAGCTGCTCGAACTCGCTGTCGGTGATGTCCTGCTCCTCGGCCGGCGCCTCGGCAACCGGCTCCGGCGCCGCAGCGGCAGGCGCTTCAACGGCTTCGGCCCCCCCCGGCTCAGCCAGGCGCGACAGTGCCGCCAGCAGCTCGGGGGTGGCAGCGGTCACTTCGGCACGCTCGCGCACCTGGCCAAACATGCTGTTGACCGTATCCAGTGCCTCGAGCACCACATCCATCAGTTCCGCGTCGACCCGGCGCTCACCTTTGCGCAGGACGTCGAACACGTTCTCGGCGATATGGCAGCACTCCACCAGCTCGTTCAGCTGAAGGAAGCCGGCGCCCCCTTTTACAGTGTGGAAACCGCGAAAGATCGCATTGAGCAGGTCGGCATCATCGGGCCGGCTTTCCAGCTCGACCAGTTGCTCGGACAGTTGCTCAAGAATTTCGCCGGCTTCTACCAGGAAATCCTGGAGGATTTCTTCATCGGCGCCGAAGCTCATCAAACGTGCTCCTTAAAAACCCAGGCTGGACAGCAGATCATCGACATCATCCTGACCGGACACGACGTCTTCACGCTTATCGGCATGAATCTGCGGACCTTCACCCCGAGTCGGATGTTTTTCTCGATCTTTTTCTGCGCGCAGTTGATCGTGGTCATGCTGGATACCGGCAAAACGGTCGACCTGACTGGCCATCAGCACCAGTTTGAGCAGGTTGCTTTCCACCTCGGTGACCAGGTTGGTGACGCGCTTGATCACCTGGCCGGTCAGGTCCTGATAGTCCTGGGCCAGCAGAATGTCGTTCAGGTGGCCGGCGACCTTGCGGTTACCTTCGGCGCTGTGCGTCAGGAAACTGTCGACGCGCTTGACCAACTCACGGAACTCCGGCGCGGCCACTTCGCGGCGCATGAAGCGCTGCCAGTCGGTGCTCAGGGCCGTGGCCTCGCTGGCCAGGTCGTTGAGCACCGGGGTGCTTTCCTCGACCAGGTCCATGGTGCGGTTGGCCGCGCCCTCGGTGAGCCTGACCACGTACGACAGGCGCTCGGTGGCGTCGGTTATCTGCGACACCTCCTCGGCCTGCGGCATGGTCGGGTCGATCTGGAAACTGACGATGGCACTGTGCAGCTCGCGGGTCAGCTTGCCGACTTCCTGGTACAGGCCGCGGTCGCGGGTCTGGTTCAGCTCGTGAATCAGCTGCACCGCCTCGCCGAAACGGCCCCGCTCCAGGCTTTCGACCAGCTCCTGGGCATGTTTCTTCAGGGTCGATTCGAACTCGCCCAAAGACGTTTGTGATGAATCCATGGCGCGCCCCCTGACGTGACTCAGCCGTTGACGCGTTCGAAGATCTTCTCGATCTTTTCTTTAAGCACCTGGGCGGTGAACGGCTTGACCACGTAGCCATTTACGCCGGCCTGGGCCGCTTCGATGATCTGGTCGCGCTTGGCCTCGGCTGTCACCATCAGTACCGGCATGCCTTTCAGCTTGTCGCTGGCTCGCACCTTACGCAGCAGGTCGATGCCGGACATGCCGGGCATGTTCCAGTCGGTCACCAGGAAATCGTAGTGGCCGTTTTCCAGCATCGGCAGCGCCGTGATGCCGTCATCGGCTTCTTCGGTGTTGGTGAAGCCCAGGTCACGCAACAGGTTCTTGATGATCCGCCGCATCGTCGAAAAGTCGTCAACGATGAGGATTTTCATGTCTTTGTTCAAGTAGACCTCCAAGCAGTCTCAAACGCGCTCGGCTGCGAGCGCGCATTCAATCAAATCGGTGCAACATGGAAAACGCACGTGGAAAACGACTGCAACGACACCGGGCTCAACGTGCCCGCCATTCCCCCAGGCGGCTGCGCAGGCGCGCGGCACACTGGCTGTGCAACTGGCTGACCCGCGACTCGCTGACCCCAAGCACCTCACCGATTTCCTTGAGGTTCAGCTCTTCGTCGTAGTACAGCGCCAGTACCAGGCGTTCACGCTCCGGCAGGTTGGCGATGGCCTCGGCAAGGGCAACCTGGAAGCGCTCGTCCTCCAGGCCACGCGCAGGCTCGACGTGGCCACTGGCGCCATCCTCATGCAGCCCTTCGTGCTCGCCGTCCTGCAACAGGTCGTCGAAGCTGAACAGGCGGCTGCCCAGGGTATCGTTCAAGATCCCGTAGTAATCATCGAGACTCAATTGGAGTTCGGCAGCAACTTCATGATCTTTAGCGTCACGGCCGGTTCTGGCTTCAACGGCACGCATCGCGTCACTGACCATGCGTGTGTTGCGGTGCACCGAACGCGGTGCCCAGTCGCCCTTGCGTACTTCATCGAGCATGGCCCCGCGGATGCGGATGCCGGCGTAGGTTTCAAAGCTGGCGCCCTTGCTGGCGTCGTATTTGTTGGCCACTTCCAGCAGGCCGATCATGCCGGCCTGGATCAGGTCCTCGACCTGCACGTTGGCCGGCAACCGCGCCAGCAGGTGGTAGGCGATGCGCTTGACCAGCGGGGCATAGCGTTCGATCAGTTCGTACTGGGCGTCTTTCGACGCCCGGCTGTACATCTTGAAGCCGCTGGCATTCATAGCACAGGTCCCGCGCTGGTGGGCCGCACCAGGCGCTCGACAAAGAACTCCAGGTGGCCACGCGGGTTGGCCGGCAGCGGCCAGCTGTCGACCTTCTGGGCAATCGCCTTGAAGGCCAGTGCGCACTTGGAGCGCGGGAAGGCTTCGTAGACCGCGCGCTGCTTCTGCACCGCCTTGCGCACGCACTCGTCATACGGCACGGCGCCTACGTACTGCAGGGCAACGTCGAGGAAGCGGTCGGTGACCTTGGTCAGCTTGGCGAACAGGTTGCGCCCTTCCTGCGGGCTCTGCGCCATGTTGGCCAGCACACGGAAACGGTTCATGCCGTAGTCGCGGTTGAGCAACTTGATCAGGGCGTAGGCATCGGTGATCGAGGTGGGTTCGTCGCATACCACCAGCAGCACTTCCTGGGCGGCACGGACGAAGCTGACCACCGAGTCACCGATACCGGCTGCGGTGTCGATTACCAGCACGTCAAGGTTGTCGCCGATTTCGCTGAACGCCTGGATCAACCCGGCATGCTGGGCCGGGGCCAGGTGCACCATGCTCTGCGTGCCCGATGCCGCCGGCACGATGCGCACACCACCGGGGCCCTGCAGCATCACGTCGCGCAGCTCGCAGCGCCCTTCGACGACATCGGCCAGGGTCCGCTTGGGGGTAAGGCCCAGCAGCACGTCGACATTGGCCAGGCCCAGGTCGGCGTCGAGCAGCATGACCCTACGGCCAAGCTCGGCCAGCGCCAGGGACAGGTTCACTGAAACGTTAGTCTTGCCGACGCCACCTTTGCCACCGGTCACGGCGATCACCTGTACGGGATGCATGCTACCCATGTCTGTTATTTACCTTGTCTCGCTGGGACTCAGGCCACACGTAGGGCAATTCTGCGTACCCTTTGGCATAGCTACCTTGCACACGCTTCATCATCAACCCGCTCGCCGTGGGTTGTGATAGAGATCAGCGAACATGTCGGCCATGGCCTCTTCGCTGGGCTCGTCCTGCTGCTGCACATTGACCGCGCGGGTGACCAACTGGTGCCCCCGAGGCAGGTGCAGGTCGTCAGGAATGCGCGGCCCATCGGTCAGGTAGGCCACTGGCAGTTCATGACTGATGGCAAGGCTCAGCACGTCGCCAAGGCTCGCCGTTTCATCGAGTTTGGTCAGGATGCAACCGGCCAGGCCGCAGCGCTTGTAGCTGTGGTAGGCGGCGGTCAGCACCTGCTTCTGGCTGGTGGTGGCCAGCACCAGGTAGTTCTTGGCGGCAATGCCACGCCCGGCCAGGGTCTCCAGTTGCATGCGCAGGGCCGGGTCGCTGGCCTGCAGGCCGGCGGTATCGATCAGCACCACGCGCTTGCGCAGCAGCGGCTCCAGCGCCGCGGCCAACGACTGGCCCGGGTCGACATAGGTCACCGGCACGTTGAGGATTCGGCCCAGGGTCTTTAACTGCTCCTGGGCGCCGATGCGGAAGCTGTCCATGCTCACCAGCGCCAGGTTCTGCGCGCCGTACTTGAGCACGTAGCGGGCGGCCAGCTTGGCCAAGGTGGTGGTCTTGCCCATGCCGGCCGGGCCGACCATGGCGATCACCCCGCCCTCTTCGATCGGCTCGACCTCGGGGATCTCGATCATCCGCGCAAGGTGCGCCAGCAGCATGCGCCAGGCGTGGCGTGGTTCATCGATCTCGGCGGTCAGGTCCAGCAACTCGCGGGCGATCGGCCCGGACAGGCCGATGCGCTGCAGGCGACGCCAGACGGTGGCCTGCTGCGGCTTGCTGCCCTGCAGCTGATTCCAGGCCAGCGAACCGAGCTGCACTTCCAGCAGCTCGCGCAGGCCCGACAGCTCGGAGCGCATGGCATCGAACAGGCGCGGGTCTACCGGTGCCGACGCAGGGGCGGCAGCAATGGCCTCGGGAGCATCGACATGGGGCTCGATCAACGGCTCGGCGGCGGTCAGCGACTGCCCGGCGAACAATTGGCGGTTGTTGTCGCTGCTGTCCGGGCGGTGGTCCAGCTCGGCCTGGGCAGTGGCGATGCGCGTATGGGTCTTGCGCAGCTCTTCTTCCAGCTCGGCGTTGGGCACACGCGGGGCCAGGGCGGACAGCTTGTAGTCCAGCGCAGCCGTCAGTTCGACACCGCCAGCGATGCGGCGGTTGCCAATGATCGCGGCATCGGCGCCCAGCTCATCGCGGACCAGCTTCATGGCCTGACGCATATCGGCGGCGAAAAATCGCTTAACTTGCATTATCCCCTACCTCAGCCGTTAGGGCCCACGGTGGCAACGATGGTGACTTGCTTGTTGTCAGGTATTTCCTGATACGCCAGAACATGCAAATTCGGTACAGCCAGACGACCGAAACGCGACAGCATGGCACGGATCGGGCCGGCGACCAGAAGGATGGCCGGCTGGCCCTGCATTTCCTGGCGCTGGGCCGCCTCGATCAACGAACGCTGCAGCTTCTCGGCCATGCTCGGTTCCAGAAGAACACCATCTTCCTGACCTTGCCCGGCCCTTTGCAGACTATTCAGCAAAATCTGTTCCAACCTTGGCTCCAGGGTAATCACTGGCAGCTCCGACTCAACGCCGACAATGCTTTGCACGATGGCGCGACACAATCCGACGCGCACCGCCGCCACCAGCGCGGCGGTATCTTGACTCTTGCCGGCGTTGTTCGCGATCGCCTCGGCGATACTGCGAATATCGCGCACTGGCACCTGTTCCGACAACAGCGCTTGCAGCACCTTGAGCAGGCCTGACAAGGAAATGACACCAGGCACCAGTTCTTCTGCAAGTTTAGGCGATGCCTTGGCCAGCACTTGCAGCAGCTGCTGGACCTCTTCGTGGCCGATCAGCTCGTGGCAGTGCTTCTGCAGGATCTGGTTGAGGTGGGTGGCCACCACGGTACTGGCGTCGACCACGGTGTAGCCCAGCGACTGCGCCTGGGAGCGTTGGCCAACGTCGATCCACACGGCCTCCAGACCAAACGCCGGGTCACGTGCGGCAATACCGTTGAGGGTACCGAACACCTGCCCCGGGTTGATTGCCAGCTCGCGGTCCGGGTAGATCTCGGCCTCGGCCAGGATCACCCCCATCAGGGTCAGGCGATAGGCACTGGGCTGCAGGTCGAGGTTGTCGCGGATGTGCACGGTGGGCATGAGGAAGCCCAGGTCTTGCGACAGCTTCTTGCGCACGCCCTTGATCCGCGCCAGCAGCTGGCCACCCTGGTTGCGATCGACCAGCGGGATCAGCCGGTAGCCAACCTCCAGGCCGATCATGTCGATGGGCGTGACGTCGTCCCAGCCCAGTTCCTTGGTCTCCAGTGCGCGCTGCGGCGAGGGCAGCAGGTCCTGCTGGCGCTGCGCCTCTTGCTGCGCCTGCAGCCTGGCTTTCTGCTGTTTCTTCCACACCAGGTAGGCACCGCCACCGGCCAGCAGGCCGAGGCTGAGGAAGGCCACGTGCGGCATGCCCGGCACCAGGCCCATGACGATCATCAGCGCGCCGGACACCGCCAGGGCCTTGGGCGAATCGAACATCTGCCGGTTGATCAGCTTGCCCATGTCCTCGGAGCCCGAGGCCCGGGTAACCATGATCGCGGCAGCGGTGGACAGCAGCAGTGATGGCAATTGCGCCACCAAACCGTCACCGATGGTCAGCAAGGCGTACACCTTGCCGGCGTCGCCGAAGCTCATGCCGTGCTGCAGCATGCCGATCAGCATGCCGCCGATCAGGTTGATGAACAGGATCAGCAGGCCGGCGATGGCGTCACCGCGGACGAACTTGCTGGCACCGTCCATCGAACCGTAGAACTCGGCTTCCTGCGCCACTTCGGCACGACGGTGCTTGGCCTGGGCCTGGTCGATCAGGCCGGCATTGAGGTCGGCGTCGATGGCCATCTGCTTGCCGGGCATGGCGTCGAGGGTGAAACGCGCGCTCACTTCCGAGATACGCCCGGCGCCCTTGGTCACCACCACGAAGTTGATGATCATGAGGATGGCGAACACCACGCCACCGACCACATAGTTACCGCCGATCACCACCTCGCCGAAGGCCTGGATCACCTTGCCGGCAGCACCGTGGCCCTCCTGGCCATGCAGCATGACCACCCGGGTGGAGGCCACGTTCAGGGCCAGGCGCAACAGCGTGGCCACCAGCAGGATAGTGGGGAACGCGGCGAAGTCGAGCGGGCGCAGGGCATACACGCAGACCAGCAGTACCACGATCGACAGGGCGATGTTGAAGGTGAAGAACACGTCGAGCAGGAACGGCGGTATCGGCAACATCATCATTGCCAACATCACCAGCAGCAACAGCGGCACACCCAGGTTGCCCCGGCCGAGCCCGGCCAGGTTGTTACGGGCGTTGCTGATTAACTGAGTGCGATCCACCGCGAGTCCTCTTGATGCAAAACTTTGACGCACAGGGGGCGCCTGGCGCTGGCTTTGCAAGAAGCTTTCCAACTTTGCTCGACGGGGGATTTATGTTGCCTGTACCGGCCCTTTCGCGGGCATGCCCACAGGTGCGGCGTCGCCCCAAGGGCAGTGAGATTGCTGTGAGAGCGGGCGCGCCCGCGAAAGGGCCAGAAGCCCTGACACAAGGTTAACTGTCGCGGCGCAGGTCAGGCGAACCGGCAACTCGTCTTTCAGTCGCTCTGGCCGCTGTCCATGCCAGGCAAACCATTGGTAGCGTCATACTTCAATGGACCTCAGTGGCTGAACGACCCTGCCACGCACCTCTTCCACTCGGAGCGATACGCGCGATATCACCCTTGGCAACAATGCGAATTGATAGAAGAACGGCGTTTCGGGATACGGAGGTTTTGCATCGTGTTTCAGCAGCCCTGCATGATAGTGCAAGCCGGGTTGCATACCCTGGGCATTGTCCACATAGACACTAAACACCGTGGTGGAGGCCTGACTCTGAGCACCCCGCTTTGCTGCATAAAACTCAGCAACTGCCAACTCACCAGCGTAAAGACCCGATCCAAACTCGTTATCAGGCCTGAAGTAGTGCTGATCTACGCCGAATCTTTTATGCTGACCAAGTGGAGTCCTCAATACGTCTTTACGGCCTTGTAAAGTTCCAGTCAGCGCTTCCGCATATTGGGTTTTCGAAGCATGAAATCCAACGAGCGTTTTCGATTCCGGCCGATCAAACCCATTGAACGAATGACGGCGCTGCCCCACATGATAGGGCCGGGCTTCTGGCCTGCCCCTATTTTGAAGCCCGCCCTCTACGAAACGTGGACTCATCCACCGCCCACGTGAAGGCACCGTAGGGATCGAGCCCCGATTAAGCCCGGAGTTATCGCTATAGTTAACCGGGTCGCCTTCACAATATGCGAAGGCATTGATGCCTCCCACACCAAACGGGCTAGTCGGATCGGCACTGATGAACCTCATCAGAACCGGGCTATAAGCCCGGCGACCCGCACCCAATAAATATAAACCCGTTCGTGCATCTGCCAGTTGACCATTGAATGCCAACAATGAAAAACCAGCGGGCACGCACCACCCAAAACCATACGGCGTGAATGCCAAGTGTTGCCGGCCACCAGCACGGCCAGCATAGTAGACCGAATTTGATGGACCAACTGCCAAAAACTTCGTCGAGTCATTTCGAGATCTGTTCATGGAGAAACCACCCTATTGAAGAGCGATCATCCTCACAACCTTTCGAATTTTCATCAACTGACAAAAATATCAGTCGCACCTATTGAAGAGTTAGTTAAATGGCAGCAGCCTTGCCGACGCTCGAGGGCGGCGCCATGCCTGTGGCGGGTTACCCGCGAAAGGGCCAGGAGCCCTGACACAAGGTCAACTGTCGCGGCGCAGGTCCGGCGGGATCGGCAGGTCGTCTTTCAGCGGCTCTGGCCGCTTGCCCTTGCCCGCCCGGTACTGGCGGATCTGGAACACATAGGCCAGCACCTGCGCCACAGCCAGGTACAGCCCGGCAGGGATTTCCTGCTCAAGCTCGGTGGAGTAATAGATCGCCCGCGCCAGCGCCGGCGATTCGAGGATCTGGATCTTGTGCTCCACACCGATTTCGCGAATCTTCAAGGCCAAGAAGTCGGTACCCTTGGCCAGCAGCAACGGCGCCGCCCCGCCCTTCTCCGGGTCGTACTGCAGGGCCACCGCATAGTGCGTCGGGTTGGTGATGATCACATCGGCCTGCGGCACCGCCGCCATCATGCGCCGCTGCGACACCTCGCGCTGCAACTGGCGAATACGCTGCTTGACCTCGGGCTTGCCCTCGCTGTCCTTGTACTCGTCGCGCACTTCCTGCTTGGTCATCTTCATTTTCTTGTGCGTCTGCCACAGCTGGAACGGCACGTCCGCAGCGGCAATCAGCAGCAGCCCGGCCGACATCCACAACGCACTCCAGCCCACCACCTGCAGGCTGTGGATGATCGCCTGCTCCAGCGGCTCGTTGGCGATCGACAGCAAGGCCTGGCGATCGTTGACCAGCACCACCACCGCCACAACCAGGATCACGAAGAACTTGGCCAGCGCCTTGAGCAGCTCGGTCAGGGCATGCATCGAGAACATGCGCTTGATCCCCGACAACGGGTTCATGCGGCTGAACTTGGGCTGCAACAGGCTGCCGGAGAACAGGAAACCGCTCAGGGCGATAGGCGCCACGAAGGAGATCACGAACAGCAGGATCAGCACCGGCTGCGTCGCCCATATCGCCATCTTGCCCGAGGCCAGCAGGAATGCGCCCATGGCCCGGTCGTCGACGATGATGTCGCGGGTCAGGCTGAAGTTCATGCGCATCATCTCCAGCAGCGTCTCGGCCAGGTGGCCGCCGAACGCCAGCAGGCCACCGGCGCCGGCCAGGGTCACCGCCACCGTGTTCAGCTCCTTGGAGCGCGCGATCTCGCCTTTCTCGCGGGCATCGCGCTTGCGTTTCTCGGTGGGGTCTTCTGTCTTGTCCTGACCGCTCTCGCTTTCCGCCATGCTCAGCGCGCCCTCGCCAGTTCACGAAGCCATTGCAGCGCGTCGCTGGCCAATGCCTGGTAGTGGGACAGCACATCGGCCAGGCCGACCCAGAAAATGAACATGCCCATGACTAGGGTCAGCGGGAAACCGATGGAGAAGATGTTCAGCTGCGGTGCGGCGCGAGTCATCACACCGAAGGCAATGTTCACCACCAGCAGCGCGGCGATCACCGGAAGAATCAGCAGCAGGCCGGCGGCGAACACCCATCCCAGGCGCCCGGCCAGCTCCCAGAAATGGTTGACCACCAGCGCGTTGCCCACCGGCAAGGTGGTGAAGCTTTCGGTCAGCACCTCGAACACCACCAGGTGGCCGTTCATCAGCAGGAACAACACGCTCACCAGCATGGTCATGAACTGGCTGATCACCGTGACGTTGACACCATTGGCGGGGTCGACCATCGAAGCGAAGGCCATGCCCATCTGCACCGCGACGATCTGCCCGGCTATCACGAAAACCTGGAACAGCAGCTGCAAGGCCAGGCCGAACAGCGCGCCGACGATGATCTGTTCGGCGCACAGCAGCAAACCGCGCAGGCTCAGCGGGTCGAATTCTGGCAGGGGCGGCAGCGCTGGCACGATCACCACGGTAATCGCCACCGCCACGTACAGGCGCACTCGCGCCGGCAACATGCGAGTGCCGAAGATCGGCATGGTCATCAGCACCGCGGTCACCCTGAACAACGGCAGGATGAAAGTGGCGACCCAGGTGCCGATCTGCGTGTCGGTCAGCTCCAGCATCGCCGCGTCAACCGATCAGCTGCGGGATGTTGGTATAGAGGCTGGTGATGTACTCCATGAACTTCTGCACCAGCCACGGCCCGGCGATGATCAGCGTGATCAGCATCACCAGCAGGCGCGGCAGGAAACTCAAGGTCTGTTCGTTGATCTGCGTGGCAGCCTGGAACATCGCCACCACCAGGCCCACCAGCAGGCTCGGCACCACCAGCACGGCGACCATCAGGGTGGTCAGCCACAGGGCATCACGGAACAGGTCGACAGCAACTTCAGGTGTCATCGGCGGCTCTCCTTGACGGCGTCAGACGCCGCCGAAACTACTGGCCAGGGTCCCCATGATCAGCGCCCAGCCATCGACCAGCACGAACAGCATGATCTTGAACGGCAGCGAGATGATCAGCGGCGACAGCATCATCATACCCATGGCCATCAGCACACTGGCCACCACCATGTCGATGATCAGGAACGGAATGAAGATCATGAAACCGATCTGGAACGCAGTCTTCAGCTCGGACGTGACGAACGCAGGCACCAGAATCGTCAGCGGCACCTGGTCCGGGCCGGCGATATCGGTGCGCTTGGACAGGCGCATGAACAGGTCGAGGTCGCTTTGCCGGGTTTGCGCCAGCATGAAGTCCTTGAGCGGCCCCTGGGCCTTGTCGATGGCCTGCTGGGCGGTCATCTGCTCCTTCAGGTACGGCTGCAGCGCGTCCTGGTTCACCCGGTCGAATACCGGGGCCATGATGAACATGGTCAGGAACAGCGCCATGCCGGTGAGCAACTGGTTCGACGGCGTCTGCTGCAAGCCCAGCGCCTGGCGCAGGATCGAGAACACGATGATGATACGGGTGAAGCTGGTCATCAGGATGACGAACGCCGGGATGAAACTGAGCGCCGTCATGATCAGCAGGATCTGCAGGCTGACCGAATATTCCTGCTGCCCGTCCGGGGTATTGGACAGGGTAATGGCCGGGATCGACAGCGGGTCGGCGGCCAAGGCCTGCGGCGCAACCAGCAGCAGCGCCAAAATCAACAACATACGCAGCGCGCCGCTCATCACTTTTTGTCCTTAGGGTCCTTGCCCATCAGCTCCATCAGCCGCTGGGCAAACTCCGGCGTCGCCTGGCGGGCGCTTTCCGGCACTTCCACGGGTTCGGCCAGCACATGCAAGGCCTCGATGCTGCCGGGGGTATGACCGATCAGGATCTGTTCCTTGCCCACCTGCACCAGCAGCAGGCGGTCACGCGGGCCGATGGCCCGGCTGCCGACGATCTCGATCACCTGCCCGCCCTTCACCGCCGTGCTCTGCAGACGCCGCAGCAACCAGGCCAGGAAGAAGATCAGGCCAACCACCAGCAGCAGGCCGAAGACCATCTGCGCCAGTTGCCCGCCGAGGCTGCCAGGCGCAGCTACCGGGGTAGCCGCCGGCGTGGCCGCAGCCAGGCAGGCCTGGCTGGCGAGCAGCGCGGCGAACGCCGCGATGGCGCGCATCGTACCCTTCACTCAGCGCAGCTTCTTGATACGTTCGCTGGGGCTGATCACGTCGGTCAGGCGGATGCCGAACTTTTCGTTGACCACCACCACTTCGCCATGGGCGATCAGCGTGCCGTTGACCAGCACGTCGAGCGGCTCGCCGGCCAGGCGATCGAGCTCGATCACCGAGCCCTGGTTGAGCTGCAGCAAGTTGCGAATGTTGATTTCGGTGCTGCCCACTTCCATGGAAATACTCACCGGGATGTCCAGGATCACGTCCAGGTTAGGGCCTTCGAGGCTGACGTTTTCGTTCGGCTTCGGCGAGCTGGCAAACTCCTCCATCGGCAGGCGGCCCGCGCCGCTGGTGCTGCTACCGGTGTCACCACCCAGCAGTGCATCGATGTCAGCCTGGCCGGCTGCACCGGTTTCTTCCAGTGCCGCAGCCCACTCATCGGCCAGCGCCTGGTCCTCTGGGGAGGTGATCTCGTTTTCGTTAGCCATGGTTTCCTCGACAGGCATTCAATTCGTTATGAGCGACCGGCACGCCGTCAGCGGCGTTCGATCGGGTCGATGATCTGCAGCGCCAGGTTGCCCTTGTGCGAACCCAGGCGCGCCTTGAACGACGGCACGCCGTTGGCGCGCAGCACCAGGTGCTCGGGCAGCTCCACCGGGATCACGTCGCCAGGCTGCATGTGCAGAATGTCGCGCAGCTTCAGCTGGCGTCGAGCGACCGTGGCGGTCAGCGGCACGGCCACGTCCAGCACGTCCTCGCGCAAGGCCTTGATCCAGCGCTCGTCCTGGTCGTCCAGGTCGGACTGGAAACCGGCATCGAGCATTTCCCGCACCGGCTCGATCATCGAGTACGGCATGGTCACGTGCAGGTCGCCGCCACCGCCGTCCAGCTCGATGTGGAAGGTGGACACCACCACCGCCTCGCTGGGGCCGACAATGTTGGCCATGGCCGGGTTGACCTCGGAGTTCATGTACTCGAAGGTGACCGGCATGATGGCCTGCCAGGCTTCCTTGAGGTCGACGAAGCACTGGTCCAGCACCATGCGCACCACCCGCAATTCGGTGGGGGTGAACTCGCGGCCTTCGATCTTGGCGTGGCGGCCGTCGCCACCGAAGAAATTGTCCACCAGCTTGAACACCAGCTTGGCGTCGAGGATGAACAGCGAGGTGCCACGCAGCGGCTTGATCTTGACCAGGTTGAGGCTGGTCGGCACATACAGCGAGTGTACGTATTCGCCAAACTTCATCACCTGCACGCCACCCACCGCCACGTCGGCGGAGCGGCGCAGCAGGTTGAACATGCTGATACGGGTGTAACGGGCGAAGCGCTCGTTGATCATTTCCAGGGTCGGCATGCGACCCCGCACGATTCGGTCCTGACTGGTCAGGTCGTAGCTTTTGATGCTGCCAGGCTCGGATGCACTCTCGGTCTGCACCAGCCCGTCGTCGACGCCATGCAATAGGGCATCGATTTCATCCTGGGACAGCAGGTCCTGTACGGCCATTGCGGACTCCTACTGCAATACGAAATTGGTGAACAGCAACTGGTCGACGACCGGCCTGCCGACTTCCTTCTGCGCCACTTCCTGGACCACCGCGGTGGCCTTCTGGCGCAGCATTTCCTGCCCCACCGGGCTGCCGGCCAGGGTGTCGAAGCCTTGCCCTGAGAACATCATCACCAGGTTGTTGCGGATCACCGGCATGTGCACCTTGAGGGCATCCAGGTCGGCCTGGTTGCGCGCTTGCAGGGTGATGCTCACCTGCATGTAGCGCTGGCGACCGTTCTGGTTGAAGTTGACCACGAAGGCCGGGGCCAGCGCTTCGTAGATGGCCGCAGGCTTGACGTTGCTGGCTGCAGGTTCGGCGGCCGGGGCCGGCTCGCTCTTGTGCATGATGAACCAGGTAGCGCCCACCGAAAGGCCGATCGCCAGCAACAGGCCCACTACGGCCAGCAGGATCAGCTTGAGTTTGCCTTTAGTGGCGGGGTCTTTGACTGTTTCGCTCTTCGCCATGCCAATAATCCGTCGTCCATCGGGGGTTCAAGGGAGGATGGCTTGGCTTGAGCAAGTGTTATGCCAGTTTTTGGCTGGAGGGATGGGATGGGGCTTAGAGGGGTTCGACGGTAGATGTGTTGCGCTTGTGAGATCGAGCGCCGCCCGCGCGGCGCTTCGCAGCACAAGGCTGCTCCCACATCTGTTTCGGGCCAGTCACTCCTGTGAGTTCACCTCTGTCCGCCTTGTTTGTTCCATTCAATATCGAGGGAGGGCGCGGCTGCTTTTCATCAATCCTCAGCCATGCACCAAGGCTGCAACCCACCTGGCACAGGAGATATTGGCCCGAAACAGACGTAGGAGCAGCCTTGTGCTGCGAAGCGCCGCGCGGGCGGCGCTCGATCTCACAGGCGCAAAAAACCTTAAGGCATGCACCCCGCATCACGCGTAATAATCGACCGCACTGTCACCCACTACCACCTGCTGCTCCACAGGCCGGGCGCTATCGACCGTCTCGGTGCCCCCCTGCTCGGCCCGGCGCGCCGCCACCCCGGACAGGTTGCTGCCTTGCGCCTGCCCCTGCTGCTGTTGCTGCCCGCGCGACTGGTCGGCCACGTTGACATCCGGCTGCGCCAGCCCTTGCTGGGCGAACAGCTCACGCAGGCGGTGCACCTGACTGTCGAGGGCGTCACGTACGCCGGCGTGGCCGCTGATGAAGGTGACCTGGGTCGACTGGTCCGTCGCAACATTGACGCGAATGTCCAGGCGGCCCAGTTCCGCCGGCTCCAGCTGGATATCCGCCGACTTGAGGTTCTGGCTGGACAGGTACATGACCCGGTTGACCAGGCCCTCGGCCCAGGCGTTCTGGTTCATCGGCAACGGTTGGTGCAACGGGCCGGGATTGGCCGGCACGGCATTGGCGGTCTTGGCCGTGGCGGCCTGGGTCAGGTTGGCCAGGCGGTTGGCAAAATCGTCGACGCGCGTATCGCTGCCGGCGCTCTTGCTGTCCTTCAGGCCATCTTCGAGCAAGGCACCAAAGGCCTTGTCACCAGGCTCACCCTTTTCACCCTCGGCATTCTCGACCAGATTCGCCAAGGTATTGACGGCCACCTGCCCCTCCTCGCCCTGAGCCTGCGCAGGGTCCAGGGCATGCGCCGAGGTCGCCCCCTTGGCCTGGGCGCTGTGCTCCAGCGCCAGACGCAAGGTCGGCAGGTTGGCCAAAGGGTCGGCGTCAGGGTCGAAGGCTTCCTCGGCGGCCGGCTCCTCGGGCAGCGCGGCCGTGACCGACGTCTGCACCTGCGCCGCGGCGGCTTGAAGCACCGGTGCCACCGCCTCGGCCTGGGCCTGGATCAGTTGTGCGCCTGGCTGGGCATCGGTGACCTGGCCGGCCACCAGGCTGGCATCGCGCAAGCCGGTGTCGGCCTGGACCTGGTCATCGGCTGGCAATTGTTTGCCGTCATCGGCAACCGCGGGCTTGTCGGCAGGATCTTTCTTGCCGGCCTGTGCCGCCTCGGGTTTGTCCTTGGGCTTGGCCTGGGCAACCTTGTCTTCCTGCCCGGCAGCCTTGTCGCGCCCCTGCCTGGCCATCACCTGGCCGAAGCCGTCGCCCTTGTCGCCCGGCACCTGCTGCGGCTTGTCGGCCTGTGCGGTGGCCGAACGCGAGGTCTTGGCAATGGCGTTGGCTTGCAACAATGGGTTGGGTGCGACAGGCATCGAGCGGTCTCCGCGCCAGAAACAAAAAAATCATCCAGCCAGAGACAGGCAAGACTCGCGCCAAGTTACGCCTCAGCCCGCCGAAATGCGCTGCTGCTCCCCCCGGTAGAAGCGCTGCACCTCGAGGAACTCCTGGTCGATACGGTTGATCAGGTCCTCGATGCCATACAGCGGGGGCCGCCGTGCGCGCTCTTCCAGCTGCTGGCACAGGCTGGCCAACGCAACCGCGCCCATGTTGCTGCTGCTGCCCTTGAAGCTGTGGGCGGCCGAACCGAGCTCTTCGGCACTTTTGGCCGCGTGCAGCTGGCCCAGGCGCCGCTCGGAGTCGTCGAGAAAGGTCTGCACCAACTGCAAGTAGCCATCTTCCATGACCTCACGCAGGTCACTGAGTACCTTGGGGTCAATATGCATGTCAGTCACTTGTTCACTCCTTGATCAAGCCAGATTATGCCCGAGCCAGCCAGTGGCTCACCAGACGAACTCCACATGCGCGCAGCGCCCGCCCTCACTCCAGCGCGCGCTGCTGGCCAGCCGCCGCACCAGGTTCAAACCTCGCCCGCTCAGCCCCTGCTCCAGCGAGGGCCGCGACAGCACCCGCTGCACATCGAACCCGGCACCACTGTCACGGACCTCTATGTTCAGACGCCCGCCCTCGGCATACGGTTCAACCTTGAATTCGATGCGCACATAACCGTCGGTCAGCCCCCCCAGGCGCCGGGCGCGCTCCTGATAATAGTCGGCAAAGCCCTGCACATCGCACTTGAGCTGCGAGTCCAGGCCCAGCACACCATGCTCCAGGGCATTGGAATACAACTCGCTGAGCACACTGTGCAGGTTGCCGGTACGTGCGCGCAGGCCGTGAATCTCTTGCAACAACTGCACCAGGTACGGTACCGGGTTGAAGCGTTTGAGGCTCTCGCCACGCACCTCAAACCCCAGCGACCAGTCCAGCGGGCTGGAGCGGCCGCTATCAGAGTAGATCATCGGCGCCGGTACCCGCTCCTCGGCGCTGAACATCCGGATGTCGCACAGGCTGATGTCATCGCGCGGTCGCCCGCCAAAGCGCTCCAGGGCCTGCATCACTTCGTCGAACAGCCGTGCCGGGTCACGGTTGTCGGCCAGCACCCTGCGCAGGCGCTGCACGCCGAACAGGCGTTCCTGGTCGTCGGCGGTGTCGAGCACGCCGTCCGACAGCAACAGCAGGCGCTCGCCGGGCGCCAACGGCAACACCTCGGTGCTGTCATCGAAACGCTCGGCGTCCAGAATGCCCAGCGGTAGGTGTCGTGAACTCAGCGCCGACAGCACCTGGCCATCTACCGCCAGGCGATAGCCGTCAGGCATGCCACCGTTCCACACTTCTACCGTACCGCGCTGCATGCTGAGGTTGAGCAGCAGCGCACAACAGAACATGTCCACCGGCAGGATGCGTTTGAGCTTGGCGTTCATCTCGCGCAGGACCTGCGCCACGCCGTAGCCCTTGGCGGTCATGCCGTAGAACACGTCGGCCAGTGGCATGGCCCCTACCGCCGCCGGCAAGCCGTGGCCGGTGAAATCCCCGAGCATCACGCGCATGTCGCCGGACGGGGTGAACGCGGCCAGCATCAGGTCGCCATTGAACAGCGCGTAGGGCGATTGCAGGTAGCGGATGTTGGGCGCGGCCAGGCACCCGGAGTGGGCCACCTTGTCGAACACTGCCTTGGCCACCCGCTGCTCGTTGAGCAGGTGGTGGTGGTGCCGGGCAATCTGGTCACGCTGCTCCAGCACAGTGGCCTGCAGCCGGCGCAGGCGGTCCATGGCGCGGATCTTGGCGCCGAGAATTACTGCACTGTACGGCTTGGCCATGAAGTCATCGCCACCGGCCTCCAAACAGCGCACCAGGCCCTCTTCCTCGTTCAGCGAGGTCAGAAAAATGATCGGCACCAGCGCCTCGCCGGCTAGAGCCTTGATCTGCCGCGCCGCCTCGAAGCCATCCATCACCGGCATCAGCGCATCCAGCAGCACCAGCTGCGGGCGCCGCTCGATGAACAGCGCCACCGCCTGCTCGCCGTTTTCCGCGGTGAATACCTGATGGCCCTGTCGGCGGACGATCTGCGCCAACAACAAGCGGTCGGCGGCACCGTCTTCGGCGACCAGCACGGTCAACGCCTGTTCGGCCGGCATGTCGGCGCTCAACTGATATCGAAGAGTTTTTCGAAATTGGAGATGGCGAGGATCTTGCGCACGTCGGAGCTGGCATGCACCACGCGCACATCCGACTCATCACCGCCCGCGTGGTCGCGCAGCAACAGCAGCATGCCGAGCGCGGAACTGTCGAGGTAGGTGGTGTCCTTCAGGTCGACGACCACCGAATCGGGCCGGCTGGGCTGGCGTTCGTAGGCGTCACGAAATTCCTGGTGTTTGCCGAAATCGAAACGCCCCTTGATCTTGATCGTCAGCTTTTTCCCGTCCTGCGAAAAGTCAGTCTCGACTGCCATGCTAGCGATTCCTTCGATGATGGCGGATGCAACTCCTTAAAGGTTTAGCAGGCGATAGCGAGGGTGGCAAGTGCTCGCCACAGGCGCTGCAAGGCCCGTGACAAACCTATAGGTGAGCTTGCCGCGGCAGGCGCTGCGACAGCTCGTCGAGCAGCCGCTGTTCGCGCTTGTCTTCGGCACGTCGGGCTTCGTCCAGGTAGCGCTGCACCAGCTTGCGCAAGCCTTCCACCCGAGCATAGGCCAGCTGCCAGGTGCCGCGCGCGTTATCGAGGTTGTTCTGGTGCCAGACCAGGCTCTGGCGCTGCTGGGTCATGGCCGTTTCCAGCTGCCCGAGGAAGCGCTGGTAATTGACCAGCCAGCTGCCATTGACCCCCTGCCCGCCACGGTTGATCCACTGCAGCTGGTAATCCTCACGAAACCGCTCGAGCTCGGCCAGCTTGGCCTGGGCTGTGGCCACCTGTTGCTGGAAATGCCCAAGGCGCTGGGCTGCCTTGCGCTCGGCCTCCTCGGCCATGTCCACCACCGGCGCCAGGCGCGCGGCGCGTCCAGGCAGCGCCATGGCCTATCAGCCTGCCGGGGGCGTGAAGATCGCCCCCAACTGTTCGCGGCTTTGCGCCATGCCCACGTTTTCGCGCAGGCCCTGGCGCAAAAAATCCACCAGCTTCGATTGCAGGGCAATGGCCAGGTCGGTTTCCGGGTCGCCACCGGCCACATAGGCGCCCACGCTGATCAGGTCGCGGCTTTGCGACAGGCGCGACCACAACTGCTTGAACTTTTGCGCCTGACGCAGATGGTCGGCATCGACCACCTGGGGCATGACCCGGCTGATCGAGGCTTCGATGTCGATGGCCGGGTAATGGCCTTCCTCGGCCAGCCGACGCGACAGCACGAAGTGGCCATCGAGTACGCCGCGCGCCGAGTCGGCAATCGGGTCCTGCTGGTCATCGCCCTCGGACAAGACGGTGTAGAACGCGGTGATCGAACCACCACCCGGCTCGCCATTGCCCGCCCGCTCCACCAGCTTGGGCAACTTGGCGAACACCGACGGCGGGTAACCCCGGGTGGCCGGCGGTTCGCCGATGGCCAGGGCGATTTCCCGCTGGGCCTGGGCGAAACGGGTCAGCGAGTCCATCAGCAACAACACGTTCTTGCCCTTGTCGCGGAAGTACTCGGCAATACGCGTGCAGTACATGGCGGCGCGCAGGCGCATCAGTGGCGCATCGTCGGCAGGCGAAGCAACCACCACCGAGCGTTTGAGGCCTTCTTCACCCAGGATATGCTCGATGAATTCCTTGACCTCACGACCCCGTTCACCGATCAGGCCGACGACGATGATCTCGGCTTCGGTGAAGCGGGTCATCATGCCCAGCAACACCGACTTACCCACGCCAGTACCAGCGAACAGGCCCAGGCGCTGGCCGCGACCGACGGTGAGCAGGCCATTGATGCTGCGAATACCCACGTCCAGCGGCTTGCTGATGGGGTCGCGGTTCAGCGGGTTGATCACCGGGCCATCCATCGGCACCCAATCCTCAGCCTTCATCCCGCCCTTGCCATCCAGCGCGCGGCCAGCGCCGTCGAGCACCCGGCCGAGCATGCTCATGCCCATGGGCAGGCGGCCACCGTCATCCAGCGGCACCACACGGGCGCCGGGGGCGATGCCGACGATGCTGCCGACAGGCATGAGGAATACCTTGGGCCCGGCAAAACCCATGACTTCGGCTTCGACCTGCACCGGGTGGTAGCTGTCGTCGTTGATCACCAGGCAACGGCTGCCGACTGCGGCGCGCAAGCCTTCGGCTTCCAGGGTGAGGCCGACCATGCGCAGCAGGCGGCCTTCGACGATGGGCTGGGCCGGCAGTTCGATGGCCTCGGCATAACTGCCCAGGCGCTTGCCGAAACTGGTACGTTCAAGGTGCATCTGGGTTGTCCACGCTGCGCTCTGGCGGGCTGCCCAGGTCTACCGACATGTCCGGTGCAGCCGGGTGCAGCGAATGGTCGTGCAACTGGTCGAACAGTTGCGCCACGGCTTTCTCGATGCGGGTTTCCATGGTCGCGTCGATGCGACTGTGGGCAGTCTCGATGCGGCAGCCGCCTGGTAGCAGCGCGCTGTCTTCAAGCAGCCGCCAGCTTTCCTCATGGCGTTCGCGCAGGGCCTTGGCCAGCTCGAAATCCTGCGGATTGAGGTGGATGCGGATATTGTCCGCCCCCATGGGCAGCAGCTTGAGCGCTTCGCGCAGTACCTGGGTGATCTGGCTGGAATCGCCCCGCAGTTCGCGACCGATCACCTGGCGGGTCATGTGCGCCACCAGGTGGACCAGGGCTTTCTCGATCTGCGTGTCTTGTTCGGCGATCGGCTCCATCAGGTTGGCCATCAGCCGCTCGAGGCTTTCCAGCTTGGTTTTCAAAGCCTCTTCGGCTTCCTGGCGAACCTTGAGCTGGGTGCTGTGGAAGCCCTCGCGCTCACCGGTGGCGAAGCCTTCGTTGTAGGCTTCCTGACGGATGGCCTCGAGTTCTTCCAGAGTCAGCGGCTGGACTTCTTCCAGCGGCACTTCCTCGACTTCTTCCTCGATTACCTCGGGCTCCGGCTCCGGCTCTGGTTCGGGTTCAGGCTCCGGTTCCGGGTCGAAGCTGGGCAGCGCCCACACGTCCACGCCCTCGAGGTCGCGGGCGCGGATCAGGTCGCTGGGGTGATGTTCTTTGGTGGGCATGTTTTCAGGTACTCAACGCATCTTCGACCCACACGGGTCTCTGTGGGAGCGGGCGCGCCCGCGAACACGGGCATCGCCCGTGCCATCCACCGCAGCGCCTGCTTCGCGGGCACGCCCGCTCCCACAGGATCAACGGTGGGTTCACCACCAGTATCAGATCATTTCCTCGGCACCCTTGCCGCCGAGCACGATCTCGCCGGCCTCGGCCATGCGGCGGGCGATGGTGAGGATTTCCTTCTGCGCCGTTTCCACATCGCTGACCCGTACCGGCCCCTTGGCCTCCAGGTCGTCGCGCAACAGCTCCGAGGCACGTTTGGACATGTTCTTGAAGATCTTGTCCTTGACCCGCTCGTCGGCGCCCTTGAGCGACACCACCAGCACGTCGGACGACACTTCGCGCAGCAGCGCCTGGATGCCACGGTCGTCGACGTCGGCCAGGTTGTTGAAGACGAACATCAGGTCTTCGATCTGCTCCGACAGGTCGCTGTCGATCTCGCGGATCGCGTCCATCAGTGCACCTTCCACCGAGCTGTCGAGGAAGTTCATGATGTCGGCGGCACGCTTGATGCCGCCCAGGGTGGTACGCGCCGCGTTGGAGTTGCCCGAGAACTGCTTCTCGAGGATCTGGTTCAGCTCCTTCAACGCCGCCGGTTGCACGGTGTTCAGCGACGACACGCGCAAGACGATGTCCAGGCGCACCTTGTGGTCGAAGTTGCTCAGAACTTCGCCGGCCTGGTCGGGGTCGAGGTAGGCGACCACGATGGCCTGGATCTGCGGGTGCTCGTAGCGGATCACGTCGGCCACGGCGCGCGGCTCCATCCACTTGAGGCTGTCCAGGCCGCTGGTGTTGCCACCGAGCAGGATGCGGTCGACCAGGCCGTTGGCCTTGTCCTCGCCCAGGGCTTGGTTGAGCATCTTGCGGATGTAGGCATCGGAGCCCACGCCCAGGCTGGTCTGGTCGCCGACGATTTCGACGAACTCGCTCATCACCTGCTCGACCTGTTCACGGTGCACATTGCCCATCTGCGCCATGGCCACACCCACCCGCTGCACTTCCTTGGGCCCCATGTGCCGCAGCACCTGGGCCGCATCGGTCTCGCCCAGCGAAAGCAGGAGGATCGCCGCCTTGTCGACGCGGCTCAGCTTGGCGGTAACGGCTCGGTTATCACTCATCGGCGTTGATCCACTCTTTCACGACCTGGGCAACGCGGCCCGGGTCTTCGGCCACCAGGCCTTTGATTGCGTTGAGCTGTGCCTCGTAACCCTCGTTCGGGCTAGGCAGCAGAATGCTTGTCGGGCCACCCAGACTGACGCGGTCGTTGGCCAGTTCGCCATCCAGACCCATCATGCCGCCCAGCTCCATGTCGCTGTCCGGGGCCGCCTGCTTGCCGCCCCCTGTAATGTTGTTCAGCACCGGCCGCAGCACACCGAACACCAGCACCAGGATGAACACCACGCCCAGCACCTGCTTGACGATGTCCCAGAACCACGGCTGCTGGTAGAAGGCGATGTCGGCGATCTCTTCGCCACGGTCGGCGGCGAACGGCACGTTGATCACCGTCACGCTGTCGCCACGGCTGGCATCGAAGCCGACTGCATCCTGCACCAGGCGAGTGAAGCGTGCCAGGTCTTCGGCGCCCCACGGCGCACGGGTGGTGTCGCCGCTGGCCGGGTCGATCTTGACCTGGTCGTCCACCACCACCGCCACCGACAGGCGAGTCATGCGCCCCTGCTGCTGGCGGGTATGGCTGATGGAGCGGTCCAGCTCAAAGTTCTTGGTGCTTTGCTGGCGCTTGTCCGACGGGTACGGCGCGAGCATTGGCTGACCGGTGGCCGGGTCCATGATCTGCTGGCCGTTGGCATCCACCAGCGGCTGGCCAGGCTGGATGGCCGCGGCCGGGGTAGCGGCACCACCGGTGGTCTGCGGTGCCGAGGCAGGGCCTGGCGGCTGGTTGCTCAGCGCGCCGGGCACACCTTGCGGGCCCTGGCTGCTGGCGCGCTGTTCGTCGACCGACTGCTCGCTGCGCAGCGCCGGCTGGTCGGGGTTGAACTGCTCGGAGGTGGACTCGACCGCGCTGAAGTCGAGGTCGGCGGACACTTCGGCCTTGTAGCGGTCATTGCCCAGCACCGGCTGCAGGATGTTGTGCACCCGCTGGGTGAGCATGCTTTCCACCCGGCGGCTGTAGTCGAACTGCTTGCCTGCCTGGGTCAGGGCAGTGTCCTGGATCTGCTCGGACAGCAGGTTACCCTTCTGGTCGACCACGGTGACCTGGGACTTGTCCAGTTCCGGCACGCTGGTGGCGACCAGGTTGACGATAGCCATCACCTGCCCGGCTTCCAGGGCACGGCCCGGGTACAGCTCGACCAGTACCGAGGCGCTGGGCTTGCGTTCGTCACGCACGAACACCGAACTTTTCGGAATGGCCAGGTGCACGCGCGCGCCCTTGACGTTGTTCAGGCTGGACACGGTACGCGCCAGTTCGCCTTCCAGGCTGCGACGGTAACGGGTGGCTTCCATGAACTGGCTGGTGCCCAGGCCCTGCTCCTTGTCGAGCAGCTCGAAGCCGACATTGCCATCGCTCGGCGCCACACCGGCAGCCGCCAGCTTCAGGCGCGCACGGGAGAGGTCGTCGGCCTTGACCAGCAGAGCGCCGGAATTGGGCTCAACGTTGTAGGGGATGTCGGCAGCGGCCAGGGTGTCCATGACCTGCTTGGTGTCCATGCCCGCCAGGCTGCCGTACAGCGGACGGTAATCGGGTTGTTGCGACCACAGCACCACGGCAAAGCCGATCGCCACGCTGGCGGCCAGGCCGACCATGAGGCCGATCTGACGCAGCATGGGCATCTGCGCGATGTTTTCCAGAAACGCCATGCCGAACAGCGGTGGTTTGGCCGCTGGCGGGCCGCTTTTGGCGGGGGCGTTGTCGACGACTGCTTCAGCCATGGTTTACATCCGTCCTCAAACTGGCATCTGCATGATGTCCTGGTACGCCTGGACCAGCTTGTTGCGTACCTGGGTCAGGGCCTGCATCGACACGCTGGCCTTTTGCGAAGCGATCATCACGTCGGTCAGGTCGACGCCACTCTTGCCGATCTCGAAGGCGTTGGCCAGCTGAGTCGAAGCCTGCTGCGTCTCATGCACCTTGCCGATGGCCTGGCCGAGCATGTCGGCAAAGGTACTCTGCCCCGGTGCCAGCTCGGGGGCTGCGGCCACCTTGGGCAGCGACATGGCATCGGCCTGCATGGCCCGCATGTCCAACATCAGACGATTGAATTCAACACCTTGGCTCATGACCCTTCTCTCTCCTGCGGCCGCATTTTTTTGACAGTCATGCGGCGAATAGCCAACCTAAAGCAACAAAGGTGCCAGCCTACAGGGCTCAGGCAACATAGCCCTGTGGGAGCGGGTTCACCCGCGAAGAATGCGACACGGTGTATGGCACCGGCTTCGCCGGTGTTCGCGGGTAAACCCGCTCCCACAAGGGCCGCACGCGCAGCAGGATGCGGTGTCAATCAGCCGAACAGACTGGCCTCGACGTCGAATCCGGCATCACGCATCTGCGCCAGCTTGTAGCGCAAGGTGCGCGGGCTTATCCCCAGGCGTTCGGCCGCCTCTTTGCGGCGACCGCGCTCGGCGCGCAGGGTGTCGATGATCATCTGGTACTCATGACGACGCATGTCATCGCCCAGCCCGCCAGCCTCGACCACCACTTCAGGGGATGGCTCGATGCTAGCCGACAATGGAATGGCGCCTGCCAGACAAAAATCCGCCGCCTCGATCACCCCGCCCTGCTGCAGGATCAGCGCCCGTTGCAAAGCGTTGTCCAGTTCGCGCACGTTGCCCGGCCAGGCATACGTCTGCAGGCAGGCCCGGGCCTGGGGCGACAGGCGAACCGGGGCATGCTTCATCTTCGCCACATGACGCGCCAACAGGCGCTCGGCCAGTTGCAGGATGTCCCCTGGGCGTTCGCGCAGCGGGCGCCAGGCCAGAGGGAACACCGACAGGCGGTAGTACAGGTCTTCACGGAAACGCCCGGCAGCCACTTCGCCAGCCAGGTCACGGTTGGTGGTGGCCAGCACGCGGATATCCAGGCTGATCGGCTTGCGCCCGCCTACCCGCTCCACCTCGCGCTCCTGCAGCACGCGCAGCAGCTTGGCCTGCAAGGCCATTGGCATTTCCGAGATTTCATCTAGCAGCAGAGTGCCGCCTTCGGCCTGCTCGAACTTGCCGGCCTGGGCAGCAATGGCGCCGGTAAAGGCACCCTTCTCGTGGCCGAACAGGGTAGCCTCGAGCATGTTGTCAGGGATGGCCGCGCAGTTGATTGCCACGAAGGGCTGCGCCGCCCGCGGCGACTGCTGGTGAATGTAACGCGCCAGCACTTCCTTGCCGGTGCCGGACTCGCCGGAAATCAGCACGGTCGAGTCACTGCGCGCCACGCGCGCGGCCAGCTCCAGCAGCTGACGACTGGCCGGCTCGCACGCCACCGGGCCTTCTTCTTCAACCACCCGCCCGGCGGCATGCCGCTCGACCAGGCTGAGCAACGCCTTGGGCTCGAACGGCTTGACCAGATAGTCGGCGGCCCCCTGGCGCATCGCCTCGACGGCACGCTCCACCGCGGCATGCGCGGTCATCAGCAACACGGGCAATTGCGGGTGCTGGCGGCGCAGCTGGGCCAGCAGTTGGTGCCCATCCATGCCAGGCATGTTCACATCACTGACCACCAGGCTGAAAGCCTCTTCCAGCACCGCCTCCAGCGCCTCCTCGGCACTGCCCACCGCCAGGTAGTCGAAACCGCCGATTTCCAGGGTATCGCCCAATGCCTGGCGCAATACGCGGTCGTCCTCGACCAGCAGTACCTTGATCGCCACTACATGCCCTCCGCCAGTTGCCCGTCGATCAACGGCAGTTCCACCCGCACGCAGGTGCCACGACCGACCTTCGAACGCAGGCCGATCTTGCCCTGGTGCGCGCGCACCACCGCCTTGACCACCGCCAGGCCCAGGCCAGTGCCAGTGGCCTTGGTGGTCAGGAACGGCTCACCCAGGCGGCCGAGCAGGTCTGCGTCGATGCCACTGCCGGCGTCGCTGATGCACAACTGCAGGCTACGCTCGCGGCGGAACAGGTGCACTTTCAGTCGCGCCGGGCCGTCGCTGGCTTGCAGCGCATTTTCGATCAGGTTGAGCAGGGCACCGACCAGGGTGTCGCGGTTGCACAGCAGTTCACCCAGGTGGCTGTTGCACTGCCAGCGCACCGCGTGCCCTTGCACATGCGCTTGAGCCGCTTGCTGCAAGGCCTGGAACAGGGCTTTTGGCGTGACCCGATCACCCAGCGGCAGCTCGCCACGGGCGAACACCAGCATGTCGCGCACCTGGTGCTCCAGTTCGTGCAGGCGCTCTTTCAGGGTACCGGCAAAGCGCTGGCGGGTTTCCGCACCCAGGTCTTGTTCAGGGTCAGCCAGGTGGCTGGCGTAGAGCATGGCCGCCGACAGTGGCGTGCGGATCTGGTGCGCCAGCGAGGCGACCATGCGCCCCAGCGACGACAGGCGCTCGTGGCGGGCCAGCTGGTCTTGCAGGCGACGGGTTTCGGTCAGGTCGTTGAGCAGCACCAACTGGCCGGGCTCGGCATCCAGCGAGCGGGTGGCGATGGACAGACGGCGACCGTCGCGCAGCGAGACTTCGTGACCGTCATCCTTGCGCGGGGCAAAGCTGCGGGCGATCACCTGGCGCCACAGCTGGCCGACCAGCGGCCCGCCAAGCAGTTCGCAGGCGGCCGGGTTGGCTTCGCGTACCAAGCCCTGGCCATCGATCACGATCACCCCGCCGGGCAGCAGGTCCAGCAGGTTCTGCAGGCGGTTGGCCAAGCGCTCCTTTTCGCCAAGTTCGTCGATGCGCTGGGCGCTGACCACTGCCAGCTCCCCCTTGAGCTCGCTGACCCGAGCTTCGAGCAGGCTGTAGGACTGGCTCAGCTGGCTGGATACCTGATTGAACAAGGCGAAGGCCTGCTCGACACCCTGACGGCTTTCCTGCTCGACCGGGGTTTGCCCCTGCGGAACGGGGGCTCGGGATACGTGGGCGGCCTGGGGCATCGTGCTCTCTCGCGTGGCTGACCGTCATAAAAACGGTGTGGTGCCAGCGGTGTAGCAATAGCCGTGCCGGAGATGGGGATTTGGGCTGGCCGTGCCGGCCTCTTCGCGGGTGAGCCCGCTCGCACAGGGACCGCACAGACTTCAAGCCTTGCGCAGTGCCTGTGGATTTTGGCCCCCTGTACTGGTCTCTTCGCGGGCACACCTGCTCCCACAGGATTGATGCACAACTTTAACTCGGTGATATTCCTGTGGGAGCGGGCGCGCCCGCGAAGAGGCCGGTACAGGCGCCCACCAGGCGTCAATCCTCCGCCTGTTCCTCGCCACCCTGGCGGCTCATGCCGTACTTGCGCATCTTCTCGACCAGGGTGGTACGACGAATGCGCAAACGTTCAGCCGCGCGCGCAACGATACCGTTGGCATCGTCCAGCGCCTGCTGGATCAGGCCCTGCTCCAGGCTACCCAGGTAGTCCTTCAGGTCCAGGCCTTCAGGCGGCAGCATGGCGTGGCCGCTGAAGTTCGGCGTATGGCCGTTGATCGCCACACGCTCTTCCAGGTCGCTACGCAGGCTGTCGACCATCTGCTCGTCTTCGTCATCGACGTAACGGAATTTCTTCGGCAGCTCGGACACGCCAATCACCCCGTACGGGTGCATGATCGCCATGCGCTCGACCAGGTTGGCCAGCTCGCGCACGTTGCCCGGCCAGCCATGGCGGCACAGCGACATGATCGATGCCGAGTTGAAGCGGATGGAGCCGCGCTTCTCGTGCTCCATGCGCGAAATCAGCTCGTTCATCAGCAGCGGGATGTCTTCCACCCGCTCGCGCAGCGGCGCCATCTCGATGGGGAACACGTTGAGGCGGTAGTACAGGTCTTCGCGGAACGTACCCTCCTCGATCATGGTCTCGAGGTTCTTGTGGGTCGCGGCGATGATGCGCACGTCGATGCTCTGGGTCTTGTTGCTGCCCACGCGCTCGAAGGTACGCTCCTGCAGCACGCGCAGCAGCTTGACCTGCATCGGCAACGGCATGTCGCCGATTTCGTCGAGGAACAGGGTACCGCCGTTGGCCAGTTCGAAACGCCCGGCACGGCTGGTGATCGCCCCGGTGAAGGCGCCCTTCTCGTGGCCGAACAGCTCGCTTTCCAGCAGTTCAGCCGGAATCGCGCCGCAGTTAACCGGCACGAACGGCGCTTCGCGGCGCTTGGAATGGTAGTGCAGGTTACGCGCCACCACTTCCTTGCCGGTGCCGGACTCACCCAGGATCAGCACGCTGGCATCGGTATCGGCCACCTGCTGCATCATCTGCCGCACGTGCTGGATGGCACGACTGGTGCCAACCAGGCTGCGGAACAGGTTGGGTTCGCGCTGGCGGCCACGCTCGCGCGCCTGGTCGTACATCTCGCGATAGACCTGAGCACGGTGCAGCGAATCCAGCAACTGGCTGTAGCTTGGCGGCATTTCCAGGTTGGAAAGTACCCGGCGGCGAAGGTCTTCCGGGAACTCCGCAGAAGAAATTTCACCTAAAAGCAGAACTGGAAGGAACTCATCCCACCCAGCCACTGTCTTAACGAGCCCAAGGAGATTGCCCGGGGCGTTTACAGTGCCGATGAGCACGCACAGCACTTCGCGACTCGAAGACAACGGCTCGACCACTTGCTGCCAGTCCTGGCTGGAGCAAGCGAGGTTTTCTTCGCCGAGAAAGTTCAGCACCACCGCCAGGTCACGGCGGCGTGCGCTGTCGTCGTCGATCAGCAGAATCTTGGTTTCACGCCACATGCAATAGCAACTTCCCTAGTCATATCGGCGCCCGAGGGCGTGCTCGACATCATTCCGACTGAATGGTCAGTGTTCGGACGTCTGAAATTCGAAAACAGCCACTAGTAAAGTCAAAAAGGCCCGCACAGTCAAATTTATGGCGCCTTTCATTCAGTTGTGCGCATCTTAACTGAACAGATGGTAAACCTTCGAAGCATTTTTCGCCTGATTGATCTGCATCATCTCTTCGGCAATAGCCTGGCGTTCACCGGTTGTCACATCGATCAGACTGCGGTAGACCTGCAGCACCCCTTCCAGCTTCTCGCGCAGCAACGCCTGGTCCATCGCATGGGTTTTCAGCACCTCGTCGATGCACGCACGGCAGGCCACATCCAGCTTGGCAATGGCATCCCAGTCACGCTCACCCAAGGCGCCGACCAGGGCATCGCAGGTGTCATCGAGGCGTTGCAGTGCGTTCACGGTATTCTCCTTGCCGTCAGCTGGCGGGCTGGGCGTCGGCGATCCCGTCCCAACCGCTTTTTACGGTAATCAGCAACTGGGCAACTTCGTCGATGATGCTGGCATCGTTATCGACGTTGGCCTGCATCAGACGATTGGTCATGTAGACATACAAGGCGTCGAGCTGCTCGACATACTCCGGGTTTTCGCTTTTTTCAGGCGACAAACCATCGCGCAGGCCGATGATGATATCGATCGCCTTGCCGAGCATCAGGCCCTTCTCCGCGATGTCGCCGCGCGCCATGGCGCCTTTGGCCTGGGCCATGCGATCGAGGCCGCCCTCCATCAGCATCTGCACCAGGCGATGGGGCGTGGCTTCGGAAATCTGGGCATGGGAATTGACCTTCTGGTACTGACGAAGGGCTCTCATGGGATTCATCTTGCGACCTCGTGACGAGCAGACTTAAAGGGGTGATATTCCCTGTATCGGGCAGGCGGTGCAAAACTTTACCGGCCGATGACATGAAGCCGGGCATCATGCCCGGACTTCATGCAATGTTCACGGATTAATCGTCGCTATTGGCTTTGTTCAGCGCGTTGAGGGTACTCAGCACCGAGTTCTGCTGCTGGCGCAACTGGGTAACCAGGGTATCCATGTTGTTGTACTTGTCCTGCAAGCTCTTTTGCAGGGCTTCCATACGCGCATCCAGGGTGTCCTGTTCGGTCTTGAGCTTGGTCAGGCTCTCGCTCAGGGTCTTGGAGCGCTCGGCAAGGGTACCGGTGCTGGCCTTGGCAAACGGCTCGGTCACCTTCTGCAAACGCGCCAACAGGCCGTCCTTGCCATTGAAGATACTGGTCAGGTCGGCCGCATTGCTGGTAGCCGCCTTGTCCCACTTCTTGTCGTCCAGGCTCAGCAGGCCGCCGTCCTGGGACGAAGTGACGCCGAACGCGGCAAGGGACTTCAACGTGCCATTGCCGGATACGGCATTGAGCTCTTCACGAATGGACGTCATCAGTGCACGCATCGACGCATCACCCGTCAGCGCTGCTGCGGTCATGGAACCATCGGCGTTCTTGGTGACTTTGGTTTCCGTGTTGAGCACCGTCAGCAAAGCATTGTAGGTATCGATGAAGCCTTTGAGGCCAGACTTCAGCGCGGTGCTGCTGGTACTCAGCGAGAGCACGGTGGGCGTCAGCTCCCCGCTCGTGGCGTTTTTCGGAGACGTGCCGACCAGCTTGATGTTCAGGCCGCTGACCGCATCAGTGATGTCATTGGTCTTGGACTTCATGGCAATGCCATCAAGCGTGTACTCTGCATCCGTTGGCGGATCGATGACGGTGTAACCGGTATCGATACCGGAGGTTCCCGAAAGCGTGATATCAGAACCTACACCCATCTTGGTCGAGGTGATGATCAAACGCGAACCCGAGGCATCCGTCAGCACGTTGGCACTCAGGCCCGCCACGCCGAACTGGCTGTTGATGCTGTCCCGCACCTGCTGCAGTGTCGCGCCCGGGGGAACGCTGAGGTCGTAATCCTTGCCACTCTGGCTGATCTTCAAGGTGGTCGGAGTGGAGCCGGAATTGACTACCGAGCCAGCGCCGCCAGCATAAACCTTGGTCGACACTTTCGAGGCAGTCGCAAGCTTGCTGACCACCAACGAGAATGAACCGTTGGCCGCACCCGTGCCCATGGTCACGGTCGCAACCTTCTCATCCGAGGACTTCAAGCTCAGACCACCAAAGCTATTGCTATCGGTCATGTTGGTCAAAGCGCCACGGAAGGCATCCAGGGCCGACTGAATCTTGCCGATCGAGGACAACGTGGTGGTTGCCTTCAGCGTTTGGGTATTGATCTGCGCCTGCTTCGGCGCCTTCTGCGCGGCCACCAGGGATTCCACGATCGCCTGGGTATCGATGCCCGAGCCAATACCGCTGACTGTTGTACCTGCCATCATTGCTCTCCTTGTTCAGTAGCTGCCGGATCCTTGGCGAATGAATCCATCAAAAAATCGACAGCAACAAAAATCATGCCAGCCTATACCTGATCATCGAACAGCAGGCTGCCGGCTTCACTCAGGCTCTGGGCGAGCTTCAGTGCCGTTTCCGACGGAAGTTGTCGGATCACTTCTCCCGACTGGGTGGCAATCACCTTGACCACGACCCGACCGGTGGAATCATCAATGGAAAAATCCAGCTGACGCTGGCTCGACTGGACGAAATCCCGGATCTCGTCAACTGCCTTTTCCAGGTCTTCACGCGAGTGTGGCTGTTTTTTTTCGGTGGCCGCAGCTTCCTGCACCTTGGCAGGTACCAGCGGATCCCGATCAGCGACAGGCACCGGGGGCAACGTAGAGGGATACACCTGACCCAGCTTGACACTCATGTCCATGTTTCGAACTCCTCATGTCAAAAAGGGTGAAAGGGCACGTAAACGCACCCTTTCACCCTTTACTCAGGCGCCTGAATTACTGGAGCAGTTTCAGGACCGAGGAAGGCAGCTGGTTAGCCTGCGACAGGATTGCAGTCGAAGCCTGTTGCAGAGTCTGCTGCTTGGTCAGCTCGGCAGTTTCCGAAGCGAAGTCCACGTCCTGCACGGTGGAGCGGGCAGCAGTGGAGTTCTTCTGGATGTTCTGCAGGTTGTCAACGGTGGTTTGCAGACGGTTCTGGGTAGCACCCAGGCCCGAACGGACGCTGTCGATCGAACCGATGGCCTTGTCGATAACGGCCAGGGCGTTCTGGGCATTGGTGGCATCGGTAACGTCGGTTTGAGCGATAGTGGTCTTGGCCGACGAAACAGTGGCGCTACCGAACAGGGCGGATACACCGGTACCAGCGTCGCTCAGCGAGTAGCCTTTAGCCGAGTCCAGGGAGATCTGGCCGTTGACTACGATGGCCGCAGCGCCCAGGGCAGCAGGGGTAGCGAAGTTGCCAGAGCCGTCTTTGGCTCCGATCAGGATATTCGCTTGGGCGTTGGCATCAGCACCGGAGAAGCTCAGGTTCTCGCCGGTGTCCGACTTGACGCTCAGGCTCTTGTTCACTTCATCATAGTTGACGCTGATCCCCAGCTTGGCAGCGTTGGATTTCAACTGGTCGGCCAGGCTTGCCAGATCGGTTACACCAACGAAGTCGACAGTACCGCTGCTGCCGACAGCCAGCTTGAAGTTGGAAGGCGTCGCAGCACCAACATCGAGCTTGACTTCAGTGCTTGCACTTGCAGTCAAACCACCAATCGAACCATTCAGATCGGCTGCGATGGTCTTGGCCGAAGCACCTGCGGCGTAAGTAACAGTCTTGGTCTGGCCGTTACCAGTAACAGTCATGCTGCCAGCAGTCAGGCCGGTCGCGCTTGGGGCGATCGCAGTGCTCTTGATCTGCTGAGAACCAATGTTGCTAGCGGCAACGTTGTCCAGCGACAGGTTGATGGTTTCGTTGGCGTTGGCGCCGACCTGGATGGCCTTGGTGCCGTACGAGCCGTCCAGCAGCTTCTGGCCACCGAAGGTGGTGGTGGTGGAAATACGGTTCAGTTCGGCAGTCAGAGCCTGGTATTCGTCGTTGTTCGACTTGCGGTCGTCGGCGCTCAGGGAGCCAGTAGCCGAGGACAGGGCCAGGGTACGCATTTTCTGCAGGATGTCGGTCGAAGCCTGCATTGCACCTTCAGCGGTCTGGGCAATGGAGATACCGTCGTTGGCGTTCTTCACTGCCTGGCCCAGGCCGTTGATCTGGCTGGTCAGACGGTTGGCGATCTGCAGGCCGGCGGCGTCGTCTTTAGCGCTGTTGATGCGCAGACCCGAGGACAGACGCTGCATCGAAGTGGTCTGAGCGTTGCTAGCCTTGGTCAGGTTGCCCTGAGTAGTGATCGACGCAATGTTGGTGTTTACAGTTAAAGCCATGACGAAATCCTCGTTGGATGGGTACTGCGGCTTCCGGCCTTGGCAACCGCCGGATTGGCCTAGAGAACCTTCGTAATAGTTATCGTCGGGTGCGCGGGTTGCTTGAGGGCCTTTTTGAAAAAAAAATGCTGGCATGGGGCCAGCCCTGAGAAATCAAGGGGTTAAGGGCGGTTTATTGGCGTCAAAAACCGTTCGAGAGCAGGCTAAATGCCATATCAGTTGCACCCTCCCCTGTGGGAGCGGACGCGCCCGCGAAGAAAGCAACTCGGTGCTGGGCACCGGCTTCGCCGGTGTTCGCGGGCATGCCCGCTCCCACAGAAATCGTGTGACGACCACGATTTTCTTTCGAGCATTAAAAAAGCGCCGGGCGGTGGCCGCCGGGCGCTTTTTTGGACTGCTGGGGGATCAGTCGCGGTACAGGATGGCCGAGCCCCACGACAGGCCCACGCCAAAGCCGCTGATCGCCACTCGCTTCCAGCTGCCGTCGAGCATGTGCTTCTGCAGCAGCAGCGGCACGCTGGAGGAAACGGTGTTGCCGGTTTCCAGCATGTCTTTCACGAACTTCTCCGGATGATCCTCTTCGAAACGCCGGGCCACGGCATCGACAATCGCCGCACTGCCCTGGTGGATGCAGAAGGCATCGATATCCGACGATTTCAGGCCACTGGCATCCAGCAGTTCGTGCAGGTGCGCCGGCACCTTGACCAGGGCAAAGTTGAACACCTGGCGGCCGTTCATGAAGAACTTGCCATCGCTGACCTTCAGGTGCTCGGCGCCGGAACCGTCGGTGCCGAAGCGCGCCTGGCCCAGGTTCCATACCGCGTTTTCACCCATCCAGGTGGCCGTCGCGGCATCACCGAACAACATGGTGGTGTTGCGGTCTTCCGGGTCGACGATCTTCGAATACGGGTCGGCGGTGATCAGCAGGCCGTTCTTCAGCCCTGCCGCTTCCATGAAGCCCTTGATGGCGTACAAGCCGTACACATAGCCGGAGCAGCCCAGCGACACGTCGAACGCCGCCACGCGGGTGGACAGGCCGAGCTTGCTCTGGACGATGGCGGCAGTGTGCGGCAGGCCTTCTTCGTCACCGTTCTGGGTGACCACGATCAGCGCATCGATCGATTGCGGGTCGAGGTCGGGGTTGCTGGCGAACAGCGCCTGGGCGGCTTCCACGCACAGGTCGGAGGTTTCCTGTTCAGCGGCCTTGCGCGGCAGGAACGACGCGCCGATCTTGCCGAACATGAACTCTTCGTCCTTGCCGAACTTCGCACCCTGGACGTAGTTGTCCAGGCCAGCGGTGGGCACGTAACTCGCAATGCTTTTGATGCCAATCATTCTGGCTTCCCAATGAAAACAGCCAAAGACCACCACTCGATGAATTGAGGGCGCCAAATACCGGAACGTCACCGCTGGGGGTTGAAGGCAGTGCTCGCCTGCGCACCGGTAACAAAATGCTGCAACAGCTGCTGCATAGAATACAGGGAAGATGACCGTTTTGACTCATTGGTCACATTGAAATGCTACGAAAGCCGTGGCGAGGGTGTGCAGACTGGGGGTTTCGCAGGCAGGAAAAAGGCGGGGCCGCTTTGCGCCCCTTCGCGGGCACGCCCGCTCCCACAGGTTTGGCATGAGCTTGAGGCCCATGCAGTTCCTGTGGGAGCGGGCGCGCCCGCGAAGGGCTGCAAAGCAGCCCCATCTATTTAAACGGCCGATCAGAGCTTGTTGAACAGGCTCAGCTGGGAAATGCGCGAGAAGGCCAGTTGCGAGGCCTCGAGCATGGCCTGCTGCAAGGTCAGGGTGATGGCCGCCTGGGACATGTCGGTGTTGCCAATGGCGTTCTGGGTGGTCTTGTTGGCCAGGCCCAGACTGGTGTTCTCCTGGCGCTGGATCTCCAGCGAGTTGCCACGGGCACCGATCGAACCGCGAGTAATGTCAATCTGCTCACGAGCGCTGGCCAGGTTAGCGATTGCCGAAGCCACCGAATCCTTCAAGGCATTGGCCTGGCCAGTACCGGTCACCGGCGTGTCCAGCGCCGCGCGCAGCTGACTGAGGGTTTCCAGCACGTTCTGGTTCTGGTGGGTGTTGGCTGTGACCGCGAACTGGTCACCCGCCTGCGGCGAACCGGAGACCTGGTAGGTCACACCGGCCACCGTCAAGGCCGGCGCAGTGAAGGTGCCCGTGGCCACCGGCTTGCTGTCGGCTGTCATCGGCTGGGCGTAGAACTCGTAGCTGCCCGGCCCGGTGAACTTGATCACCGCACCATTGCTGGGGAAGGTACTGCGATAGGCGGCCTGGTCGGTCACGGTGCTGCTGGTGACCTGGGCGCTGGAGGTGTTGCCAGCACTGCGGGTGGTGTTGAACGAATCCGGACGCGCCGCCAGGGAAAATTCACGCCCCGCCACGGCGGCATCGGCATCGGCGCCCTCGTCCAGGGTGACGGTGATTTCGAACTCCACGCCACGCAAGGCAATGCGGTTGGCACCTTCGGTCTTGCTGTCGAAGGTACCGTTGGTGGCGGTTTCAGCGGTGACGTCGTTGCCATTGGCGTCGGTGATGACGTACTGGGTCGCGCTGGTGAAGGTCAGCTTGTACGGCTGACCCGCAGTGAAGCTGTTGTTATAGCTGCTGCTCGAGGTCATCAGGCCTGGCGATACCCCGACCACGCCATCGTCGGTGGCCGGCACCAGCAGGGTCGACTGGGTGCGGCTCTTGTTGCTGGCCGAATCGAAGATGCTGAAGCCGGTGTCGTTGGTCGCCAGGTTCAGGGTGTCGGACACCTGCAGGCTCAACTGGGTCTGGTCACCGTGGTAGCTGTAGGTGCCGTCGGAGTTGCGCACATAGGGCGGCGAGGTGCTCTTGGAGCCGCCGAACATGTAGTCGCCATTGGCATCGCGCGAGTTGAGCAGGCCGAAAATGTTCGCCTCGATCTCTTTCAGCTCGGTGCTGATGGCCACGCGGTCGGAATCGGTAACCCCGGCACCACCGGCGCGGATTGCCAGTTCACTGGCACGCTGCATGGCATCGTTGATGGTGGAGAGCACGCTCTCCTCCTGCAGCAGGGCATTGCTCACCGTATTGATGTTGCCGCTGTACTGGTCCAGCAGCGACTGCTGCTGTTGCAGCAGCAACAGGCGCGCAGCGCCGACCGGGTCATCGGCCGCAGTCTGGATGCGGATACCCGACGTCACCTGATCGTTGGTCTTGTTCATGCTGGAGAAGTTCTTGGAGTAGCTGCTGGCGCTGGACTCATAGAACTGAGCGGTGGAAATACGCACGGGAGTCTACTCCTTACAAGGCATTGATCAGGGTGCTGAAGGTTTCTTGCGCCGCCTTGATGATCTGCGACGACGCTGTGTAGTAATGCTGGAACTTCACCAGGCTGGCCGCCTCGTCATCCAGGTTCACCCCGGACACCGCGCTGCGGCTTTCGGTGGCGGACTTGAGCACCGCCTGGGTCGCCGTGGTGTCGATGGAAGCCTGGCTGGCCTTGGCCCCCACACGCTCGACCAGCGAGGCATAGGCCGAGGTGAAGCTGGTACCGCCACCAGAGCCGGTGTTCACCGTCGATTTGGTCTGCAGGCCCAGCAGCGCCGTGGCGTTGCGGTTGTCGGCCTTGCCGTCGGCATTGAACGACAGGGTGAAGCTGTCGTTGGTCGCCGGGCTGCCACCGATGGTGGTCTCGACCGCAAAGGTGCGCGGGTTGCCACTGCCATCGAGAATCGGGTTACCACTGGCATCGCGCATCGGCACGGCCACCGACAGTTTGTTGTCGGTACCAGGCACCACGCTGCCGGTGCCTATCTGGGTGCCTTTGGCATCGTACAGCTTGTAGCCCTGGGAACCACCGCTGGCGGCGTCGAACACCACGCGCACCGGCATCGAATCGCGAATCGCCTGCTGCACCAGCGCGGTATCGGCACCGCCATAGATGTCCAGCGATTCGCCCAGCGTCGGCTGGGTGATGGTGCCGGTGCCGCTATTGCCACTGCCCGCCGTGGCACTGATCGGCCCGGCGAAAGCCAACTTGTTGGCATCGGTGAGGGTGGTGGTGATGCTGCCGGCTGCCGCACGGGTGGGGATCACCTTGAAGCTGTCCCCTGCCGCCAGGCCGCCGCCATTGAGCGACAGGCTAAAGCCGTCGATCACCGGCGCCGGGTCGGCGCTGAGGTCGAAGGTGCCCATGTCGGTGCCGTCGGAGCGGCGCACACTGTACTGGTTGGCGCTGGTGAACTTCACCTCATAGTCGTAGGTGGTCAGCTTGCCACTGTCGGCAATGGTCACGTCGAGGTTGCCAGAGCCGGAGCTGTTGTTCGACGAGGCCAGGCTGCGCTGGGCAATGGCGGTGGCGCTGTTGATGCTGGAGAACAGCGAGCTGCCGAACTGGCCATTGGCATCCAGGCCCTGGCCCAACTGGCTGTTGATGCTGTCGGCCACCACCAGGGCGACACGGCCGAGCTCGTTCATCGACGGCGTCAGCACATCCTGGCGATAGCGCAACAGGCCGCCGATGGTGCCGCCGGTAATCACCGAGGTCACGTCGGAGCTGAACGACTCGTAGTTGACGCGCAGGCTGGCCTGGCTCTTGTCGGCAGCACCCGGCTGTACCGACAGGGTATTGGCCTTGTTGCCGGTAACCAGCGACTGGCCACTGCCCAGGTATACGTCGTAGTTGCCATCACGCTCCTGCACCGTCACACCCACCAGCTCGTTGAGCTGACGCACGGCTTCGCTGCGCGCATCCAGCAGGCTGTTGGGGGTATTGCCGGTGCCACTGGCCGCGGCGATCTGCTTGTTGTACTCGGCGATGCTGCCGGTGAGCTTGTTGACTTGCCCCGCCAGCGTATCGAGCTGGGAGTTGATCACATCGTTCTGCTGGCTCAGCTGGGTGGACACCGCATTGAAGCGGTTGCTCAAGGTCTGCGCCTGGGTCAGCAGCAGCTGCCGCGAGGCGACGTCACCGGGCTTGGCCGCTGCGGTCTGCAGGGCCGAGAAGAATGCGGTAAGGACCGAGCTGATACCGGTATCACGGTCGGCCAGCAGCTTGTCGACGCTGGTGATCTGGTCCTGGAAGGCGACCGAGTCGGCCTGCAGCGAGGTGGCGGTCTGCAGCTGGTTGTCCAGGTAGGCACTGTAGATGCGGCGCACATCCGACAGCGTGGTACCGGTACCCAGGAAGCCCGCGCCGATGTTGTGCGAAGGGCCCGCTGCCTGAATTGTCTGCTGGCGCGAATAGCCACTGGTTGCGGCGTTGGCGATGTTGTTACTGGTTACCGACAATGCCGCCTGGCTGGCACTCAGGCCACTCAGGCCGATAGAAATCAGGCTCGACATGATTTAGTCCTTTTATAGATTCGTGGTTCTGCCAGCCATGGCGTATTGCGGGGTTGCTTGCATTTGCCGGGCGATGCTGATGATTTTCTTCGCATAGCCCGGGTCGGTCGCATAACCTGCCTTTTGCAGCTCTCTTGCAAACTGCTCAGGGTTATCGGCCGAATCCAGTGCATCTTGATAGCGGGAATTGCTCTGCAACAGGCTTACCAGGTCGTGGAAGCTGTCCTGGTACGAGTCGTAGCTACGGAACGCCGCCGTTTCCTTGACGAACTGGCCGTCACGGAACTCGCTGGTGATCGCCCGCGCCTGCTCACCCTGCCAGTTACCGGTGGCCTTGATGCCGAACAGGTTGTGGCTGCTGCTGCCATCGGTGTTGCGCATCACCGACTTGCCCCAACCGGTTTCCAGGGCGGCCTGGGCCACCAGGTAGCGCGGGTCGATACCAATGCGCTTGGCGGCCTGTTCGGCCATCGGCAGCATGGTGGCGACGAATTCGTCGCTGTCGGCAAAGGCCTTGTTCGGCGCCAGCGGTGGCTGGGCCACGGCACGGCCGACAATACGCAGGCCGTTGTCCGGCACGGCAAAAGCCTTGGCTACTTGCTGGCCGTCACGGGCCGGCACGGTAGCGTTGTTGGTGGTGGCCGCCGACGGCACGATGCCGGCCAGCAAGCGGTCGGTGAGTTTGCTCGGCAACGCCAGGCGCCGCGAGTTGAGCGCGGCAACGTCGTTGCGGGTAGATGCCGAATCAGCGGCATGCACCGGCTCCGCCACCTTGTTACCCCACAACGCCGGGCCACCGCCCTCGGCGCGCGGGAACGGGCTGGTGTTGATGGATGTGCTGCGACCTTTGGTCAGCTGGCGCACCAGCACGTCCTGCAGGCCGATACCGCCACCTTCGCGGGACATGCTCACGGCCAGCTGCTGGTCGTACATGTCACGGTACTGCTTCACCGTTTCAGTGTTCATCGGATTGTCGTCGGCCAGCACGTCGCTGGCCTTGCGCGAGGCCTTGAGCATTTCGCTGATGAACAGCGATTCGAACTCCTGGGCCACCTTGCGCACGTTGGCTTCGCTGTCGCGGTCACCCACCTTCAGCGAGCTGAGGCGGTTGAGGTCGGTGTAGGCACCGCTGTCGACGCTACCGGAAACCAGGCTTTTGCTGTTCATCCGCGCCGTCCTCAGATCACGATCAGGTCGGCCTGCAAGGCGCCGGCCTGTTTCAGGGCTTCGAGGATGGCCATCAGGTCGCTGGGCGCTGCGCCCACCTGGTTCACCGCGCGGACGATTTCATCCAGCGTGGTGCCCGGGCCGAACTTGAACATCGGCTTGGCCTCCTGCTCGGCGTTGACCCGCGAGCGCGGCACCACGGCGGTCTGGCCGTTGGAGAACGGCCCCGGCTGGCTGACGATCGGGTCTTCGGTAATGGTCACGGTCAGGCTGCCGTGGGTCACCGCGGCCGGCGACACCTTGACGTTCTGGCCAATGACGATGGTGCCGGTACGCGAGTTGATGATGACCTTGGCCACTGCCTGGCCCGGGTCGATCTCGAGGTTCTCGAGAATCGACAGGTAGTCCACGCGCTGGCTCGGGTCCATCGGCGCAGTGACCCGCACCGAACCGCCGTCCACGGCCTGGGCCACGCCTGGGCCGAGCAGGTCGTTGACCTTGTCGACGATGCGCTTGGCGGTGGTGAAGTCGGGGCGATTGAGGTTCAGGGTCAGGCTGTTGCCCTGGTTGAAGCCGCTCGGCACTGCACGCTCGACGGTAGCACCGCCAGGAATACGACCAGCCGACGGAACGTTGACGGTGATTTTCGAACCATCACGGCCCTCGGCATCGAAGCCGCCCACCACCAGGTTGCCCTGGGCCACGGCATAGACGTTGCCGTCGATACCTTTGAGCGGTGTCATCAGCAGGCTGCCGCCGCGCAGGCTCTTGGAGTTACCGATCGAGGACACGGTAATGTCCACCACCTGGCCTGGCTTGGCGAACGCCGGCAGGTCGGCATGCACCGACACTGCCGCGACGTTTTTCAGCTGCACGTTGCCGGAGCCGGCCGGCACCTTGATGCCGAACTGCGACAACATGTTGTTGAAGGTCTGCAGGGTGAACGGCGTCTGGGTGGTCTGGTCACCCGTACCATTGAGCCCCACCACCAGGCCGTAACCGATCAGCTGGTTGGAGCGCACGCCAGAAATGCTGGCAATGTCCTTCAGGCGCTCGGCCTGGGCGCCAAAGGCACAGGACAGAAGCAGGGTTGCGGCAATCAGCTGCCTCAGGTTGAACATGGTCATCCGTACTCAGAAAGGCCAAAGCGGGCTGATGAAGAAGCGGTCCAGCCACCCGGGCTGGCTGGCATCGGCGAACGAGCCGGTACCGGAATAGGTGATGCGCGCGTCGGCCACACGGGTGGACGGCACGGTGTTGTCGGTGGCGATGTCGTCGGCTCGAATCATGCCGGCAATGCGCACCAGCTCTTCGCCGGTGTTCAGGGTCAGCCACTTCTCGCCGCGCACGGCGATGATGCCGTTGGGCAGCACTTCGGCCACGGTCACGGTAATGGAACCGGTCAGGGTGTTGCCCTGGGTGGCCTTGCTGTCGCCCTTGGTGGCGCGCTCGCCGCTGTAGCCGGCTTCCAGCGACAGGTCACCACTGCCGAACGGGTTGTTGGTGCTAGGCGTACTGCCAAACAACGAGGTCAGGCCGATATTGGCGTTGCTGTTCTTCTGGATCTGCGAGCCGGCGTTCTTGCTGGCCGATGTGCGCTCGTTGAGGGTGATGGTGATGATATCACCCACCCGGAACGCCTTGCGGTCGCTGTACAGGTTCTGCTCGAAACCGGCCTGGTAGATCGAACCGTTGTTGGCCGCTGCCGGCAACGGGGTGCGCGGCAGTACCGGCGCGTAGTACGGGTCGTTGGGCTTGGGCGTCGGCGCGACGCAACCTGCCAGCAACACCGCCCCCCCCAGGGCGAAAACGGACAACAGACGATTCATGACGCTTACCTCACGGGTGCAACAGAGTGACTGGGTTAGAGCTGTTGAGTAACGAACGACAGCATCTGGTCAGCGGTGGAAATGACCTTGGAGTTCATCTCGTAGGCTCGCTGGGTGGTGATCATGTTCACCAACTCTTCCACGGTGCTGACGTTGGAGTTTTCCAGGGTCTGCTGCAGGGTGGTGCCGAAACCGTTCAGGCCCGGGGTGCCGACTTGCGGCGCGCCACTGGCGGCGGTCTCGAGGAACAGGTTGTCGCCGATTGCCTGCAGACCGGCCGGGTTGATGAAGTCGGCGGTCTGGATGTTGCCGATCACCTGCGCTGCCGGGTTGCCGGCGGTGGTGATCGACACGGTGCCGTCCTGGCCCACGGTGAAGGTCTGCGCGTCGTTCGGCACGACGATGGCAGGCTCCAGGGCGTAACCGTTGGCGGTGACGATCTGGCCGTCGGAGTTCAGGTGGAAGGTACCGTCACGGGTGTACGAAACCGTGCCATCCGGTTGCAGGATCTGGAAGAAGCCACGACCGTTGACCGCCATGTCCAGCGGGTTTTCGGTGGTCTGCAGGCTACCGGCGACAAAGCTTTTCTGGGTGCCAACGATGCGCACACCGGTACCGACCTGCAGGCCCGAGGGCAGCTCGCTGTCCTGGGTCGACTGGGCGCCGGGCTGACGACGGATCTGATACAGCAGGTCCTGGAACTCGGCACGGTCACGTTTGAAGCCGGTGGTCGAGACGTTGGCCAGGTTGTTGGAAATGACCGTCAGGTTGGTGTCCTGGGCGGACAGGCCGGTTTTAGCGACCCAAAGAGCCGGAAGCATGTTGATTCTCCTCGTGCGCCTGTTTTACGGCACCCGTTCAAAAGTGATTAGCCGATTTGCAAAACCCGAGCCATGGCTTCGTCGCCTTCCTTGGCCGTGTTCATCATCTTGACGTGCAGTTCGAACTGGCGGGACAGCGCCAGCACCGAGGTCATTTCCTCGACGGCATTGACGTTGCTGCCTTCAAGGAAGCCCGACACCACCCGCACATTGACGTCGGCGGCGGCCGGCTGGCCGTCGCGGGTATGGATCAGGCCATCCAGGCCCTTGGTCAGGCCTTTGGTGTCCGGATTGACCAGCTTGATGCGGTCGACCTCAGCCATTACCCGCGGGTCTTCACCCATGGAGCGAATGCTGATGGTGCCGTCGGCACCCACTTCCACCTTCTGCTCCGGCGGAATGGCGATCGGGCCACCGTTGCCGATCACCGGCATGCCGTTGCCGGCGCGCAGCACGCCAAGGGCGTCGATGTTCAGGCTGCCGGTACGCACGTAGGCCTCGCTGCCATCGGGCGCCTGCACGGCAATGAAGCCCTTGCCGGTCACCGCGACGTCCAGGTCGCGACCGGTCTCGACCATCGGGCCTTCGCTGAAGTCGGTGGCCGGGCGCTCGGTCATGGCAAAGGCGCGCGACGGAAAGCTGTCGCCGAACACCGGCATCGAGCGCGCCTGCTCCAGGTCACGCTGGAAACCATTGGTGGAAATGTTCGCCAGGTTGTTGGCGTGGGCCTTCTGCGCCAGCGCGTTCTGGCTGGCGCCGGTCATGGCCACATAAAGCAACTTGTCCACAGTATCTCCTCTGCGCGTAGCTGCCGCGCTGTCACTGCGCAGGTTAAAAGCAATAATCGAACCAAGTCTGAAAGCCCTTGTTTACGGGGGTTTCAGCGTGGTGAGGGGCAATAAACGTCAGTTTGTCGGCGGATGTTTGCCGCCTGCGGCAAGGGTTTGCTCAGAAGGTGCGGCAAGCGGCGTTGTTGTAGGGGCCGGAATGGCGCACCCAGCCTTCGCCCGGGCTGCTGGCCGAGCACATGTAGCGACCGGTAGCCAGGCTTTGCCATTGGTAGAACGGGGCGGGAGCGGCCGCGAGTGGCAGGGCCATGGCCAGCAGGGCTGTGAGCATTAGCCGTTTCATGCGTTGAGACCTCGAGAATTTGGGGCCGCTTTGCGACCCATCGCGACACAAGGCCGCCCCTACAGGTACCGCGTGAGCATGTAGGAGCGGCCTTGTGTCGCGACGGGCTGCACAGCAGCCCCAATAACCATCAGGTCATCTGGATGATGGTCTGCATGATGGTGCTTTCGGTGGAGATGGTCTTGGCGTTGGCCTGGTAGTTGCTCTGCGCCTTGATCAGGTTGACCAGCTCGCCGGTCAGGTCGACGTTGGAATCTTCCAGCGCACCGCCAGTGATCTGACCCAGAGTGCCGGTGTCCGGGGCGCCGATCACCGGTACGCCCGAGGCGTAGGACTCTTTCCAGCTGGTACCGCCAACCGGGGTCAGGCCCTGCAGGTTGGCGAAGTTGGCGATGGCCACCTGGCCGATGACCTTGTCCTGGCCGTTGGTGAAGTTGGCGAACATGTTGCCGCTTTGATCGATGGTCAGACCCGACAACTCACCGGTAGCGAAGCCGTCCTGGCTCTTGGCGGTGGTAGCGCTCGCTGCGTTGTACTGAGCGGTGCCGAGCATGTCCAGGTTCACCCCGGCCAGGTTGGCAGTGGCGCCGTTCGCGCTCCATACGCCGGCAGCGTTCTTGTGCGCCGGGATCCAGTTGCCCAGGGTGAAGGTCTTGTCGGCGGCGATGGTCATGCCACCGGCTACCGGGCCTGCAGTCATGGCGGCAGTATCCAGGGTGCCGTCGGACTTGAACGGCAGCTTGTTGGCCAGCGGCGTGGTCAAAGTCGGGTCGGCAGGGTTGCGACCGTCGATGGTGGTGTACATGGTCCACGAATTGCTGGCGGCATCCTTGACGAAGTACTGGTTCAACTGGTGCGCGTTACCCTGGCTGTCGTACACATCGGTGTTGAACGTGTAGTTGTAGCTGCCGGTATTGGTGGGATCGAACGGCGTCACGGCCGGTGCGGTAGCACTGGAGTTCAGGTTGACATTCTCGGAGATTTTTCCGGTCGGGTTCGGCGTCAGGTTCGAGGTATCGATCTGCAGGTTGGTCAGCACGCCCTGGACGATCTTGCCGTTGGCATCCACGGCATAACCTTGCAGGTTGGCGCCCGACGAGCTGACCACGTAACCGTCCTTGTCGCTGTAGAACGCACCAGCACGGGTATAGATCTTCGAGCCGTTGTCGTTCATCACGAAGAAACCGTTACCATCGATGGCCATGTCCAGCGCCTGGCCGGTGCCATTGATGTTGCCCGGGGTGAACATCTGCGACACAGCAGCAGTCTTCACGCCAGTCCCCACCACGTTCTTGCCGGCACTGGTGCCGCGAACGGAGTTGGAGTACTGGTCGGCGAACTCGGCACGCGACGACTTGAAGCCGGTGGTGGCAACGTTGGCAATGTTGTTGCCAGTAACGTTCAGGGCCTTGTTTGCTGCATAGAGGCCGCTAAGGCCGATATTGAAAGACATGTGTAACTCCTGTCGTTTTGCTCAGGCCCTAGATGCCGATGCTTTGGATTTTGGAAAGCGCAACACTGCCCAGCCCAGCCAGGTTGAGCGTCATCTCCGAACCGTTGGTACCCATGGTCACGCTGGTGACCGAGGCCGGCAGGTTGGTGGTCATGGTGGTGGCCTTGCCGTCGATCGAAGCGGTGGCCTTGAAGGTATAGGTCCCTGCTGCCACGGCTTCGCCGTCGTCGTTCAGGCCATTCCAGGTAAAGTCGATCTTGCCGGCTTTCTGCGTACCCAGGTCGATGGTACGCACCAGCTTGTCATCCTTGTCGTAGATGCCAACCGAGGTGGCAGTGCTGGACGACGTCAGGTTGACCGTGCCTTTCATTTCCTTGCTGGTGTCGACCACAGCCTTGTTGGTCTCGACAATCACATTGCGCCCGACCAGTGACGACGCCTGCAGGGCCTGGGATGACTGCAGCCCCGCCGCGATATAGGTCACCGAATCATTCAGCGACTGCATGCTTTCGAGGCTGCTGAACTGCGCCAGCTGTGCCACGAACTCGCCGTTTTCCTGCGGATCGAGCGGGTTCTGGTTCTTCATCTGGGTAACCAGCAGTTGCAGGAATGCATCCTTGCCCAGGGCGCTGCCGGCAGCACCGGTGCTACTGTCGGTCTTCGACGTCTGCTTCTGCAGCGAGGTCAGGTACGCGCTGCCGACCTCGGTGGTGGAATTGGTGGTGGTCATGTCGGCTTCCTATCACTGCCCCAGGGTCAGAACTTTCTGCATCATGCTCTTGGCCGTATTCATCAGTTCGGCGTTGGTCTGGAACGCGCGGCTGGCAGAGATCATGTCAGCCATCTCCTCGACCACGTTGACGTTCGGGTAGTAGACGTAGCCGTCCTTGTTCGCCGCCGGGTGGTTGGGCTCGTAACGGGCCTCCAGGGTGCTCTGGTCCTCGACGATGCCTTTTACCTGCACGCCCTGCCCTGCTTCGCCCTGGTCTTCGAACAGCGACTGGCTGCTGCCGGCCTGCGCGCCCTGAAAGGTAGTGGCGAACACCGGGTGGCGAGCGCGATAGGTCTGGTCGATGCTCGAGGACACGGTCTCGGCGTTGGCGATGTTCGAAGCAACGGTGTTCAGGCGCGTGTTCTGCGCACTCATGCCGCTACCGGCAATGTTGAAGACACTGGAAAGGGACATGGTCATTCTCCCCGCAGGGCCGAAACCAGCCCTTTGAATTTACTGTTGAGCAAGGTGAAGCTGGCCTGGAAGCCGACGGCGTTTTCGGTGTAGTTCGATTGCTCGATCTGCGCGTCCACCGTGTTCTGGTCGATCGACGGCTGCGTTGGCGTGCGGTACTTGAGGGTATCGTCGGCCATGGCCAGGCCCTCGGCCTCGATATGACGGCTGTTGGTACGTTCGAGGCTGAAGCGGCCACCGCTCTGCTGCTTGTCGCTTTCGGCGGCGAGCACCGAGGCGAAGTCCATGTCACGCGCCTTGTAGTTGGGCGTGTCGGCGTTGGCGATGTTGTTGGCCAGCACTTCGGCGCGCTGGGCGCGGAAGCCCAGGGCCTTTTCGTGGATACCAAGCGCCTTGTCGAAGCTGATGCTCATGTCGGGGAAACCTTCGGAGGTTGACCGGAATATCGTTGGGCAAGGTGTAGCAAGGGCTATGCCAACCAACGAAAAGCCCGGAAATACGGGCTTGCAGAGCGCAGTGCTGTCATAGTGATGCCAGAAAAGCGGCAAAGGCCTTCCGCCTTGGGCGGCGAAAGCGGCAATTGCCGGGCGGCAAAAGCGGCAAAACAAAAAATTGACGTCAGCATTTTGCCTGAGCCGGCCTCTTCGCGGGCGCGCCCGCTCCCACAGGTAGAGTGCGCCCCTGAGGTTTGCATGGTTCCTGTGGGAGCGGGCATGCCCGCGAAGAGGCCGGCACAGACAAACAAAAAGGCCGGCAACTTTCGCTGCCGGCCCTCTTGGTTACTTGGCCTGGTAGATGATCCCCGGGCTGCACTGCACCATCTGGTAATGGTCCGGCAGCCCGTTCAGCGCCTCGGAAGCCCCGAGGAACAGATACCCACCCGGCTTCAAGGTACTGTGAATGCGCAACAGGATGTCCTTCTTAACCTGCGCCGAGAAGTAGATCAGCACGTTGCGGCAGAACACCACATCGAACTTGCCCAGGCTGGCGTAGCTGTCGAGCAGGTTGAAAGCGCGGAACTCGACGCGACCGCGAATCGCCGGCTTGACTGCCCAGCGCCCCGGTCCCTTGGTGTCGAAGTAGCGCTGCAGGCGCTCCTGGGACAAGCCGCGGGCAATCGCCAGGCTGTCGTATTCGCCGGCCTTGCAGTTGGTCAGCATGGTGCCGGACAGGTCGGTGGCAACGATCTGCGCCCCCATCTTCAACTGACCGAGGTTGCTGCGCTCGAACTCGTCGATGGCCATCGAAATGGAATACGGCTCCTGCCCCGACGAACAGGCCGCCGACCACATGCGCAGGCGCTGGCCGGGGTTGTTGCGAATGAACTCGGGGATGACCTTGTTCTTCAGCACCTCGAACGGGTAGGTATCGCGAAACCACAGGGTCTCGTTGGTGGTCATGGCATCGACCACCTGCTCACGCAAGCCGCCACGCGGCTGGGCCTGGATGCGCTGCACCAGCTCGCCCAGGCTCTTGATGCCCTGTTGCTCCATCAGCTTGTTGAGACGGCTGGAAACCAGGTACTGCTTATTCTCGCCCAGCAGGATGCCACAGGCTTTCTCCAGGAATACCCGGAACTGTTCGAAATCCAAATTACCCGTAGACACTACTGCCGCCTCTTTTCAATCACTGGTGCCGGGGGCTTGCCCCCGGCGGCTTCAATGCGTTGCCTTGATCCGGTCGACCACCCGCTGGGCCAGGTCGTCCGGCTTGAACTTGGCCAGGAAGTCATCGGCACCGACCTTCTTGACCATTGCCTGGTTGAACACCCCGGAAAGCGAAGTATGCAGGCAGATGTGCAATTTTTGCATGCGTGGATCGCTGCGGATCTCTGCCGTTAGCGTATAGCCGTCCATTTCCGGCATTTCAATGTCCGAGATCATCATCAGGAACTCTTCTTCCGGCTTCTTGCCCTCGTCCACCAGCTGGCGCAGGTAGCTCAGGGCCTGACGGCCGTCGTTGAGCGCCACCACCTCGACCCCCACGGTCTGCAGGCAGCGACTGACCTGCTTGCGCGCCACCGACGAATCGTCGACGGTGAGTACCCGCAGCAGCACGGCCTTGTCCTGCACCTCGGCATCGATCACCCCGTCCGACACCGACTCGGACGACGGCGCAACCTCGGCCAGCACCTTCTCCACATCGATGATCTCGACCATGCGGTTATCCACCCGAGTGACCGCGGTCAGGTAGTGGTCGCGGCCGGTGCCCTTGGGTGGCGGATGGATCTCTTCCCAGTTCATGTTGACGATGCGCTCTACCGAGTGCACCAGGAAGCCCTGGGTCTTGGTGTTGTACTCGGTGATGATCACGAAGCTGTTGCGCGTGTCTTCCTGCAGTGGCCGCAACCCGGTGGCCATCGACAAGTCGAGGATCGGGATGGTCGCCCCGCGAATATTGGCAACACCGCGCACCACCGGGTGCGCCTTGGGCAGCAGGGTCAGCGCAGGGCATTGCAGCACTTCCCTGACCTTGAATACGTTAATGCCGTAAAGCTGTTCACCATTGAGGCGGAACAGCAGCAATTCCAGGCGATTCTGCCCCACCAGCTGCGTGCGCTGGTTGACCGAATCCATCACTCCTGCCATGCCAGACTCCTTTATGTTTCAGCCTTTCGTTGCAACTCAGGTAGAGAGTCGGCACGGGCTTTGCTTTTTTGAGCGCCATGTACACGAAAACGACATTTTCCCGACGATTGACGCGCCTGCTGACTGGCTCGCTGGCCATGCTGTGCCTGTTGGTGCCTGGCGTTCGCACGGTAGCGGACGCGTTTACCTTGCCTGAACAGCTTATCGGTGTCACCCAAGGGTTTCTTGAATTCAGCATTGAAGATTATCTGGCCACCACCCAGACCGCCGGCCGCTACGAAATCCAGGTCAACCCGCTGGACCCGCGCCTGCGCATGCCGCTGTGCAGCCAGCAGCTGGACGCCTCGCTGGAAAGCCCGGCCCAGCCGCTGGGCCGTGTCACGGTAAAGGTGCGCTGCGAAGGCTCGGCACCGTGGACCGTGTTCGTGCCGGCCACCGTGCGGCTGTTCCGCGACGTGGTGGTGGTGACCCGCCCACTCAGGCGCGACAACGTGGTGGGCGAAGGCGACGTGGCCCTGCGCGAGCGCGATGTCGGCACCCTGGGCCAAGGTTTCCTGACCGAACTGGATCAGGCGGTGGGCATGAAGATGCTGCGCCCCACGGTGATCGACCAGGTCCTCACCCCGCAACACCTGGAACAGGCCGAGGTGGTACGCAAGGGCGATCACGTGGTGATCATCGCCCGCAGTGGCAGCCTGAGCGTGCGCATGCCAGGCGAAGCCCTGAGCAAGGGTGGCCTGAGCGAGCAGATCCGGGTGCGCAACCTCAATTCCAAACGGGTGGTCAAGGCCAGGGTGACCGGCCCCGGCCAGGTCGAGGTCAGTATGTAGCCAGCCCACGGATTTGCGCTGGCGGTAAGGAACCGCTTTTCCTAAACTGTGTCAGAAAACGGGTTCGCGAGCTTGCTGACAGGCGGCTATGCATTTGTGCCTAAAGTTTCTTTCGGGTTGGCCGAAAACAAGGCAAGCGTCCAAATACCCAGAGGTTTCTGATCATGGTCATCGACTTCAGTCGTTTGAATAACTCTCCGTCCGTCACGGGCGGCGTGCGCGGCAACACCGCGCCCGGCAGCGCCGAAAAACCGGCAGCCAGCCAGGAAGCGGCAACCGCCACCAGCGCCAGCGGAGAAGCGGTACACCTCAGCCAAGAGGCCCAGCAGTTGCAGAAGATCAGCGACAAGCTGCGCGACGAGCCGGTGGTCAACAGTGCCCGTGTGGCCCAGTTGAAACAGGCAATCGCCGACGGCAGCTACCAGGTCGATGCCGGCCGGGTCGCCAGCAAACTGCTCGATTTCGAAGCCCAGCGCTGACCGTTCGGCGCGCTGACTTCACGGACGCCAGAAAAGCCAAGAGTTAGCCATGCACGACACCACCTTGCTGCAACTGATCGAAGATGACATTGCCCCGATGCAGGAACTGCTGGACCTTCTGCAAAAGGAAGCGATCGCCCTGCATGGCCGCGACATGCCGCTGCTGGAGCAGATCCTGGCGCGCAAGCAGTCGTTGATCATCTTGCTCGAGCAGCACGGCCAGCGCCGCAGCCAGTTGCTCGGCAGCCTGGGCCTGAGTGCAGATCGGGCCGGTGTGCAGGCGGTGGCCGCACAATCGCCCCATGGCGAAGCGATGCTGCAGCGGCTCGACATGCTGTCGCAGCTGATGGACAACTGCCAGCAGGTCAACCAGACCAATGGCCGGATCATCCAGGTGCAGCAACACGTCACCAACAACCAGATCCGGATTCTCATGGGCGGCGATTCTCCGTCGCTCTACGACAGCCGCGGCAGCACCTCGCCGCTGGCCAAGCCACGGGCCCTCAGCCAAGTGTGATTTTTTCTATCAAGGCACGGAACATACTGGCAAAATGCCGTTAATTGCGTGTGTCGCTTTTGCCTGGAGAACGATAAGCCGTGTTCAATGAATCCGATGCCCCGCAGCCGCCAAAGGTGCTGAACACCCCTTTGGAGATTGCGGCCAACTTGCGGCAGCTGCAGGAAAGCCACGACCCCCTGATCATCACCTTCCATGACCGCAGCCAGCGCTTCCAGAGCTACGTGGTGCACGTGGACCGTGAAAGCAACACCCTGGCGCTGGACGAGATGATCCCGCGCGACGGTGAGAAATTCATCGAGAACGGCGAACACTTCCGCGTCGAAGGCTTCCACGATGGCGTACGCATCGCCTGGGACTGCAACCACGAGTTGAAGATCAGTGAAGTCGACGGCCACCGCTGCTACCGCGGCGCCATGCCCCAGGAGATGACCTACCACCAGCGCCGCAACGCCTTCCGCGCCGCGCTGAAGCTGTCACAGCTGGTCGATATCATCCTCGATGGCGCCCACCTCAAGGGCAACGGCGCCCTGCGTGGCAAGCTGCTGGACATCTCCGCCACCGGCTGCAAACTGCGCTTCGAAGGCAATGTCGAAGATCGCCTGCAACTGGGCCAGGTGTACGAGCGTTTCAAGGCGGGCAACCCGCTGGGCCTGGTCGACACCATGGTCGAGCTGCGCCACCTGCACTATGAAGAGCGAATCAATACCACCTTTGCCGGCGTGCGCTTCCATAACCTCACCGGGCAGGCGCAACGCAAGGTCGAGAGCTTTGTGTACCAGTTGCAGCGTGAAGCGCGGCGGTTCGACAAAGACGACTATTGATCCCGCCGTGGATGGGCGTCATTGCAACGCCCATCCCCTTTGACCGTAATACCCTCACGCTGCAAACCTTCCTGCTGCCTTGAGCACAGCCCTGCCCCGATCGTACCTGCTCGCACTCACTACCGGGTGCCCTTTGAGCAGGAGGTTTCATGACCACTTCCAATTTCACCGCGCAACTGCACTATTACAATGGGCAGATTGGCGTAGTCGATAGCCTGGACCCAAGCCAAGACGGCTGGTTATGCAATCGGTTGCATGACAAGTTCAGGGGTGTGAGGTTCGCCTTCACCTTCATCGGTGCGGATGACAGAGGCAGGAGCTATCGCATCAGCGCTGCCGAGGGCTGGGCCTATGAAGGCGCACTGGTCCAATCGAATGGCAATGGCTGGGTTGGCCTTTATGGATTAGGGGTCGTCGGCAGGATCATGGAAGCGTTAGCGGCTGCCCGCAACCTTGGTGAGGCGGCAGACTGGCGCATGGAAACATTGACCGAATGGGACGGTGATATGAAGACTGCAGAAAATGTGGAATTTCATTTACTGGACAAGCATGGCCAGGCGATGGCGATACGGAAGTACTCGCACGACTTTCTCCAGCCGTCCGGCGAACTTGGGAAAAGGCCGCAGGTTAAACAGAAAACCTTCGACTACCTGAGTGTGGACAAGGAAGCCCAGCACAAAAAGGTACGTTTCACGCTGCGCGACATCCGCCCAGCCTGAAGAGCGTAGCACTTCGCAGCCAATCACCATTGCCATCTTGCTGCGAAAGCCATACGCACCTAAGAGTGCCCTTTGAGCAGGAGGTTTCATGAACGCTACCAGATTCACCGCTGAACTGGATTCCGATCGAGGAACTATCGGGGTGGTTGACTCCACCCTGAATCCACGCCTGGACGGCTGGCTATGCCCCCAGAATCATGACCAGTTCTCGTCCATGAGGTTTACATTCACCTTGCAAGGTGAACATAACGGGGATAGGTCCTACCACATCAGCGCTGCAGAGGGCTGGGCCTATACCGGCGCATTGGTCCAGACAAGTACGACCGGGTGGGTGGGCCTGTACGGGTTGGGTGTCGTCGGCAGGCTTGTGGATTTTGTGACAGCGGCCAACTCCCGTGGCCCGGATCCACGCTGGCGAATACGGACACTGACCGAATGGGACGGCGATTTGAAAACCTTGGAGAATGTGGAGTTTCATTTACTGGACAGGCATGGCCAGGCGATGTCGATAGAATCTTACAGGCACGAATCCGTCTCGCCGTCTGGCGAAATCGGCAAGAGAGCGACTGTCAGTTCTTCAATCGCCAACTATGTGAGCGTGAACAAGGAAGCTCAGGACAAGAAGATACGTTTCAAACTGCGCGATATCCGCGCTGCTTGACCGCTGCATGATTGGCCGCAGCGTGAGGCGCTGCGGTTCCACAGCGACGACTATTGATCGTCGGCCCGCAAGAGAGAAACGCCACCTGCCTAGCGCGTACTTGTTTGTGTTTCTCCTGTACTGGCCTCTTCGCGGTGTACGACCGCTCCCACAGGGACCGCGCCGGGTTCAAGGCATGTGCTTTACCTGTGGGAGCGGGCATGCCCGCGAAGAGGCCGGTACAGGCTTACACCGATTTGCTTACCTCACCCTCCGGCTCAGGCGCCTTATCAGCCCCCTTCTCTTCCGCCTCGGTATCTTCGGCCGCCACCGGAGCCTGCATCATGTCCTGCACCGTCTGCTCATCCACCCGTGGGTCCAGCGCCGCCGACAACGGCGAACCGGCCGCCGGCATCGCCACGTGGCCCAACGGCGCGTCCTGCACCTGGTGCAGCCCGGTGACCGCCTTCGGACGAATGCGCCACACCAGCACCAGGGCGAAGAACACGAAGAAGGCATACAGCATCTGCGGGCCCAGCACCTTCATCAGCACGCCTGCGGCCAGCGGCCCGATGCACGCGCCCACGCCGTAGGTCACCAGCAGCATCGCGGTCAGCGACACCCGTCGCTCGCTTTCCACATGGTCGTTGGAAAACGCCACCGCCAGCGGGTACAGGCAGAACTGCAGCAACGAAATCACAAAGCCTATGCCGAACAGCAACTCCAGCGGCACGCTGGGCAGTATCGCCAGCGGTGCCGAAGCCAGCGCCAGGCCTACCGCCACGCTGCGGATCAGCACTGCCCGGTCGTAGCGGTCGGACAACCAGCCCAGCGGCCACTGCACCAGCAGGCCGGCAAAAATACAGCTACCCATGAACAGGCCGACCTGCTCGGTAGTCATGCCCTGGCCGGCAGCATACAACGGCGCCAGGCCATAGAACGAGCCGACGATCAGCCCCGAGCCCAGCACCGTGCTGAGCGACTGCGGCACGCGCTTGATGAAGAACTTCGGCTCCATCGGTGCCGGGCGCAACGGCGCCGGGTGAATGCGCCGGGTCATGGCGACCGGTACCAGGCACAGGGTGAAACACATGGCCACCAGCATCAGCAGCTCCAGGCCAAGCTGAGGGTGCACCACCAGAATCAGCTGGCCGAGCACCAAGCCCAGGTACGAGGCGATCATGTAGCCGCTGAACACCGCGCCGCGGTGCTTCACATCGGCCTGCTCGTTGAGCCAGCTCTCGATGACCATGTACTGGCACATCATCCCCAGGCCGACGATCATCCGCAGCCCGACCCAGGCCGGCAACCAGCTGGTCAGGCCATGGCCGAGCACCGCCGCACCGACGATACCGGCGCAGGTGGCATAGGCGCGTATGTGCCCGACCCGGCCAATCAACCGGTGACCTACCTTGCCGCCGACCGCCAGGCCAAAGTAGTTGGCTGCCATCAACGCACCTACCCACAGGCTGTCGACATGGTCGGCAGCCAGGCGCAGGGCCAGGTAGGTACTGAGCAGGCCCGAGCCGATCAACATCATCAGCGCGGCGAAATACAACGACTGAAACGGCTTCCATATATTTCGCATAGGTCCCGTAAAGCTCCCTGTTCAGGTGGCGGGGTGCTAGAAGCATAAGGGGAAAAAACGCCCGGCGCAGGCCCCCGCTTGCGATTTGGTGCAGCGGGGGCGTATCCGGTGTCGGTCGTGTCGCGATCAGGCCTGTGCCGCCAGTACCCGACGCTCCCACGGCGTGATCTCGTCGAAGAAATCACTCAGCTCCAGGGTCTTGCTGGCGACATAGCCGTCGATGAACTCGCTGCCGAACAGCTCCCGCGCCAGCGCGCTACGCTTTAACCGCTCCAGTGCGGCATGCAGGGTGCAGGGCAGGCTCAGGTGCTCCGGCACTTCGAACTCACCCTGGATGGCCGGCGACGGCTGCAGGCACTGCTCGATGCCGTGCAGCCCGGCGGCCAGGCTGGCCGCGATGGCCAGGTACGGGTTGGCGTCGGCGCCGGGCAGGCGGTTCTCGACCCGCCGCGCCACCGGTGCGCTGGCCGGAATGCGCAGGCCTGCGGCCCGGTTGTCCTCGGACCAGCAGGCATTGTTCGGCGAGGCATAGGGGTGGCACAGCCGCTGGTAGGAGTTGACGTTGGGCGCGAACAGCGCGGTGAAGTCGGCCATGCACGCCTGCAGGCCGCCAATGAAATGGTGGAAGGTCTCGGTCGGCAGGCCTTGCTCATCGCTGAACACATTACGCCCGCTGCCCACCTCCACCAGGCTCTGGTGAATGTGCATGGAGCTGCCAGGCGTGCGTGCCAGCGGTTTGGCCATGCACACCACGGTCAGGCCGTGCTTGAGCGCCACTTCCTTGAGCAGGTGCTTGAACAGCAAGGTCTGGTCGGCCAGCAGCAACGGGTCGCCGTGCAGCAGATTGATCTCGAACTGGCTGATGCCCATTTCATGCATGAAGGTGTCGCGCGGCAAGCCGAGCGCGGCCATGCACTGGTACACCTCCTTGAAGAACGGACGCAGGCCGTTGTTGGAACTGACACTGAACGCCGAATGGCCCAGCTCGCGGCGGCCGTCGATGCCCACGGGCGGCTGGAACGGCTGTTGCGGGTCGGTATTCGGAGCAAAGACAAAGAACTCCAACTCGGTCGCCACCACTGGCGCCAGGCCCAGCGCCGCATAGCGGGCGATCACGGCTTTGAGCTGCCCTCGGGTGGACAATGCCGAAGGCCGGCCATCCAGTTCGTTGGCATCGCAGATCGCCAGGGCACGTCCGTCGTCGCTCCAGGGCAGGCGGTGGACCTGGCCGGAGTCAGGCACCAGCGCCAGGTCGCCGTCGTCGCTGCCGTAGAACTTAGCCGGCGGGTAGCCGCCCATGATGCATTGCAGCAGCACACCCCGGGCCATCTGCAGGCGGCGGCCTTCGCGGAAGCCTTCGGCGGTCATCACCTTGCCGCGCGGGACGCCGTTGAGGTCGGGAGTGACGCATTCGATTTCATCGATGCCCTGCAGGTGCCCGGTGTTCATGACGCTTGTCCTTGTTGTTGTAGGCTGACAACAACATAGGCTGGGGGTGTTTAAAATATCAAGCAGCACTCTCGATACCGCGTGGCTCTCTTCGCGGGCATGCCCGCTCCTACAGGGACCGCGCTGGCCTTGAGGGCAGTGGTATCGCTGTGGGAGCGGGCGAGCCCGCGAAGAGGCCGGCACAGGAGACAGCTATTCCCGCAAGGTCATGCCATTGGCCGGCAGTGGCAAGGCGGTCTTGTAGCGCACCTGCTTGAGGGCAAAACTCGAGCGTATGTTGGCCACCCCCGGCAAGCGCGTCAGGTAATCGAGAAAGCGCTCCAGCGCCTGGATGCTCGGCAACAACACCCGCAGCAGGTAATCCGGGTCGCCGGTCATCAAATAGCACTCCATCACCTCGGGCCGTTCGGCAATTTCTTCCTCGAAGCGGTGTAACGCCTGCTCCACCTGTTTTTCCAGGCTTACATGGATGAACACGTTCACATCCAGCCCCAACGCCTCGGGCGACAGCAAGGTCACCTGCTGGCGGATCACCCCCAGCTCTTCCATGGCCCGCACCCGGTTGAAACAGGGCGTGGGTGACAGGTTCACCGAGCGGGCCAGCTCGGCGTTGGTGATGCGGGCATTTTCCTGCAGGCTGTTGAGAATGCCGATATCGGTACGATCGAGTTTGCGCATGAGACAAAATCACCGGTTTTTTGTGTTTATGCGGAATGTTTATCTGCCTCGCTCGGCAAAGGCAATCAACTTGAGAGAAAAATTCTCCTGCCGGGCCACTAAGATGTAGGGGACGCTGACCTACCAGTCACAAGCCGGTACTCAGCGGCGGCCGCTTCAGAGCTCACAAAAACAAATACCCGAGCGAGCGTAAAAAGCATGAACGAGTACGCCCCCCTGCGTTTGCATGTGCCCGAGCCTACCGGCCGGCCAGGCTGCCAGACCGATTTCTCCTACCTGCGCCTGAACGATGCAGGTCAAACCCGTAAACCCCCTGTCGATGTCGATGCTGCCGACACCGCCGACCTGGCCTACAGCCTGGTCCGCGTGCTCGACGAGCAAGGCAACGCGCAAGGCCCATGGGCCGATGACATCGACCCGCAAATCCTCCGCCAGGGCATGCGCGCCATGCTCAAGACGCGGATTTTCGACAGCCGCATGGTGGTCGCCCAGCGCCAGAAGAAGATGTCCTTCTACATGCAGAGCCTGGGTGAAGAAGCCATCGGCAGCGGCCAGGCCCTGGCGCTGAACCGCACCGACATGTGCTTCCCCACCTACCGCCAGCAAAGCATCCTGATGGCCCGCGACGTGTCGCTGGTCGAGATGATCTGCCAGCTGCTGTCCAACGAGCGCGACCCGCTCAAGGGCCGTCAGCTGCCGATCATGTATTCGGTACGCGAGGCCGGCTTCTTCACCATCAGCGGCAACCTGGCGACCCAGTTCGTGCAGGCGGTCGGCTGGGCAATGGCCTCGGCGATCAAGGGCGATACCAAGATCGCCTCGGCGTGGATCGGCGACGGCGCCACTGCCGAGTCGGACTTCCACACCGCCCTCACCTTCGCCCACGTGTACCGCGCTCCGGTGATCCTCAACGTGGTCAACAACCAGTGGGCAATCTCCACCTTCCAGGCCATCGCCGGTGGCGAGTCGACCACCTTCGCCGGCCGTGGCGTGGGTTGCGGCATCGCCTCGCTGCGGGTTGACGGCAACGACTTCGTCGCTGTCTACGCGGCCTCGCGCTGGGCCGCCGAACGCGCCCGTCGCGGCCTGGGCCCATGCCTGATCGAGTGGGTCACCTACCGTGCCGGCCCGCACTCGACCTCGGACGACCCGTCCAAGTACCGCCCGGCCGATGACTGGAGCCACTTCCCGCTGGGCGACCCGATCGCCCGCCTGAAGCAGCACCTGATCAAGATCGGCCACTGGTCCGAAGAAGAACACCAGGCCACTACTGCCGAGCTCGAAGCCGCGGTGATCGCCGCGCAGAAAGAAGCCGAGCAGTACGGCACCCTGGCCAACGGTCACATCCCGAGTGCCGCCTCGATGTTCGAGGACGTGTACAAGGAAATGCCTGACCACCTGCGCCGTCAACGCCAGGAACTGGGGGTTTGAGATGAACGACCACAACAACAGCATCAACCCGGAAACCGCCATGGCCACCACTACCATGACCATGATCCAGGCCCTGCGCTCGGCCATGGATGTCATGCTCGAGCGCGACGACAATGTGGTGATCTACGGCCAGGACGTCGGTTACTTTGGCGGCGTGTTCCGCTGCACCGAAGGCCTGCAGAACAAGTACGGCAAGTCTCGCGTGTTCGACGCGCCGATCTCCGAGAGCGGCATCGTCGGCACAGCCGTGGGCATGGGGGCCTACGGCCTGCGCCCAGTGGTGGAAATCCAGTTCGCCGACTACTTCTACCCGGCCTCCGACCAGATCGTTTCCGAGATGGCGCGCCTGCGTTACCGTTCGGCCGGCGAATTCATCTCCCCGCTGACCCTGCGCATGCCCTGCGGTGGCGGGATCTATGGCGGCCAGACCCACAGCCAGAGCCCGGAAGCGATGTTCACCCAGGTGTGCGGCCTGCGTACTGTCATGCCGTCCAACCCGTATGACGCCAAGGGCCTGCTGATCGCCTCGATCGAATGCGATGACCCGGTGATCTTCCTCGAACCCAAGCGCCTGTACAACGGCCCGTTCGACGGCCACCACGACCGCCCTGTCACCCCCTGGTCGAAGCACCCGCAAAGCGCCGTGCCCGATGGCTACTACAGCGTGCCGCTGGACAAGGCAGCCATTACCCGCCCCGGCAATGACGTGACCGTGCTGACCTACGGCACCACGGTGTACGTGGCCCAGGTGGCTGCCGAAGAAACCGGTGTCGACGCCGAAGTGATCGACCTGCGCAGCCTATGGCCGCTAGACCTGGACACCATCGTCGAGTCGGTGAAAAAGACCGGCCGCTGCGTGGTGGTACACGAAGCCACCCGTACCTGCGGCTTTGGCGCCGAACTGGTGTCACTGGTGCAGGAACACTGCTTCCACCACCTGGAGGCGCCGATCGAGCGCGTCACCGGCTGGGACACCCCCTACCCTCACGCACAGGAATGGGCTTACTTCCCAGGGCCTTCGCGGGTAGGTGCGGCATTGAAAAAGGTCATGGAGGTCTGAATGGGCACGCACGTCATCAAGATGCCGGACATTGGCGAAGGCATCGCGCAGGTCGAGTTGGTCGAGTGGTTCGTCAAGGTCGGCGACATGATCGCCGAAGACCAGGTGGTGGCCGATGTCATGACCGACAAGGCCACCGTGGAAATCCCTTCGCCGGTCAGCGGCAAGGTGCTGGCCCTGGGTGGCCAGCCGGGTGAAGTGATGGCGGTCGGCAGCGAGCTGATCCGTATCGAAGTGGAAGGCAGCGGCAACCACGTGGATGTGCCGCAAGCCAAGCAGGTGGAAGCCCCTGCCGCCCCGGCGGCCACCAAGCCAGAGCCGCAGAAGGAAGCCAGACCGGCTGCGTGCCAGGCGCCTGTCAATCACGAGGCAGCCCCGATCGTGCCGCGCCAGCCGGGCGACAAACCGCTGGCCTCGCCGGCGGTTCGCAAACGCGCCCTGGATGCCGGTATCGAACTGCGTTACGTGCATGGTAGCGGCCCGGCCGGGCGTATCCTCCACGAAGACCTCGACGCCTTCATGAGCAAGCCGCAGAGCGCTGGCGGGCAAGCATCGAGTGGCTATGCCAAGCGCACCGACAGCGAGCAGGTGCCGGTGATCGGCCTGCGCCGTAAGATCGCCCAGCGCATGCAGGACGCCAAGCGCCGGGTCGCGCACTTCAGCTATGTGGAAGAAATCGACGTCACCGCGCTGGAGGCCCTGCGCCAGCAACTCAACAGCAAGCACGGCGACAGCCGCGGCAAGCTGACCCTGCTGCCGTTCCTGGTGCGCGCCCTGGTCGTGGCGCTGCGCGACTTCCCGCAGATCAACGCCACCTATGACGACGAAGCCCAGGTCATCACCCGCCATGGCGCGGTGCATGTGGGCATCGCCACCCAAGGTGACAACGGCCTGATGGTGCCGGTGCTGCGCCATGCCGAAGCAGGCAGCCTGTGGAGCAATGCTGGCGAAATCGCCCGCCTGGCCAACGCTGCCCGCAACAACAAGGCCAGCCGCGATGAGCTGTCCGGTTCGACCATCACCCTGACCAGCCTGGGTGCCCTGGGCGGTATCGTCAGCACGCCGGTGGTCAACACCCCGGAAGTGGCGATCGTCGGCGTCAACCGCATGGTCGAGCGGCCTGTGGTGATCGACGGCCAGATCGTGGTGCGCAAGATGATGAACCTGTCCAGCTCGTTCGACCACCGCGTGGTCGATGGCATGGACGCCGCGCTGTTCATCCAGGCCGTGCGTGGCCTGCTCGAACAACCCGCCTGCCTGTTCGTGGAGTGAGCATGCAACAGACTATCCAGACTACCCTGTTGATCATCGGCGGCGGCCCTGGCGGCTACGTGGCTGCCATCCGCGCCGGGCAACTGGGCATCCCCACCGTGCTGGTGGAAGGCCAGGCACTGGGCGGTACCTGCCTGAACATCGGCTGCATCCCGTCCAAGGCGCTGATCCACGTGGCCGAGCAGTTTCACCAGACCTCGCGCTTTGCCGGGCCGTCGGAGCTGGGCATCAGCGTCGCTTCGCCGCGCCTGGACATCGGCCAGAGCGTGGCCTGGAAGGACGGCATCGTCGACCGCCTGACCACTGGCGTTGCCGCCCTGCTGAAAAAGCACGGGGTCAAGGTGATCCATGGCTGGGCGAAGGTGCTCGACGGCAAGCAGGTCGAGGTCGATGGCCAGCGTATCCAGTGCGAGCACCTGTTGCTGGCCACTGGCTCCAGCAGTGTCGAACTGCCGATGCTGCCCCTGGGCGGGCCGATCATTTCCTCGACCGAAGCCCTGGCGCCGAAAGCCCTGCCGCAGCACCTGGTGGTGGTGGGCGGCGGCTATATCGGCCTGGAGCTGGGCATCGCCTACCGCAAGCTGGGTGCGCGGGTCAGCGTGGTGGAAGCGCGCGAGCGCATCCTGCCGACCTACGACAGCGAGCTGACCGCCCCGGTGGCCGAATCGCTGAAGAAGCTGGGTATCGCCCTGCACCTGGGCCATAGCGTCGAGGGTTACGAAGGCGGCTACCTGCTGGCCCGTGATGGCCAGGGCGGGCAACTGCGCCTGGAAGCCGACCAGGTACTGGTGGCCGTTGGCCGCCGGCCGCGCACACAAGGTTTCAACCTGGAGTGCCTGGACCTGAAGATGAACGGCGCTGCCGTCGCCATCGACGAGCGCTGCCAGACCAGCATGCGCAACGTCTGGGCCATCGGCGACGTGGCCGGTGAACCGATGCTGGCGCACCGGGCCATGGCCCAGGGCGAAATGGTCGCGGAGATCATCGCCGGCAAGGCACGCCGTTTCGAACCCAGCGCAATTGCCGCGGTGTGTTTCACCGACCCGGAAGTGGTAGTGGTCGGCAAGACCCCGGAGCAAGCCAGCCAGCAAGGGCTGGACTGCATCGTCGCGCAGTTCCCGTTCGCCGCCAATGGCCGGGCCATGAGCCTGGAATCGAAAAGCGGTTTCGTGCGAGTGGTGGCGCGCCGTGACAACCACCTGATCCTGGGTTGGCAGGCGGTTGGCGTAGCGGTTTCCGAGTTGTCGACGGCGTTTGCCCAGTCGCTGGAGATGGGCGCCTGCCTGGAGGATGTGGCCGGCACCATCCATGCCCACCCGACACTGGGTGAAGCGGTACAGGAAGCAGCACTGCGCGCCCTTGGGCACGCCCTGCATATCTGACACTGAAGCGGCCGAGGCCGATTTGGCCCGCTGCGCCCAAGGCGCCGCGGGTCTTTTTTCATTCAGCCCTTACGGCGGTCCAACACAAAACCTGAAACCACCTCTGTGGGAGCGGGCATGCCCGCGAAGCCCCCAACACGGTGTTTGGCACCGGCTCCGCCGGTGTTCGCGGGCGCGCCCGCTCCCACAATGATCGCGATCTATTGGGCTATCGCGTTCTTGCCGTTCCCCTTGGCCCGGTACAGCACCTTGTCGGCACGCGCCAGCAGCGCATGCCGGTCCTCCCCTTCCTCCCATTGCACCACGCCATAGCTCATGGTCAACCGGCAGTCGCCCACCGGCTCCACCTGCGCCATCGCCTGGCGCAAGCGCGCTGCCACCTCCAGCGCCTCACCCAGCGAGGTCTGCGGCAGTACGATGATGAACTCGTCACCACCCCAGCGCGCCAGCAGGTCCAGCTCACGCAGGCAGGTATGCAGGTTGTCGACCACCCGTACCAGCGCCGCATCGCCACGGGCATGCCCATAGCGGTCATTGATCGGTTTGAAGTCGTCCAGGTCCATGGCTATCAGCGACAACGGCTGACGGAAGCGCTGGGCACGCTCGCACTCCAGCTGCAGCGCCTTCTCCAGCCGATAACGGTTGGCAATGCGGGTCAACGCATCGCGCTCGGCCAGCTCGCGGTTTTCGTCCAGTTGCCGCTGCAACTGCTGGTTCACCCAGGACAGCTCGCGGGTGCGCTCGGCCACCTGGCTTTCCAGCGACTGGTTTCTCTGTTCCAGCTGCGCCACCAGGCGCTTGTTGGCGTCGATATTGCGGTGGGCACCGAGCATGCGCGCCACCGAGCCGTCCTCGTTCTGGGCGATGATGTAGCCGCTGTCCTCGATCCACAGGTAGCTGCCATCGTGGCAACGACAGCGGTATTCGATCAGGTAGTGCGCGTTGCGCTGATTGATGTACGCCTCGAAATGCGCCATCACCCGCGGGTAGTCCTCCGGATGGATCACGCTTTCCCAGGTGAGCACCGAGTTGGCCATGGAGTGGCTGGGGTAGCCGAGCATGGCGTACCAGCCCGGGTTGCGATAGACGTAGCCGGTATTGGCATTCCAGTCCCAGATACCATCGCTGATCAAATCGAACAACGTATGCAACTGCTGCTCACTGAAGCCGGCGGGTACCGGCCGGGTTTCCTGACTCATGGATGCTCTCCCTGATGCCCAGCAACTGCGCTCCGATCAAGGGGCTGCCGACAGTGGTGGTCATTGCCGCAGGCGGCAAGGTCATGCCTCTGACGGGCAAGCATATGCCCAGCGTGGTGCCATCGGAATACCCCACCGCCCTGTTTTCGCGGTGTTGACGACTGGCATGGCATTTGCCACGCCACCCTGCCAATCACCTTTCCAAGGAGGACCCCATGACGATTGCCATCACCGGCCTCGGCTGGCAGGCCACAGTGCATCAGCAACAACGCACCAGCAACGAGCAAACCCTGGCCGATGTACCGCAGTTCCGCCCGCCGGTGGCCGCCGGCAATGCCACGGCGCAACAGAACAGCCAGGGCAATACTGCGCAGCAGGATGCCGAGGACGCCCGCGAGGAAGCCTTTGCCAAGCTCAAGGTACAGCTGCAGAACCCCGAGGCAGCCGCCAGCCAGCAGGGTAACGTGGCGACCACAGAAACCAGCAGCGCCCGCCAGGCCTTTCACGACTACATGGAAAAGACGCCGGGCGAGTTGATCAAGGAGAAGCTGTTGCGTGAGTTGGGCCTGACCGAGGACGAGTACAACGCCTTGCCGCCCGAACAGAGGAAAAAGATCGACCAGCAGCTTGCCCAACGCATGCAGGAAGACGTGGAGATAAAGACTCAGGCGAAGATCAACGCCCAGGCCGCCCCGCGGGAAACCGCTGAGGATGAACAGGACCTGGCAGCGCGCACAGTTCAAGCATAACGCCGCGATGAATGGCACCGGCTTCGCCGGTGTTCGCGGGCACGCCCGCTCATTGAACTGCACATGACTCATTGAATTGGCAGGGGCCTTGTGGGAGCGGCTTTAGCCGCGAACACCGGCGCAGCCGGTGCCATGCACCGCGTTGGATTCTTCGCGGCTAAAGCCGCTCCCACAGGGTACGCGGATTGCCTGCAATTTCAGTTATCTACGCGACAGCGCAGCCCAAAGGGCTGGGCCATCTCCCACAGATACTGCACAGGGCTTGAGGGCGCTCAAGCCAACTGCAACGACGCCTCTTCCACAGCGGCCACCCCGCAGCGTTGTGTCCAACTTTCACACGCATTAACGTGGGGGGTACCGCCGTTGCACCGTCTGTACATTCAAGGAACTCAAATGCCGTATCCAAGCGGGACCCAAGCGTTCAGGCAGGGTGTGCACAGCGCCCTGCCGTTGACCTCCGGCATCGTGCCCTTCGGCCTGATCACCGGAGTCACGGCGATCGGCATGGGCCTGTCGCCGGCCGATGCCATCGGCATGACCCTGCTGTTCTACTCCGGTTCGGCGCAGATGGTGGTGATGCAGTTGATGCAAAGCGCCGCCCTGCCGGTGACCATGGTGGTCACCGCGCTGGTGATCAACCTGCGCTTTCTGATGTACAGCGCCAGCCTTGCGCCGCACCTGGGCCAGCTGCCACGTCACCGCAAATGGCCCATGGCGTACATGCTGTCAGACCAGTCTTTTGCCCTGTGCACACTGAAGATGGGCTCGGGTGGGCTGGGGCAGTATGCCTACCCCTACTATGCCGGTACGGCAATCACCATGTTCTTCGGCTGGAACCTCTCGGTGCTGGCGGGCATGTACCTGGGCGCGAGCATTCCTGAAGACTGGTCGCTGGGCTTCGCCATCCCGTTGTCGTTCCTGGCATTGCTGATACCTGGTATTCGTAATGCTGCCACCCTCGGTGCGGCGCTTACCGGGGGCGTGCTGGCGGTACTGGCAGCCAATCTGCCCTACAACCTGGGCCTGCTGACCGGCGCGCTGGGCGGCATCATTGCCGGGCTGGCCATCGAAAGCTGGCAAAAACAGCAAACCGCGCCTGAAGCCAACACCGAGCAGGAAGCATCATGAGCGAAACGACCCAGTGGATAACCTTCATGCTGATCGGCCTGGGCACCTTCGCCATCCGCCTGTCGTTCATCGAGCTGCATACGGTGCTGCGCATCCCCCCACTGTTTCGCCGTGCTCTGGCGTATGTGCCGGCCAGCGTACTGGCGGCATTGGTACTGCCGGCCGTGGTGTTCCCTGACCGGCTGGCGGGGTTCGACTGGATGAACCCGCAGATACCCGCAGCGATACTGGCCGCGCTGGTGGCGTGGCGTACGCGCAGCACGATGCTGACGCTGATCGTGGGCATGGGAGCGCTGTGGGCTTTGAAGCACTTGGGGATGTAGGAATACGCGAGGAGAAATGGCGTCCCAGGCAGGAATTGAACCTGCAACCTTCCCCTTAGGAGGGGGATGCTCTATCCAATTGAGCTACTGAGACGCAAGTGCCGACAGCGAGCGCTGCACAGCGGGACGGCCAGCATGTTAACCAGCATGCTGGCATTTGTCATGCCTCAACCGGGCTTTTTCGCGTAATCCTTTTCTGCCAATGCTACACCTGCGGCAACACACCTTCATCACGCAGCAGCGCGAACAATGCCGCGACCGCGGCTTCCAGGGTGGTGGAGTTGTCCAGCACCTGCACCGACGGATCAGCCAGCGCCTGCAAGCGGGCATTACGTGCCAGGCGCTGCTCGACTTCCTCAGCGCTTTCCCGGCCGCGGGCCAGCAAGCGCTCGCGCAGCACCTCGGTCCTGACCTGGACCAGCACTGCCAACAGGTTCGGGTAGCGCTGGCGCGCCTCGGCCAGATAAGCCCGCGAACCATTCACCAGCACCGCCCTGCCCGCCGCCAGCCACTGGTCCACCTGTTGTGGAATGCCATAATCCAGGCCATTGGCACGCCAATGCATGGCGAACGCCCCCTGCGCGCGCAGTGTTTCGAACTGCTCGGGCGTGACCCCATGGGCGGCTTCGCCCTTGGCTTCGGCCGAACGGGTAATGACGCGACGGGCGATTTCCACCCCGGCGGAGGCCAACCGCTCACGTGAAGCGTCGATCAGGGAATCTTTCCCTGAACCAGACGGTCCTATAAGAAATATCAACCGGCCTGTCCCTGTTTGGCGGTCGCTTGCGTCATGTTGCATAGCCACTATGCTCTATGAAAGGGAAACCGGCGCATTCTAGGGGTTTTCCAGGCCTTTTGCTGCGTTTTACCAGTTTTTGACGGCAAAAGTCTGACAGTTAGGCAAGCCGGCGCATGTAAAACTTTTCAAACCAGTGCTCATTTCTGATAATTGGTACTGGCATAAAGCCTTTATCCGGCTCACTATTTGTCACAGAATTGACGCCAAGGAAACGGCGACCATGAGGCAAGATGAGCATCCATTTTTCACCGACGGTTGAACATTTTGTCGTCGTCACGGTCGTACTACCACCCCGTGCGGCCAATTTGAGAACCGCTTCCCCTGAACCAAAATCCGGTCAATTTATATGCGCCCAATGAAACAGGCTATTTATTCGAGCCGCACCGCTGACAAGTTCGTCGTCCGCCTGCCAGACGGAATGCGTGAGCGCATTGCCGAGGTAGCGCGCAACCATCACCGCAGCATGAACTCCGAGATCATTGCGCGCCTGGAACAGAGCCTTATCCAGGAAGGTGCGCTGGGTGACGAGCTGAGCATGCGCCTGGACAGCCCCGAATTGTCCCTGCATGAACGCGAGTTGCTGCAACGCTTCCGCCAACTGTCCCACCGCCAGCAGAACGCGCTGGTCGCCCTCATCGCTCACGATGTGGAAATGGCCACCGACGCCTCCTGAGGTTTGCAGCGAACATGAAAAAGCCAGCGTAAGCTGGCTTTTTTGTGGGCTCACCACGGCTGTGGGATCACTATTTCCGTGGGAGCGGCCTTGTGTCGCGAAAGGGCCGCAGAGCGGCCCCACGATGTCTGCAGCGCCGCACAAATTTCCGGGGCTGCTTCGCAGCCCTTTCGCGACACAAGGCCGCTCCCACAGAGACCTAATCGGTTACAGCAGGAACAGTGTGGCCAGGCCGAGGAAGATGAAGAAGCCACCGCTGTCGGTAACGGCAGTAATCATCACGCTCGACCCCATCGCCGGGTCACGCCCCAGACGAGTCAGGGTCATCGGGATCAACACCCCCATCAAGGCTGCCAACAGCAGGTTCAAGGTCATCGCCGCGGTCATCACCAGGCCCAACGACCAGCTGCCATACAGCCAGAATGCCACCGCACCGATCACCCCACCCCAGATCAGGCCGTTGAGCAGCGATACCGCCAGCTCCTTGCGCATCAGGCGGCTGGTGTTGCCCGGCGACACCTGGTCCAGCGCCATGGCGCGCACGATCATGGTGATGGTCTGGTTGCCAGAGTTGCCACCAATACCCGCCACGATCGGCATCAGCGCAGCCAGGGCCACCAGCTTCTCGATCGAACCTTCGAACAGGCCGATCACTCGCGACGCAACGAAAGCGGTAATCAGGTTGATGGCCAGCCAGGCCCAGCGGTTACGCAGCGAACGCCAGACCGAGGCGAAGATATCTTCCTCCTCGCGCAAACCGGCCATGTTCAGCACTTCGCTTTCGCTTTCTTCACGAATCAGGTCGACCATTTCGTCGATGGTCAAGCGGCCGATCAGGCGTTCGTTCTTGTCCACAACCGGCGCTGATACCAGGTCATAACGCTCGAAGGCCTGCGCCGCATCATAGGCATCTTCCTCGGGGTGGAAGGAGACCGGGTCGGTCGCCATGACCTCCGCCACCTTCTTCTCCGGGTCGTTGACCAGCAGGCGCTTGATCGGCAATACGCCCTTGAGAATGCCGTCATAGTCGACCACGAACAGTTTGTCGGTGTGGTTCGGCAGCTCTTTCAGGCGGCGCAGGTAGCGCAACACCACTTCCAGGCTGACGTCTTCGCGGATGGTAACCATCTCGAAGTCCATCAGCGCACCGACCTGCTCCTCGTCGTAGCTCAGCGCCGAACGCACGCGCTCGCGTTGCTGGGCATCGAGGGTTTCCATCAGCTCGTGAACAACGTCACGCGGCAGCTCAGGCGCCAGGTCGGCCAGCTCGTCGGCGTCCATTTCCTTGGCGGCGGCGAGCAGCTCGTGATCGTCCATGTCGGCGATCAGCGATTGCCGCACGGCGTCGGACACTTCCAGCAGGATGTCGCCATCGCGATCCGAGCGCACCAGCTGCCAGACCGTCAAGCGGTCTTCCAGGGGCAAGGCTTCGAGGATGTAGGCGATGTCGGCGGGGTGCAGGTCATCGAGTTTGCGCTGCAGCTCGACGAGGTTCTGGCGGTGGACCAGGTTTTCCACCAGGTCGTTGTGGGCGCCTTCCTGACGGTGGGTCAGGTCCTCGACCACGCGCTGGCGTTGCAGCAGTTCGACCACCTGAGCCAGGCGGTCCTGCAGGCTTTCCTGCGCTTTTTTTACTTCTACTTCAGTCATAGGCGAACTCCACTCCCAGCAGCGGAGCACGCCGGGAGAATCAATCGGTCAGATCTTTCTGTATGAATCTTGTTAGCGAGTAACTACTGGGTAAGTCCATGGTGGTTTTCCACAAGCCCCGGCGGGGCTGACGGGCGCAATCATACACTGCTAAAGCTGTCAGATCGCTTAAAATTTTGGCCAGAACAATCGTTTGCGTGATAAAGCTGGGACAACGCTCGAAGCTATCAGTGCGACGGTGGGTCTGGCGGTTAAAGCACATTTGTTGTGTGCCTGGATGTGTATGCGGTGCCTAATCGATCTTGGGGCTGCTTTGCAGCCCATCGCGACACAAGGCCGCTCCTACAAGGGATCGCGTACTTCTGTAGGAGCGGCCTTGTGTCGCGAAAGGGTCGCGCAGCGGCCCCCAAAGGCACATGCTCAATCTACAGAAGAGCGTAGATCGACATCAGCAACAATTCATTGGTGCAGAAAAACAAAAAGCCCGCTCAATTGAGCGGGCTTCTTGATTGGGTGTGGCGGACTCAGGAGGATTCGAACCTCCGACCGCTCGGTTCGTAGCCGAGTACTCTATCCAGCTGAGCTATGAGTCCGTGGTGGTATTTTTAGACCAGGTTACCACTGGTTGTTTGAAGCAGCCTTTGCAAGCAAAGCCACTTCAAAAAGTGGCGGACTCAGGAGGATTCGAACCTCCGACCGCTCGGTTCGTAGCCGAGTACTCTATCCAGCTGAGCTATGAGTCCGTGTCTTGCCGCGCATTATAGGTCGCTGAAACATTTTTGCAAGAACTTTTTCGTTTAAAATCAACTACTTAGCGTTCTTACTTTTTACAGCGGCCTAAGCGAATAATGGCGGTGAAGGGGGGATTCGAACCCCCGATACCCTTATGAGGTATACTCCCTTAGCAGGGGAGCGCCTTCGGCCACTCGGCCACCTCACCGCAACACGAGGCGAATATTAAACAGGCTCTTCCTCGTTTGCAACCCTTTTTTTGAAAAAAACTTCAAAAAAATTAAAGGCTTGGCTCCTCGTCCTTCTCTTTCTTGATCCGCAGGTAGATTTCTTCGCGGTGCACAGCCACTTCTTTCGGGGCGCTGACGCCAATACGCACCTGGTTGCCTTTGACGCCGAGCACCGTCACGGTGATCTCGCCGTCTCCAATGATCAGGCTCTCGGCGCACCGACGAGTCAGAATCAACATAGCTTTCTCCTTACGCAAAACATTCAGGGGTAACAGTCTTGGGTGTCGCGGCCTGGTCGTGGACGACGACCAGGGCCCGGTTGATCGCCACACAGGGCAGGACAGGCCTGCGTGGCGAGCAGAAACGCGAAGGGCGCGGCAAGCCGCGCCCTTCCAGGCAGCGTATTACTCGCTCTGTCGTGCCGGAGCGTCGAGCTCGAACGCGGTGTGCAGCGCGCGTACGGCCAGCTCCAGGTACTTCTCTTCGATCACGACCGAAACCTTGATCTCGGAGGTGGAGATCATCTGGATGTTGATGCTCTCCTTGGCCAGGGCTTCGAACATGCGGCTGGCAACACCGGCGTGCGAACGCATGCCGACGCCGACGATCGAAACCTTGGCGATCTTGGTGTCGCCGATCACTTCACGGGCACCGATTTCGCGGGCAGTGTTTTCCAGCACGCTCTGCGCCTTCTCGTACTCGTTGCGGTGTACGGTGAAGGTGAAGTCGGTGGTGTTATCGTGGGCAACGTTCTGCACGATCATGTCGACCTCGATGTTCGAGGCGCTGATCGGGCCGAGGATCTTGAAGGCCACGCCCGGGGTGTCCGGCACGCCGCGAATGGTCAGCTTGGCTTCATCACGGTTGAAGGCGATACCGGAAATGATCGGCTGTTCCATGGATTCCTCTTCATCAATGGTAATGAGGGTACCCGGACCCTCCTTGAAGCTGTGCAGCACGCGCAGCGGAACGTTGTACTTGCCGGCGAACTCCACCGAACGGATCTGCAGCACCTTGGAACCGAGGCTGGCCATTTCCAGCATCTCTTCGAAGGTGATCTTCTCCAGGCGCTGGGCCTGTGGCACAACGCGCGGGTCGGTGGTGTAGACGCCATCGACGTCGGTGTAGATCTGGCACTCGTCAGCCTTCAGCGCAGCCGCCAGGGCCACGCCCGTGGTGTCGGAGCCGCCACGGCCCAGGGTGGTGATGCTGCCGTGCTCGTCGACGCCCTGGAAGCCCGCCACCACGACCACGCGGCCTTCCTTGAGGTCGGCACGAATCTTCTGGTCGTCGATCTGCAGGATGCGCGCCTTGTTGTGCGCGCTGTCGGTGAGAATGCGCACCTGGTTGCCGGTGTAGGACACCGCTGGCACACCACGCTTGATCAAGGCCATGGTCAGCAAGGCAATGGTGACCTGCTCACCGGTCGACACGATCACGTCCAGTTCACGCGGAACCGGCTGATCGGTGATCTGCTTGGCCAGGTCGATCAGGCGATTGGTTTCACCGCTCATGGCCGACAACACAACCACCAGGTCGTCGCCCGCCTCACGGTGTTTCTTGACCTTATCGGCTACCTGCTCGATCCGCTCGATGGAACCGACAGAGGTGCCGCCAAATTTCTGTACGATCAACGCCATTTCAATGGTGCCTCAGCCCATACAGGGCCCCAAAAAACAATCCAACATGAAGAGGCCGGCAGGAGTGGCCTGTGTGGCTAATTCTTGCACCCAAATTCGAGTGCAAGAATTAGCCGTACAGGCCACTAGACCGCCGGCCCCCTCATCTCAAAGTCCCTGCTCTGCGAATGGCACGGCCAGCGCCAGGGCCTGGTCCAGTGCAGCGACGTCGACGCCACCACCCTGGGCCATGTCCGGACGGCCACCGCCCTTGCCACCCACCGCCGCAGCGGCTTGTTTCATCAGATCGCCAGCCTTGAGTTGGCTGGAGAGGTCCTTGGTCACGCCGGCCACCAGCACGACCTTGCCCTCATGCTCGCTGCCCAGCAGGATCACTGCGTGGCCGAGCTTGTTCTTCAGCTGATCGACCAGCGCCAGCAGGGCCTTGCCGTCCTGCCCATCCAGGCGGGCGGCGAGCACCTTGGCGCCTTTGACCTCAACGGCCGCATTGGAGAGATCGTCCCCGGCGGCGCTGGCGGCCTTGGCCTGCAGCTGCTCCAGCTGCTTCTCCAGCTGGCGGTTGCGCTCGAGCACAGCCGACAGCTTGTCGATCAGGTTGTCACGGTTACCCTTCACCAGTTGCGCGGCTTCCTTGACCTGCTCTTCGGCAGCGTTCAGGTAGGCCAGCGCAGCAGCGCCGGTGACCGCTTCGATACGGCGTACGCCAGAGGCCACGCCGCCTTCGCTGATGATCTTGAACAGGCTGATGTCACCGGTACGCTTGGCGTGGATACCGCCGCACAGCTCCACCGAGAAATCGCCGCCCATGCTCAGCACACGCACGGTGTCGCCGTACTTCTCGCCGAACAGCGCCATGGCACCCTTGGCCTTGGCGGTTTCGATGTCGGTCAGTTCGGTTTCCACCGCAGTGTTCTTGCGCACTTCGCGGTTGACGATGTCTTCCAGGGCCTTGATCTGCTCCGGTTTCACCGCCTCGAAGTGGCTGAAGTCGAAACGCAGGCGCTGGCTGTCGACCAGCGAGCCTTTCTGCTGTACGTGCTCGCCCAGTACCTGGCGCAGCGCTTCGTGCAACAGGTGGGTGGCGGAGTGGTTCAGCGAGGTGGCGTGCTGCACGTCGGCATCGACCTTGGCCACGACTGGCGAACCGATCACCAGCGCACCGCTGGCAACCACGCCGTGGTGCAGGAAGGCACCGCCGGTCTTGGTGGTGTCGCGCACGTCGAAGCGCGCAGCACCGGCCTGCAGGAAGCCGGTGTCACCCACCTGGCCACCGGATTCGGCGTAGAACGGCGTGCGGTCGAGCACGACCACGCCTTGCTCGCCTTCGCCCAGCTGGTCGACGGCCTGGCCGTCCTTGTACAGGGCGATGATCTTGCCCTGGCCTTCAGTGGCATCGTAGCCGAGGAACTCGGTGGCGCTGTCGACCTTGACCAGGCTGTTGTAGTCCATACCGAAGGCGCTGGCAGAACGGGCACGCTCACGCTGGGCGTCCATCTCGCGTTCGAAGCCGGCCTCGTCGATGGTCAGCTCGCGCTCGCGGGCGATGTCGGCGGTCAGGTCCATCGGGAAACCGTAGGTGTCGTACAGCTTGAACACCACGTCGCCCGGCACTACCTCGCCCTTGAGCTGGGCCAGGTCCTGCTCGAGGATGCGCAGGCCCTGCTCCAGGGTCTTGGCGAACTGTTCTTCTTCAGCCTTGAGCACGCGCTCGATGTGCGCCTGCTGGCTGTTCAGCTCCGGGAAGGCCTCGCCCATTTCGGCGACCAGCGCGGCAACGATCTGGTAGAAGAAGCTGCCTTTGGCGCCCAGCTTGTTACCGTGGCGGCAGGCGCGGCGAATGATGCGGCGCAGCACATAGCCACGGCCTTCGTTGGACGGCAGCACGCCGTCGGCGATCAGGAAGCCGCACGAACGGATGTGGTCGGCGACCACTTTCAGCGAGGCCTGGCCGTCATTGCTGCAACCGATGGCCTTGGCCGCGGCCGACAGCAGGTTCTGGAACAGGTCGATCTCGTAGTTCGAGTGCACGTGCTGCAGCACGGCGCTGACGCGCTCCAGGCCCATGCCGGTGTCCACCGACGGCGCTGGCAGCGGGTGCAGCACGCCGTCGGCGGTGCGGTTGAACTGCATGAAGACGTTGTTCCAGATCTCGATGTAGCGATCGCCGTCTTCTTCCGGCGAGCCGGGTGGGCCGCCCCAGATGTCCGGGCCGTGGTCGTAGAAGATCTCGGTGCATGGGCCGCACGGGCCGGTGTCGCCCATGGTCCAGAAGTTGTCGGAGGCGTACGGGGCGCCCTTGTTGTCGCCGATTCGCACCATGCGCTCGGCCGGCACGCCGACTTCCTTGGTCCAGATATCGTAGGCTTCGTCGTCAGTGGCGTAGACGGTGACCCAGAGCTTTTCCTTGGGCAGGTTCAGCCATTTTTCCGAAGTCAGGAAGGTCCAGGCGAAGGTAATGGCATCGCGCTTGAAATAGTCGCCGAAGCTGAAGTTGCCCAGCATTTCGAAGAAGGTGTGGTGACGCGCGGTGTAACCGACGTTTTCCAGGTCGTTGTGCTTGCCACCTGCGCGCACGCACTTCTGGCTGCTGACGGCACGGGTGTAGGCACGCTTCTCCGCACCGAGGAAGCAGTCCTTGAACTGGTTCATGCCGGCGTTGGTGAACAGCAGGGTCGGGTCGTTGTTCGGGATCAGCGAACTGGAGGCGACTCGGGTATGTCCCTGCTCTTCGAAGAAGCGAAGGAAGGCTTCACGGATTTCTGCGCTTTTCATAGGTTCTTCCACGGAAACGGCGGCCGTTTGGGCTAATACGTCGAATCGACGAAACGACGGCAAAGGGCGCCATTATATCCAGCCTCAACGGCGGATGCAGTGTGTTTATACGCCCGAAATGGCCATTCGGCATGAAATCGTCATTTCGAACATCAAAGTGGAGGCTATACGGTTCAACGCCTCGTCACAACGCCCTGCCCGCACCACATTCGCCATGCGCGCCTTGAGCCAGATAAGTACCACACCCCCGTCTGCCCGGCCTCTTAGCCTTGGCCAATGCGGCGCCTGTCGCATAACCCAACCCACTGCAAGCGAGGTCGCTCATGCACCCCAACCCGATCTACTTCATTTCTGGAAGAACCAGCGGTTTTCAACAATGGGTCGACACATCCACGGATGGCAGAGCCGTTCATCGATTCTTCGAGTACCGAGACGACAAGGTAGATGTCCTTCTGGAGCAAGTGTGGTTCGAGCAGGGCCAGATCCCCGGCAAACATCACATGGTGATCCAGAGCCATGCCGCCGAGGTGGATATCGACATCTCCACTTACGATTGTCACCTGATGGCCACGGTCGGCAACAAGAGATTCATCCTCGCACCGACCCGCAGGCATACCCTCATTATCAAGACGGCAGACGGCGAGGCCAACGTTCGCGTGGCAAGCGATGTGAGGACACCCATCATCATCCAGGCGGCAAATGGCAATGCGCGCATTACTACCGGCGGCGGCATCACCGAAGTGTTCACGGGCACCGGGGACGCGCAAATCAACGTGGGCGAGGGGCTGACGTTCATCAAGAGCGCTGCAGCAAGCAGCCGCATCAGCGGCCACACCCTGGTCGCAGACCCACATGATTCGGTCATCTATGCCCGCAACCAGCCGGGTGACGCCCGTTTCCAGCTGCCTCTCGCCGCGCCGCTCGACCAACTCGCCAGCAACACCTTCGACATACAAGGCAGCGATACCTTCAAACGGTCAGTGAGCAACCACCTGGCCTTCCTCCGCCACACGCACTGCGGCCAGCGACTCCTGACCGAACTGGCAAAGCATTCGTGGATAAGGATTACCGAAACACAAGGGGCCACTGATTTCGAGGTGTACGTTACAGACCCCACCGAAAGTGATCATCACCTGCGGCAAAACAGCCGACTGGAATGGGTACCAGGCTGGCCTGCGGAGGGTGGTGTTCTGGCATTCAACCTGATGCGCTCGGACAGCGACAATTTGCCACTGTTCGATCTTTACCGTTGCCTATGCGAGGCATACAACGCATTCGATGGCACGACGATACCTGGCAGTACCCCGATCAAGAGCATTGATCGTCGGCAGATCCAGGTAAAGAAGGCGCGTCTGCAAGCCATTGGCCTGCCAAGCGGTCTCGCATTCGATTTTGACGACGACCCGGAAACACCGCCTACCGACACCAACCCCTCGCCGTTCAACGAGAATGCATTACGACTGGAGCTAGGGCTGCCAGCGCGCACGTATTATTGAACCCTGCATACGGTACGCCTTGCGCGAGCCATATGCCCAAGCCGCAATTCAACCCAGGCGCTGCCCGGAATCCGGCACGATCAGGATCCCGGCGCGCAAGCCGTTCTTGACCTTGGGGTTGGGGAAGATGATGCGTGCGCCCTCCTCCTCGACCACCCAGCGCGTCTCGGCCAGGTCTTCGGCCAGCAGGTAGCCCTTGCTCAGCTCGGAGAAATTCTCGATGTCCGCCGGCAAGTGCAAGAGGAAGCTGTCGCTGTGCTTGATGATCTCGCGGGATACGCTGAACAGCTGCAGGCCATCCAGCGAGCTTGGGCCCCGTGGCTCGGTATCTTCGATGATGTGGATCAGCCGCGCTTCCAGCTTGTCGAGGTTGACCAGCTCGTTCTGGCCGAACGGGCGGGCCTTGCCCAGCTCCAGGGTGAAGGCTTCGGCCTCCAGCTGCTCGTAGGTGAAGGCGCTGAAGGTAATGGAAGACTTGCTTTGCAACAACACCGCCTCCATGCCCGCCGCCGCCAGGCGTGCCAGCTCGCGACGGGAATGCTTGCGCCCCTCTTTATAGGGGTACAAGGCGAACTGCTCGATCTTCGAGCCTCGGATGGCAGTATGCAGGTCGTAATGCAGGCGGCTGCGCCCCGGCTTGCTGAAGAACACCCGGGCGAACTGTTCCAGCTCGGCGGCACGCAATGCTTCGAAGCCACTGGACAGTTCGTGGCGTCCGTTGAACAGGCGGTTGATGTCCTGCTCGATGAAGCGCTCGCCCTTACGGATCGCTGCCGGGTTGCCGAACAGGAACAGTACCCGCGCCTTGGGTTTGATCTTGCCGTTGGCCACACCATGCAACAGCCGCTCGAGCAACTCGATCGGTGCCGTTTCGTTGCCGTGGATGCCGGCGGACAACAGCAAGTCCAGCCCGCAATCCTCGTTTTCGGCCGGGCGCACTTCGAGCGCGCCCTCCCCCAGCCAGCGCAAACGCGCGCCCTTGGGTGTCACTTGGGTCTTCTCGGCCGGTTCGTGATCGGTGAGGGTCAGCTCAAGCAATTTGCCAAGGGCGAGCATAGGGACTTCCTTAGTGGTGGTGGCCGCAGTCAGGGCCATGGACGTGATCGTCGTCTTCAGCGACTTCAGCCGGCTCCATTTCCAGCTGCAGGCTGACCAGGTTGGTGGCCATCGGACGCAACAGCAGGTTGGCGTACTCGGTGTCGTCTTCCTCGACATCCACGCCGATCAGCAGCTGGCCACGGCCATCCTGCTGAATCCACACTTCCTTGCCCTGCCAGACCACGGCAAAGCGGGTGCAGGAAGTTTCCAGCTGGGTGCCGTCTTCATCTTCGAGGATCAGGCGCAGGGCGTCGGTCATTGCAAAGTCTCTCTTCAAGGTTGGCGTTGGAACGGATACACCGAGCCCAACTTCAGGATCTGGGTCAATTCGTCCAGTGCCGTACGGCATTCCACCAGTAGCTGCGGGTCGGCCAGGTCCGCTTCGCCAAGGCGATCGCGGTAGTGCTTGTCGACCCACTGCACCAGAGTGTCGTACAGCGAGGCGGTCATGATAACGCCTTGGTTGACCGCTGCCAGTTCCGTTTCCTTCAACGCCACGCGCAAACGCAGGCAAGCCGGCCCACCGCCGTTCTGCATGCTCTGCTTGAGGTCGAACACCTTGACCTCCTTCACCGCGCCGCCCTGGGCGGTCAGCTGGCCGAGGTAGGCCCAGACCCGCTCGTTGTTGCGGCACTCTTCCGGCACCACCAGCAGCATGGAGCCGTCGTCGCGGCTGAGCAGCTGGCTGTTGAACAGGTAGGAACGCACCGCGTCCTCCACCGTCACCGCTGCCCGCGGCACGCAGATGGCCTGGAAGTTGCCACCCTTGCTGGCCAGTTTAGCCCGCAGCTGGCCAAGTACCGCGTCGGTCTCGAGGAACGCGTCCTCGTGGTAGAACAGCACCTCGCCGTTGCCCACCGAAATCACATCGTTGTGGAATACGCCCTGGTCGATCACGGCCGGGTTCTGTTGAGCGTAGACCACGCCGTCATCGCTCAGGCCATGCAGCCGAGCCACGGCCTGGGAGGCTTCCAGGGTTTGCCGGGCCGGGTACTTCTGCGGTGCCGGGAAGCGGCTGTCGAAGGCACTGCGGCCGTAGACGAAGAACTCCACGCCGGCCTCGCCGTACGCACGGCAGAAGCGCGTGTGGTTGGCTGCGCCCTCGTCACCGAACTGCGCCACGGCAGGCAACGCTGCGTGGTGGGCAAAGTGTTTGTCGTTGCTGAACATGGCACCCAGCACGCGGCTGGTGGTCGGGTGCTCGATGCTGCGGTGGTACTTGCAGTTGAGGTTGGCAGCAGTGAAGTGCACGCGGCCGTCGGCGGTGTCGGCACTGGGGCTGACCGTGGCGGCGTTGGCCACCCACATGCTCGAGGCCGAGCAGCTGGCCACCAGCAATGGCATGGCCTCCCTGGCGGCGCGCTGGATCACTTCGGCATCGCTGCCGCTGAAGCCCAGGCGGCGCAGTGCGGCCACGTCCGGGCGCTCCTGCGGCGCCAGCACGCCCTGCTTGAAGCCCATGTCGGCCAGCGCTTTCATCTTCGCCAGGCCCTGGCGCGCAGCTTCGCGCGGGTTGGAAGCCTGTTGGCTGTTGCTCTGCGAAGCCACGTTGCCGTAGGACAGGCCGCCATAGTTGTGGGTAGGCCCCACCAGGCCATCAAAATTCACTTCGTAGGATTTCATCGGCTAGGCTCCGTGACCTGTTGTTATAGGGTGACGCCCGGCGTCAGGGTTGCCGGCAAGGCAAGGCTGGCGGTCTCCAGCGAAGCCACGGGGTAAGCGCAGTAGTCCGCCGCGTAATAGGCGCTGGCGCGATGGTTGCCACTGGCACCCACGCCGCCGAACGGCGCACTGCTGGCGGCACCGGTCAGTTGCTTGTTCCAGTTGACGATGCCAGCGCGGCTGCGCAGCCAGAAGTACTGGTAACGGGCGTGGGAGTCGGACAGCAAGCCGGCGGCCAGGCCGTACTGGGTGTTATTGGCTTCATTGATGGCAGCATCGAAGTCGGTGTAGCGGATCACCTGCAACAGCGGGCCGAAGAACTCTTCGTCCGGGCGCTCGGCCACAGCGGTGACATCGACAATACCCGGGGTCAGCAGTGCGGCATCGGCCTGCGGCTGGGTCATTTCCAGCAGTTTCACGGCGCCCTTGGCGACCAGTTCGGCCTGGGCCGCAATCAGCGCCCGCGCCGCCTGCAGCGAAATCACCGAGCCCATAAACGGCGCCGGCTGCTGGTCGAACGCGCCGACCGTGATGGATCTGCTCACCTCGACCAGCCGCGCGATCAGCGCATCGCCCCAGGCGCCTTGCGGCACCAGCAGACGACGGGCGCAGGTGCAGCGCTGGCCGGCGGAAATGAATGCCGACTGGATAATGGTGTACACCGCCGCATCGAGGTCCTTGACCTCATCCACCACCAGCGGGTTGTTGCCACCCATTTCCAGGGCCAGGATCTTGTCCGGCCGGCCGGCGAACTGCTGGTGCAGCAGGTTGCCGGTGCGGCTGGAGCCGGTGAAGAACAGGCCATCGATGCCCGGGTTGGCGGCCAGCGCCACACCGGTTTCACGTGCACCCTGCACCAGGTTGAGCACACCCGCCGGCAGCCCGGCGGCAATCCAGCAATTGACAGTCAGTTCGGCGACCTTGGGCGTCAGCTCACTGGGCTTGAACACCACGCAGTTGCCCGCCAGCAGTGCCGGCACGATATGACCGTTGGGCAGGTGGCCGGGGAAGTTGTACGGGCCGAACACCGCCACTACACCGTGGGGCTTGTGCCGCAGCACGGCCGTGGCATCGGCCAGCGGGCCGCTCTTTTCGCCGGTACGCTCGCGGTAGCTCTGCACCGAGATCGCTACCTTGTTGATCATGCTGGTGACTTCGGTCGCCGATTCCCACAGGGGCTTGCCGGTTTCCTCGCCAATGCACTGGGCCATCGCTTCGGCATGCGCCTTCAGCTGCGAGGCGAACTTCTCCAGCACATCGATGCGCGCTTCCAGGCTCAGTTGCGCCCAGGCCGGGAAGGCATGGCGCGCAGCCTGCACGGCAGCCTCCACCTGGCTGGCGTCGGCGCCCTGCCCCTCCCAGACGACAGCTTGCGTCACCGGGTTGAGCGACTGCAGGGTTTCGCCCCGGCCGGCCTGCCAGTTGCCTGCGATGTAATGCGTGGTCATTTATTTGGCCTCCCGGCTTGCCGACAGCGGCACCGCGCGCACGTTGTCGCCGGCACCCATGCGCAGGCGCTTGGCCGTCAAGGGGTCGACCACCAGGGTACCGGCGGCCAGCCGCGCAGGTGCAGCCGTGATGCGGCAGTCGTCGCGCTTGCGGTTGTGAATGATGTAAGGAGTGGCGTCATCGCCCGGTGTGCCCACGGCCAGCACCAGGGTCTGGCTTTCGCGTACGGCGCGGATCTTGTCGGTGTCGCACTCGATGGCGGGGCCGGCGTCAAAAATGTCGACGTAGCCCTGGTAGTTGAAGCCTTCCTGCTTGAGCATCGCCAGCGCCGGCTCGGTGTCTTTGTGCACGCGGCCGATCACGTTGCGCGCCGCCTCGGACAGGAAGCAGGTGTACAGCGGGAACTTCGGCATCAGCTCGGCAATGAACGACTTGTTGCCCACGCCGGTGAGGTAGTCGGCCTGGCTGAACTCCATCTTGAAGAAGTGCCGGCCCAGGCTTTCCCAGAACGGCGAGCGGCCCTGCTCGTCGGACATGCCGCGCATTTCGGCAATGATCTTCTTGCCGAACAGCTCGGGGAACTCGGCCATGAACAGCATGCGCGCCCGCGACAACAGGCGGCCATTGAGGCCCGAGCGGTAGTCGCTGCGCAGGAACAGCGAGCACAGCTCGGAGTTGCCAGTCAGGTCGTTGGCCAGGAACAGGGTGGGGATTTCGCGGTAGATCTTCAGCTCCTGCGAGGCGCTGACGGTCAGGCCGACCCGGTAGTTGTACCAGGGCTCGCGCAGGCCGACGGCACCGGCGATGGCACTGATGCCAACCACCAGGCCTTCGTCGTTTTCCAGCACGAACAGGTAGTCGGTGTCGGCGCGCTCGGCTTCGCCACGGAAGCTTTTTTCCGCCCAGCCAACGCGATGCCCCAGGCGCTCTTCGTTGGCCGGCAGCGTGGTCAGCCCGGTGGTCCCGGTGCTGCGTGCCAATTCGATCAACGCAGGCAAATCGCTGCTGCGTACAGGACGAACGATCATGCTATCTCCTTGTGCGACGGCGGCAGCCGGCGCGAAACTCTGCTAACGCATCAATCCGCAAACGTCTGTTGCCAGACCTCAGACCGCGACCAGGCGCACGCTGGCACCCTCGCCCACCCCCAGCGCCTCGGCGGCAGCCAGGTTCAGGCTGACCGGCTTGCCAGGCACCCAGTCCAGGTCCAGCAGCACTGCGCGGTAGTCCTGCAGCTGGCCGTTGCACACCAGGTATGGGCGCCCGCCCTTGACCGGCGCGTCCTCGATCTTCACCGGCACCACCCGGCTCTGGGCGATCGAGCGGATACCCGAGGTACGCGCATGCAGGGTCGGGCCACCGTCGAAGATGTCGATGTAGTGCTCGGTCTCGAAGCCTTCGCGCATGAGGATGTCGAAGGTAATCTGCGCACGCGGGTGCACCTGGCCCATGGCCTCTTGCGCCAGGTCCGGCAGCAGCGGTACGTAGATCGGGTAGTGCGGCATCAGCTCGGCGAGGAAGGTGCGGCTCTTCAGGCCGCACAGGCGCTCGGCGTCGGCGTAGTTGAGGTCGAAGAAGTTGCGGCCGATGGCATCCCAGAACGGCGATTCACCCTGTTCGTCGCTGTAGCCGACGATCTCGGTCACCACCGAGTCGGCGAAACGCTCCGGGTGCGCGGCCATGAACAGCAGGCGGCCACGCGAATTGAGCTCGGCCCAGGCACTGTTCACCAGTTCCGGCAGCACATAGAAGCTGGTCAGCAGGCTATTGCCGGTCAGGTCGTGACACAGCGACAGCACGTGGATCTTGTTGTGGATCTTCAGCTCGCGCGAGGCATGCACGAAGGTCTCGTTACGAAAGCTGTAGAACGGCTCGGAATAGCCGGCCGAAGCGACGATGGCCGAGCAGCCGGCCAGCTTGCCGGTTTCGCTGTCTTCGAGCACGAAGAAGTAGCTTTCTTCACCGTTGAAGCTGACCTCGGCGGCGAAGGAAGTCTCGGAAGCGGCGATCTTGTCGCCCAGGCGAGCAGCGTCGTCCGGCAACGAGGTGACACCAATGGGGCTGTCTGCAGCCATGCGCTGCACTTCGTTCAGATCAGCCATTTGCGCGGGGCGCATCACCAGCATGGTGTCACTCCTTTGGAATACGGGCCGCTCACGGCGGCACGGAAAAACGGCAAGTGCATTGGCACCTGCACTGGAATCGGGTATCACCGGCCCAGGCACGGGCTGAGCCTGCGCCGTGGCCGGTGAGGGGACAGCAGGCGGATCAGCCCTGGGTCAGGGTAGCCACGGCGCGCTCGAAGCGGTCCAGGCCTTCATCGATGTCGGCGTCTTCAACCACCAGGCTTGGCGCGAAGCGGACCACGTCCGGGCCGGCCTGCAGCACCATCACGCCTTCTTTCTCGGCAGCGTTGAGCACGTCCTTGGCCTTGCCTTTCCAGGCCTCGGTCAGCACGCAGCCCAGCAGCAGGCCAACGCCACGTACCTGGCTGAACAGGTTGTACTTCTGACCGATCTGCTCCAGGCGGACCTTGAAGCGCTCATGTTTGGTCTTGATGCCGCCCAGGGTTTCCGGAGTGTTGACCACGTCCAGCACCGCGCAGGCAACGGCGCAGCCCAGCGGGTTACCGCCGTAGGTGGTGCCGTGGGTGCCGACGGCCAGGTGCTTGGCCAGCTCGGTGGTGGTTAGCATGGCGCCGATCGGGAAGCCGCCGCCCAGGCTCTTGGCGCTGGTCAGGATGTCCGGGGTCACGCCGTAGTGCTGGTAGGCATACAGCGAACCGGTACGGCCCACGCCGGTCTGCACTTCGTCGAAGATCAGCAGGGCGTTGTGTTCGTCACACAGTTTGCGCGCGCCTTCCAGGTAGGCCTTGTCGGCCGGCACCACGCCGCTCTCGCCCTGGATCGGCTCGATCACCACGGCGCAGGTCTTGTCGGAAATCTGTGCCTTCAGCGCTTCCAGGTCGTTGTACGGCACATGGCTGATACCGGTGATCTTCGGGCCGAAGCCGTCGGAGTACTTCGGCTGGCCACCGACGCTGACGGTGAACAGGGTACGGCCGTGGAAGCTGTTCACGGTGGCGATGATTTCGTGCTTTTCCGGGCCGAAGCGGTCATGGGCAACGCGACGGGCCAGCTTGAAGGCGGCCTCGTTGGATTCGGCGCCGGAGTTGCAGAAGAACGCACGGTCGGCAAAGGTAGCGTCCACCAGCTTGTGGGCCAGGCGCAGGGCCGGCTCGTTGGTGAACACGTTGGATACGTGCCAGAGGGTGTTGGCCTGCTCGGTCAGGGCCTTGACCAGTGCCGGGTGGCAGTGGCCCAGGGCGTTGACCGCGATGCCACCGGCAAAGTCGATCAGCTCGCGACCTGACTGGTCCCAAACACGGGAACCCTCGCCTCGCACAGGAATGAAGGCCGCCGGAGAATAGTTGGGGACCATGACCTGGTCGAAATCGGCACGTTGCACCGGGGCTTGCTCAACGGACATCTGAGTCTCCTGAAGAGGAACGCTGGCCTGGAAGTGGCGAGCGATGGGGGGGATTGTAAGGACTGATCCGCGCCTGTCCTTGCGGCCAAGCGACAACTTGTTACAGCGCAAAACCCAGTTTTGACAAGGCTTTCGGCAATGCGACAAACACTGTCGCAATCGCGCAGTGTACGGGAGAGAGGGGGCTGGGTGAACGGGTGTTCACGAAGGTTTGTGAGGGGCTGGTTGCCTGGTGAATCGTGCAGGATGTCCGGCGAGGTTCGTGTGGCGCCTGAGAGATCGAGCGCCGCCCGCGCGGCGCTTCGCAGCACAAGGCTGCTCCTACATCTGTTTCGGGCCAGTCACGCCTGCACCATCACACGCGACCGCCTTGTTTGTCCGACGCAATATCGAGGTGAACACCAAGGGGCCGCGCGCCCTCGCCTCAGGAATAACTGGCCCGAAACAGATGTAGGAGCAGCCTTGTGCTGCGAAGCGCCGCGCGGGCGGCGCTCGATTTCCGCCGCACCATCAAACCCAAGGCATACGCCCCGAACCCACCCGAAATATCAGCCTTTTTCGGCAGGCGCCGAGCTCAGCTCGAACGGGCTGCTGCTGCGCCGCTGGTTGCGGTCTTCGCGCGGCGTTGCGCCAAAGAAGTTGCGGTAGGCACTGGAAAAATGCGGCCCCGACGAGAAGCCGCAGGACAGCCCGATCTGGATGATCGACTTGCTGGTCTGCATCAGCATCTGGCGCGCCTTGTTCAGCCGCAGCTCCAGGTAATACTGGCTCGGCACGCGGTTCAGGTACTGCTTGAAGATGCGCTCCAGCTGCCGGCGCGACACACACACATGCTGGGCAATTTCGTCGGTGGTCAGCGGCTCTTCGATGTTGGCCTCCATCAGCAGCACCGCCTGGGTCAGCTTGGGATGGCTCGAGCCCAGGCGGTTCTGCAGCGGAATGCGCTGGCGCTCGCCACCCTCGCGGATGCGTTCGACCACCAGCTCCTCCGACACCGCCCCGGCCAGCTCCGCCCCATGGTCACGGGCCAGCACCGCCAGCAGCAGGTCGGTCACGGCCATGCCGCCACAGGCAGTCAGGCGATCACGGTCCCAGTCGAACAGGTGGCTGGTGGCGATGACCTTGGGGAAGCGCTCGGCAAAATCATCCTGCCAACGCCAGTGCACCGCAGCGCGGTAACCGTCGAGCATGCCCAGCATCGCCAGGGGGTAAACCCCGGCCGACAGGCCGCCGATCATGCAGCCACTGCGCGCCAGCTGCTTGAGCGCCGCCGACAACGCTGCCCCCACCGCCGACGGCTGCTCGTCGGCCACCAGAAACAGCTTGTGACACCCATCCAGGCGACCATTCCACGCCTCGCCCGGCAGACGCCAGCTGCCCTCCTGCGCCGGCTCCGCCTGCAAGAAGACCAGTTCGTAGGCCACTTCCGGGTGCACCCGCTGCGCCACCAGCAACACTTCCTCGGCCAGCGCCAGGGTCAGGGGCCTGGTGCTGGGCCAGATGAGAAAACCGATTCGCTGGGTGGTCATAGGGTGCGGTCCGAAACCTGAGGTCGTTCGAGTCTGTGCGCCGGGTCAGGCTGCGCTCGCCGCGCAGCATGCCCTATTCTGGTGCAAAAATGCAGTTTTTACTTCAGGCTGCCGGAGAGGAACTGCTTCAGGCGCTCCGACTGCGGGTTGGCCAGCACTTCGCGCGGGCAACCGGTTTCTTCCACCAGGCCCTTGTGCAGGAACACCAGCTGGTTGGACACCTCGCGGGCAAAGCCCATTTCGTGGGTCACCACCACCATGGTGCGGCCTTCCTGGGCCAGCGCCTGCATCACCTTGAGCACATCGCCCACCAGCTCCGGGTCCAGCGCCGAGGTCGGCTCGTCGAACAGCATGACCTCCGGCTCCATGGCCAGCGCCCGGGCAATGGCCACCCGTTGCTGCTCACCGCCGGACATATGCCCAGGGAAGGCGTCCTTGCGGTGCGCGACACCAACCTTGGCCAGGTAGTGCTCGGCCTTTTCCAGGGCCTCCTTGCGGTTCACGCCCAGCACATGGACCGGCGCTTCGATGATGTTTTCCAGCGCAGTCATGTGCGACCACAGGTTGAAGTGCTGGAAAACCATCGACAGGCGCGAGCGCATGCGCTGCAGCTGACGCGGGTCGGCAGCCTTGAGCGCGCCGTCCTTGCCCGGCACCAGCTTCAACTCTTCATTGTTGAGCAGGATCTTGCCGGCGTGCGGCTGCTCCAGCAGGTTGATGCAGCGCAGGAAGGTCGACTTGCCCGAACCGCTGGAGCCGATGATGCTGATGACATCGCCTGCCTTGGCCGACAGGGACACGCCCTTGAGCACTTCATGGCTGCCGTAGCGCTTGTGCAGGTCTTGGACTTCGAGTTTGTACATGCTGTCGATTCTCACAAAGCGGTCAGTGCTTGCGCGGCGCCAGGTAGCCGAGCCAGCGGCGTTCGGCCATCTTGAACAGGCGCACCAGGATGAAGGTCAGGCACAGGTAGAACACGCCCGCCGTGATGTAGGCCTCGAAAGGCAGGTAGTACTGGGCATTGACCGTGCGCGCAGCGCCAGTGATGTCGATCAGGGTGACGATCGACGCCAGGCTGGTGGTCTGCAGCATCATGATCACTTCGTTGCTGTACTGCGGCAGCGCCCGGCGCAGGGCCGACGGCAGCAGGATGCGCCGGTACATCTTCATGCGCGACATGCCCATGGCCTTGGCCGCCTCGATTTCGCCATGGGGCGTGGCCTTGAGGCTGCCGGCGATGATTTCGGCGGTGTAGGCGCTGGTGTTGATGCCGAATGCCAGGCAGGCGCAGAAGGTAGCGCTGGACAGCAGCGGCCAGAGGAAGCTTTCGCGCACTGCCTCGAACTGCGCCAGACCGTAGTAGATCAGGAACAGCTGCACCAGCATTGGCGTGCCGCGGATCACGTAGGTGTACAGCCACGCCACGAAATTGACCGCTGGCTGCCTGGACACCCGCATCAGGCCCAGCGGAATGGCCGCCAGCAGGCCGAAGAACAGCGAAATCGCCAGCAGCTTGAGGGTGGTCAGCAGGCCGCCGAAGTACATCGGCAATGCCTCCCAGACGACGTTGTAGTCGAAGATCATAGTTCAGCCACCTTGACGCCCACCGAGTAGCGGCGCTCGAGATACTTCAGGGCCAGCAGCGAGATGCTGGTCAGCACCAGGTACAGAGCCGCCACCGCCAGGAAGAAGGTGAAAGGCTCGCGGGTGGCGTCAGCCGCCTGCTTGGCCTTGAACATCATGTCCTGCAGGCCCACCACCGAGATCAGCGCGGTGGCCTTGGTCAGCACCAGCCAGTTGTTGGTGAAGCCCGGGATCGCCAGGCGAATCATTTGCGGCACCTGGATGCGGAAGAACACCTGGCGGTTGCTCATGCCGTACGCCACGCCCGCTTCGGCCTGGCCTTTCGGAATACCGAGGAACGCACCGCGGAAGGTTTCCGACAGGTAGGCGCCAAAAATGAAGCCCAGGGTACCGATACCCGCGATCAGCGGGTTCAGGTCGATGTAGTCTTCATAGCCGAGCAGCGGCGCCACCCGGTTGATGATGTCCTGACCGCCGTAGAAGATCAGCAGGATCAGGACCAGGTCCGGAATGCCACGAATCACCGTGGAATACAGATCGCCCAGCCAGGCCAGCCAGCGCACCGGCGACAAGCGCAGCGCCACACCGATCAGGCCGAGCACGATGGCCAGGGCCATCGACGACAGGGCGAGCTGAAGCGTCAGCCACGCCCCGTCGAGGATGACTGCCCCGTAGCCTTTCAACATGATGAGGTCCTCGACCTAGAGAATGAAAAATGGTGCAAACCTCAGAGCCTCTGCTGTTTGCACCATTGCACAGGTGAAACCCGACGTCTTAATTCGAGTCTGGACCGTAGATATCGAAGTTGAAGTACTTTTTCTCGATTTCTTTGTACTTGCCGTTGGCACGGATGGCATCGATGGCCGCGTTGATGCGATCAACGTTGGCCTTGTCACCCTTGCGCACGGCAATGCCGATACCGTCACCGAAGTACTTGGCGTCGGTGAAGGACGGGCCTACGAAGGCGAAGCCCTTGCCGGCGTCGGTCTTGAGGAAACCGTCTTCCAGCAGGGTGGCGTCAGCCACGGTGCCGTCCAGGCGGCCAGCAGCCACGTCCAGGTAGATTTCGTTCTGGGTGCCGTAAGGAACCACGGTGGCACCTTTGGCGCCCAGCACTTCCTTGGCGAAGCGGTCATGGATCGAGCCGCGCTGCACACCAATCTTCTTGCCCTTGAGTTCATCCAGGCTGTCGCTGACGGCAGTGCCTTCCTTCATCACCAGGCGCGCCGGGGTGAGGTAGTAGCGCTTGGTGAAGTCGACCGATTTCTTGCGGTCGTCGGTGATCGACATGGACGACAGGATGGCGTCGATCTTGCGCACTTTCAGCGCCGGGATCAGGCCGTCGAACTCCTGCTCCACCCAGGTACACTTGGCTTTCATCTCTTCGCACAGAGCGTTGCCGATGTCGTAGTCAAAACCGGCGATGCTGCCGTCTGGCTGCTTGAAGGCAAAGGGTGGGTAGGCGGCTTCGATGCCGATTTTCAGCGGTTTTTCATCGGCCTGCGACACCAGGGAAAACACGGACAGCGCCAGGGCGCCAAGCAGTGCGAGCTTCTTCATCAGGTAACTCCATCGGTACGGGGCAATACAAGGCAGGTAACGGCTGCCCGATATGCGAATGGGTACAACGCGAGCCGCGCAGGGTTCGACCAAGGCCGCAGACCACGAGCGAGTGAGTGGCATTTTAACGACAGCCCGGTAGTCGATATTTCTTCAAAGCGACAACTACTTACAGAAGCGCCTGAAACCGCAGCGGGCAATGTTGACAGCCATTGCAAAATATGCAAAAGCGCAAGAAATAGAACCTATAGACCTAGCAATTCCCGGGCCTATTATTGGCAAAGCCTTGTAGTACGGCAAGTGTAGCGTGCTGTGTTGCAAAAAATGGCTGCGGGAACGCACCGAAACGGGCCGGAATTGTTTCCTGGCGCCCCGATAGTGTGCGGGGCCGGTGACAGAACAGTTACCGATGAATGTCGGGTAACAGTAAAGCAAAAAACCCCGCCGGTTGCCCGGACGGGGTTCTTATTGGCTGATCTCACAGGTACAGCACACGCCTTACCCTGTGGGAGCGGCTTCAGCCGCGAACACCGGCAACGCCGGTGCCATCTACCGCGCTGGGTTCTTCGCGGCTAAAGCCGCTCCCACAGGGATCGCACAAAGCCTTCAGCGTGCGCCCTGCTTCGCTATCAGGCCGAAGCCAGGCTCATGGCCTTGTGGGTATCGATCAGGTGCTGCACCACACCCGGGTCGGCCAGGGTCGAGATATCGCCCAGGGCATCGTACTCACCCGTGGCAATCTTGCGCAGGATACGGCGCATGATCTTGCCCGAACGGGTCTTCGGCAGCCCCGGCGCCCACTGGATCACGTCCGGCGAGGCGATCGGGCCGATTTCCTTGCGCACCCAGTTCTTCAGCTCCAGGCGCAGCTGCTCGCTGGCCTCGATACCGGCATTGAGGGTGACATACACATAGATGCCCTGCCCCTTGATGTCGTGCGGCACACCCACCACCGCCGCCTCGGCCACTTTCGCATGCGCCACCATGGCGCTTTCGATCTCGGCAGTACCCATGCGGTGACCGGACACGTTCAGCACGTCATCCACGCGGCCGGTGATCCAGTAGTAGCCATCCTCGTCACGGCGCGCACCGTCGCCGGTGAAGTACATGCCACGGAAGGTCTTGAAGTAGGTATCGACGAAACGGTCGTGGTCGCCGTATAGCGAACGCGACTGGCCCGGCCAGGAATCGAGGATCACCAGGTTGCCTTCGGCAGCGCCCTCGATCAGGTTGCCCAGGTTGTCCACCAGCGCCGGCACCACGCCGAAGAACGGACGGGTTGCCGAACCCGGCTTGAGGCCGGTAGCGCCCGGCAGCGGGCTGATCAGGATGCCGCCGGTCTCGGTCTGCCACCAGGTGTCGACGATCGGGCAACGCTCCTTGCCCACGGTCTTGTAGTACCAGTTCCAGGCTTCGGGGTTGATCGGCTCACCCACCGAACCAAGCAGACGCAGGCTGGAGCCATCGGCACCGGCAACCGCGGCCTCGCCTTCGGCCATCATCGCGCGGATGGCGGTTGGCGCGGTGTACAGGATGTTGACCTTGTGCTTGTCGACGATCTTCGACACACGGGTGATGTCCGGGTAGTTCGGCACACCCTCGAACAGCAGGGTGGTGGCGCCGTTGGCCAGCGGGCCGTAGACGATGTAGCTGTGGCCGGTGACCCAACCCACGTCAGCGGTGCACCAGTACACCTCGCCCGGGCGATAGTCGAACACGCGCTCATGGGTCAGCGCGGCATATACCAGATAGCCACCGGTGGTGTGCAGCACGCCCTTCGGCTTGCCAGTGGAACCGGAGGTATAAAGGATGAACAGCGCTTCCTCGGCACCCATCTCTTTCGGCGCGCAGTGGCTGGAGGCCACTTTCATCAGGTCTTCGTACCAGATGTCGCGGTGCTGGTGCCAGGCAATGTCGCCACCGGTGCGCTTGCACACGATGATTTTCTGCACGCTGTTGGTTTCAGGGTTGGTCAGCGCCAGGTCGACGTTGGCCTTGAGCGGGGTACGTCGGCCGCCGCGCACGCCTTCGTCGGCGGTGATCACGATCTTGGACTTGCAGTCGATGATACGGCCGGCCAGCGCCTCGGGCGAGAAGCCGCCGAACACCACCGAATGGATCGCACCGATACGGGCACAGGCCAGCATGGCGACCACGGCCTCGGGGATCATCGGCATATAAATGGTGACCACGTCACCCCGGTGCACATCCTGGCCACGCAGGGCGTTGGCGAACTTGCAGACCTGCTCGTGCAGTTCGCGGTAGGTGATGTTGCGGTGCTCGGAAGGGTCGTCGCCTTCCCAGATGATGGCCAGCTGGTCGCCGCGCTCTTCGAGGTGGCGGTCCAGGCAGTTGGAGGAAACGTTCAGAGTGCCGTCGGCGAACCATTTGATATCGACATGATGGTCATCGAAGGAGGTCTGCTTGACCTTGGTGAACGGCTTGATCCAGTCGATGCGCTGGGCCTGCTCGCGCCAGAAGCCGTCCGGGTTGATCACCGATTTCTGGTACATGGCCTTGTAGGTGGCCTCGTCGGTCAGGGTGGTGGCCGCAACCTCGGGACGAACGGGATACAGTGGAGCCGCACTCATCTGTGTTACCTCGGTGTAATAGTTGTTTTTGTATGGAACCGTTTGTAACTGTACCAGAGCGACAAAAGCCATTCGACGTTGGTAGTAATTTGGTACGCCCGTTCTGACAGAGCGCTCTGGCACGCACCTTACAGCCCTGGTGAGGAAAAAGTGGGGCCGTTTGCCCGAGGATTGTTACAGATTCTGTCAAAACACTTTATCAAAAGAGCCACTGTTTCGGCCTTGGCCCCAGCCATAAAATTCACCTCGCCAGCAACGGCAAGGCGATTAACAACTGGTAACAGCCCCCACGAAGGCAACGTTAATCCCCATCCAAACCCGATAGTTAAAACTAGCAATACTCGCGGCGCCATAAGCGCCGCGTGCCCCCTCACGACCTTAGACAGGTAAATAGAAAATGAAAGCTTTACTGGTATTGGTACTTGGCAGTCTTTGCGGCGCGGCGATGGCCGGCGAAGCCAAAGATGCCGAGCAGATTCCGGTTGAACAGTACAGTTACTCGCAGCACCTGGACATTGCCCGCGTCATTTCCATGAGCGAAGTGCCCAATGTGTGCGAAGTCGTGCCAGCCCGCATGACCTACGAGGACTCCAAGGGCCAGAAGCACATTCTCGAATACCGCGTGATGGGGAACGGCTGCTCCAACGGCTAATCCTTGAGATTGGGGCCCCTCCGGGGCCCTTCGCGGGCTTGCCCGCGAAGAATATTGCACCTGATTAACAGGTTATTGACCAACCGCTTATTAATCTACCGACTTGCCCAACGAATAATCTCTCAACTTGTTGGCAATCGTGGTATGCGAAACACCCAGTCTTTTGCCTAAAGCCCGGCTACTGGGAAACTCCCCCATCAAACTTTCCAGCACCGCTTTTTCAAAGCGCCCGACAATCTGCGAAAGATCCCCATCCAGCGAAAACTCACCCAGCGGTTGGCGTACGCCATAATCCGGCAAACGTATATGTTCACTTTTAACCACACCGCCTTCGCATAACGAAACTGCCTGGAACAACACGTTTTCCAACTGCCTGACATTACCCGGCCAATGGTACTGGCTGAGTTTGTCCATCGCTGCCGGCGCCAGGCGCGGCATGGCGCAGCCGATCTGCCGGCTGGCCTGGTCAAGGAAGTGCTGCACCAGCCCCTCCAGGCCATCCATACATTCGCGCAAGGGTGGAATGTGCAGCGACAGCACATTGAGCCGGTGATACAGGTCCTGGCGAAACTCGCCACGGGCACACAATTCGGACAAATCCACCTGGGTCGCGCAGATCACCCGCACATCCAGGTACACCTCTTCATCGCTGCCTACGCGGCGGAAGCAACCATCCTGCAGAAAACGCAGCAGCTTCACCTGCAGGCGCGGGCTCATCTCCCCTACCCCGTCAAGGAACAGCGTGCCACCGGCGGTCAGTTCCAGCAGCCCCAGCTTGCCCTCGGCACGCGCGCCTTCGAACGCCCCCGGGCCGTAACCGAACAGCTCGGTTTCGGCCATCGACTCGGGCAACCCGGCGCAGTTGAGCGCCATCAGCGGCGACTGGCCGCGCGGGCTGGCCAAGTGGCAGGCACGCGCCAGCAACTCCTTGCCGGTGCCGGTCTCACCCTCGATCAGCAATGGCGCATCCAGCGGCGCCATGCGCCGCGCCTCGCGCACCACCGCCGCCATCACCCGCGAGCTCTGGAAGATACTGTCAAAACCGCGCAGCTCCTGCTTGCGCACGTTATAGATGCGCTCACCGATACGGTCGGCGCGGTGCAGGGTCAACACTGCACCGGCCAGTGCCTCGCTGTCGTCGTGCTCGGACTGCAGCGGCGCGATATCGGCCAGGAACACATCACCCTTGACCTTGATGCGCAGGCCGTTGATGCGCGACTTGTTGGCCCGCACCAGTTCTGGCAGGTCGAAGTCCTCCACATAACGCGCCAGCGGCATGCCTGGCACCTCGTCCACTCGCACCCCCAGCAGCTGCGCAGCGGCACGGTTGGCGGCGACGATGCTGCCACCCATGTCGATCGACAGCACCGGAAAGTCCAGCGCCCCCAGCAGCGCATTCAGCTCCATGTGCCGACGTTCGCTGGGCATCAGCCCCACACGCTTGACGCCGAACACTCCGGCGATGGCCTCGAACTTCGGCCGCAGCGCCTGGAACTGCAAATTGATCAGGTTCGGGCAATGCAGGTAGATGGCGTTGCCATGGTCACCACCCACCTCGCCGCGCAGCACGTTGATGCCGTATTCCACCAGCAGGTTGAGGATGTCGCGCAGGATGCCAATGCGGTTCTGGCAATGCACTTTGATACGCATGAGGGCTCTCGAAGCGCCAATGTTTTTCAACATCGCGCGGAAAAGTCGTAAAGATAAGCTGACAAAAACAGCCGAAGCATCAGCCAGATGCCTCGGATTTTCCGACACCTGCGCCTTTTTGTAAAATTATCGTTACGAAATCACCGCCAGAAGCCGACCCCGCCAGTGGCCCACCCCCGTGCAAAGCGGCCAGCGAAGGGATATTCCTTAGGCATGTCCTGCACATAACAAGAAAAGCCCTCACCAGGAGAGCCACATGAAACAGACGCAATACGTGGCACGCGAGCCCGATGCGCATGGTTTTATCGATTACCCGCAGCAAGAGCATGCGGTATGGAACACCCTGATCACCCGTCAGCTGAAAGTGATCGAAGGCCGCGCGTGCCAGGAATACCTGGACGGCATCGACCAGCTCAAGCTGCCCCATGACCGTATTCCGCAACTGGGCGAGATCAACAAGGTGCTGGGCGCCACCACCGGTTGGCAGGTTGCCCGGGTACCGGCACTGATCCCCTTCCAGACCTTCTTCGAACTGCTGGCCAGCAAGCGCTTCCCGGTGGCCACCTTCATCCGCACCCCGGAAGAACTGGACTACCTGCAAGAGCCCGATATCTTCCACGAGATCTTCGGCCACTGCCCGCTGCTGACCAACCCCTGGTTCGCCGAATTCACCCACACCTATGGCAAGCTCGGCCTGGCCGCGACCAAGGAACAACGCGTGTACCTGGCGCGCCTGTACTGGATGACCATCGAGTTCGGCCTGATGGAAACTGCGCAGGGCCGCAAGATCTATGGCGGCGGCATCCTCTCGTCGCCAAAAGAGACCGTCTACAGCCTGTCTGGCGAGCCTGAGCACCAGGCCTTCGACCCGATCGAGGCCATGCGCACACCGTACCGCATCGATATCCTGCAGCCGCTGTATTTCGTACTGCCGAATATGAAGCGCCTGTTCGACCTGGCCCACGAAGACATCATGGGCATGGTTCACAAAGCCATGCAACTGGGCCTGCACGCACCGAAGTTTCCACCCAAGGTCGCTGCCTGAGCGACCTTGCCGATAACAACTCGAACCGGAAAACACCACATGAATGCCTTGAACCAAGCCCATTGCGAAGCCTGCCGCGCCGACGCACCAAAGGTCACCGACGAAGAACTGGCCGAGCTGATTCGCGAAATCCCGGACTGGAACATCGAAGTACGTGACGGCCACATGGAGCTGGAGCGCGTGTTCCTGTTCAAGAACTTCAAGCACGCCCTGGCGTTCACCAATGCCGTGGGCGAGATCGCCGAGGCCGAAGGCCATCACCCGGGCCTGCTGACCGAGTGGGGCAAGGTCACCGTGACCTGGTGGAGCCACTCGATCAAAGGCCTGCACCGCAATGATTTCATCATGTGCGCGCGCACCGACAAGGTGGCGGAGACGGCTGAAGGCCGCAAGTAAGCACTGAGAAAATGGGGCCCGGTGGCCCCATTTTTTATGGGAAAAATGTCCGCTGTTCGCCCGCAAAACCGACAAACGATCGGCAAAAAAACCAAACTGTCATCCAGACTTGTGTATCCTGCCCCAGCTTTGCGAAGCTTCAAACGCGCCTGGCGCAGACTTTTCACTCACACTTGCGAGGAACGACGAGATGCATGAAATCCCGAATCTTCCCTTCCCAAGCCTGAACCCAGAAGAGCCAACCGTGACCGTTCACGCCGAACCGGCAACTGCCGTCGAGCAGGATGGTGACGATCAATCCAGCGCTGACCAGGAATAACCGCGCATCCCCCGACTGTGTGAAAACGGCTGACCTGCGGGCCACCCCCGTCATCACGTTTTCACACCGTCCAGAATCCACGTAGGCCCTCATGCCCCACTCACCGCGCCCCCTTGCGGTCACCCTGCAAGTCGTCTCCATCGTCCTCTTCACCTTCATCGGCTACCTGAACATCGGCATCCCGCTGGCCGTACTGCCCGGCTATGTGCACAACGATCTGGGCTTCAGTGCCGTGGTCGCGGGCCTGGTAATCAGCGTGCAATACCTTGCCACCCTGCTCAGCCGCCCCACCGCCAGCCGCATCATCGACAACCACGGCAGCAAGAAGGCGGTCATGTATGGCCTGGCCGGCTGCGGCATCAGCGGGGTATTCATGCTGGCCTGCGCCTTCCTCACCCACCTGCCATGGCTGAGCCTGGCCTGCCTGCTGCTAGGACGCCTGGTGCTCGGCAGTGCCGAAAGCCTGGTGGGCTCGGGTGCGATTGGCTGGGGCATTGGCCGGGTGGGCGCTGAAAACACGGCCAAGGTCATCTCCTGGAACGGCATCGCCAGCTATGGCGCACTGGCCATCGGCGCCCCACTGGGCGTGCTGATGGTCAAGGGCCTGGGGCTGTGGAGCATGGGTGTGAGCATCATCCTGCTGTGCGCGCTCGGGTTGCTGCTGGCCTGGCCCAAGCAAGCCGCGCCGATCGTCAGTGGCGTGCGCCTGCCGTTCCTGCGGGTGCTGGGCAAGGTGTTCCCGCACGGCTCGGGGCTGGCCCTGGGCTCGATCGGCTTTGGCACCATCGCCACCTTCATCACCTTGTATTACGCCAGCCACGGCTGGGCCAATGCGGCGCTGACCCTGAGCCTGTTCGGCGCCAGCTTCATCAGTGCACGACTGCTGTTCGGCAACCTGATCAACCGGATTGGCGGGTTCCGGGTGGCGATCGCCTGCCTGTCGGTGGAAACGCTTGGGCTGCTGATGTTGTGGTTGGCGCCCAGCGCCGAAATGGCCTTGGCGGGGGCCGCGCTGAGCGGGTTCGGCTTCTCGCTGGTGTTCCCGGCACTGGGGGTGGAGGCGGTGAACCAGGTGTCGGCGGCCAACCGCGGGGCAGCGGTGGGGGCGTATTCGCTGTTCATCGATTTGTCGCTGGGGGTGACCGGGCCGCTGGTGGGCGCGGTGGCGGCGGGGTTCGGTTTTGCTTCGATGTTTCTGTTTGCCGCGGCGGCAGCGGCTTGTGGGTTGGTGTTGAGTCTGTATCTGTATCGGCAGGCATCATCTTCAAGGCATGCACGGGACTTGTAGGAGCAGCCTTGTGCTGCGAAGAGGCCATTACTGCCGAAGAAAACCTATTGGCTCTACCGGCCTCTTCGCAGCGCAAGGCTGCTCCTACAGGGACGGCGTAAACCAGGAGGGCTGCAAGGCAGCCCCCGAGGCCCTGAAGGTCAGCGCCGGGCGTACTGGAGCACCACTTCCAGCGGGTGGCGCATCTGCCGTTCGGTCATGCGCTTGACCTGGCTACGGCACGAGTAGCCCGTGGCCAGCGGCTCACCGTCCTTGTCCAGCTTGGTCGCCCACGACTGCTCGAAGATGGTCCGCGAGGTGTCCTGGTTGCGCGCCTCGTGCCCATAGGTACCGGACATGCCGCAGCAGCCAGTCGCCTCGGTCACCAGCTTCAGGCCCAGGCGAGCGAACACCTGCTCCCACTGCCTGGTGCTGGCCGGTACGTTGGTCTTCTCGGTGCAATGCGCCATCAGGCGGAAATTACCCGGCGCGGTCGCTGCTTGCTCCGGCAGCACATCCATCAACCACTCCTGCGGCAACAGCACCTGCGGGCAACCGTCCAGACCCGGTACTTTCTGGTACTCCTGGCGATACACCAGGGTCATCGCCGGGTCCAGGCCCACCAGCGGCACGCCGCAGTCGGCCAGGGCCTTGAGCTGGGTGGCGTTGCGGATTGCCGCCTTGGCGAACGCACCGAGGAAGCCCTGCACGTGCAGCGGCTTGCCGTTGGCGCTGTAAGGCGCCAGGAACACCCGGTGGCCCAGGCGGTGCGCCAGGTCGATGAAGGCCGACAACAGCGGCGTCTCGAAGTAACGGGTAAAGGCATCCTGCACCAGTACGATGCTACGCTCGCGCTGGGCCGGGGTCAGTTCACGCAGGGCCGGCACGCTGGCCACGCCGACGCGGCAGCGGGTCAGGGTAGCCTGGAAGTTGAAGCGGCTGATCAGCGGGCTGTCGACCATGCCGACCTTGTCGGCCAGCAGCTTGCTCACCCACTTCGAGCCCATCACCGCGTTGTACAGCCCGGGCGCATGGGCCAGGTACGGGATGGTGAACTCCAGCGAGCCGATCAGGTAGTCACGCAACGGGCGCTGGTAGCGGCCGTGGTACAGCTCGAGGAAGCGCGAGCGGAAGTCCGGCACGTTGACCTTGATCGGGCACTGCCCGGCGCACGACTTGCACGCCAGGCAGCCAGCCATGGCGTCGTACACCTCATGGGAGAAGTCTTCCTGGCCCTGGCTGCGCGCGCGGTTGTTGCGCAGCCGCGCCGGCAGGCCCTTGAGCCAGGACACCTTGTTGCGCGCTGCCGCCAGCACGTCGATGTTCGCCTCGCCCTGCAGGCGCAGCCATTCGCGCATCAGCGAGGCGCGGCCCTTGGGCGAGTGCTGGCGTTCACGGGTGGCCTTCCACGACGGGCACATGGCGTCGTTGGGGTCGTAGTTGTAGCAGGCGCCGTTGCCGTTACAGTGCACGGCGCTGCCGAAGTCCTGCCACACGCGCTCGTCGATGGTACGGTCGAGGTCGCCGCGCAGGGTCACGCCATCGACCGGGGTCAGGCCCTCGGCACTGCCCAACGGGGTGCAGATCTTGCCTGGGTTGAGCTGGTTGTGCGGGTCGAAAGCGCCCTTCAGGCGCTGCAGCGCCGGGTACAGCTCGCCGAAGTACTCCGGCACGTATTCCGAGCGCAGGCCCTTGCCGTGCTCGCCCCACAGCAAGCCTCCGTAGCTTTTGGTCAGTGCCGCCACGGCGTCGGAAATCGGCTTGACCAGTGCGGCCTGGGCAGGGTCCTTCATGTCCAGCGCCGGGCGCACGTGCAGCACGCCGGCATCGACGTGGCCGAACATGCCGTAGGCCAGGCCGTAGCCATCCAGCAGCGCACGGAAGTCGGCAATGTAGTCGGCCAGTTGCTCCGGCGGTACCGCGGTGTCTTCCACGAACGGTTGCGGGCGTACTTCGCCCTCGACGTTGCCCAGCAGGCCCACCGAACGTTTCCGCATGGTATAGACGCGGGTCACCGCCTCGGCCCCCTCGGCCAGGGTGTGGCCCAGGCGCTCGACGCTGGTATCGCTTTGCAGGTGCTGGATGAACGCCTGCACCTTGGCATTGACCTCGGCCGGCTCGTCGCCGCAGAACTCCACCAGGTTGATGCCCAGGGTCGGGCGCTCGGGGTCGGCCGGGAAATATTCGGCGACGCTGTGCCATACGATGTCCTTCATCGCCAGCATCAGCACCTTGGAGTCGACAGTCTCGATCGACAGCGGCTTGTGCGCCATCAACGCGTTGGCGTCACGCAGGGCATCCATGAAGCTGGTGTAGCGCACGTTGACCAGCACGGCGTATTTGGGGATCGGCAGCACATTGAGCTTGGCTTCGACCACATAGCCCAGCGAGCCCTCGGCACCGCACAGCACGCTGTTGAGGTTGAAGCGACCCTGCTCGTCGCGCAGGTGCGCCAGGTCGTAGCCGGTCAGGCAACGGTTGAGCTTGGGGAAGGTGGTTTCGATGAGATCCGCCTGGGTTTCCTGGATCTGGCGCGCCATGCGGTACACCTCGCCGACCCGGCCGGGCGCGGCACAGGCCTGCTCCAGCGCGGCATCGTCGATCGGCAGGCTATGCAGGCGCTCGCCACCGAGCAGCACGCTGTGCAGCTCCAGTACGTGGTCACGGGTCTTGCCATAGGTGCAGCTGCCCTGGCCGCTGGCATCGGTGTTGATCATGCCGCCGACAGTGGCGCGGTTGGAGGTGGACAACTCGGGGGCGAAGAACAGCCCGTGCGGCTTGAGCGCGGCGTTGAGTTGGTCCTTGACCGTACCGGCCTGCACCCGTACCCAGCGTTCCTCGACGTTGATTTCGAGGATCTTGTTCATGTGCCGCGACAGGTCGACGACGATACCGTCGGTCAGCGACTGGCCGTTGGTGCCGGTGCCACCGCCGCGCGGGGTCAGCTTGACCTGCTGGAAGCGCGCCTCGGCCATCAGCGTGGCGACCCGCGCCACATCGTCGGCGTCCAGCGGGAACACCGCCGCCTGCGGCAAGCGCTGGTAGATCGAGTTGTCGGTGGCCAGCACCGTGCGGGTGCCGTAGTCGGCACTGATCTGGCCACGGAAGCCGCTGTTGCGCAGGGCTTCGAGGAATTCGGGGTAATTGGCGCCAGGGGCAACGGTCGGCAGCTGGGCGATCATCGAAGGATGGCCTCTTGATATTGGCTAATTCACGGGATTCCTGTCGTTCCGGCATGGGTGATGGCATGCGGGGATGACGTATAGGCCAATGTTCCTGTAGTTTCGCTTCAGGGGCAAACGGATAATCCTGCCGCTATCAATGACTTTTATGAATGAATTACCGCCACCTGACCCCGTCCATGTCGCTGCTACTGGCTTTCGAGGCCGCCGCCCGGCATGAAAGCTACACCCGCGCCGCCGCCGAGCTGTCGCTGACCCAGAGCGCGGTCAGCCGCCAGGTGCAGGCACTGGAGCAGCAGCTGGGCCTGACCCTGTTCCGCCGCGAAGGGCGCCAGGTGCAGCTGACCGATGTCGGTCGACTGTACCAGCGCGAGCTCAGCGAGGCACTGGGGCGCATCCGCAGCGCCACCCTGCAGGCACTGGCCTACCAGTCGGGGGTGGGCACCTTGCGCCTGGCCACCCTGCCCACCTTCGGCTCGAAATGGCTGCTGCCGCGGCTGCATGCGTTCTACAGCGCCCACCCGGGCATGCTGGTGCACATTCATTCACGTATCGAAGCCATCAACTTCGACACCAGCGAAATCGACGCCGCCATCGGCGTGGCCAGCCACGACCTGCCGGGGCTGATCTGCCACCGCCTGCATGCCGAGGAACTGGTGGTGATATTGCCGCCGGAGGCTGGCATGGACAGCCAGGGCTGGAGCCCGGTACGCATCAGTGAAGAGGTGCTGCTGAATGTGGCCAACAACCCGCATGCCTGGGGCGAGTGGTTCTCGCACCATGGCCTGGCGCACCGGGCAATGCGCCTGGGGCCGAGCTTCGAGCTGACCTCGCACCTGATCCAGGCAGTTCGGGCCGGGATTGGCATCGGCCTGGTGCCGCGCATACTGGTGGAGGAGGAACTGGCCAAGGGTGAGCTGTACAGCCCCGGGGGGGCATTTGCCAGCCAGCGCAGTTATTACCTGATCTACCCGCCGAGGAATGAGGCGTTGCCGTCGCTGCGGGCGTTTCGTAGCTGGTTGCTCGAACAGATCTGAAGTCTGGGCTGCCTGTACCGACCCTTTCGCGGGCACGCCCGCTCCCACACAGGTGTAGCGCTGCCCTCGGCTCAGGTGATATCCCTGTGGGAGCGGGCTCGCCCGCGAAAGGGCCGGCACAAGCAACAAAAAACCCGAAGCCAGTCACCTGGCATCGGGTTTTTCTACCACCTGTAGCGCCTTATCGGGCCACGCTACCAGCAGCCCCAACAGCCTGCGCCTTGCGACGCGGCTTGATCATGTAGGCCACGAACATGGCGAACAGCCACACCGGGATTGCATACACGGAAACCTGGATACCCGGGATCATCAGCATGATGCCCAGGATCAGCACCACGAACGCCAGGCAGATGTAGTTGCCATAGGGGTACCACAGCGCCTTGAACAGCGGCTTCTGGCCGGTGCGGTCCAGGTGCTGGCGGAACTTCAGGTGCGAGTAGCTGATCATCGCCCAGTTGATCACCAGGGTGGCCACCACCAGCGACATCAGCAGTTCCAGCGCGTTCGACGGCATCAGGTAGTTGAGCAGCACCGCGATCAGGGTCACGGCTGCCGACACCAGAATCGAGCGCACTGGTACACCGCGGCTGTCGACCTTGGCCAGCGCCGCCGGGGCGTCGCCTTGTTCGGCCATGCCCAGCAGCATGCGGGCGTTGCAGTAGGTGCCGCTGTTGTACACCGACAGTGCCGCAGTCAGGACCACGAAGTTCAACAGGTGGGCGGCCACGTCACTGCCCAGCAGCGAGAACACCTGCACGAACGGGCTGCTGCCATAGCTGCCACCGGACGCATCGATGCTGGCGACCAGGTTGTCCCACGGGGTCAGCGACAGCAGCACCACCAGGGCACCGACATAGAAGATCAGGATACGGTAGATGACCTGGTTGATCGCCTTGGGGATCACGGTCTTCGGCTTGTCGGCCTCGGCGGCGGTGAAACCGAGCATTTCCAGGCCACCGAAGGAGAACATGATGAAGGCCAGGGCCATCACCAGCCCGCTGACACCGTTGGGGAAGAAGCCGCCATGCGACCACAGGTTGGCCACGGTGGCTTCAGGGCCGCCGCTGCCGCTGGTCAGCAGGTAGGCACCCAGGCCGATCATGCTGACGATGGCCACCACCTTGATGATGGCAAACCAGAACTCGGCCTCACCGAAGAACTTCACGTTCATCAGGTTGATGGCGTTGATCAGCACGAAGAACGCTGCCGCCGTGACCCAGGTAGGGATCTCCGGCCACCAGTAGTGAACATACTTGCCGACCGCCGAAAGCTCCGACATGCCCACCAGGATGTACAGCACCCAGCAGTTCCAGCCTGACAGGAAGCCGGCGAAACCACCCCAGTAGGTGTGGGCGAAATGGCTGAACGAGCCGGCCACCGGCTCTTCGACGATCATTTCGCCGAGCTGGCGCATGATCATGAAGGCGATGAAGCCGCAGATGGCGTAGCCAAGGATCATCGACGGGCCAGCGGATTTCATCACGCCTGCCGAGCCGAGGAACAGGCCGGTACCAATCGCACCACCGAGGGCGATCAACTGGATATGGCGGTTCTTCAGGCCCCGCTTGAGCTCGCCTGAATGCATGTTTTGTCCACTCATGAACGAAGTCACCTGCATTGTTTTTATCTGTGACGGAATCGGACCCACCGCGCTCGTGGCGCAGCGGAATGGGCAAGGTGATTACCTTGGGTTTCTTGACCTCAGGTGCCGCCGGGGCGGGTCAACCAGGCGTGATCAAGAGTGCGCGGTACGCAAAGGAGTCACAGGTAAAACGCGGCGCACTGTATACCCCTGCAAACGCGCAGGCGTCAACGCGTTGCATCGTTTCCTTGGGAAAAAACGCAGCGATCCTGTGGTGTGGGCCTTGAAAGGCGGAGTGATCGGCGTACATGGCGCCTCCATTTGTTGTTTTGTCAGCCTGGCTCTGTGGACAGGCTTTTGCACACGGCAATGGCGGCTATAACACCGTGGGGCGGGGGTTTGGGCAAGGGTAGGCGGGGGCAGGACGGCGGCTTTTGCGCATTGGCGGCGGCAAGGTTTGTTTACACAGCCGGGATTAATCTGAAATCAGGGCTGAATTCGGCCATAAATGTACAAATTTCTTTACAAGGTGGTTCGAGAACTTGCCAGTCGTCCGAAAAATTCTTTTTGTTCAATATCTTGGGGCTGCTTTGCAGCCCCAAAATCTCACAGCCATAAAAAAACCAGCCCGAAGGCTGGTTCTCTTTAAAGCAAAGGCCAATCAGCCACGCGGCTTGCCGCGACCACGGCCTGCCGGCTTGTCGCCTTCAGGCTTGCCCGGACGCTTGCGCATTTCGCTCGGGCGCTCGGCCACGGTGCTGCCACGGCCGGTCTTGCGCGGGGCCTCCTCACGCGGCTGGCGTGCCGGGCGTGCGTCGGCAGCAGCACCTTCATGAGCCGGGCGCAGGCTGCGCACGCGCTCGCCACGGCCCAGCGGGCGACTGGACTTGCGCTGCAGGCGCTCCATCTTGTCCTTGGCCTTGAGCTTCATGGCTGGCAGCGCCACCGGCTGCAGACCCACTTCAGCGGCGAGGATGTCGATTTCGCCCTGGGTCATTTCACGCCAGCGGCCCATCGGCAGGTCGGAGTTGAGGAACACCGGGCCGAAACGCACGCGCTTCAGGCGGCTGACCACCATGCCCTGGGACTCCCACAGGCGACGCACTTCACGGTTACGGCCTTCCATCACCACGCAGTGGTACCAGTGGTTGAAGCCTTCGCCACCGGGAGCTTTCTGGATGTCGGTAAACTTGGCCGGGCCATCTTCCAGCATCACGCCGGCCTTCAGGCGCTCGATCATCTCGTCGTCGACCTCACCACGCACACGTACCGCGTATTCACGGTCCATCTCGTAGGACGGGTGCATCAGGCGGTTGGCCAGTTCACCGTCGGTGGTGAACAGCAGCAAGCCGGTGGTGTTGATGTCGAGGCGGCCGATGTTGATCCAGCGGCCTTCTTTCGGCCGTGGCAGGCGGTCGAACACGGTCGGGCGGCCTTCCGGGTCGTCACGGGTGCAGATTTCGCCATCGGGCTTGTTGTACATGATCACCCGGCGGGTGGCCTCGGCGGCCTCTTCGCGCTTGATCAGCTTGCCATCCACGGCAATGGCGTCGTGCAGGTCGACGCGCTGGCCGAGGGTGGCCTCGACGCCGTTGACCTTGATGCGGCCCTGGCTGATCCAGGCTTCGACGTCACGGCGCGAGCCAACGCCGATGCGCGCCAGCACTTTCTGCAGCTTTTCGCCGGATGGAGGGGTGATTTCGGTATCTTGCAGGTCTTGCTCACTCATCTGGGCACCTCCCGGTGTAGGAATGAAATAAGGGTTCTGGCGACGAATGCGCCAAAAGGCAGCGCATCATACGCGGTTCGGCGGGGGAACGCACTGGAGGGTAGAGGGTTTTGTGGGCTTTGCGAGGGGTTTCTGCCTAATGGTGATGTGGTGCCGGTTCCGGCCCTTTCGCGGGCTCGCCCGCTCCCACAGGTACCGCGCAGCCCTCAGGACCTGTGATATCCCTGTGGGAGCGGGCGTGCCCGCGAAGAGGCCAGCACAGACAACAAAGGAATCAGGGCAGTGACTTGCCCTCTTCCTCCACCGAGTCCTCGGGCTCTTCCTCACGCAAATCATCAAAATCGGTCTTCAGCCCTTCTTCCATGGCATCCAGTTCCACCAGCAGGCTGCGGAAGCTGGTCTCCTCCTTCGGCTCGGCAACCTCTTCTTCTTCCCCAAGGCTGGCATCCGCCAACGCCTGCAAGTGGGCCGGCACCGGCGCATCGTCCGGGTCAAGCAGCGGCTCGGGCTCCATCTCCCGCAGCTCGGCCAAGGCCGGCAGCTCATCCAGGCTCTTGAGGTTGAAGTGGTCAAGAAACGCCTTGGTGGTGGCAAACATCGCTGGCCGCCCGGGCACTTCGCGGTAGCCGACCACACGGATCCACTCGCGCTCCATCAGGGTCTTGATGATGTTGCTGTTCACCGCCACGCCACGCACATCCTCGATTTCGCCCCGGGTGATGGGCTGGCGATAGGCGATCAGGGCCAGCGTCTCGAGCAGCGCACGTGAATAACGTTGCGGGCGCTCTTCCCACAGGCGCCCGACCCAAGGGGCATAGTCCTCGCGAATTTGCAGGCGGTAGCCGCTGGCCACCTCCTTCAACTCGAAAGCGCGGCCATTACACGACTTGCCCAGCACCTCCAGGGCCTGCTTGAACACCTTGGGCTCGGGGCGCTCGGCCTCTTCGAACAATTCGTACAGGCGCTCCAGGGATTGCGGCTTGCCCGAAGCCAGCAGAAAGGCTTCGATCAGCGACGCCAGGTCGCGGGGTTCATTCAGGTTCATCAGGTTCTTCAACAAGCGCCGGGCGGAGCCGCACGTGAATGGCGGCGAAAGGTTCATTCTGCACCAGTTCGATCAGCGATTCCTTCACCAGCTCGAGAATCGCCATGAAGGTCACCACCACACCCAACTTGCCCTCCTCGGCGGCGAACAGCTCGACGAACGGCACGAAACCGCCGCCTTTCAGGCGTTCCAGCACCTGGCTCATGCGCTCGCGGGTGGACAAGGTCTCGCGGGTGATCTGGTGGCTTTCGAACAGGTCGTTGCGGCGCATCACCTCGGCCATCGACACCAGCAGCTCTTCCAGGCTGACCTGGGGCAACAGCTTGCGCACCTTGGCCTGCGGCGCCTCCAAGCGCGGTACCACCACCTCGCGACCGACCCGTGGCAACTCATCGATACCTTCGGCGGCCGCCTTGAAGCGCTCGTATTCCTGCAGGCGGCGGATCAGTTCGGCGCGCGGGTCACCCTCCTCCTCCTCGACGTCGGCCGAGCGCGGCAGCAACATGCGCGACTTGATCTCGGCCAGCATGGCAGCCATCACCAGGTACTCGGCGGCCAGCTCCAGACGCACGCTCTTCATCAGCTCCACGTAGCCCATGTACTGGCGGGTGATTTCCGCTACCGGGATGTCGAGGATGTCGATGTTCTGCTTGCGGATCAGGTACAGCAACAGGTCCAGCGGGCCTTCGAAGGCTTCGAGGATGACTTCCAGGGCGTCCGGCGGGATGTACAGGTCCAGCGGCAGCTCGGTCAGGGCTTCGCCATAGACCAGGGCCAGTTGCAGCTGCCGAGGCGCCTCGGCCTGTTCGGCCGGTGCCTCGGGCGTTTCCACCTGGCTCACGCGTTGACCAGGAACGGAGTGGGGTCGCCGCAGCCTTCACGGACCAGCGCAGGCTCATCGCCAGTCAGATCGATGATGGTCGAAGCCTTGAGGTCGCCGTAGCCGCCATCGATGATCAGGTCGACATGGTGTTCCAGACGCTGACGTATCTCATAGGGGTCGGTCATCGGTTCTTCTTCGGGCGGCAAGATCAGGCTCACGCTCATGAGCGGCTCGCCCAACTCTTCCAGTAACGCCAGAACAATGGGGTTGGACGGTACGCGCAACCCGATGGTACGGCGCTTTTCATGCATCAAAAGCCGTGGCACTTCACGGGTGGCATTGAGGATGAACGTATAAGGCCCGGGAATATGCGCTTTGAGCAGGCGGAAGATGGACGTATCGATCTTGGCGAACAACCCCATTTGCGAAAGGTCGCAGCATAGCAAGGTGAAGTTGTGCTGCTTGTCCAGCTGGCGCAAGCGCCGGACCCTCTCGATGGCGCCCTTGTCGCCGATCTGGCAGCCGAGCGCGTATGCCGAGTCGGTCGGATACACCACCACGCCGCCCTTGCGGATAATCTCGACGGCCTGTTTGATCAGGCGCAACTGCGGATTCTCCGCATGAATCTGGAAAAATTGGCTCACGTAGTCGTCCTGTTCATACCGCCAAAGGCTGTTCATGGCTGAATCGGCGCCACAGAGGTGGCAGGTCCTCGGGCAAAGGCCGGTAGGCACCGATCTCGCCCCAGGTGCCGGGGCCGTGGAAGTCACTGCCGGCACTTGCCAGCAGGCCGAACTCACGGGTGAGGATGGACATCGTGCCCACCTGCTCGGCCGGCATCATTCCGTTGACCACTTCAAGTGCCTGCCCGCCTGCCTGAATATAGTCGGCAATCAGCCTTCTGCGCTTGCTGCGAGTCAGATCGTAGTGCATGGGGTGCGCCAGGCTCACCCAGGCATTGGACTGGCGCAGGGTGGCGACGGTTTCATCGAGGGTCGGCCAGTGCTGCTTGACGTCCCCCAGCTTGCCGGCACCCAGCCATTTGCGAAACGCCTCGCCGCGGTCCTTGACGTGCCCGGCACGTACCAGGTACTCGGCAAAATGCGGGCGCGCCGGGGCGTTGCCGCTATCGCCCAGCTCGTGCTGCACGGCGCGGGCGCCTTCGAGGGTACCGGGCATGCCCTTGGCCGCCAGCCGTTTGTCGATTTCTTCGGCGCGCAACCAGCGGCCACGGTGCAGCGCTTCGATCGCCGCCAGCAGGGGCGGTGCGTCGAGCGGGAAGTCGTAGCCCAGCACATGGATGGTCGCGCCACCCCACGTGCACGACAGCTCCACCCCGCTGACCCAGTGCATGCCCTTGTCGCGGCACGCCTGGCGCGCCTCGGGCAGGCCTTCGATGGTGTCATGGTCAGTCAGTGCCAGCGTTTGCACCCCATGCTCATGGGCCCGGGCGACCAGTGTCGAGGGCGACAAGGCGCCATCGGAGGCCGTGCTGTGACAGTGCAGATCAACATTCATGGAGGAGCGCTTTCGCTGGAATCGATGTTTGTTATTATGCCGTCACATCCCGATTCTGGCTGCCATTGTGAAACAATTCATCGATTTCATCCCGCTGCTGCTGTTCTTCATCGTCTACAAGCTCGACCCGCGCCCTATGGAAGTCGCCGGCCACAGCTTCGAATTCGGCGGTATCTACAGCGCCACGGCCATGCTGATCATCAGCTCGCTGGTAGTCTACGGCGCGCTGTTCCTGCGCCAGCGCAAGCTGGAAAAAGGCCAGTGGCTGACCCTGGTGGCCTGCCTGGTGTTCGGCGGCCTGACCCTGACCTTCCACAGCGAAACCTTCCTCAAGTGGAAGGCGCCGGTGGTGAACTGGCTGTTCGCCCTGGGCTTCGCCGGCAGCCACTTCGTCGGCGACCGGGTGCTGATCAAGCGCATCATGGGCCACGCCCTGAGCCTGCCCGATGCCATCTGGGCCCGCCTGAACCTGGCGTGGATCGGCTTCTTCCTGTTCTGCGGTGCGGCCAACCTGTTCGTCGCCTTCACCTTTCAGGACTTCTGGGTCGACTTCAAGGTGTTCGGCAGCCTGGGCATGACCGTGATATTCCTGGTGGCGCAGGGCGTGTACCTGTCGCGCCACCTGCACGACGACCCTTCTACCTCCAAACCCAAGGATTGACATGCTCTACGCCATCATCGCCAGCGACGTCGCAAACTCCCTGGAAAAGCGCCTGGCTGCCCGCCCGGCGCACATCGAACGCCTGCAGCAGCTGAAGGCCGAGGGCCGCGTGGTGCTGGCCGGCCCGCACCCGGCCATCGACAGCAACGATCCGGGCGAAGCGGGTTTCAGCGGTAGCCTGATCGTTGCCGAGTTCGAATCGCTGGCTGCGGCGCAGGCCTGGGCCGATGCCGACCCTTACATTGCGGCCGGTGTGTACGACAAGGTGGTGGTCAAGCCGTTCAAGCAAGTACTGCCTTGATTGAAACCGCGTGGCCTGCTTCGCGGGCTTGCCCGCTCCCACAGGTAACCCACAAAGCTCAGGATCTGTGGTGTTCCTGTGGGAGCGGGCGAGCCCGCGAAGCAGGCCACGCGGTCCCAGCAGTTATACTCAGGCCATCAGTCTGCGGTATCTTTGCCACTGGCGGGCCGAATAGCCGCCGTCAATGGTTGAATTGAGTGAGTCATGAGCGAGCTGTTACTGATTGATGATGACCAGGAGCTGTGCGAGCTGCTCGGCAGCTGGCTGACCCAGGAAGGGTTTACCGTGCGCGCCTGCCACGATGGCCAGAGTGCACGCCAGGCCCTGGCCACGCACGCTCCGGCGGCCGTGGTGCTGGACGTGATGCTGCCCGACGGCAGTGGCCTGGAACTGCTCAAGCAGTTGCGCAGCGAGCATGCCGAACTGCCGGTGCTGATGCTCTCGGCCCGCGGTGAGCCGCTGGACCGCATCCTCGGCCTGGAACTGGGCGCCGACGACTACCTGGCCAAACCCTGCGACCCGCGTGAACTCACCGCTCGCCTGCGTGCCGTGCTGCGCCGCAGCCACCCCACCGCCACCACCAGCCAGGTGGAACTGGGCGACCTGGTCTACAGCCCTGCTCGTGGCGTGGCCAGCATCGATGGCCGCGAAATGACCCTGACCCTCTCCGAAAGCCGCATTCTCGAAGCCCTGCTGCGCCAACCCGGCGAGCCGCTGGACAAGCAGGAACTGGCGCAGATCGGCCTGGGCCGCAAGCTGACCCTGTACGACCGCAGCCTGGACATGCACGTCAGCAACCTGCGCAAGAAGATCGGCCCCCACGCCGATGGCCGGCCACGCATCGTGGCCCTGCGTAGCCGCGGCTATTACTACTGCCTCTGAACATCTTTACCGAGCCTTTACCATCCGCTGACCGCGCTTGACGGTGATCTCCCTAGACTGTGCTCATCCGGTAACCACCGGCCTATGAAAGGAGAGACACCATGCGCAAGACCCTTATCGCCCTGATGTTCGCCGCCGCCCTGCCGACCGTGGCCATGGCCATGCCTGAAGGCGGCCCGCGCCACGACGGCCCGCATCATCGCGGTGATGCGCCTTTCCACCAACTGGACCTGAGCCGTGACCAGCGCCAGCAGATCGGCAAGCTGATGGGCGAGCAGATGAAACAGCGCCGCGACATCACCGAGCGCTACCTGTCCAAGCTGCCGGCCGCCGACCAGAAGGCGATGAAGGATGAACTGCAGGCCAACCGCGACAAGACCGACAGCGCGGTCCGTGCCCTGCTCAAGCCTGAGCAGCAGAAGAAGTTCGACGAGCTGCAGAAGGAACGTGCCGCACAGAAAGCCGAGTGGCAGGAGTTCCAGGCCTGGAAAGCTGAAAAAGGCAACAAGGCCCAGTAAGCTGTCCGCCCGATGCCCGGCCCGCCTCAGTGCGAGCCGGGCGTTTCTCGTTTGCAGGAGGTGCACTTGCGTTCACTGTTCTGGCGCATCCTGGCCAGTTTCTGGCTGGCCATCACCCTGGTTGCGGGCCTGTCGATCCTGCTGGGCCATATGCTCAACCAGGACGCCTGGATCCTCAGCCGCCACCCGGGCCTGAATACCCTGGCCAGCAAGTGGGCCAAGCATTACGAGCAGGAAGGCCTGGCTTCGGCACAGCACTTCCTGGAACGGCGCAAGGACCGCTACAAGATCGACGTGCAGGTGCTCGATGACAGTGGCGAAGCCGTGGTACCCGGGACCTTCCCGCGCCGCGCGGCGGCCTTCGAGGCACGCCAGCACAATGACCAGCGTCGCCTGCCGTGGCGCCGGCTGACCGAGGAGTACACCAGCCCCGACACCGGCGAGACCTACCTGCTGATCTACCGCATCCCCCACCCGGCGCTGGATGCCTGGCACCGCGAAAGCCTGTTGTGGCCGCTCAGTGCGCTGGGCATTGCTTTGGTGGTGCTGACCCTGTTCAGCCTGCTGGTGACCCTGTCCATCACCCGCCCGCTCAGCCGCCTGCGCAGCGCCGTGCATGACCTGGGCCAGACCACCTACCAGCAGAACAGCCTGGCGCAGCTGGCGGCGCGGCGTGACGAGTTCGGCGTGCTGGCCAAGGACTTCAACAAGATGGGTGCGCGCCTGCAAAGCACCATCGGCAGCCAGCGCCAGTTGCTGCGCGATGTGTCCCATGAACTGCGCTCACCACTGGCCAGGCTGCGTATCGCCCTGGCCTTGGCCGAGCGCGCCGAACCTGAGCAGCGGGAGGCCCTGTGGCCACGCCTGACCCGCGAATGCGACCGACTGGAAGACCTGATCAGCGAAATCCTCGCCCTGGCGCGGGTCGATGCCGAACAGGCCCACGCCGAGCCGGTCGACCTCAATGCCCTGCTCGGCAGCGTGCGCAAGGACGCCCAGCTAAGCGCACCGGAGCAGGACGTACGCCTGGAGGCGCAGCCGGGGTTGACCCTGCAGGGTTGGCCAACGCTGATCGAACGTGCCGTGGACAACCTGCTGCGCAACGCCCTGCGCTTCAACCCGCAGGGCCAGCCGATCGAAATCAGCGCCGTGCGCGAGCAGGAGCGTATCGTGTTGAGCGTGCGCGACCATGGGCCTGGGGCAGCGGCAGAGCACCTGGCGCAGTTGGGCGAGCCGTTCTTCCGTGCGCCGGGGCAGGACGCGCCGGGGCATGGGCTGGGGCTGGCGATTACACGCAAGGCGGCCGAGCGGCATGGTGGCAGCCTGGTGCTGGAGAACCATCCGCAGGGTGGATTTGTAGCTCGGCTGGAGTTGCCTGTGACTGAGGCAACCGGCAGTTGATAATGTAAAGGCCTCTGGCCTCTTCGCGGGTAAACCCGCTCCCACAGGTACTGTGCAAGGCCTGAAATTTGTGCCACACCTGTGGGAGCGGGTTTACCCGCGAAAGGGCCAGCAGCCCTGATAAAGCAATCAGCCCAAGGCTGCGTTACTCGCCCCAGGCACTGACGAAATCAGCGGTTTCCAGAATGGGCGCCGTACGCGGCTCGGTCAGCGGCGTGCCAACATACAGGTAACCGATCAGCTCCTCGTTCCCGGCCAGCCCCAAGCCCTTGTGCACGTGGGCATCGAAGGCCATGTCCCCGGTACGCCACACCGCACCGATACCTTGCGCATGCGCCGCAATCAGGATGCCGTGCGCCGCACAGCCCGCCGCCAGCCGCTGCTCGGATTTGGGCACCTTGAAGTGGTCCTGCAGCTTGGCAATCACCACGATCAGCAACGGCGCCCGCAGGGGCATGGCGCGGGCCTTGTCCAGGGCAGCCTGGCTGGCATCGCCCTTGTGTTGCAACGCTTCGGCGAACAGCTCACCCAGCTTCTCGCGGCCCTGGCCTTCGATGGTGAGGAACCGCCACGGCCGCAGCTGGCCGTGGTCCGGGGCGCGCAGGGCGGCCTGGAACAGCGCCTCGCGCTGGGCGGCATTGGGCGCCGGGTCGGTCAGGCGTGGCACGGAAACACGGTTGAGCAATGCGTCGAGAGCCTCCATCGGCTACCCTCCTGGCAGGTAAATGTGCGGCCATTCTAGCGTTTACATCACCAGACCCATAGGTAGAATGGCGCCCTTCCGTTTCGAGTCAGAGCAGATCACATGGCGTTGCCGACCTTAAGGATCATTGGTTTCATCATCGGCATCTTCCTGATTACCCTCGCCGTCAGCATGGCAGTGCCCATGGCGACCCTGGTGATCTTCGAACGCACCCGTGACATGCCGTCGTTCCTCTGGTCGAGCCTGATCACCTTCATCGCCGGCCTGACCCTGGTGCTCCAGGGTCGCCCCGAGCATGTGCACCTGCGCCCGCGCGACATGTACCTGCTGACCGTCAGCAGCTGGCTGGTGGTGTGCGTGTTCGCCGCCCTGCCGTTCCTGCTGACCCAGCACATCAGCTACACCGACGCCTTCTTCGAAAGCATGTCGGGTATTACCGCCACCGGTGCCACCGTGCTCAGCGGGCTCGATAACATGTCTCCAGGCATCCTGATGTGGCGTTCTATGCTGCACTGGCTCGGCGGCATCGGCTTCATCGGCATGGCGGTAGCGATCCTGCCGCTGCTGCGCATCGGTGGCATGCGCCTGTTCCAGACCGAATCGTCCGACCGCTCGGAAAAGGTCATGCCGCGCTCGCACATGGTCGCCAAGTCGATCGTGGGGGTATACGTCGGCTTCTCGATACTGGGCGCGCTGGGCTTCTGGTGGGCCGGCATGAGCCCTTTCGATGCGATCAACCACGCCATGTCGGCGATTTCCACTGGCGGTTTTTCCACCTCCGACCAGTCGCTGGCCAAGTGGGATATCCCGGCCGTGCACTGGGTCGCGGTGGTGGTGATGATCCTCGGCAGCCTGCCCTTCACCCTTTACGTGGCGACCCTGCGCGGCAACCGCAAGGCACTGATCCGCGACCAGCAGGTGCAGGGTTTGCTGGGCATGCTGGTGGCCACCTGGCTGGTGCTTGGCACCTGGTACTGGGCCACCACCAACCTGCACTGGCTCGACGCCCTGCGTCACGTGGCGCTGAACGTGACCTCGGTGGTCACCACCACCGGTTTCGCCCTGGGTGACTACAGCCTGTGGGGCAACTTCTCGCTGATGCTGTTCTTCTACCTGGGCTTCGTCGGCGGCTGCTCCGGCTCGACTGCAGGTGGCATCAAGATCTTCCGCTTCCAGGTCGCCTACATCCTGCTCAAGGCCAGCCTCAACCAGCTGATCCACCCACGCGCGGTGATCAAGCAGAAGTACAACGGCCACCGCCTCGACGAAGAAATCGTGCGTTCGATCCTGACCTTCTCGTTCTTCTTCGCCATCACCATCTGCGTCATGGCACTGCTGCTGTCGTTACTTGGCGTAGACTGGATGACCGCCCTGACCGGCGCTGCCGGCACGGTCTCGGGTGTAGGCCCGGGCCTCGGTGAAGTGATCGGCCCGTCGGGCAACTACGCCACGCTGCCGGACGCTGCCAAGTGGATTCTCGCCAGCGGCATGCTGCTCGGCCGCCTGGAAATCATCACGGTGCTAGTGTTGTGCATGCCGGCGTTCTGGCGCCACTGACCACCTCGGGCTCCGCGCCCAGACGCGCGCGGTACTCACCAGGCGTGGCATCGTACCAGCGGCGGAACGCCCGGTAGAAGTTGCTGGGGTCGGCAAAGCCTAGCAGGTAGGCGGTCTCCATCAGGGTCATGCCTGGCTGTGCCAGGTACTGTTCGGCCAGTTCGCGGCGGGTGTCATCGAGCAGGGTCTGGAAGCTGGTGCCTTCTTCCTGCAACCGCCGCTGCAAAGTGCGCTGCGACAGGTGCAGGGCCTGGGCCAGGGTTTCGCGCTTGGGCTCGCCCTGCGGCAGGATACGGCACAGCACCTGGCGCACGCGGTGGGTGACCCGGCTTTCCGAGAACCGCGCCAGGTATTCGCCGGCAAAGCGGTCATGCAGGATGGCCATGGCTTCATTGGCGGTAGGCAGCGGCGCCTCCATGTCGGCGCGCTCGAACACCAGCGCATCGTGCGGCGCACCAAACACCAGCGGCGAATGGAACGCCACCTTGTACGGCTCGATATTCTTTGGTTGCGGCCCCTGCACCAGCACCCGACGTGGTTGCACCTGCCGACCGCTGAGCCAACTGCACAGCGCCAGCGCGCAAGCCAGCGACGCTTCGGCACTGTGCCGGGTCGGCGGCAGATGGTCGCCGTGCACGGTCAGGATCAGCGAATAGCCTTCGGGGCCGAGGACAAAGCTGAGGTCAGAGCTTTCGGCGATGATGCGCTGGTAACGCACCAGGCGCTCGAAACCTTCGGCCAGGGTGCGGCTGGACATCAACGCATAACCCACCACATGGAACGACGCCGGGCGCACCACCCGCGCCATGTTCAGGCCAATGGCCTCGTTGCCCGACAGTTCCACCGCCAGTTGCCACAGCCGGGTCATGGAGTCCTGGGGGAAGCGCGCGTCGGGGTCGTCGAGCGCAGCGAAATCCAGCCCCAGCTGCTTGAACATGGCCCGGCAGTCCAGCCCTTCCAGTTCGAGTGCCTTCACGATCCCTGACGCCCAGCTCGCTGACGTGGTTCTTTCGCTCATGACAGGCATTTTATGCTGACCGCTCCTGCGGTGAACCCCACGGATATTCAATTGGCGCCTATTGTCACTGATAGGCCTCGCCAGTCACTCTAGACTCGAATCAGGCTCCACGCCGTGCATATTGTCCAGAAGTATTAATACCGGAGCACTGCCATGAACCGCACAGCGCAGTTTCGCAGTTTTGCCGAGTTCTACCCTTATTACCTGGGGGAGCACAGCAACCCCACCTGTCGCCGCCTGCACTTTGTCGGCACCAGCCTGGTGATTGCCCTGCTGGCCTATACCATTGGCAGTGGCAAATGGTTGCTGCTACTGGCCTTGCCGGTGTTCGGCTACGGCTTTGCCTGGGTCGGGCATTTCTTTTTCGAAAAGAACCGGCCAGCGACCTTTACCCATCCGCTGTACAGCCTGATCGGGGATTTCGTGATGTTTCGGGATATCCTGCTGGGCAAGATCAGCCTGTAGATTTTTTGGGGCCGCTTTGCGGCCCCCAGGGCCCTCAAGCCCTACGCCGGTTCGCGCACCGCCACTGCTGACTGCGCCTGTGCCAGCCGATAAAGCTCGATCGTGCCATCCCAATGCTCGATCAGCGCCGTGCACGACTCCACCCAATCCCCGCAGTTGAGGTACTCCACCTCCCCCACCTGGCGAATCTCGGCATGATGGATATGCCCACACACCACGCCGTGAAAACCACGGCGGGTGCACTCATGGGCAATGGCATCCTCGAAGTCGCTGATGAAGTTCACCGCGCCTTTGACCTTGTGCTTCAGGTACGCCGACAGTGACCAATAGCCGTATCCATAGCGGGCACGCCAGTGGTTGAGCCAGCGGTTGAGCACCAGGGTGAACTCGTAGGCACGATCACCGAGAAACGCCAGCCAGCGGTGGTAACGGGTAATCACGTCGAACTGGTCGCCATGGATCACCAGCAGGCGGCGGCCATCGGCGGTGAGGTGCTCGGCCTCGTCCACCAGCTGGATGTTGCCGAGGATCAGCCTGGAGTAACGGCGCAGGAATTCGTCATGGTTGCCGGTGACGTAGATCACCTCGGTGCCCCGCTTGCTCATGGTCAGCAACCGGCGGATCACGTTGGTGTGGGCTTGTGGCCAGTAGATACCGCCGCGCAGCTTCCAGCCATCGATGATATCGCCCACCAGGTAGATGCGGTCGGCCTGGTAGCCCTTGAGGAACTGCGACAGGTGTTCGGCCTGGCAGTCGCGGGTACCCAGATGCACATCGGAAATCCACAGGGTACGCACGCGTTGCTTGCGCGAGGGACGGGACAGTTCGGCATGGGTCATGGGCAGGCTCCGGCGCAGTTTGCTGGAGACTGGCAGGCGCGGATGACAGCGCAGTGGCAAAACCGTTACGAGTGATGGGTTGCAGGGAATGAGGCACAATGCGCTTCTGCCCTGCGAGGACGACGCTACCCATGACCGCCGGCCCGATCCTCTCGCTGCGCCACTACCGCGACAGCCTGATCGCCCACCGCCACGAACACCCGCAACTGGTGTTCGGCCTGCGCGGCCGCCTGGAGTTCGAGGTGCAGGGGCATGGCGCCGAGATCGATCGGCAGGGGCTGATCGTGGTACCGGCGGGTGCCCATCACACCTGCGCCAGCGATGGCGGTAGCGATTGCCTGGTGCTGGATGTGCCCGGGGACCACTGGTTGCGCGAGCAACTGGGCGAACATGCCGATGCCAGCCGCCGCCTGCTCGACCGCCCCGGTGCCCTGGGCCTGGATGAGCACCAGCAGCAGCTGGTGGACTGGCTGGCAGCCAGTCCCATGCACGACCCACTGATTGCCCGGCAAGGGGCAGCGCTGCTGCTGGCCAGCCTCAACCCCACGGCGGCCGCCAGCGTCAGCGCCAGCCAGCGCCTGCCCTATGCCGCCTTCGATGCGCATATCGAGCAGCAGGCCGCCTACCCGCTGCAAGTGGCTGACCTGGCGCGCATCGCCGGGTTGTCCAGTGCCCGCCTGCATGCGCGCTTTACTGCGGAGTGCGGAATGACGCCGATGGACTACATTCGCCAGCGGCGCTTGCTCAAGGCGCGGCGCCTGGTGGTGCAGACCTTGCTGCCGATGGGCGAGATTGCGGCGCAGGTGGGGTACAGCTCGCAGAGTGCGTTTTCGGCGGCGATGTTGCGGGCGTTCGGGTGTACGCCGTTGGCATTGCGGCGAGAGTCTGGCGACAATTGACGCCAGTCTTGCGACAGAACGCGTTTGCCTGTGCCTGTACACTTTGCCTGTGCCGGCCCTTTCGCGGGTAAACCCGCTCCCACAGGTACTGCACCGCTTTCAAAGCCTGTGCAGTACCTGTGGGAGCGGGTTTACCCGCGAAAGGGCCGGCACAGCCAGTAGAGATCTTGAGCAAGGACCACCCATGAACCACCGCACCGCCCTCGGGGCCCTGCATATCGGCGCGCTGTTCTTCGGCCTCACCGGCGTCTTCGGCAAATTGGCTACCAGCGCCAGCCCGGCGATAATCGTCTTCGGCCGCGCCGCCTTTGCCGTGCTCGCCCTGGCCCTGTTCGCCAGCCTGACCGGGCCGGGCTGGCAACGCCTGAGCGGCCAGGACGCCCGCCGCCTGCTGCTCGGCGGAGTGCTGCTGGCCGGCCACTGGGTCAGCTTCTTCATCGCGGTAAAGGTTGCCGGCGTGGCCATCGCCACCCTCGGCTTCGCCAGCTTCCCGGCCTTTACCGTGATCCTCGAAGGCCTGCTGTTCCGCGAGCGCATCCGCCGCAACGAGGCTTTGCTGGTATTGCTGGTCAGCATTGGCCTGGTGCTGGTCACACCGGCATTCGACCTGGCCAGTGAAGCCACCGGCGGCCTGCTCTGGTCATTGCTGTCGGGGCTGCTGTTCTCCCTGTTGTCACTCACCAACCGCGCCGGCTCCGGCCGCCTGCCCGCAGTGCAGGCAGCGCTGTGGCAGAACCTGGTGGTGGGCTTGTGCCTGCTGCCGTTCGCAGCACCGGACCTGGCCGGCGTAGCCACCATGGACTGGCTGTGGATCGCCCTGCTCGGCATCTTCTGCACCGGCGTGGCACACAGCCTGTTCGTCGCCAGCCTGTCGGTGATCAAGGCGCGCACCGCCGCCGTGGTGTTCGCCATGGAACCGGTCTACGGCATAGCCGTGGCCTGGGTGGTGTTCGCCGAAACCCCGACCCTGCGCATGCTGCTGGGCGGCGCGCTGATCATCTTCGCCATCGTGCTGTCCAGCCGCCTGGCCGCCGAGCAACCGCCCAGGCAGCGGCCAGTGGCCGAGGGCGTCTGATTCAACGATCGTTGTGGCCCAGGTCACGTTGCGGGTCGATCTGGTCACGTACGCGCTGCTTCAGCACCTTGGCCTCGGGGAAGCCACCGTCGGCCTTGCGCTCCCAGATCTGCACGCCATTGCAGGTGATACGGAAGATACCGCCGGTGCCAGGCTCCAGGGCCACTCGGCCAAGGTCGTCGGCGAAGGTGCTGAGCAGTTCCTGGGCCAGCCAGGCGGCACGCAGCAGCCATTGGCACTGGGTGCAATATGTGATGACGATTTCCGGTTTGCTGTCGGCCATGGTGAGGCATCTCCAGGTGAGGGGCCGCTTATACTAGCGGTCTTTAGCCCACGGTTTGAGACTCACGATGCGCCGTTTGCTGTTCTGTTTCCTGCTCACCCTCACCTCCTTCACGGCATTCGCCGCCGAACCGGCCAGGCCCAAGGTTGGCCTGGTGCTGTCAGGTGGCGCAGCCCGTGGCCTGGCCCACATCGGTGTGCTCAAGGCCTTGGAGGAACAAGGTGTGCGCATCGACGCCATCGCCGGCACCAGCATGGGCGCGGTGGTCGGCGGCCTGTACGCCTCGGGCTACAGTGTCGAAGAGCTGGAAAAGCTCGCCACCACCCTCGACTGGCAACAGGCGCTGTCTGATGCCCCGCCGCGCAAGGATGTGCCGTTCCGGCGCAAGCAGGATGACCGCGACTTCCTGGTCAAGCAGAAGCTCAGCTTTCGCGACGACGGCAGCCTGGGCCTGCCACTGGGGGTGATCCAGGGCCAGAACCTGGCGCTGCTGCTGGAAAGCAAGCTGGCGCACACCGCCGACACCCGTGACTTCGACAAGCTGCCCATCCCCTTCCGTGCAGTGGCCACCGACATCGCCAGTGGCGAAAAGGTAGTGTTCCGCCGTGGCCACCTGCCCCAGGTGATCCGCGCCAGCATGTCGATCCCGGCGGTGTTCGCCCCGGTGGAACTGGACGGCCGGTTGCTGGTAGACGGCGGCATGGTCGACAACATCCCGGTGGACGTCGCCCGCGAAATGGGTGTGGACCTGGCCATCGTGGTCGACATCGGCACCCCGCTGCGTGACCGCAAGCAGCTGACCACGGTGGTGGATGTGCTCAACCAGTCGATCACCCTGATGACCCGGCGCAACTCGGAAGAACAACTGGCCAGCCTGCACCGCGATGACATCCTCATCCAGCCGCCGCTGACCGCCTTCGGCGTCACCGATTTTGGCCGCGCCCGGGAAATGATCGAGGCCGGCTACCGCGCCACCCGCCTGCTCGACCCACGCCTGCTCGCCCTGCGCCAGCCCGAAGGCGACAGCAGCCTGGCCGTGGCCCGTTCGCCACGCCAGCGCACGCCGACGATTACTGCGATCAGGATCGAGAACGACTCCAAGGTCAGCGACGACGTTATCCGCTCGTACATCCGCCAGCCCATCGATGCCCCGCTGGAACTGGACCGCCTGCAGACCGACATGGGCACGCTGTATGGCCTGGACTACTTCGACCGGGTGCAGTACCGCGTGGTGCACAAGGGTGACGACAACACCCTGGTGATCAACGCCCGTGGCCGCCGCGGTGGCACCGACTACCTGCGCCTGGGCTTGAACCTGTCGGATGACCTGCGCGGCGACAGCGCCTTCAACCTGGGCGCCAGCTACCGGGTCAACGGCATCAACAGCCTCGGCGCCGAATGGCTGACCCGTGGCCAGATCGGCGACCAGCAGGAGCTCTACAGCGAGTTCTACCAGCCGCTGGACGTGGGCTCACGCTATTTCATCGCGCCGTATCTGGCCTTCAGCTCGCAGAACATCGAAGCCACCCTGGACAACGACCCCGTCGCCGAGTACCGCCTGGAACGTTACGGCTTTGGCCTGAACGTGGGGCGGCAGATCGGCACCAACGGTGAAGTGCGCCTGGGCGTGGGCAAGGCCTGGGGCGAAGCCGAGGTGCGCATCGGCGACCAGGACCTGCCCAAGGTCAGTTTCAACGAAGGTTTCTACGAGCTGAAGTACTCGTTCGACACCCTCGACAATGTGTACTTCCCGCACCGCGGCGAGGATATCGGCCTGACCTTGCGCAAGTATGACCACTCGCTGGATTCCGACCAGGACTACCGGCAGTGGATGTTCAACCTGGACAAGGCCATCAGCAGCGGGCCGAACACCTTCGTACTGGGCGGGCGCTACGGGCGCACGCTGGATGAGACCGAAGTGGTGACATCGAGCTTCGTGCTAGGCGGGGCGCGGGAGCTGTCAGGCTTCCGCCAGGACTCGGTGTCGGGGCAGAACGTGAGTCTGATGCGCATGGTCTACTACCGCCGCCTGACGCCACGAGCCTACGTGCCGCTGGACTTCCCGCTGTACATCGGCGGGTCGCTGGAGCGTGGGCGGGCGTGGAACAACGATAACGAGTTCGACAGTGGCTACATCAATGCGGCGAGCATCTTCCTGGGGCTGGAGACGCCGCTGGGGCCATTGAACCTGAGTTACGGGGCCAACGGTGCGCATGAGCAGGCGGTGTACCTGAACCTGGGGCATACCTTCTAGGGCCTGCACTGAACCTGTAGGAGCAGCCTTGTGCTGCGAAGAGGCAGGTTTGACAGAAGATGTTCTGTGCCTGGAATGACCTCTTCGCAGCACAAGGCTGCTCCTACAATGATCGCGGGTGCAGGTTGATCAGGATTTCTCGAGGTTGGCCAGGATCTTGGCATGCACCCGCATGCACACCTGCAGTTCCGCCTCGTCCACCCCGGTGAACAGCTCCACCCGCAGTTGATTGGCAATGGTTTCGATCTGGTCGATCAGCGGCTTGGCCGGCGGGCACAGCACAATCTTCTTCGCCCGCCGGTCTTCCAGCACCGCCTGGCGGCGTACCAGCCCCTGCGCTTCCAGGCTGTCGAGCAGGCGCGCCAGGGTCGGGCCTTCGACACCCACGCTCTGGGCCAGCTCGCGCTGGGTCGGGGCATCTTCGAAACGGGCCAGGTGCAGCAACACCAGCCAGCGCGCCTGGGACAGGTTGAGCCCGGCCAGGCGGCGGTCCAGTTCGGCACGCCAACCCCGGGACATCTGGGCCAGCTGCATGCCGAAGCGGTGTTGGTTGTCGGTCAGGGGCATAAGCAACTCATTGAACAGATCTAATTATTAGGCAGCTAACCATGGCCCGTCCCACGAGGCAAGGCTCGGGCACCCTGGAATGTTCGATAATCGTCAAAAAACATGACGAAGGTCAGCAGATGGCAGTTCGGCCCTCGATCCTGTCGCCACTCACAGTTCGAACTCGGCCGCCAGCGCCGCACGCACGCAGTACAGCACGCCCTCCGGCACCCGGGCCCCGAACAGCGGCGCAATCGCCGACACCGGCGGCAGCTCGCCCTCGCCATCGAGGAAGGCATCCTGCACTTCCATCAACAGGTCTTCCGGCAGGTCCAGGGCCTGCTCCAGGCTCAGCTCCTGGCGGCCCAGCGCCTCGGCCAGCAAACTGTAGACGTTCTTCTCGCTGCAGTTGAGCTGCCCGGCGATCTGCGCCGGGGTCATGCCGGCGCGGGCCAGGCTGACCAGTTCGTGGCGCAGGTCCAGCACCACTTTCGGCGCCTCGTCGGTGCCGCCGCTGTTGTTAAGTACCTCGAGGAAGGCCTGGCCATAACGCTCCAGCTTGCGCGCGCCCACGCCGCTGACCTGGGCCATGTCGCTGAGGCTGACCGGCTGGCTGCGCAGCATTTCCAGCAGCGTCGAGTCGGGGAAGATGACATAGGGCGGCACACTGTGCTCTTCGGCCAATTTGCGCCGAAGGGTGCGCAGTGCTTCCCACAGCTCGCGCTCTTCGGCACGCACCAGCTGGCTGGCCGGGCTGCCGCCACTGGAGGACGAGGTCTTGGCGGTGGTCTGCGGCTTGAGGTCACGGCGCAACTGCAAGGTCACCTCGCCACGCAGCAGCGGCCGGCAACTGTCGGACAGGCGCAGGCCGCCATAGCCCTCCAGGTCGATGTCGACCAGGCCGCGCGCCACCAGCTGGCGGAACAGCGAACGCCACTCGACCTCGGCCAGGCCCTTGCCGACGCCAAACACCGAGAGCTTCTCGTGGCCGAAATTGCGCACCTTGTCGGTGTCCTTGCCCAGCAGCACATCGACCAGGTGACCGACGCCGTAGCGCTGGCCGGTGCGGAACACCGCCGACAGCGCCTGGCGGGCCGGCTCGGTGGCGTCCCAGGTCTGCACCTGGTCGACACAGTTGTCGCAGTGCCCGCACGGTTGCTCGAGGGTTTCGTCGAAATAGGCCAGCAGCGACTGGCGGCGGCAGCGGGTTTCTTCGCACAGGGCCAGCATGGCGTCGAGCTTGTGCTGCTCGATGCGCTTGTGGCGCTCGTCACCTTCAGAGTTCTGCAGCATCTGCTTGAGCATCACCATGTCCTGCAGCCCGTAGGCCATCCAGGCATCGGACGGCAGCCCGTCACGGCCGGCACGGCCGGTCTCCTGGTAGTACGCCTCGAGCGACTTGGGCAGGTCAAGGTGGGCGACGAAGCGCACGTTGGGCTTGTCGATACCCATGCCGAAGGCGATGGTGGCAACCATGATCAGCCCTTCCTCGTTGAGGAAGCGGTGCTGGTTGGCCGCACGTGTCTCGGCAGCCAGGCCGGCGTGATACGGCAGCGCCGGGAAGCCCTGGTCACAGAGGAAGGCGGCGGTTTCGTCGACCTTCTTGCGTGACAGGCAATAGACGATGCCGGCGTTGCCGCGGCGCTCGCCGAGGAAGGCCATCAGCTGCTTGCGCGGCGCCTCCTTGGGCACGATGCGGTAGAAGATGTTGGGCCGGTCGAAACTCGACAGGAAGCGCTCGGCGCCTTGCAGGTGCAGGCGCTGGACGATCTCTTCGCGGGTGCGCATGTCCGCGGTGGCGGTCAGCGCGATGCGCGGCACATGCGGGAACAGCTCGGCCAGCTGGCCCAGTTGCAGGTATTCGGGGCGGAAATCGTGGCCCCATTGCGACACGCAGTGGGCCTCGTCGATGGCGAACAGCGAAATATCCAGGTCGCGCAGGAAGTCGAGCATGCGCGGCTGCACCAGGCGCTCCGGCGCCAGGTACAGCATCTTCACTTCGCCACGGCGCAGGCGCCCGGCCAGGTCACGCTGCTGCTCCGGCGTCAGCGTGGAGTTCAGCGCGGCAGCCGGCACACCGAGTTCGTCGAGCGTGGCGACCTGGTCGTCCATCAACGCGATCAGTGGCGAAACCACCACCGTCAGGCCTGGGCGCAACAGCCCCGGCACCTGGAAACACAACGACTTGCCGCCGCCAGTGGGCATCAGCACCAGGGCATCGCCGCCATTGGCCACGCAGTCGATGATCGCTGCCTGGCGCCCGCGGAAACTGTCGTAGCCGAAGACGTCCTTGAGAACGCGCTGAGCCTGTTCGAGCATGTGCAACTCCACAAATCGCCGTACCATCCTGGATACAGGCTGGACGAAAAACCCGCCCCGCACACGCCAAATGCGTAAGCGGTTTTTGCCAGGCAGCCGGCAAAACCTGCCCCTGGATGAAAAATCGCGGAGTATACCGCAGCACCGCCCCGCGCAGGGCACCACGGCGATAGACGTTCCCTTTGCCCCGCCGCCGTCGCAAGGTGCTAGAATTCGGTATCGTTTATTCCCCAAGGTAGCCCTGTAATGTCCTTCGCCGAGCAACTGACCCGCCTGCAAGCCTTCCTCGACGCCGACGAGCTGCACGAAGAAGCGCTGGACTATGTCGCCGCCCACGGCTACCTCACTGCCCTGTCGATCAATGCCGAGGAAGTGCCCGAGCGCGAATGGATCGACGCCCTGTTCGCCGAAGAGCCGCACTACGCCAGCGACGCTCAGCGCACCGAGATCGAAGCCACCCTGGTGGCGCTCAAGGCGCACATCGCCCGCCAGCTGGCCAGCGACGACGAGTTCGAGCTGCCATGCGACCTGGACCTGACCGACGAGCCGGACGATTCCGACCTGCGCGGCTGGTGCATCGGCTTCATGGAGGGTGTATTCCTGCGTGAAGAGGCCTGGTTCGAGAACGCCGAGGAAGAAGTCAGCGAGATGCTGCTGCCGATCATGGTCGGCTCGGGCCTGTTCGACGAGCAGCCGGAGTTCGCCGACATCGCCAGCAACGCCAACCTGCAGGACGACATGATCGTACAGATCCCCGAAGCGCTGACTGCGCTGTTCCTGCTGCTGCACGCACCTGACGAAAAGCCGGCGCTGCTCAAGCCACGCCACCACTAAGTTGCCTGTGCGCTACCTGCTGCTGGCCACCGGCTGGCTCAGCGTCGCGTTGGGGGTGTTGGGGATTTTCCTGCCGGTATTGCCCACCACCCCTTTCCTGCTGTTGGCGGCAGCCTGCTTTGCCCGCAGCTCGCCGCGCTTTCACCATTGGCTGGTCCATCACCCGAAGCTCGGGCCGTGGATCCGCGACTACCTCAGTGGTGAAGGCATCCCCCTCAAGGGCAAGGTCTATGCCATCGGCCTGATGTGGGCCAGCATCGGCCTGTCGTGCTATCTGGTGCCCCTGTTCTGGGCACGCATCTTCATGTTGACCAGCGCCGTACTGGTAAGCCTGTATATCCTCAGCCAGAAAACCTTGCACAAGTCTAAGTGACAATATTTTGTCGCCAAATATCAATTTCGCCTAACTGATATTTCTCTTATCCGAAATAGTTCTGGAACCGCGCAAAATCCCTGTATCCATTGGCCTTCACGGCTTCTAACGGTGCCTCATCCTGTGTTTCATTCGCGAACTAATTAGACAATATATGTCTTATATGGCAATTTGATATGAAGAAATCTTCTTATCTATCGCGTTGAATGTACTTAGCTGTGTTGTTAAAAACCTGCAACACTATACGCGATAACTTTATCGTCATTTTTTTGGCGAGCAGCAGGATCAATTCCAGGATCAGGGAGATGTACCATGCGCGTTTTGAACCCCATCACCAGTGCATTACTGTTGGCCCTGGCAAGTGCCAACGTACAGGCGATGTCGATCACAGAGGCTGTCCAGAGCGCCGTGGACTACCATCCGCAAGTCAGCTCCAACCGCAACAGCAAGCTGTCGGCCGATGAGGATGTGAAGTTTGCGCGTGGTGGCTACTACCCTTCCGTGGATTTGGTCGCCGGCTATGGCCGCCAGCGTTCGGACAACACCACTACGCGCGCCGAGGGCAACCACAACAAGGAAACCCTCAACTACACCCAGTCCGAGCTGCGCCTGCGGCAGATGATCTTCGACGGCTTCAACACCTCGAACGAAGTGGGCCGCACCGAAGCGGTCTCCACCTCCCGCGCCTACTACACCCAGGCCGTCGCCCAGGATGTCGCCCTGCGTGCAGTCGAGGTGTACCTGGAAGTGCTCAAGCGCCGTGAACTGGTAGCCCTGGCCAGGAACAACCTGCAAGCCCACCTGCGAGTCAACGACCAGATCGGCCTGCGCAACGAGCGCGGCGTCGGCAGCACCGCCGACCTTGACCAGTCCCGCGCACGTCGCGCCCTGGCGGAAAACAACCTGGACACCGCCGAAGTCGACCTGGCCGACGCCGAAGCCAACTTCTTCAGCGTCGTCGGCCGCATGCCGGACGAGCTGGAAAGCCCGCAGACCATCAAGGGCGAGGTGCCTGGCACCCTCGATGAAGCCCGCGACGGCATGCGCCAGAACAACCCGTACATCAAGTCTGCCCAGGCTGACGTGAATGCTGCCGAGCAGCAATACGAAGTGGCCAAGTCGACTTTCTACCCACGCTTCGACGCCATTCTGGCCACCGGTGCCAACAACAACACCGGCGGTGAGAAAGGCCACAACAACAACGACTGGCAAGCTGGCGTTGAAATGAACTACAACCTGTTCCGCGGTGGCAGCGACAAGGCTCGCCTGCAGTCCGACGCGCACAAGATCAACCAGGCCCTGGACATTCGCAACAACGCCCTGCGTGAGCTGACCGAGAACCTGAGCCTGGCGTGGAACGCCATGAACAACGCCAGCAAGCAGCTGCCAACCGCGCGTGAATACGCCGAGACCACCAAGCGCGTGCGTGCCGCCTACCAGGACCAGTTCGGCCTGGGCCAGCGCACCCTGCTCGACCTGCTCGACAGTGAAAACGAGCTGTACAACGCCGACCGCCGCTACACCGAGGTGCGTTATACCGAGGAGTTCTCGCGCTACCGCGTACTGGCGACCATGGGTGAGCTGCTGAGCAAGCAGCGTATTTCGCTGCCGCCGGAAGCGCTGGCTACCACCGAAGTACGCACCGAGGCGCGTTTGCCTGAGATGCGTTGATCGGGTTCGAGATAGCCGGGGCCGCTGTGCGGCCCATTCGCAGCACAAGGCTGCTCCTACAAGAAAGCGCGCAACATCTGTAGGAGCAGCCTTGTGCTGCGAAAGGGCTGCAGAGCAGCCCCCTGCCCTCACTCGGTGCCATGGTTGCGCTGAAATGTCTCCTCGCCCATGGCCCTGATCTGCCCTTCGATCAACGCCTCGAACGGCGCCAGCAGCGCATCGAAACAGGCCGGTTGCTCCAGCGCATCGAGCGCCCCCACCACCGCCTCGATAGTCGACAACGCCCCCGCCTCCGGCGCCTTGCGCAGCCGGTAGCGTGAAGGCGCGACAGCCCCCAGCGTCACCCGCGGCAACGCCCCCAGCACCGGGTTCAGGTACAGCAGCTTGCGCGCCTTGCGCCAGGTACCGTCGGGCACGATCAACAGCAAGGGTTTGTCGTCCGTCTCGCCATAGGCCTCCAGCACCTGGGCGTCGTCACCCGGGAACAGCAGGGCCGGCCGGTAACCGGGGGTAGCCAGCAATTCGTTCAGGTCATCGAACACCTCGCCTACCCGCAACTCGGCATTGTTCAGGCCTAGGGCGGCCAGGCGGGCAGTGTTCAGGGCATGGGCGGTTTCACTGGGGTGCTGCAGCAGGATGACGCGGGTGCGGCTGTCGAGCGCGGGGATCAGTGGGCAGAGGCAATGGTCGAGCGGGCGCTGGCAGCGCTCGCAGCGGGGTCTGGGCATGGGGTTCTCCTTGGCGGGAACAGTTTGCCACAGAACCGGGGCCCGCTTTGCGGGCCTTTCGCCCTGTAGGAGCGGGCTTGCCCGCGATGCAGGCAATGCGGTGGCTGGCACGGGCTTCGCCCGTGATCGCGGGTAAACCCGCTCCTACAGGGCGAAAGGGCTTTGCGATTTCAGCGATTGAACCGCTCCGCCAGGCTATGCAGGTACTCTGCCATGCGCTCCAGATCCTGGCTGATTTCCGCGCCCTGCCTGGCCTGCCCGGCACTCTGGTCGCACAGCTGGGCAATCCTCACGATCTGCTGGTTGATGTCCTCGGCTACATGGCTCTGCTGCTCCGACGCCGTCGCCATCTGCTGGCTCATGCCGGTGATGCGGCTGACCGCCTGGGCAATCCCGCTCAACGCCGCCTGCACTGCCTCGACACTGTGCACGCTGTCCCGCGAGATCTGCTCACCACGGTTCGCCGTGCTGACCGCACGCTCTGCCCCGGCGCGCAACGACGCGATGATGTGATGGATTTCCTCGGTCGAGGCGCGAGTGCGCTGGGCCAACGAACGCACTTCATCCGCCACCACGGCAAACCCGCGCCCCTGTTCGCCTGCGCGTGCCGCTTCAATGGCGGCATTGAGCGCCAGCAGGTTGGTCTGCTCGGCAATCGAAGTGATCACATCGACCACGCTGCCGATCGACTGGGTCTGCTCGGCCAAGGCGTTCACCGCCTGGCCAATGTCATTGACGGCATCGCTCATGCTACCCATGGCTTTCAGGCTCTGCAGGGCCAGCTCGCTGCCCTGCTGCGCCAGCTGGTCGGCATCACCCGCCGCGTGCGCCGTGCTCTGCACGTTGTGGGTAACCTCCTGGATGGTCGCCGCCATCTGCGCAATGGCGGTGGCGGACTGGTCGGTCTCGTTGCGCTGGCGGTCGAGCATCTGGGCCTGGGCATCGGACAAGTCGGACGACTGCGCCGCCCGCGACTTCACCCCGACCCCGGCATCCACCAGGCGGGTCAAGGCCGTTTGCAGGCGTGCCTCCTCACTGATGATGGCCAGGTCGAGCTGGCCCTGCAGGCCCGGGTTATCGCTGTAGGTCAGCGCCACCAGTGGGCTGGTGAAGGCCTTGGGATGCTCGGCCAGCGTGTGGCGGATAGCCTGGTTCTGCCGGTGCTCGACCAGATACCAGGCCAGCAGCAGGCTGGCCATCAGCACCCCGAGCGCCGCATAAGTCGGCAGCCACAGGTAGCCTGCCGCCGACAGCAAGCCCGCACCGATCAAGGGCCACCCGTGGCCCAGGCCATGCCCCAGCCGGGCCGCCCACGGCACCGCCGCGCGGCCGGCCCGCAAGCGTGCGTACAACGCCTCGGCGCGGCGGATCTGCTCGCGGGTGGGCACCGAGCGCACCGACTCGTAGCCACTGATGCGGCCCTGTTCGTAGATGGCCGTGACATAGGCGCTGACCCAGTAGTAATCGCCGTTCTTCGCACGGTTCTTGACCACGCCCATCCAGGGTTTGCCCTGTTTGATGGTTTCCCACATATGGCCGAACACCGCCGGCGGCATGTCCGGGTGGCGCACCAGGTTGTGGGGTTGGCCGACCAGCTCGTCGTAGGTGAACCCGCTGATCGCCACGAAAGCGTCGTTGCAGTAGGTGATGCGGCTGTTGAGGTCTGTGGTGGAAATCAGGCGCTGATCGTTGGGAAAGGTTCTTTCGTGCTCAGTGACGGGCAAATTCATGCGCATCTTGGGCAATCCTTGCAAGGAGTAAAGGGGGAGGGTCAGCAACACACGCACATGTGATGTATAGCAGGACGCCATTATGTTGTCGGTCAGCGGCGCCAAGAATTTAGCGCACGCCGACAAACTACAGACAGGCGCCGCCCCTCAGCCGACGTTGAGCTGGCTTTTGAGCAGGTCGCGGAAAGTCTGGATCAACGGCTCGCGACTGCGCCCGCGGCGAATGATCAGCGAGAACGGTGCCTGGTAACCGAAAGTAGACGGCGACAGCACGCGCAAGTCGCCCTTGTCGACCCAGGCCTGGGCATAGTGCTCGGGCAGGTAGCCGATGTAGGCCCCGGAGAGAATCAGGATCAACTGCGCCTCCATGCTCTCCACCGTCGCTGCGCTGTGCTTGAAGCCATGCCGGGCCAGCTCGGCCTGGCTCCAGTAGCCCCGTCCGACCATGCGCTGCTGGGTCACCACCGGCTCGGGAATGCGCCGTTCGGCATACAACGGGTGGCGGCTGCTGCAGTACAGCCAGTGCTGCTCACGGTACAGCGGCTGGTAAAGCAGCCCGCTCATGCGCGAGGAAAACGCCCCGATGGCAAGGTCCAGGCGGTTGTCCTGCACGCCCAGCTGCAGCTCGTAAGGGCTGGACACCGACAGGTGCAGGTGCACCGCCGGGTGTTCCTGGCTGTAGGCGCCGATGGCTTCGGCCAGCGGCAAGGCCCGGTCACCGACGGTGGAGTCGATCACCCCCAGGTTGAGGGTGCCGCGCAACTCGCCCTTCAGGGCGGCGGCATACTGCTCGAACCCGTCCAGCTCGGCCAGCAGGCGCAGGGTTTCCTGGTGGAACAGCTCGCCCTTGCTGGTCAGGCTGAAACCGCCACGGCCGCGGTGGCACAGCACGATCCCCAGGGCGCCTTCCAGCTGGCTCATGTAGGTGCTGATGGCCGAGGTCGACAGGTTCAGCTCGCGCTGGGCGTTGGCGAAACCCTGGTGGCGCACCACGCTGACGAAGATGCGCAGCAGTTTCAGGTCGGGCAGGGTCGAGGCCATGGTGCAACGTTCCGCAAGGGTATTTGCGCGCAGTCTAACCGCTCTGCCGGCCTTTAGTTCAGAAATTCCTGAACTAAGTATTTGCCGGTAGCGATTTTTCCTCGGCACTACCTTCAGCAGACTTGGCCGAAATGTCCCTGCCCGCCGACAAGACCATTCCTGGAAGGCGCGCGGCGGCACAGGTTCGAACAAACAGAACAATCGACCGACTGATGAGGCCCACCGTGGACAAGATCCTCCACCAACCACTGGGCGGCAACGAAATGCCGCGTTTCGGCGGCATCGCCACCATGCTCCGCCTCCCCCACCTGCAAAGTGCCCAAGGCCTGGACGCCGCCTTCATCGGCGTGCCACTGGATATCGGCACCTCGCTGCGCTCCGGCACCCGCTTCGGCCCGCGGCAGATCCGCGCCGAATCGGTGATGATCCGCCCGTACAACATGGCCACCGGGGCTGCACCGTTCGACTCGTTGTCGGTGGCCGACATCGGTGACGTGGCAATCAACACTTTCAACCTGCTGGATGCAGTGCGCATCATCGAAGAAGCGTATGACGAGATCCTCGAGCACAACGTCATCCCGCTGACCCTGGGTGGCGACCACACCATCACCCTGCCGATCCTGCGCGCGCTGCACAAGAAGCACGGCAAGATCGGCCTGGTGCACATCGATGCCCATGCCGACGTCAACGACCACATGTTCGGCGAGAAGATCGCCCACGGCACCACCTTCCGCCGCGCCGTGGAAGAAGGCCTGCTCGATTGCGAGCGCGTGGTGCAGATCGGCCTACGCGCCCAAGGCTACACCGCCGATGACTTCAACTGGAGCCGCCGCCAGGGCTTCCGCGTGGTCCAGGCCGAAGAGTGCTGGCACAAGTCGCTGGCGCCACTGATGGCCGAAGTGCGGGAAAAGGTCGGCGGTGGCCCGGTGTACCTGTCATTCGACATCGACGGCATCGACCCGGCCTGGGCACCAGGCACCGGCACCCCGGAAATCGGTGGCTTGACCACCATCCAGGCGATGGAGATCATTCGCGGCTGCCACGGCCTGGACCTGATCGGCTGTGACCTTGTCGAAGTCTCCCCGCCTTACGACACCACCGGCAACACCTCGCTGCTCGGTGCCAACCTGTTGTTCGAAATGCTCTGCGTGCTTCCAGGCGTAGTACGCCGCTAAACGAGTGCAACACCGTTCCCGGTGGGAGCGGGCGAGCCCGCGAAGGGGCCGGCACTGCCCCCCCTGTGCATGGCAAGGGCTGTGCCCTTGTTCGCGGGCACGCCCGCTCCTACAGGGGACTGGTGCAAGCCTCTAGAAAGTACCCCGGCAGGAGCCATGTGGGAGGGCCATTGAGGCCCGCCAATAACACGACAAGACCGCCGGGCGCCGTGAACCCGCCTGTGTGGTCGATCTCGCCATAATAAAGATAATCGGGAGACCCCCAATGGCCTTGGACATCATTGTTGTAATGATCTATACCGTCGGCATGCTCGGGCTTGGCTGGTATGGCATGCGGCGCGCGAAAACCCATGAGGACTACCTGGTGGCCGGGCGCAACCTCGGCCCGGTCCTGTACATGGGCACCATGGCTACCACCGTGCTCGGTGGCGCATCCACCGTCGGCACCGTGCGCCTGGGCTACGTCCACGGCATCTCCGGCTTCTGGCTGTGCGCAGCCCTGGGCCTGGGCATCATCGCCCTCAACCTGTTCCTGGCCAAACCCTTGCTGCGCCTGCGCATCTTCACCGTGACCCAGGTGCTGGAGCAGCGCTACAACCCGACCGCACGCCAGGCCAGTGCCGTGATCATGCTGGCCTATGCACTGATGATCGGCGTCACCTCGACCCTGGCCATGGCCACCGTATTGCAGGTGCTGCTGGACCTGCCGTTCTGGGCCTCGCTGCTGCTGGGTGGTGGTGTGGTGGTGCTGTACTCGACCATTGGCGGCATGTGGTCGCTGACCCTGACCGACATCGTCCAGTTCGTGATCAAGACCGTCGGCCTGATGTTCATCCTCCTGCCAGTGTGCCTGTACAAGGCCGGTGGCTGGGACACCCTGGTGGCCAAGCTGCCGGCGGCCAGCTTCCAGCTGACCACCATTGGCTGGGACACCATCATCACCTACTTCCTGATCTACTTCTTCGGCATCCTCATCGGCCAGGACATCTGGCAGCGGGTGTTCACTGCCCGTGACGAGAAGGTCTGCCAGCGTGCCGGCACCACTGCCGGTGTGTACTGCGTACTGTACGGCCTGGCCTGCGCCACGATCGGCATGGCTGCGCACGTGCTGATGCCCGACCTGGCCAACCCGAACAACGCCTTTGCCGAGATGATCAAGACCACCCTGCCCGATGGCATCCGTGGCCTGCTGATGGCAGCGGCACTGGCTGCCATGATGTCCACCGCCAGCGCCGGCCTGCTGGCTGCGTCGACCACCCTGACCGAAGACCTGCTGCCCAAGCTGCGTGGCGGCAAGCAGTCGAGCCTGGGCGTAAGCCGCCTGTTTACCCTGCTCACCGGGCTGGTGGTGCTGGGCATCGCCCTGGTGGTGAACGATGTGATCAATGCCCTGACCCTGGCCTACAACCTGCTGGTCGGCGGCATGCTGATCCCGCTGATCGGGGCGATCTTCTGGAAACGCGCTACCACCGCCGGGGCTATCGCCAGCATGTCGCTGGGCTTTGCTACCGCGCTGCTGTTCATGTTCAAGGATGGGCTGGAGGCCAATACACCGATCTACTACAGCCTGGCGGTTGGTCTGGTGAGCTTTGTGGTCGTTAGCCTGATGTCGCGTAAATCGGTGGCGGCGGTGAAACTGGCCTGATCTACAGCCTGAACTGGCCTCTTCGCGGGCTCGCCCGCTCCCACAGGGATACCACAAGCCTTGAAATTTATGGGGTACCTGTGGGAGCGGGCAAGCCCGCGAAGAGGCCGGTACAGGCAGCATACAACTGGCAGACACAAAAAGGCCGCTGCACCCACCCAGGTGCAGCGGCCTTTGTATTTATCAGCGACGACGCGGTTGGCGTTTGCGCTGCTCTTCATCAGTCGGGATCGGCACCGGCTGCAAAGGTGGTGGAATCAGCCCCAAGGCGACAGCCAGGTCGTGGAGCCAGTTGGACAGTGGTTTATTCATAATGCCCCCTTGACGGGTCAGCCTCACGGCAATTCAATCCTGCGATGTTTCATACAGATCATAGCCCTATGTCCTGTATTACGCATGCCTCTACACCTACAGATACGGGCCATTTTGATACGGATCAAGCCGTAGCGGCGCATTCCGACGACTGGTTAATCGTTTCGCTTTGTTGCAAGTCGATCCAGGCCTGCAAATTCGCCCCGCGCATGCCCTGGCGCCACATCAACCAGGTGACCGCCTGATCGAACGGCGCCTGCATCTGGTGCACCCGCACCCGGTCGCGCCCGGGCAGGCTGTCGAGCATCGACCTGGCCATCATCGCCACGCCCGCGCCAGCGATCACACAGGCCAGCATGCTCTGGTACGACTCGATCTCCATCACTCGGCCCATGGGCGTATGGGCATGGGCATACCAGGCCTCCAGGCGCATGCGGTACGAGCAGCCCTGGCGGAAGGTGAACACCGCCTTGCCCGCCACATCCTTGGCAGTGTGCACCGCAGGGTGCTCGGGGCTGGTGATCAGCACCAGCTGCTCATCGCACAACGGCACACCATCCAGCCCGGCCAGGCTCGGCGGCCCGTCCACCAAGGCCGCGTCCAGGCTGTGGTTGAGCAGGCCTTCCAGCAGTTCGCCACTGGGCGCTGCGCGCACCTGCAGGTTCACCGCCGGGTAGGCCTGATGATAACGCGCCAGCAACGCCGGCAAATGGGTCGCTGCCGTGCTGTACATGGTCCCCAGCACGAAGTCCCCGGCCGGTTGGCCACCCCGCACGGCGGCCAGCGCCTCGTCGCGCAAGGCTGACATGCGGTTGGCGTAGTCCAGCAGCACCTTGCCCGCCGGCGACAGCTGCAGGCGCTGGCGTTCGCGCAGGAACAGCTCGACACCCAGTTGCTCCTCGAGCTGGCGCAAGCGCGTCGACAGGTTCGACGGCACTCGATGCAGGCGCTCTGCGGCACGGGTGACCGAACCCTCCTCGGCCACGGCCTGGAAGATACGCAGTTGGCTGAATTCCACGGCATTCTCCAAAACAGAACAACTTGATCATCATTATTCAATTTTATTGAAAAATAAACCGCCCTAACCTGCCAGCCATCGCTTACATCCGTGCAGGAGACTTGCCATGTCGCCACTCATTCAACTGCTGGCCAGCGCCGTGGCGCTGATGATGGCCATGGGCATCGGCCGCTTCGCCCTTACCCCACAACTGCCGCAACTGATCGCCGAAGGCCAGTTCGACCTGACGGTCGCCGGGCTGGTGGCGGCAGCCAACTACCTGGGTTACTTCATCGGCGCGGTCGACGCCATGTTCGCCCGCTCGCCGGGCCAGGTGCGTCTGCGCCTGCATGGCGGGCTGTGGCTGTGCGTGCTGCTGACCCTGGCCTCATGGGCCGCCGACGGGTTCTGGAGCCACCTGTTGCTGCGCTTCGGCACCGGTGTGGCCAGCGCCTGGGTGCTGGTGATGATCACCAGCCTCAGCCAGCAGGTAGCCAATGCCAACAACCGCCAGCGCCTGGGTGCCCTGGTGTTCGCCGGGCCCGGCCTGGGCATTGCGCTGACTGGTTTGCTGGCGCTGGTGGCGCATTTGTGGGGGCTGGGCTCGGCTGCACTGTGGCTGATCTATGCCGTGGCCGCGCTGGTGATGCTGCTGGCGCTCCGGCCTTGGCTGCCCCGGGCGCTGCAAGCGGCGCCGGTGCCGTCGACTGCAGGCCAGGGCCCGACGCGCAGTGTCGGCATAGGCCGCCTGGGGCTGGTGTATGCGCTGTATGGCGTGGGTTACATCCTGCCGGCCACCTTCCTGTCGCAGATGGCCAACCAACAGTTCCGCGGGCAGTGGCTGGCCGACCTGTTCTGGCCGGCGTTCGGCCTGGCGGCAGCGCTGGGGGTGCTGCTGGTGAGCCTGCGGCGTGGTGGCCGCACCTCGACCTGGTTGACCGCCACCCTGTGGTTGCAGGGGCTGGGCGTGCTGGCCTGCCTGATGGGCGGGGGTGTCGGGCTGGCGTTGGGTGTGGTGCTGTGTGGCGGGCCGTTCCTGGCCTGCATGCAGCTGGTGATGCAGCGCTCGCGGGAGCTGGCGCCGCATGCCACGCAGCGCAATGCCGGGCTGTTGACGGCGTGCTTTGCCCTGGGGCAGTTGAGCGGGCCGTTGCTGGCGGCGCTCAGCAGCCATTACAGCGGCGGGCTGCAGCCGGCGCTGATGGTGGCGGCGGGAGGGTTGGTGGTGGCTGGGGGGTTGGTGCTGTTTGCCGGCTCTGCACCGCAGGGCAGCGCCTGTCAGGCCAAGGCTGCATCCTGAATTGTGGTTGCCTGTGCCGGCCTCTTCGCGGGCTCGCCCGCTCCCACAGGGGCCGCACGATTTTCAAGACCTGTGCAGTACCTGTGGGAGCGGGCAAGCCCGCGAAGAGGCCGGTACTGGTTATTGATCATCCCACAATCCGCCGCAACTGCTGCTTCACCCAAGGCTCGGCACTCACCAGGATCACCCCCAGCAGCACCATCAACGCGCCAACCACAAAGTTCAGGCTCAGCGGCTCATCCAGCAGCAACACGCCAAAGGTCACCCCGAACAGCGGGGTGATGAACGAAAACACCGCCAGGTTCGACGCCAGGTATTTGCGCAGCAACCAGAACCAGGTCAGGTAGCTGATGAACGACACCACAATCCCCTGGAACAGCACGCTCCCCATCGCCAACGGCGTAAACGACACCGCGCCGATCTGCCCGCTGAGCAAGGCAATCAGCAGCAAGCCGGCAAAGCCCACCGCCAGTTGATAGAACAGGGTCAGGGTCGCCGGTGCTTCCGACAGCCGCGAGCAACGCACCACCACCGTGGTCGCGCCCCAGGCCAGCCCGGCAATCACGCCAAACGCATCCCCCAACAGGGTGCGGCCATCCATGTGCTCGAACGACATACCGCCGGCAAATGCCATGGCAATGCCGCCGAAGGCCAGCAGAATCCCCAGCCATTGCAGCAGCCGCAGGCGTTCGCTGGGCAACCTGAAATGCAGGCCCAACGCGGTGAACACCGGCGCGGTATAGAGGAACACCGACATATGCGCCGCCGAGGTCAGCTTCAACCCCTCGGCAATGAACAGGAATTCCAGGCCGAACAGCCCGCCCGCCACCACCCCGGCACGCCAGGTGCTGCCGACCTGCTCCCAGCCACCACGCCAGCACAGCATCAGGCCCACCAGCACGGCGGCGATGCCGTTGCGCAAGGCCGCCTGCATCACCGGCGCGATATCGACGGCGGCGGTCTTGATCAACACCTGCTGGCAGCCCCAGATCAGGCACAGCCCCAGCATCACCTGGAAGGCAAAGGCATCAGGGTTCTTGCGGACCGCGCTCATGGGCGGGCCTCTGCGGTGGTCATTGGCATGGGCAAGGGCTCGGCAATGTTCAGGAACTACCGATTATCGGGTGTCCATGGCCGCCCTTGCCAGCCTCAAAACGACCTCAGGCAATCTGCGCCTTCGCCGACACCTGCTCGAAAATGGTTTCGTCCAGCGCATCCTCCTGGTCGTCCAGCACCTGACGCGGGTGCTCGAAGCCGGGGATGCTGCTGTCGATCAGGCTCATCAGCCGCGAACCGCGCTCGGTCAGCGCGAAGTTCTCGCCATTGCCGCCGTCCTCTTCGGGCCGGGTTTCGATAAAGCCACGTTCGAACAGCAGCCTTTCGTACTCGCAGGCACGGGTTTTCAGGTGGTCCAGGTCACCCACCGGCTCCCCCTTGGCGGCCAGTGCCGCAGCGTGCTGCTCGGCATAGGGGCGTGGCGTGAAGCTGTGACCGGCGCCGTTCTGCACCTCGTGCAGCAAACGCTCGATCAGGTCCCAGTCGTAGGCGATGCTCATGGCTACGGGCTCCTGCTGTGGACGGAAGGGGTACACAGGTTGGGACCTGTGGAGGTTGCCCAGCGTTCCGAAATATCTCAGCGCTGGCGTTGTTGCGCTTGCATGTACTGGCGCAGCAACTGGTTGATCCGGGTCTGGTAGCCACTACCCTGCTCTTTGAACCAGGCGAGGACATCGGAATCGAGGCGAATGGTCACCGTCTGCTTGGCTGGAACTCGCAGCTCGGCCTCTCGGAAGAAATTTTCATTCAGCTCAGGAATATCCGAGGTATCAATAGCCTGGTCGTCCTGTCGAGCCAGGCGACTCCAGTCAGTTTTCGATGCTTTGGTCATAATGTTTGGCCTCCCATCTGGTGGCTTTGCGTGCAGAAATGATGCGAATGACATCACCCTGCCTTTCCGTGTACACGACCACGCCTATCAGACACTTCAGCCAGCCCAGGCAGACCCAGCGTTCCTCATCGTGGTCCGGATTGTCATCGCGGCGAATCAGCATCGGGTGATTGAACATATCCGGAACATCGCTGAAGTCGATGCCGTGCTTGCGGATGTTTATCTGGTTCTTGGCATCGTCCCATTCAAAGAACATGGGACGCTCCGTATTTACATCTGTACATACGATACCTCCTGATCCAGGCCAAGGCTAGGGAGCAATCGCCCACTCTTCAATAGCTTCAGGAGGTTTTGGGAAAGGGATTACAACCTGGAGGGAAGTGGCCTGGCCAAATGGCTCACAAGGCTAGGTCAGATGCCCGGCTGCGGACAGGCTGACCATGAAGTGCCACCGGTCGAAGGCGCTGAACTAACGGCCAGGCACATGCCTCCACCGGGCATTACCACCGCCGGAGGTAGGAAGGATGAAACTGCTGCTGCCCATTGCCTGCGCCACTGCCCTGTTCTGCGCCCTGCCCGCCTGGGCCTGCACACCGGAAGAAGCGACGCAGAAACGCGAAGAGCTGGCCGGGTTGGTCACCCAGTTGACCGAGCAGAACCCGCAGAAGGCCAAGGAGATCAATGACGAGCTTCAAGGGATGGAGCTTGGGACGGCGAGCAAGGATTTGCCCGACAAGTGTCAGCTGATCGACAAGCGGATCAAGGAGTTGAAAGAGGCGGAGAAAAAGGCTGAATAGTGGTCGCCTGTGCTGGCCTCTTCGCGGGTAAACCCGCTCCCACAGGGATCGCACAGGCCTGGAAGCCTGTAGGGTCGCTGTGGGAGCGGGTTCACCCGCGAAGAAGCTAACACCGTTACCGAGCGTTACTCAGCCGCAGGCTTGCGCTTCTTTAGCGGCGCCAGGCCGTCGGCGCTGGCCAGCGGTGCATTGGCCTTCGGCTTGGCGGTTGGCTTGCGCTTGGCGGCTGCCTTCTTGTCACCGGTCTTCTTCTCGACCTTTTTCTTCTTGCTGCCCGCCGCCTTGCCCGAGGCCTTGACCTTCTTCGGCCCGCTGTAGGTGCCCTTCACTTCCTTGATTACCCGGCGCTCGAACTGCTGCTTGAGGTAGCGCTCGATGCTCGACATCAGGTTCCAGTCGTTGTGGGTGATCAGCGAGATCGCCAAACCTTCGCCACCGGCGCGGCCGGTACGGCCCACACGGTGCACGTACTCGTCACCGCTGCGCGGCATGTCGAAGTTGATCACCAGGTCCAGGCCGTCGATGTCCAGGCCACGGGCCGCCACGTCGGTAGCCACCAGCACCTTGGAGCTGCCCTGCTTGAAGCGGTCCAGCGCCAGCTTGCGGTCCTTCTGGTCCTTTTCGCCATGCAGCACGAAGGCCTTCACGTCCTTGGCCACCAGGTGGCCGTAGATGCGGTCGGCCAGGGCACGGGTGTTGGTGAAGATGATCGCCTTGTCGAAGGTTTCATTGGCCAGCAGCCACTGCACGATCTGCTCTTTGTGCTGGTCGTGGTCGGCGGTGATGATCTGCTGGCGGGTGCCTTCGGCCAGCTGCGAGACGCTGTTGAGCATCAGGTGCTCAGGGTCTTTCAGCACCTTGCCGATCATGTCGCGCAGGGCCGCACCACCGGTGGTAGCGGAGAACAGCAGGGTCTGCTGGCGGTTCTCGCACTCCTTGCACAGGCGCTCCATGTCTTCGGCGAAGCCCATGTCGAGCATGCGGTCGGCTTCGTCGAGGATCAGCACCTGCACGTGGGACAGGTCGAGGTTGCCGGCGTTCAGCTGCTCCAGCAGGCGACCCGGGGTGCCGATCAGCACGTCCGGCACCTTGCGCAGCATGGCGGCCTGTTCCTTGAAGTCTTCACCGCCGGTGACCAGGCCCGACTTGATGTAGGTGAACTGCGAGAACAACTGCACCTGCTTGAGGGTCTGCTGGGCCAGTTCACGGGTCGGCAGCAGGATCAGCGCGCGGATCTCTACGCGGCGCTCGCGCAGGTCGACCAAGCGGTTGAGCAATGGCAGCACGAAGGCTGCGGTTTTGCCGCTGCCGGTCTGCGCGGTCACGCGCAGGTCACGCCCTTGCAGGGCCAGGGGGATGGCCGCGGCCTGCACCGGGGTTGGCTCGACAAAGTTAAGCTCGGCCACGGCTTTAAGCAGGCGTTCGTGCAGGGCGAATTGGGAGAACACGGAGGTAACCTCAGGCAAGTGCGGAAAATTCAGTTGCATAGGGTAACGTTTTCTGCCGCCTTAGCCGAATTTCTTTTGGCAACTTTGTCGCCATCCGCGCTCTAATGGCGCTTCGTTTGGCAACAAGACTGTACGCAAGCCCATGGATATCCAACGAATCTGGCGTGACTCCCTCGACCTGTGGGGCACCCTTGACCAACATCCGATGCTGCACGCGGCCATCGGCCTGGCGGTGCTGCTGCTGATTTCCCTGGTCATCGGCCGCCTGGCGCGCTTCCTGGTGCTGCATGGCGCCCGCCTGCTGGCCCGCCAGCCAGCGCTGAAGTGGCTGGATGACCTGCGCAACAACAAGGTGTTCCACCGCCTGGCGCAGACCACGCCGTCACTGGTGCTGCAGTTCGGCCTGAAACTGGTGCCCGAGCTGTCCGACAATGCCCAGCACTTCCTTGGCAATGTCGCCCTGGCCTTTACCCTGCTGTTCATGACCATGGCGCTGTCGTGCCTGCTGGATGCCCTGCTCGACATCTATGCCCGCACCGAACACGCCCGCACCCGCTCGATCAAGGGCTACGTGCAGTTGGCCAAGATGATGTTGTGGATCTTCGCCGCCATCGTCATCGTCGCCACCCTGATCGACCGCTCGCCACTGTTGCTGCTGTCGGGCCTGGGTGCCATGTCGGCGGTGCTGCTGTTGGTGTACAAGGACACCCTGCTGTCGTTCGTCGCCAGCGTGCAGCTGACCAGCAACGACATGCTGCACGTGGGCGACTGGATCGAAATGCCCCAGGTGGGCGCCGATGGCGACGTGGTGGACATCACCCTGCACACCGTGAAGGTGCAGAACTTCGACAAGACCATCGTCTCCATCCCCACCTGGCGCCTGATGAGCGAGTCGTTCCGCAACTACCGCGGCATGCAGCAGTCCGGTGGCCGGCGCATCAAGCGCAGCCTGTTCATCGATGCGGCCGGGGTGCGCTTTCTCACCCGCGAAGAGGAACATCGCCTGAGCCAGGTGCACCTGCTGGCCGACTACCTGGCCGCCAAGCGCCAGGAACTGCAGCGCTGGAACGAGGCCATGGGGCCGGTGGCCGAGCTGTCGGCCAACCGCCGCAAGCTGACCAACATAGGCACCTTCCGCGCGTTTGCCCTGGCCTACCTGAAGAACCACCCCAATGTTCACCCGAACATGACCTGCATGGTGCGGCAGATGCAGACCACCGCCGAGGGCGTACCGCTGGAGATCTACTGCTTTACCACCACCACCGTGTGGGCCGATTACGAGCGGATCCAGGGGGATATCTTCGACTACCTGCTAGCGGTGTTGCCGGAATTTGGCTTGAGCCTGTATCAGCAGCCGAGTGGCAACGACATGCGGGTGGGGTTGAGCGGGCGTGTATCGCAAGAGCCTGTGCCGCGACGGCTGGAAGAAATGAGCGAGGCTTGAGATTGCCGGGGCTGCTTCGCAGCCCATCGCCGGCAAGCCAGCTCCCACAGAGCTCACGCAGATCGTGGGATCTTCGTTGTACCTGCGGGAGATTGCCCAACCCTTTGGGCTGCGCTGGCGCGTAGATAACTGAAATTGCAAGCGATCCGCGTACCCTGTGGGAGCAACTGTCTTGCTCAATTTCTAAAAGCTGGCGCGCCCCCTGTGGGAGCGGGCGTGCCCGCGAACACGGGCGAAGCCCGTGCCATCCACCGCGGTGTCGTCTCGCGGGTAACCCGCTCCCACAGGGCCCTGCTAATTCAATGAGTTATGTGCAGTTCGATGAGAGCTGGCTTGCCGGCGATGGGCCGCAAAGCGGCCCAATATTGCTTGACTGACGGGCATTACGCTTGAGGGTGGTTCAAGGGGTTTTCATCATGCCTAGTTCAGCATCATCCATGAGCGCCTTGGCCAAGGCACAGAGGTAGTGCGAAGCCCAGATTAGTTGAGGCTTGTCTTCCATTAGGCCGTCCAGGGTCATGTCTCGCGCATAGCCCATCAGCTCCGAAGCTTGTTCCCGGGCGCTCTGGCAAGGGATGCCGGCTTCGATACGGAACAGCGGATGGGTCTGGTTTTCACCTTGGTAGAAAGTGGTTTTGCCGACGGTGAATTTGGTTTCTTCTGTAGACATCGTTCAATCTCCCCCGAAATCTCTAGTGCCTGGGCTGGCCCTATCGCCGGCAAGCCGGGCTCCCACAGGGGCAGCCTCAGGCGAATCATGATGCGGATTAATGCAACGTCTGCGGATATGCTGGTTTTTGGACTTGAGCCAGCGCTGATTCAAGCAACTTGCGGAGAGTCTCCAGCTCGTGCATTGACGCCATCATCAATACCGAGACGGGTGATCTCGGTTGCATCAAAACTGCTTGCTGAGCAACGGCTTCGGCGCATAGCGCGTAATCCGCGGCCATCAGCAGTGTGTCTTCCAGGGAGTGGAGGTTGCAGGGTGGATCGGGGACTATGTTCAGCATGGTGGAACCCTCAATTTGTGGTTGGGGACTACCGCCATTTGCTGTCAAACAAAGGGTGGCAGCTGTGCACGGGTTGACAGACCGGTCAAATTGAGAAACCCGGCGCACCCGAAGGCGCCCCACGCACAGCCGCCATTGAAGGCAAAGCTGAGGATTGTAATTTGAGTCGGCCTGTCAAAGCCGGTCGTTGGATCGCAACGACCAGCCGAGGTTAGTGGCCAACCGGGAACATCACAATGGCCCGCAGTATCTTTGGGAAATGCCCTACAAGAAAGGGGCAAAATCTGATTTTTTAGCCGTTAGGCGTAAAAACATGTGACGCCTGCAGGCAAGGCGCCACAACCAGACGATCAGTGCCTCTGAGCACAAATTGTCGAATAGGCGCATCGATTGCAGTGTTTGCCTCGGGTTGCTTTACGCTCACCGGCACGCAATGCGCCGATCGCCTTGAACACACTGGTACTGCTCGCTCTGGCAGATGGAACTGCGTCTTCGGAAAGACCAGTGACAAGTGAATGGATGGAAATTCGGTGGCAACGACTGCCTCCGAGGTTCTCTAGGATGGGCCGAACATTTCGTGCAACAGCACTCAGACCTACACCTGTGCGCAGCCAAACCAAATCACCACTGGCCTCACGAAGCATCCACGGCATCGTAATGGTCTGGCCGTTCACGCTGGCTGTGGTTTCTGGGACGTAGTGCGCACTACCGGGCAACCACGACGCACCACGTGTGAAGGCGATCCACGCATGCTCCAGTAGCGTCTTATCTTCTTCCCGCGTCGGCAACGGCTTTTCGTCCCAAGCTTTGAGGAAGGCTTCGTCTGTTTTCATGCTGTCCCGGTAGAAGTATTCAAGCCCTGCCAGCACTGCACGACGAGCCCGAATTGAGACATCCAATTCTTGTTCAATCGGAAGACTCAACTCGTGGGCATAGTGATATTGCAGAGAGCAAGCCATAAACCCATCAAGCGCAGCGAAGGTGATCGCCTCCGGTGGCGTCATGGGCACAGGTATGACTGTCGACGCCGCGACAGGTGCCGAGGGCCTCCCGACGCTAGCAGAAAGGATTGAAGAATCACGCAGGGGATCGGGAATCGTCGCTGCATCAGTACCGCAATAGACCTTCAAGCGATCTTTCGCTCTGGAGAGGCCAACGTACAACAGATTGTTACGCTCAATGGCCTCGCCTTGGAGCCGCAGGCTTTGCGTACTGTGCAGCGCTTCAGGGGGCAGCAGCAAAGCCTGACGCTCATCAAAACGTGGCGGTGCCTCCGCACCAAACTTGGCTTTTTCGACGTTGGCCATATGCACGACGTCAAACTCAAGCCCTTTGCTCCCATGGACTGTCATGAGCCTCACAGCGTCAATCGCAGCGGCCTCAGGTGGAAGCGCACGCTCCGCCGATCGTTGCCCGATATAGCGCCGAAAATCTTCTCTAACCAAAAACTTGGATAACGTCGCCTGGCTACCAACCCCATCACTGTTGCGAACCCCATAAAGGAATTGCCACAACGCCAAGCGGTTGATCTGCGCAGCAGCAGACTGGTCAGCCAGCGACTCCAGCCCAAAGCCTTTTTCGAACAGCAGATCACAGACGAACACCCAAGGGCGGGAGCTTCGCGTCGCCCCTTCCAGCAAGTCACTCAATGCCAGTACAACCTGCTGCCCTTGCGTTGACAGCCCTGGTATAGGGCGCCTCAGCCAACGACCACGCTGGTGGTTGAAACCTAGCTTGGACAGGTTGGTCAGCACCTCGATGTCTGCCGCCGGCATCCTCAAATTTGCACGTCTGAACAAGCCGAGCAGCGCCCCAGGCGACCGCTGCGTCAGCAGTTGCATCAGACACATGAACTCTTTGACTTCGGCCCTCTGGTTCAACTCACCAATGTGCAACACAGGAATCCCGGCCGCCTCGATGTCTTCGGCAAGCCTGTCCACTTGGGCATTGGTTGAGCTGATGATGCCCTGACTTCCGTATGAGTGCCCAGCCGCTCGACACTGAGAAATCTCGTTGACGATGACACTGCTCTGAGCATCCCTCTGAGTGTGGAGTAATGCCGGCATCACCCCGCTCGCCGAGCGAGATGGGGACACACGATCCAGAGGCACGAATGGCTGCAGCACATGGTCGGACCCAGCCAGTTCGACCAAAGTAAGAATCTCTGGAGAGCTGCGTCGATTGATGTCCAAGCTGTATCGCTTGATTGAAGCCGTCTGGCCTCTAGCGATGTACGCCTCATCAAACTTGAGCAGACTTTGGATCGACGCACCACGCCAGTGATGAATAGCCTGACGAATATCACCGACCACCCACAAGCATCGATGTAGCGAGCCGATCTTTTTGACGAACTCGATCATCACATGGTTCACGTCCTGGTACTCATCCACCAGGACGTGATCGTACTGCTCAAGGAAAGCAGCTATGGATGGACGATCGTCACGCGCTTGTACAGTGGGTCGAACCAAAAGATCTGGGTAATCAACCCAACCCTCTCGCCGTAGGACAGCTTCATAGGCCCTGTAAAGGGTCACGATGTCATTCCGCTCTCGCTGAACGTCGGGCTCGACCGGCGGCAATGTTCGAACGATCGCTGCGTACTCGTCCGGTGTGACCAGCTCTTCCTTCAGACGATGAATAATCTTCAAGACGTCAGGCAGCCAGTCATAAGGGTTGCTCAACCTGAAGAAATATTCGAGCTGCAGGGTTGGCAGTTCATCGATCATCATCCTGACTTGCTGCAGCGCGTCAGCGATCTTGATCTGAGGTGTCAGGTCGAAGAGAAGGTGGTGCTTTCGCAGGAGCTCCAGTCCAAATGAATGGAAGGTGCCAGCCCATACCTGTGAAGCGTTTGGAACATTGGCCGCCGTCAACCGCTCGACAAGCTCCTGGGCAGCTTTGTTGGTAAAAGTCATCACCAAGATTCTGTTGGCCGGAACCCCGCTCGCAATCAAGTGGGCCACTCGGTGCACCAACGTCGTTGTCTTACCTGTCCCGGGGCCCGCAACGACATTGACGAACCTCTCCGGTGCCTCAGCCGCAAGACGCTGAGCATCGCTTGGGGGGTGTGCGGGAGCTGGAGGAACTGGGGGGACATCCGGAAGCAGAAGCGCGTCAGCCAATTGCTGTCTCACGACTTCTAGCGGCAACTGAAAGTTCGTCGCTACCAATCGAGAACGCCATCCTGCTGACCACAATGCTCTTGCCACCGTTCTGGGTAGCAGCAGCTCTCGCGCAAAGACGTTTGCCAGCAGCTCATTGCGCTCCCATGCACCATAGCCCTCAACCACTGCACTTCCGGGGCTGGTGGTACTGGGGTTTCTAGTAGTACCGGTGGCACTGACATCACCGTCAGGATCAGCGATGAAGGACACTGTCGAGGTGCCAGGGGCGGGTTGGGGTGAGTCGAGATACCAATGGCCCAGTTCATGAGCCAACAGATAAGCCTTCGCCTCAGGTCGAACGTCATCACGAATCAGGATCGTCTGCATCGCCCGCTGTAGAAGCGCATCTGCCCCACCCAGCGCATAGTAATCGGGAGGCACCCACTCGATCGCAATACCCAACGTCGCTTCAGCAACGTCAAGCAGTTGCTCACTGGTCGGGTACTGGTTACCGCACGCAGCGATGAGTTTCGCCCGTGCATTGATGGCCTGGATTCGTGCACGGTCGAAAGGATTCATCTCAGTCCCCTAGAGCCAACAGCTTTGCCTCTTCGTCACGAGGCAAATTTAGTGCTTTCACTGCCTCTTCCCATGAAACGGGCTCTGTCAGCACCCTTGGCTGTCCGTTGGGCGCTTTAAACGAGGGTGCCGCTAGCTGACGAAAATTCAGACTCACGGCCTCATTCATCGCTTCTCTTGAAACCTGGAAGTACTCGGCAACATCATCCATAAGGACGCCTGGAGCGCGTACGATTCCAACAAGTATCTCGTTAACCAATCGGCGTTTGCCGGGAAGGCCCAAGTGATTCGCCAGTTCGTTGGCTTTGGGCCCCACAAGACCTGAAATTGCGGCTTGAGCACGTGCCACTTCAGCTGGATCAGTGATTGCTTGGGCAGCGGTGGCTGAGAGGGATGAAGCAACCGTCTGGACTAGTGGGCAATGGGAAAGCTCCTCAGCCAATAGCCCGCCAACGATTTGAGAAGCCGACCGCCCGTACTCCTTCGCGGTCAACTTGAGCTCCAGACTGAGCTTGCGATCAAGCCTGGCCATCCATTGTGCGGGCTCGCCATCATAGCTCGCCACCTTCTGCTCATAGCCGTCGAGCACCTTTTTCCCACTACGCTCTTCGATCGCATCTTCAAAACGGTCGTAGCCACTCTCGACCATCTCTCGAACAAGCACAGAGAATTTCTTGTTCTGCTTCTCCGCAACTGCCTTAAGCGCTTCATGCATAGCTACCGGCACATACACACCTACCGTCTGCAATGTGCCTTTGGTACTGGTCACGGGTGCAGATCGCGGCGCCTGCGATGCACGAGGCAAAGCGGGTTCGTAGTGACTGCGCATAGACACCTCCTGTGGCGACGCATTGCTTATGAGTCTCGGTTCATTGAGCTCTGGCTCACCCTGCTCCAGTACGACATGCTTTGGCAAATCCTGGTTAGGTGCAAGTACCACGTTGGCTGTCAGCTCGGCCATGACCTGCTTTGCAAGAAGCTCAGGGGTGGCCGCCTGCACCTTCAGAATCTGCCCCTTCGGCATAGCAACCGTGCACTGACAAGCGTCTCCTACCATTTGAAAATCCCCCGTCGCAGACACCCATTCCAGGTAATCCGACCACGCCCTGAGCGGAGCGCTAAGGTCTGGAGACGGCAAATTAACATTACGTTTCATGGTAGACTCTGGCCATCGTGACGGAAGCAGTGGTGCGCCAAACGGCGCTTGTATATCATCTTTATATCACTTGCGCTGGTAGGGACACAATTGATCGACGCTCATTTTTCCAAGGCTATCCGAGGCTCAGTGAGTCAATGGATGCACGATAACTCGCTCGAATGTTGCCTCGCAGCGCTCGACAATCCGGTGGAGCTTGGCGCCCAACTGCTGCCCGCTATCCTCGACGCACTCAGCGCGGCAGACGTCGACCTGCACAACCTGCAGCGCAGCGCCTGGGCAAACCCGCTGATTCATCTGCGTGCAACGTTCGACATCCACAATCTGCCGGAAACACCCACGGCTTTCATTCCTGTGCCTGACGTTGCTACCACGGTCGCAGCAAGGGCAAGTGCAGTGGCCTGCCTTGCCACGCTTAACTCGGACACCATTTCCTACGGTTCCGAGAATGACGGTCATCTGTTCGTGAATCTGGTGGTGCTGCCAGGCGATGACGACTTTGCAGAAAAATCCAAGAGCGATATGCGCGGCCATACGGACGGGGTTTCCTTCCCGGTTCGCGGACAGCCGCATGAGTTTGACGAGCGTGTAGCCCCTTCACCCGACTTCGTCTGCCTGAGTGGAATTCGGAACCCAGATGGCATCACCACCACGGTCATGCCCCTCTCTGCCATACTGCAGAGGTTGACGAACGAGGAGATCGAAGAGCTGACCAAGCCTCAGTACGTCATCCGCCCTCAGAAAACCTTCAAGCGTGGGTTGCGCAAACTACTTGGCAAAGAAAGCCCATTGCTGGAAGCGATGGCTGGAATCCAGTTGCTCTTCGAAACGGGGGATGGATACTGGATCCGATACAGCCACAGCGCGGCGGATACCGACTTTGACTCTGAGCTTGCGAGCCAAGCGATAACGCGCTTTGAACTGGCCTGCCAGGAATGCTCAACGTCGGTGGTTATCTCGCCTGGCGATATCCTGCTTGTGAACAACCGCGTGGGATTGCATGGGCGCGGCGTAGTGGGTGGCGAGGCAGGAGGCGACTCACGGTGGCTGCTGCGTACCTATGGACTAGATACCCGGGAACTACGGGCTGATCAGCGCTATCCCGACAGTGCGTTCAAGCTCTACCCGTGATTTGGGAGCGGGATATTCTGATTGAGCATCCCTACATGACCTGCATGGTGCGGCAGATGCAGAGCACCGCCGAGGGCGTGCCGCTGGAGATCTACTGCTTTACCACCACCATGGTGTGGGCCGATTACGAGCGGATCCAGGGGGATATCTTCGACTATCTGCTGGCGGTGTTGCCGGAGTTTGGTTTGAGCCTGTATCAGCAGCCGAGTGGCAATGACATGCGGGTGGGGTTGGCGGGGCGTATGGCACCGGAGCCAATGCCGCGTCGTCTTGAAGAAATGAACGAGGTTTGAGATTGCCGCCTATCGCCAGCGAGCCACACAGAGGTCACGCAGATCGTGAGATCTTCGTTGTACCTGTGGGAGCAACTGTCTTGCTCAAATTCTAAAAGTTGGCGCGATCCCCTGTGGGAGCGGCCTCGTGTCGCGAAAGGGCTGCAAAGCAGCCCCAGCAATTTCAACTATCGCGCATCAATCCTGGGGCCGCGTTGCGGCCCTTTCGCGACACAAGGCCGCTCCCACTTGTACAGCGACAACCTCGAAATCAACGCTGCACCCGTGGAAGCTGGCTTGCCGGCAATGGGCCGCAAAGCAGCCCCCTTTCCGTGTCAAGGCCGAGTCAAGGGTGCACATTCATGGTTGTCGAAAGCCGGTTGCTCTCGCGCCCATGGACCATGCAATACAGCGCACCCGCCAGGATCAACCCCATCGCCCAACTGATGTCCGCCCCCAGCCACTCGGCGATAAAGCCCGTGTAGAAAGACAGCTTCATGAACGGGATGGTACCGATGATCGACACTGCGTACACCGCCAGGCTTCGACGATTGAAGCAGCCGTAACGCCCCTTGGCGTCATACAGCGCCCCCACATCATAGTGGCCCCTGCACACCCAGTAGTAATCCACCAGGTTGATCGCGCTCCATGGAATCAGCAGGTACAGCTGGCCGATCAGGATGTCGGCAAAGAACGTATCGAAATTGTACTGGGTGGCGATGGCGATCACCGTTGCCGCTGCGGTCAAGCCAGCCATTACCAGGGCCTTGGCAGTGGCGGTTACGCGCCGGATGGTCTTGAAGGCGCCAAAGATCGTGACCGACGACATGTAGGCACTGTACAGGCACAGGACGTTGTACTGGATCACCCCCAGCGCAATCACTGCCAGCGCCAACGGCGCCCACGGGCCAAACAACGCGGCAATGGCTGTGGCTGGGTCATGCCCCAGTGCCGAGGGCAGTTCCACTGCCACCAGCGCGCCCAATGCCATCATGGCGAAGGAGCCCAGCGCACAACCGCAATAGGTGGCCCAGAACGTGGCGCGCGGGTTGACGTTGGCCGGGAGGTAGCGCGAGTAATCGGCCACATACGGGCCATACCCCAGCGTCCACGAGGCCGACTGGGCAACGATCAGGTTGAACGCGGTGAACGAAAAGCCGGTACTCACCGCCGTTGTGGTTGCCATGTCGCCGGGGTGCAGCAAGATCAGCACCAGGGCGCCAGCAAAAACCAAGGTGGACAACAGGCTCATCCACGCCCCGAGGCGGTGGATGAGTTCGTAGCCGACAAAGCCGATGACAAAGGTCAGCAAGCCAACCACCACGATGGCCTGGTCATTGCTCATAGGCACGAGGGCCTGCAGGGCATTGCGCATCAGCACGCCGCTGGCGGCGAGGAACAGGACTGCGGCCGTGACCATCACCAGCAGCGGGAGCGCCGCGCCATGGACACCGAACTGGGCCCGGCTCTGGATCATCTGTGGCACGCCCAGGTGTGGCCCCTGGGCAGAGTGCGCGGCCATGAACACGGTGCCGATCAGGTTGCCGACCAACAGGCCCAGCAAGGTCCAGCCCAGGCTCAGCCCCGAGGCCACGCCCAGGGTGCCGACCATCAGGGCGGTTATCTGGAAGTTGGAGCTGAACCAGATGGTGAACAATCGTTTAGGCGTGCCATAACGCTCAGCGTGTGGGACAAATTCGATACTTCGCGTTTCTAGCTTCACGCCGGTCTCCCGATTTTATTTTCATGATTATCGGGTAGGTATTGGCGGGACTTGAGTTCAGTAACGAACGCGTCATAGCTGACTGCGCCATGGCTTGCTCGATAACGTCAGGGTACCCAGGCGGCTCATCCACACCGACGCCAGGATCACCGCCCCGCCGATGAACAGCCTGCCCAGTGGCTCGTCCTGGTTCCAGATCAGCAAATTGAGCAGCAGCCCTACCGGCACATGCAGGTTGTTCATCACCGCCAGCGTCGCGCCCGAAACCAGGCAGGCGCCCTTGTTCCACCAGTACAGCCCCAGCGCCGTCGGGCACAGGCCCAGGAACAGCAACACCAGCCACTGCACGTTGCTGGTCGGCAAGTGCTGGGCATTGCCAAACAGCAGGAAAGCCGGCAACACCACGATCAACGCGCCCAGGTAGAAATAGCCAAAGCGTTTGTAGTGCGGCAGGTCGCTGGGATGGCGTGCGACCAGGTGGCGGTACAGCACCTGGCCGGCGGCGTAGGTGAAGTTGGCCAGTTGCAGCAGCAGGAAGCCGATGAAGAACTCACCGCTGATGGTGTCGAAGCGGATCACCGCAGCACCGGCCACCGCCACCAGCGCTGCCACCAGGGCCCACGGGTTGAAGCGCCGGTTCATGGCGTCTTCGATCAGCGTCACGTGCAACGGCGTGAGAATGGTGAACAGCAGCACCTCCGGCACGGTGAGCACGCGAAAGCTCAGGTACAGGCAGACGTAGGTGATGCCGTACTGCAGCGCGCCGATCAGCAGCATCGAGCGCATGAAGCGCGGCTCGACCTGGCGCCAGCGGGTCAGCGGCAGAAATACCAGGCCAGCCAGCACCACGCGCGCGAGCACGGCAAAGTAGCTGTCGACGTGCCCGGCCAGGTACTCGCCGATCAGGCTGAAGGAAAACGCCTGGATCAGCGCGACGATTATCAGGTAGCCCATGGTTGCCTCTCGTGGATCAAGGCCGCGACCTTAGCGGGTTGCGGTGAATGAGTTCAACCATGAGGAATGTGGGGCTGTGCCGGCCTCTTCGCGGGCTTGCCCGCTCCCACAAGTACGCCGCAGGTCTCAGGTACTGTGATATCCCTGTGGGAGCGGGCAAGCCCGCGAAGAGGCCGGCACAGGCACCCACAAAATTCACAGGCATAAAAAAGCCCGGCCATGCAGGCCGGGCAGGTACACCCAAAGGAGCAAAAACAGGTGTCAGGGTTGGGAATTCGCTAAGCCTCAGGCCACCGCCGCCAGCTTGGCCTTGGCCTGGTTGACGCCCTTCTCGTGGAAGTCAGGGCTCATGTTCAGGCCTTCGGCATGGATGAAGTCGACATCGTGAATGCCGATGAAGGCCATTACCTGGCGCAGGTACGGTTCCTGGTGGTCGCTGGTGGCACCGGCGTGGATGCCGCCACGGGCCGTCAGGACGATGGCGCGCTTGCCGGTCAGCAAGCCCTGCGGGCCGGTGGGGGTGTACTTGAAGGTGATGCCGGCACGCAGCACGTGGTCCAGCCAGGCCTTGAGGGTGCTGGGGATGGTGAAGTTGTACATCGGCGCAGCCATCACCAGCACATCGGCAGCAAGCAATTCATCGGTCAGTTGGTTGGATCGGGCCAGCGCTTCCAGTTCGGCAGCGCTGCGCTGTTCTTCAGGCTTCATCCAGCCACCCAGCAGGTCGGCGTCCAGGTGTGGCACCGGGTTCACCGCCAGGTCGCGCACGCTGATCTGATCGGCCGGGTGGGCGGCCTGCCACTGCTGGATGAGATCACGGGTCAGCTGACGGGAAACGGAATCCTGCTGGCGGGCGCTGCTTTCGATGATCAGAACGCGGGACATGGGGTGCCTCCATCGGCAAAAAGGGTTGCGATTCGATGGAGGTGAGATTACGGCTTGACCTATCGATAAAAAAGCGTAAAAAATGGGTTCAATCTATCGATTTATCAGCTTATTCTGCAGTGCAGTTCAAGGCGATCCGTAGTTTGATGATCTGCCGGTTGAACTTGGCGGTGACATCGACACTTTTCCCGGCCGGTACCATCACCCGGCGCACCCGTGGTGCTTCCGGGCCGTTGCGGAAGGTCACCTTGCACGCGGCCGGTACCTGCCCATAGTTGTTGAGGGTGATGGCGCCAATGTCATAGGCCGTGTCATAGGCGGTGTAATCGAGCTTGACCCCGGTCAGTTCCTTCTCCACGTCGATGGGATAAGCCATGGCCCCGAGGGGCAGGCACATCAGTATTGCCGCACAACATTTCTTCATGGGCCGCTCTCCTTGAAAGAGCGCAGCTTAGGACAACAGGAGCGAAAGATGAAAGCGCCGCGCGTAACCCTTGACCAGTGGCGAACCCTGCAAGCAGTGGTCGATCACGGCGGGTTTGCCCAGGCCGCCGAGGCACTGCACCGCTCGCAGTCATCGGTCAGCTACACCGTGGCCCGCATGCAGGAGCAACTGGGCGTGCCGCTGCTGCGCATCGACGGCCGCAAGGCGGTGCTCACCGAAGCCGGCAATGTCCTGCTGCGCCGCTCCCGCCACCTGGTCAAGCAGGCCAGCCAGCTCGAAGACCTCGCCCACCATATGGAACAGGGTTGGGAGGCCGAGGTACGCCTGGTGGTCGATGCCGCCTACCCCAGTGCCCGCCTGGTACGCGCCCTGGCCGCGTTCATGCCGCAGAGCCGCGGTTGCCGGGTGCGCCTGCGTGAAGAAGTGCTGTCTGGCGTCGAGGAAGTGATGCACGAAGGCATCGCCGACCTGGCCATCAGCAGCTACAGCATCGGCGGCTACCTGGGCGCCGAATTGAGTGCGGTGGAGTTCGTCGCCGTTGCCCACCCCGAACACAGCCTGCACCGCCTGGGCCGCGAGCTGACCTTCCAGGACCTGGAAAGCCAGTTGCAGGTGGTAATCCGCGACTCCGGCCGCGCTCAGCCGCGCGATGTCGGCTGGCTGGGTGCAGAGCAGCGCTGGACCGTCGGCAGCCTGGGCACCGCCGCTACCTTCGTCAGCAGCGGCCTGGGCTTTGCCTGGCTGCCCCGGCACATGATCGAGCGCGAGCTGCGCGAAGGCGTGCTCAAGCCGTTGCCACTGGATCAGGGTGGCAGCCGCCACCCACTGTTCTACCTTTATTCGAGCAAAGAGAAGACCTTGGGCCCGGCCACGCAGATTCTCATCGACCTGCTGCGCAATTTCGACACCGCCCCACTGGACGTGCCCTTCGCAGCCCCCCCACAAGCCTGAGAGGACCGCGCCCATGGCCTATTTCGAACACGAAGGATGCGCACTGCATTACGAGGAATATGGCCAGGGCGAACCCTTGGTATTGCTGCATGGCCTGGGCTCCAGCTGCCAGGACTGGGAGCTGCAGGTGCCGGTACTCAGCCGTCACTACCGGGTAATCCTCATGGACATTCGTGGCCACGGCCGCTCCGACAAGCCACGCGACGGTTACCAGATCGCCACCTTCAGTGCCGACCTGCTGGCCCTGCTCGAACACCTGCACACCGGCCCCGTGCACTTCGTCGGCCTGTCCATGGGCGGCATGGTCGGCTTCCAGTTTGCCGTCGACCACCCGCAATGGCTGCGCAGCCTGTGCATCGTCAACAGCGCCCCCGAGGTCAAGCGCCGCACCCGCAATGACTGGCTGTGGTGGCTCAAGCGCTGGGGCCTGGCGCGCCTGCTCAGTGTCGAAACCGTCGGCAAGGGTCTGGCCGAGCGGCTGTTTCCCAAACCGCAGCAGGCCGAACTGCGGCAGAAAATGGCCCAGCGCTGGGCACGCAACGACAAGCGCGCCTACCTCAAGAGCTTCGACGCCATCGTCGACTGGGGCGTGCAGGAACGCATCGGGCAGATCCACTGTCCTACCCTGGTGGTTGCCGCCGACCACGATTACACGCCGATACAACTGAAACAACGCTACGTCGCCCTGATGCCTCACGCCAGGCTGGTGGTCATCGACGATTCCCGGCACGCTACACCCCTCGATCAACCCGAGGTCTTCAACCAGACCCTGCTGCAGTTCCTTGCAGCCGCTTCCACCTCTCAAGGATCTTTGAGCCCATGCTGAAAAAACTCCTGCTCACCGCCTGCTCGGTCGCCTTCGCCACCAGCGTCATGGCCTCCGACAAGACCCCGCACGTATTGCTGGACACCAGCTTCGGCCAGGTCGAAATCGAGCTGAATGCCGAGAAGGCGCCGGTCAGTACCAAGAACTTCCTCGAGTACGTCGACAGCGGCTTCTACAACAACACCATCTTCCACCGTGTAATCCCGGGCTTCATGGTCCAGGGTGGTGGCTTTACCGACCAGATGGTGCAGAAGAACACCCGCGCCCCGATCACCAACGAAGCCGGCAACGGCCTGCAGAACACCCGTGGCACGCTGTCCATGGCCCGTACCCAGGACCCGAATTCGGCCACCAGCCAGTTCTTCATCAACGTGGCCGACAACGACTTCCTCAACCCTGGGCGTGACCGTGGCTATGCCGTGTTCGGCAAGGTGACCAAGGGCATGGAAGTGGTCGACCAGATCGTCAATTCGCCGACCACCATCAAGAAAGGCATGCGCGATGTACCGGCCGACCCGGTCTACATCAAGTCGGCCAAACGCATCGACTGACCGCAGGCTTCACAGGGACGTGAAACCGCCTGAGGGTCGGATGGAACAGGAGTGTCGTCATCCATGCTGTACCGCCGTTTCGAACAACTGATCGACATCTTCCGCGACGCGCCCAGCGAGTCGCCGCCCGGCCAGGTCTGGCCGTTCTACCTGTATTACCTGCGCCAGGTATGGCCGAGCTTTCTCGCCCTGCTGGTGGTCGGCCTGTTCGCCTCGCTGATCGAGGTGGCGATGTTCAGCTACCTGAGCCGCATCATCGACCTGGCCCAAGGCACACCCAATGCCAACTTCTTCAGTGAGCACAGTGGCGAGCTGATCTGGATGCTGGTGGTGATACTGCTGCTGCGGCCGGTGTTCTTCGGCCTGCACGACCTGCTGGTGCACCAGACCATCAACCCCGGCATGACCAGCCTGATCCGCTGGCAGAACCACACCTATGTGCTCAAGCAGAGCCTGAACTTCTTCCAGAGCGATTTCGCCGGGCGCATCGCCCAGCGCATCATGCAGACCGGCAACTCGCTGCGCGACTCCGCCGTGCAGGCGGTGGATGCGCTGTGGCATGTGCTGATCTACGCCATCACCTCGCTGGTGCTGTTCGCCGAGGCCGACTGGCGCCTGATGCTGCCGCTGCTGCTGTGGATCATCGGCTACATCGCCGCGCTGTACTACTTTGTGCCACGGGTGAAGGAACGTTCGGTTATTTCCTCCGATGCCCGCTCCAAGCTGATGGGGCGAATCGTCGATGGCTACACCAACATCGCCACCCTCAAGCTGTTCGCCCATACCGACTACGAACAGCAGTACGCCCGCGAAGCGATCAGCGAACAGACCGAGAAAACCCAGCTGGCAGCGCGCGTGGTCACCAGCATGGACGTGGTCATCACCACCCTCAACGGCTTGCTGGTGGTCGCCACCACCGGTCTGGCGCTGTGGCTGTGGAGCCAGTCGCTGATCACCGTCGGCGCCATCGCCCTGGCCACCGGCCTGGTGATCCGCATCGTCAACATGTCGGGCTGGATCATGTGGGTGGTCAACGGCATCTTCGAGAACATCGGCATGGTCCAGGACGGCCTGCAGACCATCGCCCAGCCGGTCACCGTTACCGACCGGCCCAACGCGCCAGCGCTCAAGGTCAGCCGCGGCGCAGTGCGTTTCGATGATGTGGACTTCCATTACGGCAAGGCCGCCAATGTGATCGAAGGGCTCGACCTGGACATCCGCCCGGGCGAGAAGATCGGCCTGATCGGCCCGTCCGGGGCGGGCAAGTCGACCCTGGTCAACCTGCTGCTACGGCTGTACGACGTGCAGGGCGGGCGAATCCTCATCGACGGCCAGGACATTGCCGAGGTAAGCCAGGCCAGCCTGCGCGCGCAGATCGGCATGATCACCCAGGACACCTCGCTGCTGCACCGCTCGATCCGCGACAACCTGCTGTATGGCCGCCCTGGCGCCAGCGAGGCGGAGCTGCGCGAGGCGGTACGCCGGGCCCGCGCCGACGAGTTCATCCCGCAGCTGTCGGACGCCCAGGGCCGCACCGGTTTCGATGCCCATGTGGGCGAACGTGGGGTCAAGCTGTCGGGCGGCCAGCGCCAGCGCATCGCCATTGCCCGGGTGCTGTTGAAGAATGCGCCGATCCTGATCATGGACGAGGCCACCTCGGCGCTGGACTCGGAGGTGGAGGCAGCGATCCAGGAAAGCCTGGAGACGCTGATGCAGGGCAAGACAGTGATCGCCATTGCCCACCGGCTGTCCACCATTGCGCGGATGGACCGGCTGGTGGTGCTGGACAAGGGGCGGATTGTCGAGAGTGGCAGCCACAGTGAACTGCTGGAGCAGCAAGGGTTGTATGCCCGGTTGTGGCATCACCAGACGGGGGGGTTTGTCGGGGTCGACTGATTCCTGTACTGGCCTCTTCGCGGGTGAACCCGCGAAAGGGCCGGCACAGCTAATAAAAATGGATCAGTCCCGGCGATAGGGCAACATCCCCCGGGCCTCCTCGGCATACGCCCGCACCCCTTCCCGCTCCTGCACCAGAAAATCCTCCACCGCCCGCCGCAACCCCGGGTGCAGCAGGTAGTGCCACGACCGCGTCAGCACCGGCTCGAACCCGCGAATCAGCTTGTGCTCCCCCTGCGCCCCGGCATCGAAGCGCTGCAAACCCTCGGCAATGGCAAAGTCCATGCCCTGATAGAAACACGTTTCGAAATGCAGCCGGTCGAATTCATCCAGGCATCCCCAGTAGCGGCCAAACAGGCTGTCGCCCCCCACCAGGCTCAGGGCCATGGCCACATCACGTCCCCCCTGCCGCGCCATCACCACGCGCAACGCCTCGGGCATGCGCTCGGCCAGCAAGCTGAAAAACTCGCGTGTCAGATAGGGCGCACGGCGGCGCACCGTATAGGTGTTGGCGTAGCAGCGGTAGACGAAATCCCACTGCACCTCATCCAGTTCACCCCCACGGTACCAGCGGAACTCAATGCCGTGCCCGGCCACCTGTTCACGTTCCTTGCGCATCTGCTTGCGCTTGCGCGAACTCAGGCTGTCGAGAAAATCCTGGAAGTCGCGGTAGCCGTGGTTGCGCCAATGGAACTGGCAACCCAGGCGCTCCATCCAGCCCGGCTGGCTGGCCAGTTGTTCGTCCAGCGCCGGCTCGGTGAAATTGATGTGCGCGCCAGACAGCCCACCCTTGCCCAGGTACTCCGGCAACGCCTGCAGCACCAGCAAGCCATCAGCTGGGTCGGCGGCGAGCAGGCGCGGGCCGCTGACCGGGCTGAACGGCACGGCACCCAGCAGCTTGGGGTAGTAGGCGATGCCGGCCCGTTCACAGGCATCGGCCCAGCCATGGTCGAACACGTACTCGCCAAACGAGTGCCATTTGCGGTACGCCGGCAGCAGTGCCCGCACCTGCCCATCACGCTCCAGCACCAGGTGCTCGGCTGCCCAGCCGGTGCTGCGTGCGACGCTGCCGCTGTCCTCCATGGCACTGAGAAACGCATGGCGCAGGAACGGTTGGCCGGCCGGCACCATGGCATCCCAGGTGGCCGCCGGAAGATCACGCAAATGGGCAAGGCTATACAGGCTGGTCACGGTTTTGGCTCGCTGTCTCAAGGTACCCAGTATCCCCAAGGAAGGCCCGCCACTCAAATCACCAACGCCGGGCCAGATCCTTTTATTCTCAATTACTTAACCGCAGTGCCACTAATTCGACATTAATCTGTCATTCGCCCCCGCAATACTTGCGCCTGTTTTCCGGAACCCCAGAACCTGTCTATTCAGGCCCTTTCCGAAGACATGCCAACACGGGGCGGGCGCTTGAGCCTCCCCCATCTTATTCAACAGGGAGAACCTTATGCGTCTTGTTTCTACACTTACCGGAGTGAGCCTCACCGGCATGATGCTGGCTCTGAGTACTCCGGCCAGTGCAGCTGTCGACGCCAAGCTGCTCGAAATGCTCCGCGCCAATGGCTCGATCAACCAGGCGCAGTACAACGAACTGCAGGCGGACCTGGCTCAAGAAACCAAGGAAAAGGCCGCTCAGAAAGCTCAGTCCGAACGGATGAGCTCCTTTGAACAGAAAGTGGCATGGGCCGCCAAGACCCAGATCAAGGGTGATGTGCGCCTGCGTTACGAAGACGTCAACGTCGACGACCCGATCGCTCGCAGCGGCAACCAGGACCGTGAACGTGTACGTGCCCGTGTCGGCTTCTACAGCGAGATCAACCCGCAGGTCGACGCCGGCGTGCGTGTGGCCACCGGCAGCAGCGCCGATGCCCGCTCGACCAACCAGAGCCTGGACAACTACTTCGAGAAGAAATCGCTGTGGGTTGACCTGGCCTACCTCGACTGGCACCCAACTGCCGTCCCGAACCTGCACCTGATCGGCGGCAAGATGCTGCAGCCATGGGTGAGCATGGGCGACATCATCTGGGACAGCGACATCAACCCGGAAGGCCTGGCCGCGACCTACAAGACCAACCTCGGCCCGGCCGAAGTGTTCGGCAGCATCGGCCACTACAACCTGAAGGACAACGTCGACGGCGACGGCGTGCAGTTCAAGCACGACGCACAGCTGTACGCGGCCCAGCTGGGTACCAAGTTCAACGCGGCAGACACCGTCAAGGTCACCGTCGGTGGCAGCATCTACGGCTACGACAACGACAAGGAATCTGCTGCCCTGCGTTCGCTGGGCAACACCACCAACGAGTTCCAGCTGGTGGAAGGTTTCGGCCAGGTCGACTTCACCGGCTTCGCCATCCCGCTGTCGGCCTACGGCCAGTTCGTCAAGAACACCGAAAGCACCGATGGCAAGGACAAGGCCTGGCTGGCTGGCCTGAAGAGCAAGATCGGTGCCTGGAGCCTGGACTACAACTACCGCGATGTGCAGCGTAACGGTGTAGTCAGCCTGTTCACCGACTCCGACTTCGGTAACGGCTTCACCGGTTCCCGTGGCCACAAGTTCAAGGTGGGTTACGAAATCGACAAGAACTTCGCCCTCGGCGCGGCCTACATGATGGCCAAGACCGACTTCTCCAACCTGCCTAACAGCGATGCTGACGTAGACACGCTGCAGGTAGACCTGGAAGCCAAGTTCTAAGCGACACCCTGCACTGCTTCAGCTGAAGCGGGAAATGCCGACCCCATCCGGCATTTCCCGCTTTTTTTTTGCCTGTGAAATTGCAGGGGGCTGCCTTGCAGCCCATTCGCAGCACAAGGCTGCTCCTACAGGAAAACGCGCCGGTTGCAGGGTTCGCATTCCCCTGTAGGAGCAGCCTTGTGCTGCGAATGGGCCGCAAAGCGGCCCCGAAATCTCGAATCAATCAGCGCTTGCGCAGGATCACGCTACCAATCGAGTACCCCGCACCAAACGAGCTCAACACCCCCAGCGAGCCCTTGGCCAGGTCGTCCTGGTACAGGTGGAAGGCAATCACCGACCCCGCCGAACTGGTATTGGCATAACGGTCGAGAATCACCGGTGCATCTTCCTCGGCCACTTCACGCCCCAGCAGTTTCTTGACGATCAGGTGGTTCATGCTGAGGTTGGCCTGGTGCAGCCAGAAGCGTTTCACATCGTTTGGTTGCAGCCCGTTTTCCTGCAGGTGCTCACCGATCAGCTCGGCCACCTTCGGGCACACCTCGCGGAACACCTTGCGGCCTTCCTGGATGAACAGCTTGTCCGCCGCGCCCTCGCCCTCTTCCGCCGCGCGGTTGAGGAAGCCGAAGTTGTTGCGGATGTTGTTGGAGAACTCGGTCCACAGCTTGCTGCTGACGATATCGAACTGGTGCGCCGAGGTGGCCTTGTCGGCACGCTCGAGCAACACCGCCGTGGCGGCATCACCAAAGATGAAGTGGCTGTCACGGTCACGGAAGTTCAGGTGGCCGGTGCACACCTCCGGGTTGACCATCAGCACCGCACGCGCCTGGCCCAGGGCCACGCTGTTGGCGGCGGTCTGGATGCCGAAAGTGGCCGACGAGCAGGCCACGTTCATGTCGAAGGCAAAGCCCTGGATGCCCAGCGCCTGCTGCACTTCGATGGCAATGGCCGGGTACGGGCGCTGCAGGTTGGAGCAGGCGACGATCACCCCATCGACATCGGCTGCCGTGCGACCGGCGCGCTCCAGGGCCTGGCGTGCAGCGGCCACGGCCATTTCGCAGAGCACCGACGGTTCGTCGTTGGAGCGCTCGGGCAGGCGCGGTTTCATGCGCTGAGGGTCGAGGATGCCGGCCTTGTCCATGACGAAGCGGCTCTTGATGCCCGAGGCCTTTTCGATGAACGCCGCGTCGGACAGCGGCGCCGCTTCGACTTCACCGCGCTCGATGGCAGCGGCGTTGTCCTGGTTGAACTGCTGCGACCAGGTGTTGAAGGAAGCCACCAGTTCTTCGTTGGAAATGCTCTGGGCCGGGGTGTACAGGCCGGTGCCGCTGATCACGACGTTATGCACGGTCGTTCCTCTGGTCAAAGGCCATCGCCACGGGGCGCTGGCTGGAAACATGACAGGTTAATGGCACTTTAGTGCCAATTTAAAGGCGAGGGCTGCGCCCTCGTTCGCGGGCACGCCCGCTCCCACAGGTACAGCACAGGCAGCGAACCTTGCACACCACCTGTGGGAGCGGGCGTGCCCGCGAAGGGGCCGCAAAGCGGCCCCAAATTGCATCAATATTGCCACATCTGCGGAAGTTTAGCCCTCCACCTGGCTCCATTGCTTGCTCAATCGCTTGTCGGAAATCGGCACCTTGGTCCCCAACTGCTGGGCGAACAGCGACACCCGATATTCCTCCAGCCACCAGCGGTACAGGGTCAACTGCTCATCGCGCTTGCCTTCCTGGGCATGCTTGTCGGCACGGGCCTTGTACTGCGCCCACAGGTTGGCCAGCTCGCCGCTCCACACCCGGTCCTTCTGCACCTGCGAACCCAGCTTCTCCAGGCGCAGTTCCACCGCCTTGAGGTAACGCGGCAGCTCCTTGAACCAGGCCCCGGGGGTTTCGCGCAAGAAGCCCGGGTACACCAGGTTGCCCAGCTGTTGCTTGATATCGTTCAACGCCACCGCCTGGCTCAGGTCGATCTTGCCCTTGAAGCGCTTCTGCAGCCCATGCCACAGCTTCAGCACTTCCAACGTCTGCCGTGCCAGGCGCTCGGCATGCTCGGCCCAGCTGCCGCGCTTGCGCTCGGCCAGGCCAGCCAGGGCCGCACCATCGCGTGGCAGCGGCTGTTCGCCTTCAAGGATGCAGCTGTCCAGGCTGGCCAGCAGAATATCCTCGACCAGCGCCTCGACCCGGCCCATTTCCCGGTACAGCAGGCCCAGCTCGGTCAGCCCCGGCAGCTTGCCGCGCAGGTACTTGGCCGGCTCGGCCAACTGCTGCAGCAACAGGCGCTGCAAGGCGCGGCGGTGCTGGAACTCGGCTTCGGCCTGAGTCGAGAAGCGCCCCTCGCGCACGGTGCCGCCCTCCTCCACCAGCGCCGGGTACACGGTCATCGACAGGCCGGCGATCTTCTGCTGCGCGGTCTGCTTCACCTCGCTGAAAGCCTTGGCCTGCACCGGTTGCTCGCTCTTGGCGTCACGCGGCACGGCCAGCGCTGCCTGGCTGGCAGCGGCAAAGCGCGCGGTCAGCTCGGCCAGGTCGCGGCCTTCACCCAGGAACTTGCCCTGGCCGTCGACCACTTCGATGTTCATGCGCAGGTGGCCTTCAACCAGGTTGACCGACTCGTCCCAGGCCTCGTCAGGCACACGGGCGCCGGTCATGCGCAGCAGCTCCTGGCCCAGGGCCTGCGGCAATGCGCCCTGGCCAAAGGTCATGCGCGCCAGCGAGGCCTTGACGAAGTCCGGCACCGGCACGAAGTTCTTGCGCAGGGCCTTGGGCAGGTTGCGCACCAGCGCCACGCACTTGGCTTCCAGCAGGCCCGGCACCAGCCATTCCAGGCGCTCGCCCGGCAGGCTCGGCAGCAGCGGTGCCGGCACCCGTACGGTCACGCCATCGCGGGGGTGGCCGGGCTCGAAGTGGTAACTCAGCGGCAGGCGCAGCTCGCCCACCTGCATACTGTCGGGGTACTGCGCGGCGGTGACTTCGCTGGCCTCGCGGGCCAGCACGTCTTCCTCGCGCATGATCAGCAGGTTGGCGTCCTTCTGGCTGCCCATGCGGTACCAGCTGTCGAAGGTCGCGGTCTGGTGGATTTCCGCCGGCAGGCGCGCTTCGTAGAAGGCGTACAGCGTCTCTTCGTCGGCGAGGATGTCACGGCGGCGGGCCTTGGCCTCCAGTTCGTCGAGCTCTTCCAGCAGGCGCTTGTTGGCCGCCAGGCACTTGGCCCGCGACTGGATTTCGCCACGCACCAGGCCTTCGCGGATGAACAGCTCGCGCGAGGTGACCGGGTCGATCGGGCCGAAATGCACCGGCCGACGGCCGACCAGGATCAGGCCGTACAGGGTGATCTGCTCGTAGGCCACCACCTGCCCGCGCTTCTTCTCCCAGTGTGGTTCGAAGTGGTTCTTCTTGACCAGGTGGCCGGCCAGCGGCTCGATCCAGTCTGGCTCGATCCTGGCCACCATGCGTGCGTACAGCTTGGTGGTTTCGACCAGTTCGGCAGCCATCACCCACTGCGGGCGCTTGCGCCCCAGGCCCGACGACGGGTGCACCCAGAAGCGCCGCTGGCGGGCGCCCTGGTAGTCGCCCTCTTCGGTCTTCTGGCCGATCTGGCTGAGCAGGCCGCTGAGAATGGCCTTGTGCATTTTCGGGTAGTCGGACGGGTCCTTGTTCACCGTCAGCTGCAGGTCACGGCAGATCAGCGCCAGCTGGCGATGGGCATCGCGCCATTCGCGCAGGCGCAGGTAATTCAGGAAGTTCTTGCGGCACCAGTTGCGCAGCGGGTTGGCGGTCAGCGCCTGGCGCTGTTCCTCGAAGCCACGCCACAGGTTGACCAGCGCGGCGAAGTCGGAATCCACGTCCTTCCATTGCGCGTGGGCCTGGTCGGCGGCCTGCTGACGCTCCGGCGGGCGTTCGCGCGGGTCTTGCACCGACAGCGCACTGGTGACGATCAGCACTTCCTGCAGGCTGCCCAGGCGGGCGCCTTCAAGCAGCATGCGGCCCAACCGCGGGTCGATCGGCAGGCGCGCCAGCTGGCGGCCGATCGGCGTCAGCTGGTTCTCGCGGTTGACCGCCGACAGCTCCTGCAGCAGGTTGAAACCGTCGCTGATGGCCTTGCCATCCGGCGGCTCGATGAACGGGAAGGCGTCGATCGCGCCCAGGCGCAGGTGCAGCATCTGCAGGATCACCGCCGCCAGGTTGGTGCGCAGGATCTCCGGGTCGGTGAACGCCGGCCGGCTGTTGAAATCCTCTTCGCTGTACAGGCGCACGCAGATGCCCGGCTCGACCCGGCCACAGCGGCCCTTGCGCTGGTTGGCACTGGCCTGCGACACGGCCTCGATGGGCAAGCGCTGGACCTTGGCGCGGTAGCTGTAGCGGCTGATGCGCGCGGTACCGGTGTCGATCACATAGCGGATGCCAGGCACGGTCAGCGAAGTTTCCGCGACGTTGGTGGCCAGCACCACGCGGCGCCCGGTGTGCGGCTGGAAGATGCGCTGCTGCTCGGCCGGCGACAGGCGCGCGTACAACGGCAGGATCTCGGTATGGCGCAGTTGCGCCTTGCGCAAGATCTCGGCGGCATCGCGGATCTCCCGCTCGCCCGGCAGGAAGATCAATACATCGCCGGGGCCCTTGCCCTCACTCCGCTCGTGGTGCGCCAGCTCATCCAGCGTGGCGAGGATGGCCTGGTCGACGGTGAGGTCGTCCTCGATCTGGTTGCCCTCCTCATCCTGCTCGCTGGTCAGCGGGCGGTACCAGGTTTCCACCGGGAAGGTGCGCCCGGACACCTCGATGATCGGTGCGCCGTCGAAGTGTTTGGAGAAGCGTTCCAGGTCGATGGTCGCCGAGGTGATGATCAGCTTCAGGTCCGGGCGACGGTGCAGCAGGGTCTTCAGGTAGCCGAGCAGGAAGTCGATGTTCAGGCTGCGTTCATGGGCTTCGTCGACGATGATCGTGTCGTAGCGTTCGAGGAAACGGTCGTGCTGGGTTTCGGCCAGCAGGATGCCGTCGGTCATCAGCTTGACCAAGGTGTTGGCGTCGCTCTGGTCCTCGAAGCGCACCTGGTAGCCGACCAGCCCGCCCAGGGGCGTGCCCAGTTCTTCGGCGACCCGCGCAGCAACGCTGCGGGCGGCGATCCGGCGTGGCTGGGTGTGGGCGATCAGGCCATGGCTGCCACGGCCCAGTTCCAGGCAGATCTTCGGCAACTGGGTGGTCTTGCCCGAACCGGTTTCGCCGGCGATCACCAGCACCTGGTGTTCGGCCAGGGCCTTCTTGATTTCGTCACGCTTGGCAGCGATGGGCAGGCTGTCGTCGTAGCGCACGGTCGGCACGCTCTGCTGGCGCGCGGTGACCTGGGCGCAGGACGCCTGGACCTTTTCCACCCACTGCGCCAGCTTTGCCTCGTCGGGGCGCTTGCGCAGTTCGTGCAATTGCCGGCGCAGGCGATGGCGGTCGGCGATCATGGCGTGGTCGAGGTTTTGCAGCAGTTTGTCGATGGCGTGGTCAGTCATGGGGCTTTTTAGTGATGCAGGTGGGCCTGCTTTTTCATGATCGGCATTCGAAGGATGCGCGATTGTCGCAGATTTGCCGGTTCTCTGCTGCCTGTGCCGGCCTCTTCGCGGGCTTGCCCGCTCCCACAGGGGTCACCACGTGCCTGAAGATAGTGGGGAACCTGTGGGAGCGGGCGAGCCCGCGAAGAGGCCGGCACAGGCAACCAAATGTTTAGCCAAATGCGATGTAAAGGTTGCCATTCACTGCTTTAATCAACCTTACGCCGCATGTGAGTATCGAAGGCATGACTCCCGTCCAGCCCATCGCCCCACCGTTGTCCCGCCCTTCGCTGCCGAAGGCCCGGCGCCGTGCCGGTGAAAATCCGCTGGTCCACATCATCCTCGCCTTCTGGGCCCTGTGGCACTGCCGTCACGCGCGCCCACCGGATTTCTCGCTCACGCCTTTGTGACCATACCCGGCCGTCGTCTGGCCGTTTGACTCAGCTGGGCCGCCTGCATGCGCGGTGGCCCTGTGCGCCCGTGAGCGAATCCATCATGCACTTTGCACCCGTAGAGCAGGCCAGCCGTTTTTTGGCCGACAACCCCGATATCGAGCTGTTCGAACTGTTCATCCTCGACGCCAACGGCGTACCGCGCGGCAAGCTGCTGCACCGCGAGGAACTGCTGGCCGTGTACCAGACCGGCCGGCCGCTGCCCAGCACCATCCTCGGCCTGACCCTGAACGGCGACGACGTGGAAAACTCCGGCCTGGTGTGGGACGTCGGCGATATCGACTGCCGCGCCTACCCGCTTGACGGCAGCCTGGTGCGCCTGCCCTGGCGCCGGGTGCCGACCGCCGCGGTGCAGGTGAGCATGCACCCGAACGAGGGCCTGCCGGCCAGCATCGCCGACCCGCGCCATGTGCTGTTGCGTACCATCGACGCGTTGAAGGCCGACGGCTACCATCCGGTGATGGCCTGCGAGCTGGAGTTCTACCTGCTCGACCAGCAACGTGATGCCCAGGGCCGCCCGCAACCGGCGCTGGACAACGATGGCGGTCGCCCACGCACCACCCAGGTGTATGGCCTGCGCGAACTGGAGCAGATCGAGCCGTTCCTCGCCGACCTCTATGCCGCCTGCAAAGCCCAGGGCATCCCGGCCCGCACGGCGATTTCGGAGTACGCCCCCGGCCAGGTGGAAATCACCCTCGAACACGGCGACGCCCTGCAGGCGATGGACCAGGCCGTACGCTACAAGCGCCTGGTCAAAGGCGTGGCCCATGCCCATGGCATGCAGGCCTGCTTCATGGCCAAGCCGTTCGCGCAACTGGCCGGCACTGGCATGCACATGCACCTGAGCCTGGCCGACAGCGCCGGCAACAACCTGTTTGCCAGTGAGGACAAGGCTGGCACCCCGCTGCTGCGCCAGGCCGTGGCCGGCATGCTGCGCCACCTGCGCGACTCGCTGCTGCTGTTCTGCCCCAACGCCAACTCGTTCCGCCGCTTCCAGGCCAACAGCTATGCGCCGCTGGCGCCGACCTGGGGTGTGGACAACCGTACCGTGAGCCTGCGCATACCGGGCGGCCCGGCCAACAGCCGGCATGTCGAGCACCGCATCTGCGGCGCCGACGCCAACCCCTACCTGGCCGCTGCGGCAATCCTTGCCGCCAGCCACCGGGGCATCCGTGAACAACTTGACCCGGGGGCACCGGTAGAAGGCAACGGCTATGCCCAGGCCACCGAACACCTGCCCACCGACTGGCTGACCGCTCTCGATGCCCTGCAGCATTCCAGCTGGGCTCGCGAAGCACTGGGCGAGGACTTCCTTGGCGTGTACCTGAAGGTCAAGCGCGCCGAGTACCGCCAGTTCATGGCCGAAGTCAGCGAGCAGGACTGGCGCTGGTACCTGCACCAGGCCTGAGCCCCCACCTAACAAGGAACACCCATGAACGCAGCATTGAACAAGGGCCCGGCGCAGCGCGCGCCGTCCTACTACAGCGCCACCCTCAACGACCACACCGAGTACCCGCAGCTCAAGGGCACGGTACAAGTGGATGTGGCGATCATCGGTGGCGGCTTTACCGGCGTGGCCACGGCGGTGGAACTGGCCGAGCGTGGCCTGAAAGTGGCCATCGTCGAAACCAACCGCATCGGCTGGGGTGCCAGCGGGCGCAACGGCGGCCAGGTCACCGGCAGCCTGTCGGGCGACGAAGCCATGCGCACGCAGATGCGCAACCGCCTGGGTGCCGAGGTCGATGACTTCATCTGGCACTTGCGCTGGCGCGGGCACCAGGTGATCGAGCAGCGCGTGGCGCGCTACGGCATCGACTGCGACCTCAAGCGCGGCCACCTGCATGCCGCGATGAAGCCCTCGCACATGGACGAGCTGCGCGCATTCGAAGCCGAGGCTCGGCGGCGCGGCATGGGCGAGCAGGTGCAACTGCTGGACCGCAACGGCATGGCCGAGCACCTGCAAAGCCCGCTGTACCTGGGCGCGCTGAAGAACCTGCGCAACCTGCACCTGCACCCGCTCAACCTGTGCCTGGGCGAGGCCCGTGCTGCCCATGGCCTGGGGGCGCTGATTTTCGAGAACTCCGAAGTGCTGGACATCGTCCACGGCCCGCGCCCGGCGGTGGTCACTGCTCACGGGCGGGTCGAGGCGCGCCAGGTGATGCTGGCTGGCGATGTGTACCACAAGCTGGAAAAGCGCCAGCTCAAGGGCAAGATCTTCCCGGCCATGGGCGGCATTGTCACCACCGCACCGCTGGGGGAACTGGCCGAGCAGATCAACCCGCAGGACCTGGCGGTGTACGACTGCCGCTTCGTGCTCGACTATTACCGCCTGACCGCCGACAAGCGCCTGCTGTTTGGCGGTGGCGCCAACTATTCCGGCCGTGATTCACGGGATATCGAAGGTGAACTGCGCCCGTGCATCGAGCGCACCTTCCCGGCATTGAAAGGCGTGCCGATCGAGTTCCAGTGGAGCTGCGCCATGGGCATCGTGGTCAACCGCATCCCGCAGCTGGGCAAGCTGTCGGACAACGTGTGGTATTGCCAGGGCTACTCGGGGCACGGGATTGCCACCAGCCACATCATGGGCGAGATCATGGCCGAGGCGCTGACCGGGACGCTGGAGAAGTTCGACACCTTTGCCCAGTGCAAGCATGTGCGGGTGCCGATGGGGGATTTGCTGGGCAACCCGCTGCTGGCGGCGGGGATGTGGTACTACCAGATGCTGGAAAAACTGCGCTGAAGCATTCGCGGGCGCGCCCGCTCCCACAGGTACAGCGCAGCCCTCTGGCTTGGCGCAATACCTGTGGGAGCGGGCGTGCCCGCGAAGAGGCCGGTGAGGTCGATCAGGCGATCTTCTTCAAGCCCTGCTTCTTCAGCTCTTCATCGCGCAGTTCGCGGCGCAGGATCTTGCCCACGTTGGTGGTCGGCAGCGCGTCGCGGAACTCGATCTGGCGTGGCACCTTGTAACCGGTGACGTTGGCGCGCATGTGCTCCATCACCTGTTCCTTGGTCACGGTCATGCCCGGCTTGACCACGATGAACACCTTGATCACTTCACCGGACTTCTCGTCCGGCACGCCGATGGCCGCGCACTGCAGCACGCCCGGCAGGGCCGCCAGCACATCTTCCAGCTCATTGGGGTACACGTTGAAGCCCGAGACCAGGATCATGTCCTTCTTGCGGTCGACAATGCGCATGTAGCCGTCCGGCTGGATCACGGCGATGTCACCGGTCTTCAGCCAGCCATTGCTGTCGAGGATCTCGGCAGTGGCCTCCTCGCGCTGCCAGTAGCCCTTCATCACCTGCGGGCCCTTGATGCACAACTCGCCCACCTCGCCCAGCGGCAGCTCGTTGCCGTTGTCGTCGATGACTTTGCACAGGGTGGACGGCACCGGAATGCCGATGGTGCCGACCTGGTTGGCTTCTGAGGGGTTCACCGCGGCCACCGGGCTGGTCTCGGTCATGCCATAGCCTTCGCAGATAGCGCAGCCGGTCACGGCCTTCCAGCGCTCGGCCACGCTCAACTGCAAGGCCATGCCACCAGACAGGGTGATCTTCAGCGCCGAGAAGTCCAGGGCGCGGAAGGCCTCGTTGTTGCACAGGGCAACGAACAGGGTGTTGAGGCCGACGAAGCCGCTGAACTTCCACTTGCCCAGCTCCTTGACCATGGCCGGCAGGTCACGCGGGTTGCTGATCAGCACGTTGTGGTTGCCGATCAGCATCATTGCCATGCAATGGAAGGTAAAGGCGTAGATGTGGTAAAGCGGCAGCGGGGTGATGAGGATTTCGCAGCCTTCGTGCAGGTTGGAGCCCATCAGTGCCCGGCACTGCAGCATGTTGGCCACCAGGTTGCGGTGGGTCAGCATTGCGCCCTTGGCCACGCCGGTGGTGCCACCGGTGTACTGCAGCACCGCCACGTCGTTGGCCTGCGGGTTGGCCTCGGTCACCGGCTGGCCCTTGCCCAGCGCCAGTGCGTCGTTGAAGCGTACGGCACGCGGCAGGTTGTAGGCCGGTACCATCTTCTTCACGTACTTGATCACGCTGTTGATCAGCAGGCGCTTGAGCGGCGGCAGCAGGTCGGCCACTTCGGTGACGATGACGTGCCTGACCTGGGTCTTGGGCACCACCTTCTCGGCCAGGTGGGCCATGTTGGCCAGGCACACCAGGGCCTTGGCGCCGGAGTCGTTGAACTGGTGTTCCATTTCCCGTGCGGTGTACAGCGGGTTGGTGTTGACCACGATCAACCCGGCACGCATGGCACCGAATACCGCCACCGGGTATTGCAGTACGTTAGGCAGCTGCACGGCAATGCGGTCACCCGGCTTGAGGTCGGTATGCTGCTGCAACCAGGCGGCAAACGCCCCCGACAGCGCATACAGCTCGCCATAAGTGATAGTCTTGCCCAGGTTGCTAAAGGCCGGTTTGTCGGCAAAGCGTTGGCAGGATTGCTTGAGTACCGCCTGGATATTGGGGAATTCGTCAGGATTGATTTCCGCCGTAATCCCGGCTGGGTACTTATCCTTCCAAAAATGTTCGATCATGGAAGCCCACTCCTTCAGCAACAGCGAAGTTCGATTCACGCGTCGATGCGCTTATTATTGATATGAGATGACGGCTCGTTGCAAACCGGATCATCTGAAAGCGGGCCGAGAGTAACAGCTTTGCCTGGGGTCGCCTAGAGGCCAAAACAGGCCTCACGGTCACAAAAATGACTCAATGAACAATACAGGTCATTTTTAGAGTAATTATCCAAAATGTCGCAGATCGGGCTATAAACAGCCTGTTAGAGCGGTTTCACGGCATTCGCGGGCTTGCCCGCTCCCACAGGGACCTCACAGTTCTCGAATGCTGTGCAGTACCTGTGGGAGCGGGCAAGCCCACGAAGAAGCCAACCCGGTATCAAGCTATGTCGCGCAGCTCCCGCCGCAGGATCTTGCCCACCGGTGTCATCGGCAACGACTCGCGCAGCACGATGTGCTTGGGCACCTTGTAGCCGGTAAAGTTGGCCTTGCAGTAGGCCTTCAGCTCATCCACGCTCAGCCCGCCTTCGCGCGGCACCACGAACAGCTTCACCGCCTCGCCGGAGCGCTCGTCCGGCACGCCGATGGCTGCGCAGTTGGCGACCTTGGGGTGGCCCATCACCACGTCCTCGATCTCGTTGGGGTACACGTTGAAACCCGAGACGATGATCATGTCCTTCTTGCGGTCGACGATGCGGGTGAAGCCGTCCGGGTCGATCACCGCGATGTCGCCAGTCTTGAACCAGCCTTGCGCATCCAGGGCCTGGGCCGTGGCCTCGGGCTGCTGCCAGTAACCTTTCATCACCTGCGGGCCCTTGATGCACAGCTCGCCCCGCTCGCCCAGCGGCAGCTCGTTGCCGTCATCGTCGATCACCTTGAAGGCAGTGCCCGCCACCGGGATGCCCACCGTGCCCAGGCGCGCCAACTGGCCGTAAGGGTTGGTGCTGGCCACTGGCGAGGTTTCGGTCAGGCCGTAGCCTTCGACAATGCGGCAACCGGTAAGCGCCTCCCAACGCTCGGCCGTGGCCTTGACCAGCGCGGTGCCGCCGGAATTGGTGACCTTCAGCGCCGAAAAGTCGAGCTGGCGGAAGCCCGGGTGGTCCATCAGCGCGACGAACAGGGTGTTCAGGCCCAGCAAGGCGGAAAAACGCCATTTGCCCAGCTCCTTGATGAAGCCGGGGATATCACGCGGGTTGGTGATCAGCACGTTGTGATTGCCGGTGACCATCATGCACATGCAGTTCGCGGTAAAGGCATAGATGTGGTACAGCGGCAGTGGTGCGATCATCACCTCCTGGCCGTCCTTGATCAGCTTCTGCCCGTCCGGCCCGTGCTGCGAGAAGCAGGCCAGCACCTGCAGCATGTTGGCCACCAGGTTGCCGTGGGTGAGCATGGCGCCCTTGGCCAGGCCGGTAGTGCCGCCGGTGTATTGCAGCACGGCGATGTCGGCCAGGCAGAGCGGCACCGGCTTGTGCGACAGCTCGCGGCCCTGGCGCAGCACCTGCTTGAACGGCACCGCCTGGGGCAGCTGGTAGGCCGGCACCATTTTCTTCAGCTTGTCGACCACGGTGTTGACCAGCCAGCCCTTGGCGGTAGGCAGCAAGTCGCCCATCTTCGCCTCGATCAGGTACTCGATGCCGGTATCGGGCAGCACCTCCTGCACGCGCTTGCCGAACATGTTCAGGTACACCAGCGCACGTGCGCCGCTGTCCTTGAACTGGTGACGCATCTCGCGCTCGGTGTACAGCGGGTTGGTGTTGACCACGATCAGGCCTGCGCGCAGGGCACCGAACACGGCGATGGGGTATTGCAGCACGTTGGGCATCTGCACCGCGATGCGGTCACCCGGCTTGAGGTCGGTGTGCTGCTGCAACCAGGCGGCGAAGGCCGCCGAATGGCGTTCCAGCTCCGCGTAGGTCAGGGTCACGCCCAGGTTGCTGAAGGCCGGGCGGTCGGCGAAGCGTTTGCACGAGCGCTCGAACACCTCGACGACCGAGGTGTAGGCATTGATGTCGATGGTCGAAGGCACGCCCGCCGGGCGCTTGTCATTCCAGAAGTCGGCTTGCATTTATTATTGTTCCTCTGCCTGGACCTGCTGTGAGTCCTGTAGTCCTTTCACCTGCCCGCCCGAAAGCGAAAAGGCGTTGATCCGACGTTAGCAGGTAAGCCCAAGGCGGCATATACGCCAAGTGCCGCCATTAACATTGTGAATCTTATTTGTGCCCTTCCTGCAATCCGGTCGGTTGTGCATACACTGTCCGGATACCTGTGCGCACAAGGATCCGCCATGCCTCACGACGCCTTCTGGCTGCCCGCCAGCGAGCACTGCAGCCTGTACGTGCACCAATGGCTACCGGCCACGCCGGTAAAAGCCGTGGTGCTGCTGGCCCACGGCATGGCCGAACATGCCGGGCGCTACCAGCACCTGGGCCATGCCCTGAGCGCGGCCGGCTTTGCCCTGTTCGCCGCCGACCAGCGCGGCCATGGGCGCACCGCCGAACTGGGCAGCCTCGGCCTGTTCGCCCGCCATCATGGCTGGAATGCCGTGGTCAACGACCTCGGGCTGCTGGCCCAGCACATCGGCCAGCAGTACCCGTGCACGCCGTTGTTCCTGTTCGGCCACAGCATGGGCAGCTACATCGCCCAGGCCTATCTGCTGCACCACAGCGCCAGCCTGCATGGGGCGATCCTCAGCGGTTCCAACTACCAACCGGCGGCGCTGTACCGCGCGGCGCGGCTGATTGCCCGGCTGGAGGCCTGGCGCCAGGGGCCGCTGGGCAAGAGCGCGCTGATCGAGTGGTTGTCGTTCGGCTCGTTCAACAAGGCCTTCAAGCCCAACCGCACCGCGTTCGACTGGCTCAGCCGCGACCCGGCGCAGGTCGATCTGTACGTCAACGACCCGCTGTGCGGCTTTCGCTGCAGCAACCAGTTGTGGCTCGACCTGCTGCAAGGCTTGGCGCAGATCAGCCAGCCGAGTAACCTCGCGCAGATCGATCCGAACCTGCCATTGCTGGTGATCGGGGGTGAATGTGATCCGGTCAGTGCCGGCAAGCGTCTCACCCACTTGGCCGACGCCCTGCGCGCGACCGGCAATCGACATGTACAGCTGCGCGTCTATCCTGAGGCGCGGCATGAAGTACTCAACGAAACCAACCGTGACGAGGTCACCGCCGATATTCTCGGCTGGCTTGAACAGGCGCTTGCCCTTGGCCGCCCTGTGCGCAGTGAATGATAGCCGCCCTCACCTACCGCTTAAGGAAGCCCCGATGTCCCAGGTCACCAACACGCCTTACGAAGCCCTCGAAGTCGGCCAGAAGGCCGAGTACAAGAAGTCCGTTGAAGAACGCGACATCCAGCTGTTCGCCGCGATGTCCGGTGACCACAACCCGGTGCACCTGGATGCCGAGTTCGCTGCCAAGAGCATGTTCCGCGAGCGCATCGCCCACGGCATGTTCAGCGGCGCGCTGATCAGTGCTGCAGTGGCCTGCACCCTGCCTGGCCCTGGCACCATCTACCTGGGTCAGCAAATGAGCTTCCAGAAGCCGGTGAAAATTGGCGATACCCTGACCGTACGCCTGGAAATCCTGGAGAAGCTGCCCAAGTTCAAGGTGCGCATCGCCACCAATGTGTACAACCAAAATGATGAGCTGGTGGTCCAGGGCGAGGCCGAGATCCTTGCGCCGCGCAAGCAGCAGACCGTCGAACTGGTTTCGCCGCCGAATTTTGTGGCTAGCTGAAGATTGATGCAGGCAGTACCGGCCCTTTCGCGGGTAAACCCGCTCCCACATGGACCTCACAGCATCAAGCCGTGACGCAATCCTGTGGGAGCGGGTTTACCCGCGAAGAGGCCGGCACAGCCAACATCATTCGATAGCCTGCAACCGCCGCTCTATATGCCTGCGCTCCGGCTCCTGGCGGGTCAGCGCCAGCGCCTGCCGCCAGGCCGCACGCGCCTGCTCCACATGCCCCAGCTGGTAATACAGTTCGGCCCGCGCCGCATGGGCCAGGTGATAGTCCAGCAGTTCACCCCGCGCCAGAATACCTTCGACCTCCCGCAGGCCAACTTCCGGCCCATCCCGCTTCGCCAGCGCCACGGCCCGGTTCAGCTCTACTACAGCTGACGGCCAATGCCGTTGCAGCACGTCATACAGCCCGACGATCTCCGCCCAGTCGGTCTCTTCGGCGGTCGCCGCTTCGGCATGCAGCGCTGCAATCGCTGCCTGCACGGTATAGGCGCCGAACGCCCGGCTTTGCAGGGCCTGGCGCACCAGTTCGCAGCCTTCGGCAATGCGTTGCCGGTCCCACAGGCTACGGTCCTGCTGCTCCAGCAATACCAGGTTGCCCTGGCCATCGGTACGCGCCCGCTGCCGGGACGCTTGCAGCAACATCAAGGCCAGCAGGCCGACCACCTCCGGGTCGGGCAGCAACTGCACCAGCAGCCGCGCCAGGCGAATGGCTTCATCGCTCAGCTCCTGCTGCAACAGTGCCTCGCCCGACGACGCCGAATAGCCCTCGTTGAACACCAGGTAGATCACTCGCAGCACGCTCTCCAGCCGCTCGGGCAGTTCGTTCAGCTCCGGCACCTGATAAGGGATGCCCGCATCGCGGATCTTGGCCTTGGCACGCACGATGCGCTGGGCGATGGTGGCCGGGCTTTGCAGGAAAGCCCGGGCGATTTGCTCGGTGGTCAGGTCGCACACTTCACGCAGGGTAAGCGGCACCTGGGCATCGGCGGACAAGGCCGGGTGGCAGCAGGTGAAGATCAGCCGCAGGCGGTCGTCGGCCAGCAGTTCTTCTTCGCTGGGGTCCTGCGCCTGGCCGTCAAGCAGCATGCTCAGGTCCACCTGGGAACGGTCGAAACGGGCGCGCCGGCGCAGCGCATCGATGGCCTTGAAGCGGCCGGTGGAGACCAGCCACGCCCGCGGGCTATCGGGGATACCGTCGCGCTGCCAGCGCTCGACGGCGATGAAGAAGGCATCGTGCATGGCCTCCTCGGCCAGGTCGAAATCCCCCAGCAGGCGGATCAGCGTCGCCAGGATGCGCCGCGACTCGCGCCGGTAGACCGCCTCGACCTCGGCACGTACCTGCGCCAGTGCCATCATCAGTCGGGCATCCGCTGGGTTACCACCTCCACCAGGCGGTCCAGGCTCTCTCCCCAGCCCTGGTGGAAGCCCATTTCCTCATGGGCGCGGCAGTCGGCGGCATTCCAGTGCCAGGCGCGGGCGGTGTAGCGGGTTTTGCCCTGTTCCTCGTCAAAACTGATCACGGCGGTCATGAAGGCCTTGTCCGAAGGCACCCAGCCCGGGCCAAAGGCATCGGTGAACACCAGCCGCCGCGGCGCGGCGATTTCCAGGAACACGCCCTGGTTCGGGTACTCGCTGCCATCCGGCGCCCGCATCAGGGTGCGGAACAGGCCACCGATCCACAGTTGCATCTCGCACTCCGGGGTGGTCATGCCATGCGGCCCCCACCACTGCATCAGCCACTGGGGGTCGGTCCAGGCGCGGAACACCTTGGCCGGTGGCGCGTCGATCAGGCGGCTGATGGACAACTCGTGTTGCGCTTGCGCGGGGTGTGCAAGGCTCATGCTGGTAGGTCTCCGTTGCTATCAGGGTTGCAGTTCGCGCACCGGCCGCACCTCGACACTGCCGACCCGCGCGGCGGGGATGCCCTTGGCGATGTTCAGTGCCTCGTTCAGGTCGCGGGCCTCCACCAGGTAGAAGCCCGCCAGTTGCTCCTTGGTCTCGGCGAACGGGCCGTCGGTCAGGCTCATGTGCCCGTTGCGCATGCGCACGGTGGTGGCGGTCTGCACCGGCTTCAGCGCCTCGGCCGCCAGCATTCGCCCGGAGCCTTGAATGGATTCGGCATACGCCATGCATTCGGCGTCTTCCGGGCTGTCGGGCAGGCTGTGCAGCAGCCCCTCGTCACAATAGACCAGGCACAGGTATTTCATGGTCACCTCCAGGGCATTGGCAAAGTGCGTTTGGCGATAACGGCTCAGGGCTTGAGATCGAACAGGGCTTTCTGGGTTTCCATGTCGAACGGCGCCGACCAGTGCTCGTGGATTACCAGCCACTGGCCACCTTGACGACGATAGCCCACGGTGGCGCGCATGAAGCCGCACTGGCTTTCGTTGTCCGCCGGGCCACAGCGGTTCAGCCAGTGGGCCAGGGCCAGGTCGCCAGCGGCATGCACGGTAAGCTCGGCAAAATCGAAAACCATGGGGCCGGGGCACATGCCCATGCACATTTCCCAGTGCGCCTGGTAGGTGGCCTTGCCTTTGAACTGCAGGGCCTGGATGGCATCGAAGGCGACGATGTCGTCGGCATAGGGAGCGACGATGTTGGGGATGTCGCGGTCGCGCACGGCCTGCATCCAGCGCTCGATCAACTGGCGGATCTCGGTTTCGACTGCGGTGCTCATCGGGGGTTCCTCCGACAGGTCATGGGTGATTGGGCACGGGGGGGCAACGTGCTCTCACCTATGGTCGAACGGGGGACGGAGGAATCGACAGGTCGAGGAAATTATTCTGGGTTGATTGTGGTTTGAAATGCATATCGGGGAATTGCGTAGGGGCGACAAGGTGTATGCCTTGGGTGATGTGGCGCCTGTGAGACCGAGCGACGCCCGCGCGGCGCTTCGCAGCACAAGGCTGCTCCTACATTTGTTTCGGGCCAATTAATCCTGAGGCAAAGGCGCGCGGTCCCTTGGCGCCCACCTCGATATCGTGTCGGACAAACAAGGCGTTCGCGTGCTCTGGCACAGGCGTTACTGGCCAGAAACAGATGTAGGAGCAGCCTTGTGCTGCGAAGCGCCGCGCGGGCGGCGCTCGATCTCACAGGCGCTGAAAATGCTGTGGCGGGCCCTTGGCGGGCTCAACCCTGCTGGCACCCCTCACCCATGGCCCGGTACTGGATGGTGTGCACCTGGCCTTGATGGTCTTCGTAGGTCATGGTTGCAGGTACCACTTCGCAGACGTTGGGGATGGTCGACAGGTTGATCACCCGCTTGATGTCCAGGTTCATGGAGTAGTCGTACTGCTGGGCCACGGGCTCGCTGGAGACGGGCTTGGCCTCATCGGCGAGGGCGAACGAGGACATACCGACCAATGCAAGAATCAGTAGTGGTTTCATGTGTGTTTGCCTTTTGAGCATTCAAGCTGATCGATTGACTTCTATTGCCGTAACCGGCGCGGAGAAGTTGCCATCTGCGATGGAGATGGCACGAAGTACCGATCCCGCTTCGTACTGCCAGGGGGGATGGATAAAAGTCTACTCCCGGCCTGGAATAGTTGAACCCCGAACTCGGACATTCACCCTTGCCGGATATGCAACAATCTGCGACAAGATGACCGCAACACATCAGGCCAGAGCCCCTGGCCGCCTTTCAGGGTAGGACGCGCAATTTCTGAAAATCTGTACTGTTCGAAACTTTCGGACCCGGAACGCCGGCTGCTGGACAACTTTTACCGCCAGCACGGCTCACGCATGCGTGCTGCGGGCGACGCTCAGCTGTGGGTAGCGCGGGGCCCCGGCATCATCGCGGGCTTGAGCCTGAGCGCGGTGGGCGATGGCTTCTGGCTGACCGGGTTGTTCGTCGACCCGCAGCGGCGTAGCCAAGGGGTGGCCGGGCGGTTGGTCGAGGCGGCGCTGGCACAGGCTGGCGGGCCCACCTGGCTGTTCTGCCACCCGGACCTTGCGCCCTTCTACCAGCGCCTGGCCTTCGACGTGGCCCGGCAGCTGCAGGCAGCCCTGGCTGGCCGCCTGCAGCGCTACCAGCGCAGCAAGCGCCTGGTGGCACTGCAGCGGGGTCAGTCGTCGCTGGCGTCGAGCCCGGGGAACAGCACCTCGGTGTAGCCGAACCGGGAAAAGTCCTGGATGCGTGACGGGTACAGCCGACCGATCAGGTGGTCGCATTCATGTTGCACCACCCGCGCATGGAAGCCGTCGGCAAAGCGGTTGATCGGGTTGCCCTGGGGATCGATGCCTTCATAGCAGATGTGCTTGAAACGCGGCACCACGCCGCGCAGGCCGGGCACCGACAGGCAACCTTCCCAACCGTCCTCGAGCTCACTGGACGTTGGCGTAATGACCGGGTTGAGCAGGATAGTCTGCGGCACCGGTTCGGCATCCGGGTAACGCTCGCTGCGCTCGAAGCCGAAGATCACCAGCTGCAGGTCGATGCCGATCTGGGGCGCCGCCAGGCCCACGCCACCCACATGGCGCATGGTTTCGAACATGTCGTCGATCAGTTGCTGCAGTTCGGCACTGCCGAGCATATGGTCGGGCACTGGCGGGGCGATGCGCAGCAGGCGTTCGTCGCCCATCTTGAGAATGTCACGGATCATCGGGGGTTAGGCTCGGAAGGTTGGTGCTCGCTTGGAATCGGGTGTTCATGGCCCAGCACGGTAATGGTCTCGCGGGGCTTGTGCTCACCGAAGTCCTTTTCGCCAGGGTTCTTGCCCTCGCTCGACATGTGCTCGATCACTGCGTTCATCTCCGCGCCCAGCAGCAACACGGCAGCGGAAATATAGAAATACAGCAATAGCACGATGATTGCACCGATACTGCCGTACATGGCGTTGTAATCGGCAAAGGTCTTCACGTAGTAGGCAAAGCCCAGCGACGCCACGATCCACACCACCACCGCCAGCACCGAGCCCGGGGTGATGAAGCGGAACTGCTGCTTCACATCGGGCATCACGTAATAGATCAGCGCAACCGCCACCATCATCAGGATGATGATCGCCGGCCAGCGCAGGATGGTCCACACCGTGACGATCACCTCCTGCATGCCGACCTGGGCGGCAATCCACTCCATCACCTGCGGCCCCAGCACCATCAGCGCCGCAGCCACCAGCAACATGCCGGCGATGCCCACGGTGTAGATGATCGACAACGGAATGCGCTTCCACACCGGGCGGCCCTCGGGCACATCGTAGGCGGCGTTCATCGCGCTCATCATCAGGCGCACACCGGCCGATGCGGTCCACAAGGCAATCACGATACCCACCGACAACAGCCCGCCCTTGGACTGCTGCAACTGGTCGATCACCGGGTTCACCTGCTCCAGCGCCTGGGGTGGCAGCACCAGTTCCGATTGCAGACGCAGCCAGGAGAAGAAGTCCGGCAGGTGCAGGAAACCGATCAGGGCAATCAGGAACAGCAGGAACGGGAACAGCGAGAACAGCATCTGGTAGGCCAGCGCGGAAGCGTAGGTCGACATCTCGTCGTCGAGGAACTCCTTGACGGTGCGTACCAGCACGCGGTGCAGGGGCAGGCCGCGCAGGTCGGGGAAAATCATAGCGTCTCCTTTCGCCGCTTGATTCGTGAGTACCACGGGTAAGTCTAATAGACCATGCCGTTGCTGTGCTGATCCCGGCCATGCTGCAAGAATTTGCTTACGCCAGTACCGGCCTCTTCGCGGGTAAATCCGCTCCCACAGGTCTTCCACTGCCCTTGAGACCTGTGGTGTACCTGTGGGAGCGGGTTTACCCGCGAAGAGGCCGCTACAGGCAGAACAGATGGCAAACCTTGCCCCACTACCCGCCACCCCTCACAATGCAGGCCTTCATAGCGTCAACCCGCAGGAACCTGCATGAAACTCGACAAACCCGCCGCCATCGCCCGGCGCAACGAAGCACTGGCCCGCCCGGTGCTGACCAGCAGCAACACCCTGTTCGCCATCCTCGACCGCAAGCGCAACCTGTGGTGGTTCGAGGTGCCGGTGGCGCTGCTGCGCAAGGGCCAGCCCGACTGGGTCAACCTGCTGCTGCACACCCCGGAAAGCGACGAGCTGCAACACCTGAAGGTGCCGACCAACTTCCTGCGCGCTCACCAGGAACAAATGGAAGTGCGCAACCCCGGCAAGCGCCGCTCGACCATCAGCCTGGCCCTCAGCGCCGACCGCGACTCGCTGCTGCGCGACACCCGCCCGGGTGGCGAGCAGCTGGACTTCCGAACCTTCGTGCAGGCCTGATCAGGCCTTCTCGATGCGATCGTCATGGATGACGATGCGGCCCTGCTTGAACAACCCGCCAATGGCCTTCTTGAAGTTGCCCTTGCTGACGTTGAACAGCTTGCTGATCAGCGCCGGGTCGCTCTTGTCGCACACCCCCAGCACCCCGCCTTCGGCCTCCAGGCGCGCCATGATCTGCTCCTGCAGGCTGTCGGCCAGGGCCGCGCCGACCGGTTGCAGGCTCAAGGCGATCTTGCCGTCCGCGCGCACTTCCTTGATGAAGCCCTTCTCGTGCATGCCCGAGCGCAGGAACTTGAACACCTCGTTCTTGTGGATCAGGCCCCAGTGGCGGTTGTTGATGATCGCCTTGAAGCCCATCGGCGTCTCGCCGGCCACCAGCAGCTCGACCGGCTGGCCCACCTGGTAGTCTGCCGGGGTGCGGTCCAGGTAGCGGTCCAGGCGTGAAGTGGCAGTGATGCGACGGGTGCGCTTGTCGAGGTACACGTGTACCACGCAGTAGTCGCCGATCTTCAGCGGCCGCGCCTCTTCCGAATACGGCATCAGCAGGTCCTTGGACAGGCCCCAGTCGAGGAAGATGCCGGCACCGTTGATGTCCTTGACCTTGAGGCTGGCGAACTCGCCAACCTGCACCTTGGGCTTCTCGGTGGTGGCGATCAGCTGGTCTTCGCTGTCCAGGTAGATGAACACGTTCAGCCAGTCATCCACTTCGGTTTCGGCGTTTTTCGGGATGTAGCGCCCGGGCAGCAGGATCTCGCCGTCGGCGCCGCCGTCCAGGTACAGGCCGAAGTCCACGTGTTTCACGATTTGCAAACTGTTGTAACGCCCAAGCAGAGCCATTTCCGATGTTCCTCAAGACAAGGCGGCTATTCTACACCTGAAGCCAGCGCGCCGCCCGACCGCTGATGCAGTGGAACCGTCAGCGTCCCCCTTGCGTCTACCGTCGGGCCAGCACCCGCAAGGAACAGCCCATGCCGCTACGCCTGTCCAAAGCCCTGCTCGTCGCCATCGGCTGCGCCCTGGCCCTGGCCGCCTGCAACCGTATCGACCTGGCCTACCGCAACCTCGACCGCCTGGTGCCTTGGTCGCTGGGCGACTACCTGGCCATGAACCGTGAGCAGAAGGCCATGCTTGACGATCGACTGCGGGAGCACCTGGCCTGGCATTGCAAGACCCAGCTGCCCGGCTACCTCGACTGGCTGGACCGGGTACGCGGCATGGTCGCCGACGACCAGGTGACCGACCAGGCCCTGCAGCAGCGCACCCGCGAAGCCCGCGAGGCGATTGGCCGAGTGGCCGAGGAAATCACCCCTTCGGCCACCGAGTTGTTGCGTGGCATGAGCGATAGCCAGGTAGCGGAGATGCGCGAGGCATTCCGCGAGGACATCAGCGAACGGCAGAAACAGTATGTGGATACGCCGTTGGCCAAGCAGATCGCCCGCCGTACCGAACGCATGGAGAAACGCCTGACGCCATGGTTTGGCGAGCTGACCGCGGTGCAGAAGCAGCGCGTGCAGGCCTGGTCCGCGTCGCTGGGCGACCAGAACCGCGAATGGATCGCCAACCGCGCACACTGGCAGCAGCAATTGCTGCTGGCGATGAACCAGCGCAACGACCCCAGCTTCGAGCCGCGCCTGGCGACCTTGTTGCAGCGCAAGGAGAGTTTGTGGACGCCGGAGTACCGGGCGGCCTATCAGCATACCGAGCAGCAGGCGCGCAGCTTGCTGGTGGATCTGGTGCACCAGAGTACCCCGCAGCAGCGGCGGTTTTTGCAGGAGCGGTTGGGCAAGGTGCGCACCGATTTCAGTGAATTGAAGTGTTTGAAAGGGTGAAGGTGGAAAGCAGGCACGGCCTCTTCGCGGGTAAACCCGCTCCCACAGGCACCCCACTGGTTTCAAATCCTGTGCCGTACCTGTGGGAGCGGGTTTACCCGCGAAGGGGCCAGGCCTGCTAAAGCAAAGTCACCGCCCCTTGCGCCGATACGGAAACACATCGATCACCTTCCCTCCACGAATCGCCGCCTGCAGCCCCTTCCAGTAATCCGCGTCGTACAACTCCCCATGCAACCGGCTGAACAAGCGCCGCTGGCCAATGTCGGCAAACAGGAACGGCGGAAACTCCTCGGGGAACACGTCATGCGGCCCGATCGAGTACCACGGCTCCCCCGACATCTCGTCTTCCGGGTAACGCGGCGGCGGGATATGGCGGAAGTTCACCTCGGTCAGGAAACTGATCTCGTCATAGTCATAGAACACCACCCGGCCATGGCGGGTAACGCCAAAATTCTTCAGCAGCATGTCGCCAGGGAAGATATTCGCCGCCGCCAGCTGCTTGATGGCCAGGCCGTAATCCTCCAGTGCCTCCAGCACCTGGCCCTCGCTGGCGTGCTCCAGGTACAGGTTCAGCGGTGTCATGCGCCGCTCGGTCCAGCAGTGACGGATCAGCACCGTGTCCCCCTCCAGCGCCACGGTCGATGGCGCCACCTCCAGCAGTTCGGCCAGGCACTCCGGCTCGAACTTGCTACGCGGGAAACGAAAATCGGCGAACTCCTGGGTATCGGCCATGCGCCCGACGCGGTCGACGCTTTTCACCAGCCGGTACTTGTCGATCACCGTGGCGCGATCGACTGTCTTGGACGGCGAAAAACGGTCCTTGATGATCTTGAACACCGTGTTGAAGCCCGGCAGGGTGAACACGCTCATGACCATGCCACGCACCCCGGGCGCCATGACGAAGCGATCGTCGCTGCTGGCCAGGTGGTTGATCAACGCCCGGTAGAACTCCGACTTGCCGTGCTTGTAGAAGCCGATGGAGGTGTACAGCTCGGCGATGTGCTTGCCCGGCAAGATGCGCTTGAGGAAGTTGACGAACTCCGCCGGCACCGGCACATCGACCATGAAGTACGAGCGGGTAAAGGAAAAGATGATCGACACCTCAGCCTCGTCGGTGATCAGCGCATCGGCCTCGATACCATGCCCTTCGCGGTGCAGCAGCGGGATGACCAGCGGCCACTGCTCATCGCTGTTGAACAGCCGGCCAACCAGATAGGCGCCCTTGTTGCGGTACAGCACCGGCGAAAACAGCTCTACCGCCAGGGTCGGGTCCTTGCATACCCAGTCCGGCAGGCAGTCGCGCAGTTGCTCTTCCAGGCGCACCAGGTCGCCTTCCAGGTTGCGGTACGGCACATCGAACGGGTAATCGGTGAACACCGCTCGCAGCAGGCCCTTGAGCCCAGCGTCTGGCCGATAGGTACGGGTTTGCGCGGCGCGCTCACGGCCGCGCATGGAGGGTCGGGTGGTGTGGATGAACATGCAGCCGTCGCTGATCAGGTCGTGGCTGAACAGGCTGCAGAACAGCGAGTTGTACCAGGTCTCGGACAGTTCGTCGTCCAGCCGTGGGTCGATCAGGTGGATGTAGGCGTTCTTCACCAGTGGCCATTGTTCCACATCCAGCAGCACGTCCTCGGCAAAGCCCTGGCGCAGCCTGCCGTTGACCTCGGCGACCTTCTCTTCATAGAGGTTGATGCGAGCGGCAGAGGCACGCTGGATATCCTGCCAGCGCGCCTGCTCGAAGCGCTGGCGGGCACCTAGGGTGATGCACTGGAAGTGGTCGCGGTAGTCGTCGAAGCCGGCGAGGATCATCCGGGCGATTTCGACAGCGGGCCAGGGCTGGGGCATGCGAAGACCTCGGTGCAGTGTTGAGTTACAGAGCTTAGTCGCCTCTTGGTTTTTGCGGAGCCTGTACCGGCCTCTTCGCGGGCTCGCCCGCTCCCACAGGATTACCACAGGGCGAGCATTGCAGAGAACCTGTGGGAGCGGGCGTGCCCGCGAAGAGGCCGGCACAGGTTTACACCGCAAGAAAGCACAAGAATCCCCTGCCCCCCCTGGCGTACACTCGCGCCCCTGCCCTGCCTCCGGAGACCGTCGTGAGCCCCATCGCCCTAGCCCGCCTGCTGACCCTTGCCGCCGTCTGGGGGGCGAGTTTCCTGTTCATGCGCATCATCGCCCCCGAGCTGGGCACGGTGCCGACGGCGTTCTTCCGTGTGTCCATCGCCTGCCTGGGCCTGGTCGCCCTGCTCGCCGCCGCCCGCGTGCGCTGGGACTTCCAGGGCAAGCTCGGTGCCTGCCTGGTGCTGGGCATGATCAACTCAGGTATCCCCGCCACCTTCTACTCCGTGGCCGCCCAGGTACTGCCAGCCGGTTACTCGGCAATCTTCAACGCCACCACACCGCTGATGGGCGTGCTGGTCGGCGCGCTGTTCTTCCGCGAACCGATGACCCTGGCCAAGCTCTGCGGCATCTTCCTGGGCCTGTTCGGCGTCGGCATCCTCAGCGGCGCCGGCCCAGTGGCTCTGGACCTGGCATTGCTGCAAGGCGCCCTCGCCTGCCTGGCGGCCACCACCTGCTACGGCTTTGCCGGCTTCCTCGCCCGCCGCTGGGTCAGCGGCCTGGACAGCCGCCTGTCGGCACTGGGCAGCATGCTCGGCGCCACCCTGATGCTGAGCCCGCTGTTTGCCTGGAGCGCGCTGAGCCAGCCACCGGCCAGCTGGGGCGGCTGGCAGGTGTGGCTGTCGCTGCTGGGCCTGGGCCTGCTGTGCACAGCGTTCGCCTACATCCTGTACTTCCGCCTGCTGGAGGAGATCGGCCCGGTCAAGGCCAGCACCGTGACCTTCCTGATCCCGGTATTCGGCGTATTGTGGGGGGCGTGGCTGCTGGACGAACCGTTGTCGATGGCGCACCTGTACGGCGGCCTGCTGATTGGCCTGGCATTGTGGCTGGTGCTGCGCCCGGCACGCAGCTGAAGCGGGGGTACAGGATGAACGACGCGTACAAGAAGGTCCTGTTCCGCCTGGAGCAGGACGAAAACGGCTACCCGCCCGCCTCGGTCGAGGGCCTGTGGGCCAAGGCCGTGGAAGGCGGCTATGCCGTCGACAACATTCCCTTCCATGTCTACGGCATCGCCCCGGGCGACCTGATCGGCACCCGTGAGGAAGCCGGCGAAACCTGGTTCGCCGAACTGCGCCGCAGCAGCGGCAGCTCGGTGTTCCGGGTTATCGTCAAGCCTCCGGAAACCCTGGACCAGGTACGCGCGGCCTTGCACGACTTCGGCTGCAACTGCGAAACCGAGCAGGCAGTGAAGATGCTGGCGGTCGAGGTCCCGCCGCAGCGCTCGCTCGACACCTTGCTCTACTACCTGCTCACCCAGCGCGAAGCCGGCGTACTGGACTTCGAGGAAGGCGTACTGCGCCACGCCATCCCCGAAGAATTCCGCTAGGGCCTACGCCTCGGCCAGGCGCGCGGCGGGCTTGCGGAACACGAACAGCAGGCCCACCACGATCAGCCCCATGCCCAGCAGGCTGAGCGGCGCCAGGCGGTTGCCGAAGATCAGCAAGTCCATCACCGCGGTCACTGCCGGCACCAGGTAGAACAGGCTGGTGACATTGACCAGGTTACCCTTGGCGATCAGCCGGTACAGCAGCAAGGTCGCCAGTAGCGAGACCACCAGCCCCATCCACAGCAGCGCGCCGACGAAACCGCCAGTCCACTCCACATGCAGCGGCTGCAGCGGTGCAAACAACGCGCACATGGCAAAGCCGGCCAGGTACTGCAGCGGCAACGTGCCCATGGGGTTGTCGGTGATGCGCTTCTGCAGGATCGAGCCAAGGGTCATGCTGGCCAGCGCCAGCAAGGCGAACAGCATCCCCGCCAGCGACACCCCACCCAGGTTGATGCCCTGGTAGACCACCATGATCAACCCGCCAAGCCCCAACCCCAGGCCGAACAGGCGGCTCCAGGAGCGCTGGCGCTCCATCAGTACCACGGTCAGGATCGGTTGTACCCCCATCACCGTGGCCATGATGCCGGGGGTGACATGGGTGTTGAGCGCCAGCAGGTAGAAGATCTGGTAGGCGCCGAGCAGCACACAGCCAGTGCCCAGGGCCCGCAGGATGGCCCCGCGACTGCGCGGCCAGCGTAGCCCCAGCAATGGGCCGATCAGCAGCAGGCCGGCCAGGGCCAGCGCCGAGCGCAACAGCAGGAAGGCAAACGGGCTGGCATGCGCCAGGCCCAGCTTGGAGACGATCGCCCCGCTGCTCCACAGCAGGACGAACAGGCTGGTAGTGGCCGCCGAGGCCACGGATGCTTTGCTAAAGACAGACATGTATTGCCACCTGATATAAGGCGAATAAGCCAGACGGACGGCGTGTGCTTCAGCGTGGGAAGTCGCCGACCGTGTTCAGTAGGTTGCGTGTGCGAAGGGATGCGGCCAGAAGCCGATCAGCCCAGCACGACCACGCAAGGAGGCGGAGCTACGCCGCCTACGACGCCACTGACAGGTGGTGGTGGATAGTGACTGATCATGACCGGCTGCTGGCAGCCACGCACGACCATGCCCGCGACTGGCGCGATGGCAAAGCTTGTGGTGGAAGGGCTGGCTGGCATGAACAGGTCTTCGGGAAAAGAACAATGGGCAGGACTATAGCCCGGTGCCAGGCAGCTGGCAACCTCCCCAAACTCACCCTCGCGCCAGTAGGGCAACTGCCTGCTCATTGTCTTGAAGCTGCCGCGATCCCTGTGGGAGCGGGTTCACCCGCGAACACCGGCGCAGCCGGTGCCATTCAATGCGTCGGACTGTTCGCGGCGGTTCGACGCCTCGATAAACCCGCACACAGGAGGTTCAGGCAACCCTCCAGTTTCTTCAAGCCAGCCGCGACCATGGGATCGCATCTCTATTGGTTAATTTTTCACCGCCCCGGCTCGTCTGAATGCGAAACGCAGCCCGCATTCACCCGTTTCGAGGACCACCGATGAACGTAACCGCCTGGCTCTACCGGCCAGCCCAGATCACCTGCCTGCTGCTGGTCAGCGCCTACGCCCACGCCGCCAAGCCCGGCGACGTGTTCAAAGACTGCAAGGACTGCCCCGAGATGGTCGTGCTGCCCGCCGGCAGCTACCTGATGGGTGCCCCCGACGACGAAGTCGGCCGCCAGCCCGACGAGGGCCCGCTGCACACCGTGACCTTCGCCAAGCCCTTCGCCATGAGCCGCTACCAGGTCACCGCCAGCGAACTGGACGCCTACATCAAGGCCACCGGCACCGTCATCAAGAGCGGCGACGACCGCCCCGGCCGCTGGTGCGAAGCCAGCAAGCCCACTTACAAGCAAGGCCCCCGCCAGCCAGCGGTGTGCGTCGACTACGACGAAGTGCAGGCCTACACCCGATGGCTGGCGAAAACCACTGGCAAACCGTACCGCATGGTCAGCGAAGCCGAACGCGAATATGCCGCCCGTGCCGGCTCCAGCGGCCCGTTCCCCTTCCCCTTCGACGAACCGGGCAAGTACGAGATCAGCAAGCACGCCAACACCTATGGCCCCAAGGACGGTCATACCTTCACCGCCCCGGTGGGCAGCTACCCGGCCAATGCCTTCGGCATGTACGACATGCACGGCAACGTCTACGAATGGGTCGCCGACTGCTACCACGACAGCTACGAAGGCGCCCCCACCGACGGCAGCGCCTGGATCCAGGACCCCACGTGCATCCGCGCGCACATGCGTGGCAACGACTGGGGGGAACCACCGATCTTCTCCCGCTCGGCCAACCGCAACGACCGACTCAAGACCACCCGCGGTGACTTCCTCGGCTTTCGCGTAGCACGCGAACTGTGAAGTTGTGACGCGGTTAACGCAGCATCGGCTAAAAAAATCGTCAATAAGAATCGTTCCGGTTTTTCACAGGTGCTGCGTCCTATAGCTGACATAGAAAAAAACCCCTCTGCCAACGAGACCGCAATAGATGTCCAAGTCCCTCCCCGGCCCGCTCAACCCGCTTGCCAAAGCATTACTGATCCGTCATTCCCTTCGTCCCCAGCGCGCGTTCACACGCATCGGTGTGGGCCTGGCGATATCCGCTGCGATGGTTGCCCAGGTGCAGGCGCAGGAGTGGACACTGGATATTCCCGCGCAGTCGATGAACTCGGCGTTACAGGCACTGGCCAGGCAGACCGATACCCAGTTGCTGTACAGCCCGGAGGACATCAGCGGGTTACGTTCCACGGCGCTCAAGGGCCGGCATGACCTGCAGTCTTCGCTGCAGACATTACTGCAAGGCACCGGGCTGCGTTACCAGATCGATGGCAACACCGTGACGGTGACGGCCAGTTCGGGCGCACAGGCCGGCCAGGTCGAGCTTTCGGCGACCAACGTCAATAGCGTGGGGCTTGGTGCCACTACCGAAGGCACGGGCTCCTACACCACCGGTGTGACCAACACCGCCACCAAGATGAACCTGTCGATCCGTGAGACGCCGCAAACCATCACGGTGGTGACCCGCCAACGCATGGATGACCAGCACCTGAGCAGCATGACCGACGTGCTGAGAGAGACACCTGGCATTACCATGTCCCAGGATGGGGGCGAGCGCTTCAACATCTATTCTCGCGGCAGCGCAATCAACACTTACCAGTTCGATGGCGTCACCACGTTTCAGGATAACCAGACCCGTAACATGCCCAGCACCTTGCTGGATGTGGCCCTGTATGACCGGGTGGAGATCGTCCGCGGTGCAACGGGCCTGATGACCGGGGCCGGCGACCCCAGTGCCGTGGTCAACCTGATCCGCAAACGCCCGACGCGGGAGTTCAAGTCCTATATCCAGGGCGGCGCTGGTTCCTGGGATTACTACCGCGCAGAAGCGGACGTTTCCGGCCCACTGACCGAAGAAGGCAACGTACGCGGACGCTTTGTCGCCGCACAGCAGAACAACCACACCTTCATGGACTGGTACACCCAGGACCGCAGCATCCTGTACGGCGTACTGGAAGCGGACCTTACCGACACCACCCTGGTTCGTTTCGGTATCGACCGACAGACCTACAAGGTCAATGGCGCCTCAGGCGTTCCGCTGATTTTCACCAACGGCCAGCCCACCAACTTTTCCCGCTCGAAAAGTTCCGATGCTCGCTGGGGTTACGATGACTACGAAACCACCAACTACACACTGACGCTTGAGCAGCAACTGGCCAACGATTGGCAACTGAAAGTTTCCACTCTGTACATGGACGTCGATCGCGACACGTTCTCTTCCTATATTTCTACAAGAACCAACAGGTCGTACCTGGAACCTGATGGCTCGACGACCATCAACGCTGGCGTTGCATCGGCGGACCAATACCAGAAGGCTGCTGACGTTTCCCTCCAAGGGCCTTTCCAGTTGTTTGGACAATCTCATGAACTCATTTTCGGCTACAACTACCTGGAGTATGAGAACAAGCACCGCGAATACGCCGGCCCTGACCAGAAAATCAATTACTTCACTTGGGAAAACGTGACGCCCAAGCCAGGCAAAGACGAGCTTTCGCCAAGCATCAAATTCGATATCTTCAACCGCCAGAGCGGCTACTACGTCGCCGGACGGTTCAACTTCACTGACGACCTGCACCTGATTCTGGGTGCGCGTGCTTCCGACTACCGCTTCGACTACAGCCTGGGCATCATCGGTAAACCAATCACGCCTGATACCCAGAAAGAGCATGGAGTAGTGACGCCGTATGCCGGTCTCGTCTACGACCTGACAGAAGAGCAATCGGTGTACGTCAGCTATACCGATATCTTCAAGCCACAGAGCAATATCGACGCCAGCGGCAAACCTCTTGACCCGGAGGTCGGCAAGAACTACGAAATGGGTTGGAAGGGTGAATTCCTGGATGGCCGTGTCAACGCCAACGTTGCCGTCTACTTGGTACAAAGGGACAACTTCGCCGAGGAGACCACCGAAAAGGCGCCGACCGGCGGCAATGCCTTCAAAGCGATTGACGGTGCAGAGACCAAAGGCGTGGACCTGGAACTCTCGGGCGAAGTACTGCCTGGCTGGAACGTCTATACCGGCTACAGTCATTCCCGCACCGAGGACGCAGATGGCGTTCGCCAGACCACCCAACTGCCGATGGACACATTCCGCTTCTGGAACACCTACCGCCTGCCAGGCGATTGGGACAAGCTGACCTTGGGCGGTGGCGTGAACTGGAACTCCAAGTCCACACTGCAGTATCCGCGCTACAACAGCCACGTCACCCAGGATGACTACTACGTCGCCAGCCTGATGGCTCGGTACCGTATCAACCAGAACCTGGCGGCCACGCTGAACGTCAACAACCTCTTCGACAAGAAGTACTACGCAGGCATGGCAGGCAGTTACGGCCACTACGGTGCGCCGCGCAACGCCACGGTGACTCTGCGCTACGACTTCTAAGCCGCACAGGCCAGACCCGGGACATGCACCGGGTCTGGCCACACTTCCCCCGCTTCGCCCTCCCTGCGCCCTCTGCTGTTTCCTCTCCCCTTGCTACCACACATTGCGTGCCGCCCTTGCAAGTCATTCCTGTCCGTGCAAGCGCAGCCCCGAGGGGTGCAAGGCTACGTCAACCCTGTGAGTAAACGACATCGCCCCGCATCAGCAGCTTCCGGGCTGCCAGTGCGGGGCGATGGGTGATGACATCAGGTCAGCCCGTCAGCGTCCTTCAATCAGCCATGGCGTCCTCCATCGTCCAGTGCATGGCCAAGCCTTCGATCACTTCAGGCTGCCTGAGAATGTCATAGTGCCCCGCCTCGACCGCATGGTTCCCCTCTGTTTCGAAAGTCCAGGCCGGGTCGCTATCCTGGCCAGCCCACCAGCAGGTTGCCAATGCCCGGGTCCGCGGCAGGCTGGTCAGGTTCGCCGACAAGGCTTTCAAGCGCATCGCCACCACAAATGTGTGGGCCAATTCGGCACTGTCGATATCGGCATAACGTGACTGGCCGGCCTGCGCGGCGCGTATCTGCCCAATAACGCCCTGCAGCGACTGAACATCAGTACCCACGGCCACGGCGGGCACTGCCAGCTGTTGCTTGGGTACGCCCAGCAACACGCTGAGGAAACCCTGCAAATCGTCCCTCCAGTCCTCGACCACCTCAGCATGTGACGCATTTGGCACAAAGCTGTCCACCAAACCAAGCAATGCCACTGCCTGCCCCTGTCGCTCCAGCTCCTGGGTTACCAGCACCGCCAAGGTGCCACCCAGCGACCAGCCAACCAGCCGATACGGCCCTTCAGGCTGCTTCTGGCGGATGTACTGCGCATAGTCGATAGCCATCGCCTGCAGCGACTCGTCCTGCCACGTGCGGTCCAGCAGCATGCGGCACTGCACGCCATAGACACTGCACACACCTTCCAGGCGACGCGCCAGAGGCTCGTAGTCGAACACCGTGCCGAAGCCTGCATGCAGGCAGAACAGCGGCGTGCCACTGGCGATACGGGTATTGAGCAACAGCACCGGGTCCAGGCTGGCTTCAGTAGCCGAGTAGCCCGACAGCTCACCAATGGTCGGTCTGGCCATTACGTCACGCAACTTCAGGTCCAACTGCAAGCCGCTGTGCCCACGCACTTTGGAAAGCATTTTCAGCACCCGTAGCGAATCGCCACCCAGCTCGAAGAAATTGTCGTCCATACCGACTTCCTCAATACTCAGCACCTCTTGCCAGATTTGCGCCAAGGCTTGCTCGACCTCGTTGCGCGGCGCAAGACGCAGGCGCTGCCCTACAAAATCAGGTGCCGGCAGCGCATTGCGGTCGATCTTGCCGTTGGGTGTCAGGGGCATCGCATCAAGCAGCACCAGTTGCGCTGGCACCATGTAATCCGGCAGCTCCGCACGCAGGGCTTCGCGCAATTGTGCCGGCGTGGTGACCACACTACTGCTGACCACATATCCAACCAGTTGCTTGCCGGTGGTACCTTCACGCGCCACTACCACTGCATCGCGCACCCCAGCCAGGTTGCGCAGGCGTGCTTCGATCTCGCCTGGCTCGATGCGAAACCCGCGAATCTTCAACTGGTTGTCGAGTCGGCCGATGAAGTCGACGGTGCCATCGGCACGGCGGCGTACGCGGTCGCCTGTACGGTAAAGGCGCGCACCGTCGGCGAACGGGTCGGCGACAAAGCGCTCGGCGGTAAGCGCCGCACGCTGGTGATAGCCCCGCGCAAGCCCTTCTCCACCGATGTACAACTCACCCGCCACGCCATCAGGCAGTGGATTGAGGTCTTGATCGAGCACATGCAGGGTACGCAGGCCGACCCGATCACCGATCGGCGCATACACTGCCTGGCAGGACTGCATGGCCGATACCTTCCACAGCAACGGCGTGACCACCGTCTCGGTAGGCCCGTAGCCGTTGGTCAGGTATTGCGGCCGTAGCGAACGCTTGACCAGTTCGAACAGGGCATCGGGCACCGCATCGCCACCAAAGCAGTAAATGCGCACAGGCGGCGCAGCCTGTTGCTGGCTCTCGCCGAACTCGGCCAACTGTTGCAGATAGGCCGGCGGGAAGCAGGCGATATCGATGCGCTGCTCATGGAGGACTTGCCAGGTTTCCTCCGCAGTCCACAAGCGATTGCCACGGACCACCAGGCAGCCACCTGACGACAGCGTCGACAGCCAGCGCTCCTGGGCACCATCGAAAGCGAACGACATGAACAGTAGCTCACGTGTGCTTTCGTCCATCTCATAAAGCTGAACAATGGCCTGGCAATGCATACGGATCTGCCCGTGGCTAACTGCTACCCCCTTGGGCTTGCCAGTCGAGCCAGAGGTGTAGATCAGATAGGCCAGGTTGTCGTCCAGCACCGGCACGTGCGGCACACTGGCAGGCAGGCCTGCCAGCTCCAGGCGGTCAAGCTCGACGCACTGCTCCACCTCGGTGAAACGCTCGCGCAAGGCACTGTTGGTCAGCAGCAAGTGCATGGCCGAGTCTTCGACGATCCACTGCAAACGCTCCTGAGGATAATCGATGTCCAGCGGTACGTAGGCAGCACCGGTCTTCATCACCGCGAGGAAGGCGACAATCACCTCTACCGAGCGTTCCAGGGCAATACCAACCGTGGTTTCCGGCCTGGCACCCAGGGCAAGCAGGTGGTGCGCCAGGCGGTTGGCACGCTGGTCAAGCTGCGCATAGCTCAACTGCTGACCAGCGCAGACCACTGCCGGGGCATCAGGCTGCAGTCGAGCGTGCTCGGCGATACGCTGGGCCAAACCCGGCACATCCGCTGTGCCTGGCACCATCAGGTTGCGCTCGTTGGCCTGCTGCACTTGCCCTGATGTCAGCATTTGCAGGCTGCCCAGGGCGGCATTCGGGTTGTCCAGCATACCTTCGAGCAGGCGCTCGAAGCTGCCACGGATAACCGCGGTAGCGGCCTCACTGAAGCTGCCACGCAGGTACATGAACTCCACCGAGAGAACATCGGTCAGGTGTACGGCAAGGTCCATTGCATAGTTGGTCACACCTCGCTCGGTCACGGCGCCAAACTGCAAGGCGTTATCGCTGCTGTCGTGCAGACGATCGTCCAGCGGGTAGTTCTCGAACACGATGATGCTATCGAACAACGGTTGCCCCGGGCGCCCGGCCCAGCGCTGAACATTCGACAACGCCGCATGTTCGTGGTCACGCAACTCAAGGTTGTAGTCCTGCAGTTGCCGCAGCCAGTCGCTGACGCGCCAATGTGCGGCAGGCGCCTGCACGACGGGGAGCGTATTGATGAACAAGCCGAGCATGTTGTCCACACCCGGCAGGTTCGCCGGCCGGCCGGCCACGGTAGCGCCGAAACAGACAGCCTGTTGCCCGCTGTAGCGCTGCAACAGCAGCAACCAGGCGGCCTGCACCAAGGTATTGGGTGTTACCCGCAGGCGCTGAGCCAGAGCACGCAGGCGCTGGGTACGCTGGGCATCCCAATGCAGGTAGAGCGCTGCATGCCCTGACAGGTTGGCATCCGGCCGTGGCAGCAACGCCTGCTCCAGCAGAGTTGGGCTTTCCAGCGCGGCAAGCTTGCGCGTCCAGAACGCCTCGAGCTCGGCCTGAGGTTGTGCCTCGAGCCAGCGGATGTAGTCGCCAAAGCGCGGTACAAGCGTGTCCAGCGCCTGTCCATGATAGGCCTGGAACACTTCACCCAGCAGGCGCGAGTTGCTCCAGCCATCCATCAGGATGTGATGACGGGTCCAGATCAGTTGCATGCGCTGGCCATCCAGACGCACCAGCGTTATCCGCATCAACGGGGCCTGCGACATGTCGAAGGCCTGCTCGGCGTCGCTGTCGACCAAGGCCTGCAAAGCCGCGGCCTCGACCTCACGGTCACGCCAGTCAAGCACCCGGATCGACAGTTCGGCATGGCGATGAACGATTTGCATCGGTTGTGTCAGTTGCGCGTCGGACCAGAACCCGGTGCGCAGGATGTCATGCCGCGCCACCACCTGTTTCCAGGCCTCTGCAAAACGCTCGATATCCAGGCCGTCAACCGCTACCGACGTCTGGTTGAGGTAGAGCGCCGCGTCCCCACCCTGGGCGCTATAGAACAGCATGCCTTGCTGCATCGGTGACAGAGGGTAGATATCGTCAATCTGCTCCACGGGTACCGGCAGCCGATCCAGCTGCGCCTGGGTCAGGCCAGCCAAGGATACCGGTTGGCTGCCTGTGACCTGATCATCGCTAACTTGCACGCCAACTTCTGCAACGCCAGCCAGCAGTTCCACCGTCTGGTGCTGGAACAGTTGCTTGGGCGTAAAGCGGATACCCGCCTGGCGCGCGCGGCTGACCAGCTGAATCGAAATGATCGAATCGCCACCTAGCTCGAAGAAGTTGTCGGTAATCCCGACTTGCGCCACTTTCAGCACGCCAGCCCAGATATCCGCCAGTTGCCGCTCAAGCGCATTACGCGGTGCCACATGCTCACTGTGCGCCTGCGCCTGATCGATACCCGGGAGCTGCTTGCGGTCAAGCTTGCCACTCGGGGTCATGGGCATACGCTCGAGCAGCATCAGGTAGGTCGGCACCATGTAGTCCGGCAGGCTGGCCTTCAGTGCCTGCTTCAGCGCCGCGCACAAATCCGCACTTTCAACGGTTTGGTCAACAGGCACCACATATCCGCACAGCTGCTTCACGCCTGCATGGTCGGCGGCGATAACCGCTGCCTGGCGGACCTGTGGATGCGCTTGCAAGTGTTGCTCGATCTCGCCCAGCTCGATGCGAAAGCCACGTACCTTCACCTGATGATCGGCCCGGCCACGGTAGGCGAGCTCACCCTGCTCGTCGAAGTATCCCAGGTCACCGGTACGGTACAGGCGCGCGCCCGGTGTTTCAGCCAGCGGGTCCGGAATGAAGCGCTCGGCGGTCAGCGACGGCCGCTGGTGGTAGCCACGAGCCAGGCAGCCGTCACCACCGATGTACAGTTCACCCGACACACCGATTGGCGTAGGCGACAGGCCATCATCCAGGGCACGCATGACGCGCCCGGCCAGCGCACGACCGATCGGCACGCCGTTCTGCGCGCCGGGCACCTGTGCCAGACGCGAGCAATCATAGGTGGTAGCGACCACGGTAGCTTCAGTGGGGCCGTAGGTATTGAGCAAGCGTACCTGCACCGGCCCATCCTCCAGCCATGCCTGCAGCCCGTCCAGGGCCACGGCCTCACCGCCGACGTGGATCTGTTTCAAACGGCCATAGGTGTGCGCAGCGCGGCGATCCAGCGCCAGCAAACGCCAGTAGGCCGCTGGCAGGTCAGCCACGGTGACGCCATGGCGAATGACCTGCTCGCTGAAGGTGTCGGTGTCCCACAGCTGCTGGTCGCGCATCACCACGCACGCACCACGCGACAACGGTGGGAAGAACTGCTCGATGAACCCGTCGAAACTGAATGTGGCGAACTGCAGTACCCGGTCTTGCGGGGTCAACTGCGAGTAGACACTGGCGACGTCACAAAACACCGACAGCGTTTGGTGAGCAATGGCCACGCCCTTCGGCATGCCGGTGGAACCTGAGGTGTAGATAACATAGGCCAGGCTGTCGAGCGAAACCTCGCAGGGCAGCGACTGCTCACTAAAAGCTTGCAGCCACTGCTCACCCGGCTGCAGGTCGATGCATGGCAGGCCTGCAGGCACCGGCATGCGCGCCATGGCCTCAGCGTCGCCCAGCAGCGCGCCAATGCCGCTGTCCTGGATCAGGTAGGCCAGGCGGTCCTGTGGGTAGTCCGGGTCCAGTGGCACGTAAGCCGCGCCGGCCTTGTGGATGGCAACCAACGCCACGGCCAGTGCCAGGCCGCGTTCGGCAGCAATGCCCACCAGGCTGTTGGCAGTAACACCGTGCGCAACCAGCAAGTGCGCAAGGCGATTGGTGCGCAGGTCCAGCTCGCGGTAGGTCAATTGCTCCTCACCGAACACCAGCGCCAACGCATCGGGTCGCTCACGGGCTTGCGCCTCGAACAACTGGTGAGCACACATGCCGGACGGGGTAATTGCCGCGCTAGGGTTCCAGTCATGCAGCACCCGTTGGCGCTCGGCCCCACCCAGCAACGACAGCTCACCAATAGCCGTCGTAGCATCATCGACCAGTGCCCGCAACAGATTGCCGAAATGCTCGGCCAAGCGCTGGATAGCCACATCGTCCCAGTTGGCGCGGTTGTGGCTGTACTGGATGGACAGGGTCTCACCCAAGGTGGCGGCCAGGGTCAGGGGGTAGTTGGTCTGCTCCAGGTTGGCCACCGGACCGAAGCGCAGCCCCTCTGGTGCACCCTCTTGCAGAGCCTGCGAAACCGGGTAGTTCTCGAACACCAGCAGGCTGTCGAACAGCGATTCGCCGCCCAGGCCGGCCCAGCGCTGCACCTCGTTCAACGGAGTATGCTCGAACTCGCGCATGGCCAGGTTGCAGGCCTGCACCTGGGCAACCCATTCGGCCACGGTCTGCTCGCTGCGCGGCGCACCGATGACCGGCAAGGTATTGATGAACAGGCCGATCTGCTCCTCCACCCCCGGCAGGTCCGCAGGGCGCCCCGCCACGGTGGCACCAAAGCATACGGCAGGCTGCCCGGTGTAGCGTTGCAACAACAGCAACCAGGCAGACTGCACCAGGGTATTGACGGTAACCCGGTTGGCACGCGCGAAGCCTTCGATTCGCTGGGTTATCTCGCGATCGAACAGTTGATAGTGCTCACCCTGGCCTTGCTGCGGTGGAGCGCCTCGGCGCACCGCCTGGGACAGCCGGGTCGGCTCCCCCAGCGGCGCCAACCGAGCCTTCCAGAACGCTTCGGCTGCCGCTGCGTCCTGGCGCTGCAGCCAAGCGATATAGTCGCGATATGGCGCCGTCTGTGCCGTGACCTGCCGCCCGGCATAACGCTGCAGCACCTCTCCCAGCAGGCGTGAAGTGCTCCAGCCATCCATCAGGATGTGATGGTTGGTGTAGATCAAATGGTGGCAGTCATCCGCCGTGCGCACCAGCGTCAGCCGTTGCAGTGGTGCCCGGTCTAGCGCGAAACCAGCTTGGCGGTCACCCTCGGCCAAGGTTTGCAGTGCCTGTTCCAATGCCGGCTGGCCGCGCCAGTCGTGCTCGACCAGCGCCTGCACAACTTCCTTGTGCACCACCTGCACGGCCTGCTCCAACTCGCCCTGCCAGATAAAACTGCTGCGCAGGATAGCGTGGTTATTCACCGCCGCCTGCCAGGCCTGGCGGAAGCGCTCCACGTCCAGCCCCTGGACATCCACGCGCATCTGGTTGATGTAGTCACCGGACTGCTGTTCGTACAGGGTATGGAACAGCATGCCCTGCTGCATCGGCGACAACGGATAGAGATCGGCGACCTGCTCGACCTGCACGGGCAGGTTGTCCAGCTGCGCCTGCGTCAGGAAGGCCAGCGGGAAGTCCGAGGGCGTGAAGCCACGGTGCTGCGGCTGGCTGCAATGGGCGATAAGCAGCGCCAGCTCTTGCGCATAATCGTCGGCCAGGTGCTGGACAGTAGCCTCGTCGAACACTTCGCGGCTGAAGCTCCAGCCCAGTTTCAGTTCACCTCCATACACCTGCCCGTTCAGTGCCAACAGGCTGCCCAGCGGCGCATCTTCGTCACAGGTGGAGCCAGGGTACTCCTTGGCTGGCTCGAACAACCCCGCTTGCTCGTCGAAGCTGGCGTCAAACTGGCCGAGATAGTTGAACACGATCTCGCCACGCGGCAAGGCCGCCAGGGTCGCCTGCGCCTCGGCGTCGCCCTGGTAGCGCAGCAGACCATACCCAAGCCCTTTGTTGGGCACCGCGCGCAGCTGCTCCTTGATGGCTTTGAGCGAATCGGCCAGTCCGCCCTGCGGGCTGAGCCTGACTGGATACATGCTGGTGAACCAACCCACGGTGCGGCTCAGGTCGACCCCCTGGAACAGGTCTTCACGCCCATGGCCCTCCAGGCGCACCAGCACATCGGCGTTACCCGTCCAACGGCTGATCACCCGGGCGAGTGCTGTCAGCAACAGATCGTTGACCTGTGTGCGGTAGGCTGCCGGTGCGTCCTGCAGCAGTTTCCGGGTCAGCTCGCGGTCAAGGCGAGTACTGACCGAGGTGGCATGCCGCCCCAGGTTGCTGCCTTGTGGGCGGTCGCACGGCAGGACATCGCTGGCGCCTTGCAGTTGCGCCTGCCAATAGCCGAGCTCCGCTTGCAGCGCTGCGCTAGTCGCATGGTCCCGTAACTGCTCGGCCCAGGCTTTGAATGACGTTGTCTTGGCCTGCAATTGCACCAGCTCGCCTCTGCGCAACGCCTGGTAGGCCAGTTGCAGATCTTCCAGCAGCACCCGCCAGGACACGCCGTCCACGACCAGGTGATGGATGACCAGCAACAGGCGTTGGCTGCCGTCCGGCAAGTCGGCCAAAACGGCACGCAGCAACGGGCCGTGCTCCAGGTTCAGGCTGCACTGGGCCTCGTTGGCCAACGATGTCAGCGCCCCAGCATCTGCCACCTCTCGACGCCACAACAGAGCCTGCCCGGCACCGCCGAAGCTGCCCTGCCAACGGCCATGCTCCTGGACGAACTGCAGGCGCAGTGCATCGTGGTGTTCGACCAGCGATTGCAACGCCGCTTGCAGGTGTTGTTCATCCAGTACCTCGCTGGCGCGCAGCATCACCGACTGGTTCCAGTGATGCCGCTCGACGATGTCCGATGCGAAGAACCAGTGCTGGATCGGAGTCAGCGGCATGCTGCCTTCCACCCGCCCTTGATCGATTGCAGTACCGGTGTTTTGCCGGGCAATCGCCGCCAGCCCCTGCACAGTCTGGTGCTGGAACAGCTCCTTGGGGGTGAACTGGATGTCCAGCTGACGAGCACGGCTGACCACCTGCAGCGACATGATCGAGTCGCCGCCCAACTCGAAGAAGTTATCGGCAAGGCCAACCTTCTCCAACTTCAGCACATCGGCCCAGATCGCCGCGATCTGCTGCTCCAGCTCGGTTTGCGGCGCGACATATTCACCCTGCAGCAAGCTGGCATCCGGCGCCGGCAAGGCCTTGCGGTCGAGCTTGCCGTTACCGGTCAGTGGTAGCTGCTCCAGGAACAGCAGATGCGCAGGTACCATGTGCTCAGGCAGGCTGGCCTTCAGTTCGGCGCGCAGGCTGTCACGCAACACGGCCTGCTGTTCAGCCCCCTGCAGCATGCCAGCGTCGACGGGTACCACGTAGCCCACCAGTTGCTTGCCGCTGGCGCCATCCACCGCCAGCACCGCTACCTGGCGCACCGCAGGTTGTTCGAGCAAGCGTGCTTCGACCTCACCCAGCTCAATACGGAAACCGCGAATCTTCACCTGATGGTCGATACGCCCGATGTATTCGATGACCCCGTCGGTACGGTAACGGGCCAGGTCGCCCGAACGGTACAGGCGGCCACCGTTGTCATCGAAGGGGTTTGGCACGAAGCGCTCGGCGGTCAACCCGGGGCGACCGTGGTAACCCCGCGCCAGGCCCGCCTGGCCAATCAGCATTTCACCTGTGCAGCCCGGCATGATCGGGTTCAATGCCGCATCGAGCAGGTACCACGACAGGTCGGGAATCACCTCGCCGATCGGGCTGCTGGCGCCCTTTTGCAAGTCTTCGAGGGTGATCGGCCGGTAGGTCACGTGCACGGTTGTTTCGGTAATGCCGTACATGTTGATCATGCGCGGCGTGCAGTCACCAAACACGTCGAACCAAGGCTTGAGGCTGCTCACCTCCAGGGCTTCGCCGCCAAACACCACGTACCGCAGGTTCAGGCCCTGGCCGGCCTTCGCCGCCTCGCAGGCAACCGGGACAAGCGGCTTGAAGGCTGATGGCGTCTGATTGAGTACGGTAACCTGCTCACGTACCAGCAAGGCATGGAAGTCTTCGCTGGAGCGTGCCACATCCTTGGGCACGATGACCGCTCGGCCGCCATACAGCAACGCGCCATACAGCTCCCATACCGAGAAGTCGAAGGCGTAGGAGTGGAACACCGTCCATACGTCACTGGCGTCGAAATGAAACCAGTGCCGAGTGGCTGCAAACAGGCGAACCACGTTCCGATGCGGCAGCAGCGTCCCTTTGGGCTTGCCGGTAGAGCCCGAGGTGTAGATCACATAAGCCAGGTTGTCCGCGTTCACCCGGCAGACGGGGTTGGCTTCGCTGTAGCCGGCCAGCTCGGTATCACCGTCCAGCACAAGCGTATGCACGCCTGCCGGCACTGGCAGCGCGTCACGCAGGTGCTGCTGGGTCAGCAACAGGCGTATGCCGCTGTCCTCGAACAGGTAGCTGAGGCGGTCCTGTGGATACTCCGGGTCGAGTGGCACGTAGGCAGCGCCCGCCTTGAGAATGCCCAGCAGGCCGATGACCATCTCAAGGCTGCGCTCAACGGCCAGGCCAACCAGCACATCCGGCCCGGCACCCAGCTCCAGCAGTTTGTGCGCCAACTGGTTTGCCCGTCGGTTGAGCTCGGCGTAACTCAGGGTCTGCTCGCGGCAGACCAGCGCCACCGCATTCGGAGCGGCTTGGACCTGGGCCTCGATCAGTTGATGAAGAGGCTGCTCGCCTGGGAAATGCGTCAAGGCCGGGTTCCAGGCCTGCACGGTCTGATCCTGCTGCGCCAGGCTGACCAGCGGCAGATCGACTACGCGCTGCCCGGGCTGGCGCACGATCGCCTCAAGCAGGTTCACCCAGTGTTGTGCCATCTGTTCGATGGTCGCGGCATCGAACAGGTCGGTCGCGTAACTCAGGGCAGCGCCGAGGCTGTGCTCGTATTCAAAGGTGTCCAGGGTCAGGTCGAACTTGGCCGTGTCGTGGTCCCAGGTCACCCCCTCCACCTGCAGCCCCGGCACGCTGCGCTGCTTGCCCTTGGCCTGCATCTGGTGGTTGTACATCACCTGGAACAATGGGCTGTGGCTCAGGCTCCGTTCGGGCTGAAGGGCATCCACCAACTGCTCGAATGGCAGATCCTGGTGGCTCTGCGCACCCAGCGCACGCTGTTTGACCTGCGCCAGCAGGTCACTGAAGGTCATCTGCAGATCGAACTCGGCGCGCAATACCTGGGTATTGACGAAAAAGCCGATCAGCCGTTCGGTTTCCACCCGGTTGCGGTTGGCAACCGGGACCCCGACACGGATGTCCGACTGCCCGGAATAGCGGTGCAACAGGGTCTGGAAACTGGCCAGCAGCAACATGAACAGTGTTGCGCCCTGACGCTGGGCCAACTGCCTGAGCGAATGCACCAGGGCCTCGGGCAGCCGAACCTCATACCGGGCGCCTCGGTGGCTACTGGACACAGCACGGGGGCGATCGGTCGGTAATTCGAGCACTGGCTGCTCATCGCCAAGTTGTGCCCTCCAGTACGCCAGTTGCCGTTCCTGCTCGCCCGCTTCCATCCACTGGCGTTGCCAGATCGCATAGTCGGCATACTGGACCGGCAGCGTCGGCAGCTGCACCTCCTGGCCTTGGCTGTAACCCGCATACAGCTGCATCAACTCATCGATCATCAGCGGCATCGACCAGCCATCGGACACGATGTGATGCATGGTCACGACCAGCACATGCTCGTTCTGGCCCAGGCGCAGCAACTTGCCCCGCAGCAATGGCCCCTGCTGCAGATCGAACGGGCGGCGTGCCTCGGCTTCCACCTGCTCACGCATCTTGGTTTCATCGGCGCATTGCAGCGTCTGGATATCCAGCGCCAGAGTGTGTTCGGGGTGAATGACCTGTACGGCGCCCTGCCCTTCTTCGCTGAAGGTGGTGCGCAGGGTTTCGTGGCGGGCAATCAGCGCATCGAAACTGCGCTGCAACGCCTCGACATCCAGATGACCTTGCAGGCGCAAGGCCGCTGGTAGGTTATAGATCGATGCGGCAGGCTCCAGTTGCCAGAGAAACCATTGCCGCTGCTGGGCATAGGAGAGGGGCGGCGACGCTTCAGGCTCACGCTTGAAGATCGGGGTGACGCCATACAGGTTCACCCCCTGTTGCTTGAGCAAGGCTGCCAGGGCCTGGCGCTCTTTGGTGGACAGTAGCTTTACAGACTCAAGCAGCTCTTGCACAGTCAAAATCTCCTAAGAAACCAGCTTTTCAATTTCCTCCGTAGTTAGACGTTTCAGGGCCTCCAGGGATTTAGCCAGTTCATTCTGAACGGGGTCTACCTGTGGCATGAGCTGCTCAAGCTGCGCGCAGTAGTCGCCCAGATCGGGGTATTCGAACAGCGCCTTCAGACTGACCGGCAGCCCGGCCTGTTCCTGGACCCGACTGGTTACCTGGGTTGCGATCAGCGAGTGCCCACCCAGCAGGAAGAAGTTGTCACCCAGGCCAACCCGTTCGACTTTCAGCACATCTGCCCAGATGGCGGCCACCTGCTGTTGCAAGGGTGTGCGCGGCGGCACATGGGCTTCTTCCGGCAGGGCAACGTCCGGGCGTGGCAGCGCCTTGCGGTCCAGCTTGCCGTTGGGTGTCAGTGGAAGCTTGTCGAGCAGCAACAGGTAGGAAGGCACCATGTATTCCGGCAGGTGTTTCCTCAATGCAGCGCGCAGGTGGTCACGCAGGAACGATTGCGCACCGGCATCGACCATCACGCCAGCATCGGCAGGCACCACGTAGGCCACCAGGTGCTGGCCAGCGGGCCCGTCAACGGCCATGACCACGGCTTCGCGCACAGCCTCCTGCTGCAGGCGCACCTCGATCTCGCCCAGTTCGATGCGGAAGCCGCGGACTTTCACCTGGTGGTCCACCCGGCCGACGTACTCCAGCACACCATCAGGCCGATAACGGGCCAGGTCACCGGTCCGGTAGATGCGCCCGCCCTGCGCATCGAAGGGGTTGGGAATGAAGCGCTCGGCGCTGAGCCCCGGGCGCCTCAGGTAACCACGGGCCAACCCGGCACCGGCCAGGTACAACTCACCGACGACGCCCACCGGCACCGGTTGCAGGGCACCGCTCAACACATAGGCAGCACTGTTGTGCAAAGGCCGGCCGATGTTGGCCTTACCACCGGCCGCCCTCAGCGTGCAGGTGGAATAGGTCGTGTCTTCGGACGGGCCATACAGGTCGTACACATCACGCACATGCTCCAGGTGATAGAGGTCGTCGACGATCGACTGCTTCAGCGCCTCGCCGCAGAGGTTGATGGTTTTGACCGACGGCGGAATGCTGCCGGTTTCGCACAACTGTTTGATCGCCGACGGCACAGTGTTCACCAGCCGCACCCGGTCCTTGGCCGCCAGGTTCGGCAGCGCCAGGGCATTGCCGGCCAGCACCGCATAGCCACCGGCCGACAGGGTGACGAACAGCTCCCAGACCGACAAGTCGAAGCAGATCGAGGTGGAGAACAGCACGCCACACAGGTCTGCCTGGCTGTAAACCGACAGCGACCAGCCGATCAGCGCCGCCACGCTGCGGTGCTCGACCTGCACGCCCTTGGGCTTGCCCGTCGAGCCTGATGTGTAGATGCAGTAGATAAGGTTGCGAGGGCTGGTCACACAGGTCAGGTCGGTGTCCGGGTAGCCTTCCAGCGACAGCTGGTCGAGCAGCAGCGTGCGCGACTGGAACTGCCCGGGCAATCGGGCAATCAGGCTGGTCTCCGACAGCAGCAGGATCGCCTGGCTGTCTTCGAGCATGTATTCCAGGCGGTCCTGCGGGTATTCCGGGTCCAGCGGCACGTAGGCGCCACCCGCCTTGAGAATAGCCAGCAGGCCGACGACCATTTCCAGGGTGCGCTGCATGGCGATGCCCACCAGCACATCCGGGCCAACCCCCTGTTCGCGTAGCTTGTGCGCCAACTGGTTGGCCCGGCGGTTGAGGGCGGCATAGCTCAGCGTCTGCTCGCCGAAGATCAGCGCCGGGGCATCCGGGGTTTTCGCCACTTGCGCCTCGAACAGCTGGTGGATGCAACTGGCATTCGGGTAGCTGGCCTGGGTAGCGTTCCAGTCTTCGATGATCTGCCGGTGCTCATTGGCGTCCAGCAGGGCCAGGTCTGCGATGCGCTGGGTGGGCTGCTCGACGATGGCCGTCAGCAGGTTCTGCCAGTGTCGGGCCAGGCTGCAGGCAGTCGAGGCATCGAACAGGTCGGTGGCGTAGACCAGTGCAGCGCCGATACCGCTTTCGTGTTCGAAGGTTTCCAGGGTCAGGTCGAACTTGGCCGTGTGGTTGTCCCACGCCACAGCTTCCAGTTCCAGCCCCGGCAGACTGCGGCGCTCGCCCCTGGCCTGGGTCTGATGGTTGAACATCACCTGGAACAGCGGGCTGTGGTTAAGGCTGCGCTCTGGTTGCAGGGCCTCCACCAGTCGCTCGAACGGCAGGTCTTGATGGGCCTGAGCCTCGACCACACGCTGTTTGACCTGGCCCAGGAAATCCGTGAAGGTCATCTGCACGTCGAACTCGGCCCGCAGTATCTGAGTGTTGACGAACAGGCCGATCAGGCGTTCTGTTTCCACCCGGTTACGGTTGGCTACCGGCACGCCGACGCGGATATCAGCCTGCCCCGAATAGCGGTGCAACAGGATCTGGAAGCTGGCCAACAGCAGCATGAACGGCGTTACGCCCTGTTGCTGGGCGAACTGCTTGAGCGCACGCGCCTGCTGTTCCTGCAGGTCAATAGCAAGCCGCCCTCCCTTGAGGCTGCTGACCGCTGGTCGCGGGCGGTCCATCGGCATTTCCAGTACCGTGTCCTCGCCACCCAGTCGCGCGGTCCAGTAGGCCAGTTGCCGTGCCTGCTCACCGGCCTCCATCCAGCTACGCTGCCAGATGGCGTAGTCGGTGTACTGGATGGGCAGCGCGGGCAGCTGCACATCACCGCCCTGGCTATAGGCCTCATACAGACGCATGAGCTCTTCCACCATCAACGACATGGACCAGCCATCGGCAATGATGTGATGGAGGGTCAGCACCAGCACGTGCTCGTGCGCATCGCGCGCCAGCAGTTTTACCCTCAGCAGCGGCCCATGCTCCAGGTCGAAGCCTTGACGTGCCTCGTGCTCCACTTGCTCGCGCAAGGCCTCCTCGCCTGCCCCATTCAGCTGTTCATAGGTCACCGTCAACGCAAGGTGTGGGTGAACCACCTGCTGCACCTGCCCGTCCTGTTGGTGGAAGGTGGTACGCAGCGCATCGTGCCTGGCCAGCAGGCTGTCGAAGGCTCGCTGCAGGGCTGCCCGGTCCAGGCTCCCCTTGAACCGCAAGGCCGAGGAAATGTTATACACCGCGCTCGCCGGGTCCAGCTTCCATAGGAACCACTGGCGTAGCTGGGCGTAGGAAAGCGGCAGCTGCTCGAAGTCTCCGCGCACCTGCGGAATGGGCAGTTGCGCCAGGCTGCCACCCTTGGATGCCAGCTTTTCCAGAAACAGCTTGCGCTGCTCGAGCGGCAGCCGAATGAAGCGGTGAACCAGATCGGTGTTGCGGTTATCGGTGCTCATCTCAAACTGCCTCAAGCTCATTCATGAAATCGTGGAACTCGTCCAGGTCTGCCGTGCATTCGGTAATAGCTGCGCTGACGGCGGCGGCGTAGTCACCAAGGTTGTCGGTCTGGAAAATCAGGGCCAGGGGTGTATCCGCACCCAGTTCCATCTGCAGGCGCGCCACCGCTTGCGTGGCGAGCAGGGAATGCCCGCCAAGCTGGAAGAAGTTGTCGCTCAGCCCAACCCGCTCCAGCTTCAGCACATCCGCCCAGATCGCCGCGATCTGCTGCTCCAGATCGCTCTGGGGCGCGATGTACTCACCCTGCAACTGACTGGCATCCGGCTGCGGCAAGGCCTTGCGGTCCAGCTTGCCGTTCGGCGTCACTGGCAGTTTGCCAAGCAGCAGCAGGTGCGCGGGCACCATGTAGTCCGGCAAACCGGCCTTCAGCGCCTCGCGCAGGCTGTCGCGCAATGCACCTTCGTCTTGCGAGCTGTCGGCAGGCACCACATAGCCCACCAGCTGCTTGCCGCTTGGCCCGTCCAAGGCCAACACCACGGCTTCCTGCACGCTCGGCAGTTCCAGCAGGCGCGCCTCGATCTCGCCCAGCTCGATGCGCAAGCCGCGGATCTTCACCTGGTGGTCGATGCGCCCGGCGTAGTCGATCACGCCATCGGCGCGGTAGCGCGCCAGGTCACCGGTGCGGTACAGGCGCCCGCCGTTGTCGCTGAATGGGTCCGGTACGAAGCGTTCGGCGGTCAGCGCCGGGCGCTGGTGGTAACCACGGGCAAGGCCCACGCCACCAAGGCACAGCTCGCCGGCGCTGCCGCGCACCGCCGGTTGCAGGCAGCCTTCGAGGATGTGGGTCTTGAGGTTGTCGATCGGCTGGCCGATCGGCACGCTGATGCGTTCGTCCGGCTGGCAGGTCCAGTGGGTGACGTCGATCGCCGCTTCGGTCGGGCCGTACAGGTTGTACAGGCCCGCCGCCGGCAGGCGCTGCAGGGTCTGGCGGGCCAGCTCGGCCGGCAGTGCTTCACCGCTACACACCACGCGCTTGAGGCTGACGCAGCTTTCGACCGCTTCGTGGGTCATGAACGCCTGCAGCATCGACGGCACGAAGTGCAGCGTGCTGATGCCATGGTGGTTGATGGTTTCCACCAGCAACTGTGGGGCGCGGTGCGCCCCGGGCTGGGCCACCACCAGGCGCGCCCCGGTCATCAGCGGCCAGAAGAACTCCCACACCGACACGTCGAAGCTGAACGGGGTTTTCTGCAGCACGCTGTCGCTGGCGTCCAGGCCGTAGGCCTTCTGCATCCACCACAGGCGGTTGACCAGCGCCTGATGGCTGTTGCCAGCGCCCTTCGGGCGACCGGTGGAACCGGAGGTATAGATCACGTAGGCGAGGTTCAGCGGGGCCACGTCGATGTTCAGGTTGGCATCGCTGTAGCCGTCGAGGCTCTCGGTATCCAGGTCCAGGCTGCGCAGGCCGGCCGGGATCGGCAGGGCTTCGTGCAGGTGCGATTGGGTCAGCAGCAAGGCGATGCCGCTGTCCTCGAACATATAGCTCAGGCGGTCCTGTGGATATTCCGGGTCCAGCGGCACATAGGCGCCACCGGCCTTCACGATGCCCAGCAGGCCGATGACCATCTCCAGGCTGCGCTCCATGGCGATGCCTACCAGCACATCCGGGCCCACGCCCTGCTCGCGCAGCTTGTGCGCCAGCTGATTGCTACGGCGGTTGAGCTCGGCATAGCTCAGGGTCTGTTCGCCAAACACCAGCGCCGGGGCGTCCGGGGTGGCGAACACCTGGGCTTCGATCAGCTGGTGGATGCTGCGCTCGTGCGGGTACGTCGCCTGGGTTTCGTTCCAGGCTTCGACCATTTGCTGCTGTTCTGGCAACCCCAGCATTGGCAGCTCGCCCACCACCGCGTCAGCATTCTCCACCAGCGCCTGCAGCAGGTTGGCAAAGTAGCCAGCCAGGCGGCCAATGCTCTCGTCGCTCCACAGCGCACGGTCGTGGCTGTACTGCATCGACAGCGTGGTGCCCAGTTCCACCACAAGGGTCAGCGGGTAGTTGGTCTGCTCCTGCACGGCCACGTCGCCGAAGCGCAGGCCACCGGGCGCGCCCTGTTGCAACGCCTCGGCCACCGGGTAGTTCTCGAACACCAGGATGCTGTCGAACAAGGCGTCACCGCCCTGCCCCGCCCAGCGCTGCACGTCGTACAGCGGGGTATGCTCGAACTCGCGCACGGCCAGGTTGCCGGCCTGCACCTGGCCGATCCACTGGGCCACGGTCTGCTCGGCACGCGGGGCGCCAATCACCGGCAAGGTGTTGATGAACAGGCCGATCTGCTCCTCTACGCCCGGCAGGTCTGCCGGGCGGCCGGCGACCGTGGCGCCGAAGCACACGCTGGCCTGGCCGGTGCAGCGCTGCAACAGCAGCAGCCAGGCCGATTGCACCAGGGTGTTGACCGTGACCCGGTTGGCCCGGGCGAAGGCTTCGATGCGCGCGGTCTGCTCAGGGTCGAAGGCCAGGCGGTGGTCGCCATGACCGCTACCGCTCGCGCCTGCGCTGCCGGCGATGGCCTGGGCCAGACGGGTCGGCTCGCCCAGGGCCGCAAGCTGAGCTTTCCAGAAGGCTTCGGCAACGGCCACGTCCTGGCCCTGCAGCCAGGCGATGTAGTCGCGGTAGTGCGTGGCCTGGGCCTGCGGCGCCAGGCCGGCATAGCGCTGCAGCACTTCACCCAACAGGCGCGAGGTGCTCCAGCCGTCCATGAGGATGTGATGGTTGGTATAGATCAGGTGGTGGCGGGTATCGCCCGTGCGCACCAGTACCAGGCGCAGCAGCGGCGCGGCAGACAGGTCGAAGGCGCGCTGGCGCTCACCCTCGGCCAGTGCCTGCAATGCCTGCTCCAGCGCCGGCTGGCCACGCCAGTCGTGCTCGCTGCACGGCAGTTCGACGGCCTTGCGTACCACCTGCACGGCTTGCTCCAGCTCGCCTTGCAGGATGAAACCGCTGCGCAGGATGTCGTGGGCATCGAGCGTGGCCTGCCAGGCCTGCTGGAAACGCTGCACATCCAGCCCGTCCACATCCACGCGCAGCTGGTTGATGTAGTTGCCGGCCTGCTGGTCGTAAAGGGTGTGGAACAGCATGCCCTGCTGCATGGGTGACAGCGGGTACAGGTCAGCGATCTGCCCGGGCTCCAGCGGCAGGCTGTCCAGTTGCGCCTGGGTCAGCGCGGCCAGCGGGAAGTCCGACGGTGTCACGCCATGGTGCCGGGTATCGCAGCAGTGCTCGACCAGCTCTGCCAAGGCCTGCCCGTAGGCCTGGGCCAGCTTCTCGATGGTGGCCGGGTGATGAACGTCGGCGCTGTAGGTCCACTCCAGGAACAGCTCGCCGCCGTACACCTGGCCGGTGATGCTCAGCCAGTTGCCCAGCTGTGCGCCGGCACATTGGGTACGGCCTGCACTTTCCCCGCTCGGGGTGAACAGGGTGCCGGCCTCGGCATCGAAGCTGGTATCGAACTGGCCCAGGTAGTTGAAGGTGACACGGGCCTGGGTGGCACGCTCGAGCCGGTCACGCACTTCAGCATCGCCGAAGTAGCGCAACAGGCCGTAGCCGAGGCCTCTGTCCGGCACGCCGCGCAGTTGCTCCTTGATCGCCTTGATCGACTGGCCAAGGTCCTGGGCGGGTGTGAGGCGCACCGGGAACAGGCTGGTGAACCAGCCCACGGTGCGGCTGAGGTCGAGGTCGTCGAACAGGTCTTCGCGGCCATGGCCTTCCAGCAGTACCTGCACGTTGTCCCGTGCGCTCCACTGGCACAGGGTGCGCGCCAGCGCGGTCAGCAGCAGGTCGTTGATCTGCGTGCGGTAGGCCGCCGGGGCCTGTTTCAGCAGCTTGGCGGTGCGCTCGGCATCCAGCCGCGTGGCGGCGGAGCGGACATGGGTGTTGGCCAGGCTGCCCTGCGGGTTGTCACGCGGCAGTTCGCCGTGGTCGCCGGCCAGGGCCTGCAGCCAGTAGTCGCGCTGTGCATGCAGCGCCGGGCTGCCGGCATGGCTGACCAGGCGCTCGGCCCAGGTTTTTACCGAGGTGGTCTTGGCGGGCAGGCTCACGGCCTGGCCGTTCAGCAGTTGCCGGTAGGCCGCTTGCAGGTCTTCCAGCAATACCCGCCACGACACGCCGTCGACCACCAGGTGATGGACTACCAGTAGCAGACGCTGTTGGCCATCGGCGAAGTCGAACAGTTCGGCACTCAGCAGCGGCCCGTGCTCCAGGTTCAGGCTGGCCTGCACCTGGTTGCCGGCGGCGTCCAGTTCATTCAGAGCGGCCAGGTTGCGCTGGCGCAGCAGTGGTGCATTGGCCAGCGGCTGGAAGCGCGCCTGCCACTGGCTTTCGCCACGGCTGAAACGCAGGCGCAGGGCATCGTGCTGCTCGACCACGGCGCGCAGGGCTGCCTCCAGGTGTTGCACCTGCACCGGGCTGGCCGGCTTGAGCAGCACCGACTGGTTCCAGTGCGCCGGCTGGGCGATCTCCATCTCGAAGAAGCGCGCCTGGGCCGGCAGCAATGCCACCTCACCGCTGGTGGCGGTGTCCACGGCTGCGGCCGCAACCGCTTGCTTGGGCTCGATGCGCTTGGCTACCTGGGCCAGCTGGGCGATGGTCTGTTGTTCGAACAGCTGCTTGGGGGTGATCCTGATGCCCTGGCGTTTGGCCCGGGCGATGATCTGCAGGCTGAGGATCGAGTCGCCGCCCAGTTCGAAGAAGTTGTCGGTGCTGCCGACCTGCTCCAGCTTGAGCACATCGGCCCACACTCCGGCAAGCTTTTCCTCGATATCGCCTTGCGGCGCCACATAGCCACGGCTGACCGCGCCCGGTGCCGGCAAGGCGCGCTTGTCGAGCTTGCCGTTGGCAGTCAGTGGCAGGCGCTCCAGCAACAGTATCTGCGCGGGCACCATGTAGTCCGGCAGGCGCGCCTGCAGTTGCGCCTGCAACTGCTGCACGGTCACGCCTGCGTTGGCTACCCCGTAGGCCACCAGTTGCAGGCGCTCGGCGTCGCCCTCCAGCGGCAAGGCCAGTACCACGGCCTCGCTGACACCGGGCAGGCCGGCCAGCACCCGGCCGACTTCACCCGGCTCCACACGATAACCACGGATCTTCACCTGGTCGTCGGCACGGCCAATGAACTCGACCAGGCCATCGGCAGTGAGCCGCGCGCGGTCGCCGGTGCGGTACAAGCGGGCACCACCCTCGGTCGGCACGAAGCGTTCGGCGGTCAACGCTGGCTGGCCCAGGTAGCCCTGGGCGACGCCTTGCCCGCCCAGGTAAAGCTCTCCGGGCACCTGCGCCGCCAACGGGTTGAGGTAGCTATCCAGCACCTGGGCGCAGGCGTTGCCCAGCGGGCGCCCGACCGGCACCGTGCGGCAACCTGGCAGCGGCTGACCCGGCTCGAAAGTGAGCGCGCCGACAGTGGTTTCGGTCGGGCCGTAGTGGTTGATGACCCGGCAGGCCGGGCGCAGCTCGCGGACCTTTTCCAACAAGCCCCAACTGCATGCCTCGCCCCCCAGGATCAGCGCTTCGGCGGGCAGCACATCGGCGGCGCGAGCCGCTTGCAGCAAGCCTTGCAGGTGGCTCGGCACCAGCTTGAGCACGCCGACCTGGTGCTGCGCCATGTAGCTGGCGAAGCCATCCGGGTCGAACGCCAGTTCCTGCGGTAGCAGATGCAGCAGGCGGCCCGAGGCCAGGGCACCGAACAGCACGGTGTGGCCCAGGTCGGCCGCGGTGGTGGAGACCATCGCCATGCTCGCTGCGGCCGGCAGTTGCAGGCGCTCCAGCACCGCCTGAATGTAGCTGGCAAGTGCGCCGTGGCTGACCACCACGCCTTTCGGCTGGCCGGTCGAACCCGAGGTGTAGATCAGATAGGCCGGTTGTTCGGCGGCGATGGCCACTTCGACCGGGCTGTCACTGCAGGTAGCCCAGGCGGTGTGATCGCAGGCAATCAGCTGCACGCCGTCCAGGCCAGCAAAGCGCAGGTCGCCCGGTTCGTGCATCAGCACGGCGGCGCCACTGTCGGCAACCAGTTGTTGCAGGCGCTCCTGCGGTTGCTGGGTGTCCAGCGGCAGGTAGGCGGCGCCGGTCTTGAGCACTGCGAGCAAGGCGCCAATCCACTCGATGGAGCGCGGCAGGCACAGGGCAACGATGCTGCCGGCACCGACACCGCGCTGGCGCAGGTAGTCGGCCAGGCGATTGGACGCTGCCTCCAGCCCGGCCTGGGTCAAGAACCGGTCACCGGCACGCACGCCGCCATGAGCCTGGCCTTGCGCCATGGCCTGGCGCCACAGCGTGAGGAAGTCGCCCTGCGGGTAGGCCTGGGTGGTCGCCGGCAGCAGCATCGCCATTTCCGGGCTGTCGACGATTGCCTGCTGCGGGTCGCGGATCAGCGCATCCAGCACCTGGCGCAGCGAAGCGGCCATGCGTTCGATGGTGGCCTGCTCGAACAGGTCGGTGGCATAGGTGAAGTAGCCTTCGATGCCATTGGCCTTGTCGGAGAAGTCGAACGCCAGGTCGAAGCGGGCATCGCCGCCATCACGGGCAAAACCTTCCACCTCCAGCGCACCCAGGCGCCTGCGCCCTGCATCACTGGCGGCCACGTGCTGGTTGATCTTGAACTGGAACAGCGGGTTGTGGGCCAGGTTGCGCTCAGGCAGCAAGGCATCGACCAGGTGCTCGAACGGCAGTTCCTGGTGCGACTGGGCGCCGCCGATCACGTCTTTGACCTGCTCCAGCAACGCGGCGAAGGTGGCGCGCTCGTCCACCTGCACACGCAACACCTGGGTGTTGATGAAGAAACCGATCAGGCCTTCCAGCTCCTTGCGGTTGCGCCCGGCGTTCGGGGCGCCGATGCGGATATCGGCCTGGCCGCTGTAACGCGACAACACCACCGCCATGGCCGCCAGTACCAGCACGAATAACGTGTGGCCCCCCTTGCGCGCCTGGCTGCGCAAGGCCTCGGCCTGCTCGGCACCGATATCCACGCGCACCACCGCGCCACGCTGGCTGGGCGTGGCCGGGCGCTCGAAGTCCAGCGGCAGGCTCAGCACCGGCTGCTCGTCGCCCAGCTGGGCCTGCCAGTAGGCCAGCTGGCGCTGCGCTTCACCGGCCTCAAGCCAGGCGCGCTGCCAGATGGCGTAGTCGGCGTACTGGATCGGCAGCGCCGGCAACTCGGCCTGCCGGCCTTCGGCCAGGGCGCTGTACAGCTGGATGAATTCCTGCACCAGCACATCGCTGGACCAGCCGTCGGAGATGATGTGGTGCATGCTCAGCGCCAGCACGTGGTGATCGGCGGCCACGCGCAGCAGGGTCACCCGCAGCAGCGGACCGGTCAGCAGGTCGAAGGGCTGCTTGAGGGCCGCGTCCACGGCCACGCTCAGCGCTGCCTCATCGGCGGCACCGTCGAACATCACCAGTTCCAGCGCCAGCGGGCAGTGCTCAAGGATTTCCTGGTGGAACTCGCCCTCCTCCGAGGCGAAGCGCGTGCGCAGCGACTCGTGGCGTTGCACCAGCGCATCCAGCGCCTGTTGCAACACCGCCTGGTCCAGGGCGCCCTTCAGGCGTACCGCCATCGGCACGTTGTAGGCCGGGCTGTCGGGCTCCAGCTGCCAGAGAAACAGCAGGCGCTGCTGGGCGTACGACAGCGGAATACGCGCCATGCCCTGGCGCGCAGGCACGATGGGCAACAGGCGGAAGCTCTGCCCGCTGGCCTGCATCTTTTCCAGGATCTGCTGGCGTTGTTCCACGGGGAGGCCAACGAAACGTTGGGCGATGCGTTGTGCGGCAGTGAGTTCCATGTCAGGCCTCTGTGAATGCATTCATCATTTGTTCGATATCGCTCAGGCCGTCGTCGGAGAGCGACAGGCCCTGTTCGCCCAGCGCCTGGGCGAACGCGCGCAATTCGGGGTGGCTGAAGATCAGCCGCAGGGGGATGTCGAGCCCCAGCTCGACGTTGATCCGCGACACGGCCTGGGCCGCCAGCAAGGAGTGGCCGCCCAGTTCGAAGAAGTTGTCGTTCAGGCCGACCCGGGCAACGTTGAGCAACTGCGCCCAGATGCTCGCCAGCTGCTGTTGCCGCTCGGTCTGCGGCGCCTGGTAGTCATGCTGTGGCTGGTTCGGGTCGGGTAGCGGCAGGGCCTTGCGGTCGAGTTTGCCGCTGGGGGTCAGCGGCATGCTCGGCAGGGTCACCAGGTAGGCCGGGATCATGTAGTCCGGCAGCCTGGCCTTGAGGTACTGCTTCAGGGCCAGGCGCAGATCGCCGCGGTAGCCTTCGGCCGGCACCGCGTAGGCGCACAGCTGCTTGCCACTGGGCAGGTCGATGGCCAGCACGGTGGCTTCGCGTACGTCCGGGTGCGCCCGCAGGTACTGCTCGATCTCGCCCAGCTCGATACGGAAGCCGCGCACCTTCACCTGGTGGTCGACCCGGCCGCGATAGGCCAGCTGACCGTTGTCGTCATAGCAGCCGAGGTCGCCGGTGCGGTACAGACGGCCACCGCCAACCGGGTCGAACGGGTCGGGGATGAAACGCTCGGCGGTGAGTGACGGCCGCTGGTGATAACCGCGCGCCAGACACCCTGCCCCGCCAATGAACAGCTCGCCGGGCACGCCTACCGGTGTCGGCGCCAGGCCGTCGTCCAGGGCATGCAAGGTACGCCCCGGCAAGGCACGGCCGATCGGCACGCCACCCTGGCTGACCTGCTCCACGGTCATCTGCGAGCAGTCGTAGGTGGTGGCGACCACGGTGGCTTCGGTCGGGCCGTAGGTGTTCAGCAGACGCACCGCTGGCGGGCCATCGGCCAGCCAGGCGCGCAGGGCATCTTCCGGCACCGCCTCCCCCCCCACGTGAATCTGTTTCAGCCGGCCATAGGCCTCGGGGGCTCGGCGCTCCAGCGCCAGCAGGCGCCAATAGGCCGCCGGCAGGTCGGCCACGGTCACGCCGTGGCGGTTGATCTCGTCCAGCAGGGTGGCGGTATCCCACAGCCGCAGGTCGCGCAGCACCACACAGGCGCCTTGGGCCAGCGGCGGGAAGAACTGCTCGATGAAGCCGTCGAAGCTGACGGTGGCGAACTGCAGCACTCGATCATCCGGGCTGAGGCGCGAATAGTCGCCGGCCACCTGGCAGAACAGCGACAGGGCCTGGTGGTCGATGGCCACGCCCTTGGGCATGCCGGTGGAGCCGGAGGTGTAGATGACATAGGCGAGGTTGTGCGGTGCAGCCAGGTTGGCCAGCGGCTCGGCGGGCCAGGCATGCAGCCACTCGGTGCCCGGTTCCAGTACCACGCAGGGCAGTTGCCTGCCCAGGTGCAGGCGCTCACGCGAGGGCGCGTCGGCCAGCAGCAGGCCGATCTTGCTGTCCTCGACCATGTAGGCCAGACGCTCTTGCGGGTAGTCCGGGTCCAGCGGCACGTAAGCGCCACCTGCCTTGTGAATGGCGACCAGCGCCAGGGCCATGCCCAGGCCGCGCTCGACGGCCACGCCGACCAGGCAATCCGGCCCCACGCCCAGCGCCCGCAGGCGGTGGGCCAGCTGGTTGCTGCTGCGGTCCAGTTCGGCATAGGTCATCTGCTGGTCGTCGAAGATCAGCGCCAGCGCATCCGGCCGCTCACGCGCCTGGCGCTCCAGCAACTGGTGCGCGCACAAGCCACTGCCAGCCTGGGGTGCCGGGTTCCAGCCGTAGGTCAGCTGCTGGCGTTCGGCACTGCCGAGGAAGTCCAGTTCGGCAATGCAGCGCTGCGGTTCGGCGCAGATGGCTTGCAGCAGTGCTTGCCAATGCCCGGCCATGCGCTCGATGCGTGCGGCATCGAACAGGTCGGTGGAATAGTTGAACGAAGCGGTTACGCCATCGGAGCGCTCCAGGGTGTTGAGCGAAATGTCGTACTGCGCGCCCGGCTCCTGCAGGTCCACTTCCTTGACCTGCAGGCCGTGCAAGGCATCGCTGGAAACCTGCTCGCCAAGGTCGCGCAGGTGGTTGTACAGCACCTGGAAGAACGGGTTCACGCCCTGGTCGCGCTCCGGGTACAGCGCTTCGGCTACCTCCAGGAACGGTACATCCTTGTTGGCCTGGGCCTGCAAGGTGGTTTCCTTGATCGCCGCCAGCAATTGCGGGAACGGCTGGCTGCCATCGACACTGATGCGGGCCACCACCACGTTGATGAAGAAGCCGATCAGCCCTTCCAGCTCCAGGCGATTGCGGTTGGTGACCGGCACGCCGATGTTGAGCGTGCCCTTGCGGCTGTAGCGCGACAGCACGATGGCATACGCCGCCAGGAACACATGGAACAGCGTGGTGTTGGATGCCACCGCCAGTGCCCGCAGGCGCTCGGTGAGGGCCTGCGGCAGGCGCACGTCGAAGCGGCTGCCCTGGTAGCTTTTGACCTGTGGGCGAATGCGATCGGCGGGCAGTTCCAGCACTTCGAAGTCGTCCTCCAGGCGGGCCTTCCAGTAGCCGATCTGCGCCTGCATCTGCCCCTCGGCCAGCCACTTGCGCTGCCAGGCGGCGAAATCGGCGTACTGCACCGGCAGCGGCTCGAGGTTTTGCGCCTGGCCCGTGGCGGCGGCGTTGTAGGCGGCGGCGAACTCGCGCACCAGCAGGCTCATCGACCAGCCATCGGAAACGATATGGTGCAAGGTCAGCGACAGCAGGTGCTCCTGTGCATGCACCTTGAACAGCCGGGCACGCAGCAGCGGACCGCGCTCCAGGTCGAACGGCACGAAGGCTTCGGCTTCCAGCTTGCGCATCTGCGCGGCGTGGTCCTGGCCGCTGAGGTCTTCGAAACCGATCGGGACCGTGGCCGCCGGCAAGATGCGCTGCCAGGGCAGGCCGTCGGCCTCGACGAACACCGTGCGCAACGATTCATGGCGGGCCACCAAGGCATCCAGTGCGGCCTGCACGGCGGCGCGGTCGAGGTGGCCCTGCATGCGCACGGCCATCGGCGTGTTGTAGGCCAGGCTTTCGGGGTTGAGCTTCCAGAACAGCCACTGGCGGTTTTGCGAACGGGACACCGGCAGGGGTTGCTGGCGGTCGAGGATTTCGATGTCCAGGCCCGCGCCCTGCTCGCCTTCGGCCACAGCCTGGGCAAAGGCCTGCAGGTCGACGGTGTCGAACAGGGTGCGCAGCGGGATATCCACGCCCAGTTGCTTGCGTATCCGCGATACCGCCTGGGTGGCCAGCAGCGAATGGCCGCCAAGGGCAAAGAAGTTGTCGCTCAGGCCTACCTGCGGTACTTGCAGGACTTGCGCCCAGATCTGCGCCAATTGCGTTTGCAGCGGGGTCTGCGGCGCCTGGTAGGCCACCTGGGTGGCGACGGGCTCCGGCAGCGCCTTGACATCGACCTTGCCGTTGACCGTGACCGGCAGGTGCTCCAGCACCATCAGGTGGGTCGGCACCATATGCTCGGGCAGCAGGCTTTTGAGGCTGGCGCGGATCGATTCCTGCCAGGCCAGGCTGTCGGCCGGCATCTGGCTGGGCACCAGCCAGGCAGCCAGTTGCAGTTGCGGCGCCTGGCCATGCACGCGAACCAGGGCATTGGCAACGCCATCCAGGGCACGCAGCCGGTTTTCGATTTCGGCCAGTTCCACGCGATAGCCACGGATCTTCACCTGGCCATCCATGCGCCCGGCAAACTGCAGGTCGCTGCCTTGGCGTACCCAGTCACCGCTGCGGTACAGGCGTTGGCCGTGGCTGCCGCTCGGGTCGGGGACGAAGCGCTCGGCGGTGAGTGCCGGGCGGTTCAGGTAGCCACGGGCCAGGCCGGCGCCGCCGATATACAGCTCACCCTTGGCCTTGGTCGGCAGGGGTTGCAGGCAGTGGTCGAGCACCGCGACGCGGGTGTTGGCCAGCGGCTGGCCGAGGCTGGCCTGCTCGTTCAGCTCGGCGACCAGCACACCGACGGTGGTCTCGGTCGGACCGTAATGGTTGAACACCTTGAGCGCCGGGGCCAGGTTGCGGACCTTGCCCAGCAGGCTCGGGCTGATGGCCTCGCCGCCGAGCACCAGGCACTGTGCCGGCAGCGCCGAGCGGCCTGCCACCAACATGGCCTCCAGGTGCGACGGTACGATCTTCAGCGCGTCTACCTGGTGCTCGGCCAGGTAGGCGGCGAAGCCTTCGGCATCCAGCACCTGCTCGCGTAGCAGCAAATGCAGGGTGTGGCCGCCGCACAGGGCGCCGAACAGCATGGTGTGGCCAAGGTCGGCTGCCGGGGTCGAGACCTGGGCCATGCTGCGGATACGCTCGACCGGCAGGCGCGCGGCGATGCCTTCGACGTAGTTGGCCAGGGCGCCGTGGCTGATCGCCACGCCCTTGGGCTGGCCGGTGGTGCCGGAGGTGTAGATCACGTAGGCCAGGTTGGCCGGCGCCGGGACGATGCGGGCGGCGCGGCCATTGCCGGTTTGTGCCCAGTCCAGACGCTGCACGCCCTCGGGCAGTTCGGCCTGCCAGTCATCGGGCGCCAGCAGCAGGCGCGCGCCGCTGTCGGCAAGCATGTAGGCCAGGCGTTCGGCCGGCTGCTCAGGCTCCAGAGGTAGGTAGGCGCCACCGGCCTTGAGCACGCCGAGGATACTGGCGAGCATGCCGACACTGCGGTCGGCCAGCACGCCGACCAGTGTGTCCGGCCCTGCTCCGGCTTCCACCAGCCGACCTGCAATGGCCTCGGCGCGGGCATCGAGCTCGGCGAAGCTGGCCTGCTCGCCCGCAGCCATCACCGCCGTGCGCTCGGGGTGGCGCCTGGCGGCGGCGGCAACGCGCTGGTGGACCAGCAGCGTTGCGTCAGCCTGCACAGGCGCGCCAATGGCAGGGGCCAGGCCTGGCAATGGCAACTCGCCGACTGCGCCACCCGCTTCGTCGGCCAATGCCTGTACCAGGGCCAGCCACTGCTCGCCAAGGGCTTCGACGGTGGCCGCATCGAACACGTCGGTCGCATAGGTGAACGCTGCGTGCAGCTGCCCCGCTCGCTCATGGGTATCCAGCGCGAGGTCGAAGCGGGCGCTGTGCTTTGCCAGCGCGACAGGCGCCAGGCTCAGGCCGGAGCGGGTCTCGATGGCCTGCACATCCGCCACCTGCGCCTGGTGGTTGAACAGCACGCGGAACAGCGGGCTTTCGCTGCTGCGCGGCAGGTCCAGGGCTTCGACCAGTTGTTCGAACGGCAGGTCCTGATGGCTTTGCGCGCCCACGGCGGTTTCGCGCACGCGCTGCAACAGACCGGCGATGTCCAGCAAAGGGTCGATTTCGGTGTGCAGTACCTGGGTATTGATGAAGCAGCCGATCAGCCCTTGGCTTTCGACGCGGTTACGGTTGGCGATAGGCACGCCGACGCGGATCGCCGACTGGCCACTGTAGCGCTGCAGCAACAGCTTGAAGGCGGCCAGCAGGACCATGAACAGGGTGACGTTATGCTTGCGTGCCAGGCCGCGCAGGCGTTCGGCGACATCGGCGGCGATGGGGAACTCGTAGCGCGCGCCGCGATAGCTGGGGCGGCCCTGGCGGGTGCGGTCCAGTGGCAGCGCCAGCGGTGAATGGTCGTCGCCCAGGCGCGCCTGCCAGTAGGCCAGCTGGCGCTCCTGCTCACCGGCCTGGAGCCAGCTGCGCTGCCACAGGGCGTAGTCGCGGTACTGGATCGGCAGCGGTTGCAGGCGGGCTTCGCTGCCGGCCACGGCGGCGTCGTACAGGTGCAGGAATTCGTCGATCAGCACGTTCATCGACCAGCCGTCGGCGACGATGTGGTGCAGGGTGAGCAGCAGGATGTGCTCCTGTGCGGCCAGTTGCAGCAGGCGTACACGCAGCAGCGGGCCGCAGGCCAGGTCGAAGGGGGCCAGGGCTTCGGCTTCGGCGATGGTTTCGATGGCGGCCTGACGGGCCACCTCGTCCAGGCCGGCCAGGGCATCCTGGTGCAGCTGCAACGGGGCGGCGCTGGCATCGACCTGCTGGCGCACGTCATCGCCGTCGGCGACAAAGCGGGTGCGCAGGGTTTCGTGGCGAGCCACCAGGGCATCGAAGGCATGCTGCAGGGCAGCCAGGTCCAGTGGGCCATTCAGGCGCACGGCCATGGGCAGGTTGTACGCCGCACCTTGTGGGTCGAGCTGCCAGAGGAACCACATGCGCCGCTGGGCGTACGACAGCTGGTCACGCTCGGCCACCTCCACCCCGGGCGCGATCGGCAGCACGGAAAAATCCATGCCCTCGCCCTGCAGCGCCTTGAGGAACAGGCGGCGCTTGTCGGGGCTGAGTTCGATGAAGCGGCGGGCGAGCTTGAGCGTTTGGTCGGCATTCATGTCGAGCGGTGTCCTGGCAGTCGAGCGGTAACTGTCAGACGAAGGTGTGGGGGGTTGATTTAGTGGCGGGACTGCAGGGCTGTGGCGGTGGCCTTGTCGGCCTCTTCGCGGGTAAAACCCACAGGTACACCACAGCTATCGAGGCTTGTGCACTACCTGTGGGAGCGGGCATGCCCGCGAAGAGGCCGGCATTGCCATCAATAAAATCACGTAGTCCAAATCTCTATTCCTTGTAGGACCCTTCCTAAACCCTCCCCACCCCGAAAATACACGCCCACAGCCTGCTAGGTTCCTGGCTTCCACCTGAAAAAGAGGCGAGCCATGAGCATGCGCATGAACATCTTCGGCCGATACCAAGGCCTGGACGGCGACGAAACCAGCACAGGCGCCATCTGCATTGCCAGCCAAGCCAGGGGCCGTGTGCATGGCCGCAACTGGCTACTTCAAGGCGACCCGACCACACCCTGCCCGCTATGTGGACAAGCGGGCACCATCGTCGAGGGCGAAGTCCGCTGGCGGCAGGATGGTATTCCCACGGCTCTGGACGGAGCACTGGTGCAATGCGGGTGCCCACAGGGCAGCAATCGCCTGGTTGCAAGTGGGTACGCACCTCCGGCTTCGCGCAGGGCACCCGCACCTGAGCCTGTTCGTGAGGCACCAGCACAGGCCCGGACGGGTAACCCGGCAAGAAGTACCTATCAGCCTGAGGTGGTTCAGCCCTCGCCCACTCCTCAAGGCATGGAGCCCGGCTTCTACATCGTTCCGCGCTGCATGACGTATCAGGAAATCCTGGCAGAACTGGGCGCGCCGCAGGCCAACCTGCCTCGGTCGATTCTGGAGCGGCTGAACCCGACGTATCAGCGTGGTTTCAAGGCAGGTGAGATCTTTGTCATTGGTGATGGCTTGAGGCGCCCGGTGTGCACTCGGGAAGAGCATTTTGCGATGAGTGCGGCGAAACAGGCGCGGGAGGACTTGGCAGATCTCACAGCGGAAGAAGCTGACTTCTTGGTGCGCCATCAGGCCGAAATTGCCGGATTACTCAGCGATGTGAGCTTGGCTATGGGGGTGACTGAGGCGATGGTTGCCAAATCGTTGGATGAAATCAGCGTCACATTGCAAAAAATTGAAGACCTGCATAGACAGCAATTCATCAAGCATGGGCATCTTCGCCATCCAGAGTTTTTTTCGGAACGTCAAAAACTGTTCAAAAAATTAAGCACAAACCTGAATGCGACTGTTCTGAACAAACACCTCAACCTTGGCAACTATGAAAGCCTACGACGAGACTTGGGAATCTCGTCGAGAAGCTTGGTGCACCATTGGAGCAAAGCTGGCGCCCCAGGACATATCCCTGGCTACTCGACACACTTAAACAAGCTGGCCAAAATGGCTAAATACTTGAAACACGGAGGGCGCATCGGTATTGCTGTTGGCGGAATTGGCTCAGCAATAAAAGTCTCCGAAGTATGCCAGGCTGGCAATACAAAGGCCTGTGAAAAAGTCCGAGTTACTGAAGCGGGAAATTTTTCTGGCGGCTTAGCCGGGGGATGGTTTGGCGCAAAGATGGGAGGAAAGGCCGCAACCCAAGTTTGTTGGAGAGCAGGTCCTGCGAGCTTGGTATGCGGAATAGTTATCACTGGCGGAGGAGCATTGGCGGGAAGCCTTGCAGGCATGAAAGGCGGTGAAAAAATCGGCGAAATAATTTTCGAGGCTTTTCAAGATGATTGATCATCTCGACATCAAGCTAAAACTATTTTTAGTCGCTTCCCCTTTCTGCCTCTGCCTAACCGCACTCGCGATGGATCTTCATATCGCATGCTCTCGTCAATATGAAGTAATGACCGCAGCACTCCACCGAAGCCCATGCCTCTCATATTCCGTCAGACTTTGGGGAGAGAAAAGTGTACGTTCAAGAATGCTGGTAACGTTCATGATAGCGGGTGCTATCACACTGCCAAACTCCAGCATTCGAAAAGGCTCGCTTGATGCCCGGGATTTTGAGCAGTTCCCTAAACATCTGAAAGCCAAAATCACTATCGCATCATGGCTTAACACCGCCGGTTTTAGCTGGCTAATCATAAACTATTTCATAACATAACCACAACAGAGCTTCGAGATTTTCAAAATGATTGAGCATCTTGATGTAAAACTAAGACTATTTCTGTTAGGCACTCCTATCTGCCTCGCCTTAATCGGGCTTGTATCTGACCTTCACATTGCGTGCTCTCGCCAATATAAAGAAATGACCTCAGCACTCCAACGGAGCGCGTGCCTTCCATTTGCGACCGGCATGTGGGGAGAGAAAAAAATAGGTTCCAGAATTCTAGTTATTTCTGTAATCGCTGGCGCCATTGGGTCCCCCGCCTCAAGCATTCGCAGCGGGCTATTGGATGAGCAAGACCATTTACAATTCCCTGAGAAGTTAAGAAGAAAAATTCTTATTGCATCATCACTAAACACCATCGGCATCGCTTGGATAGCCATCTATTACCTGATGAAACTGCTAGACTGAGAGACAAAACAGATGAACTCAAATCTTTCATATAACACCGAACCTCAAGCAAACCGGCGCATTCAAAAACACCGACTTCACGTAGTCTCTACATCGAAGCTGATCACCATGACCTGCTTAACCTGGGGCCTTTATATACCCTATTGGAGCTATTGCCACTGGAGACTTATCCGAGGACAAAGCGGGTTCGCTCTAATCCCGTTGCTCTGCGGCGTGTTTGGCTCTTTCTTGATTTACCCCCTAATGAAAAGAGCAATCACCTATAGCAAAGAATTGGATCTGACCGTCGAAGGTACAGCGCTTGGAGTGACATTGAGATATTGGGTACCTTACCTGCTCTTCGTGAGCTGGCAATTCTGGGCACCCGACCAGCCGGAGGAAAGCCAATCGCTCTATAACATGTTCATGCTGCCGCTCGCGCTTCTGGTCACGTCTGTGACTTTAACCTTGGTAGCGCTGGTGCAAATTCAGCAAGCAGCCAACGCTTATGAAGGTGACCCAACAGGTCTGCGGAACGCTCAAATTACTTGGGCAAACGGGCTATGGATAATTATCAGCTGGTCGCCCTCCGCCGCTCTACTTGCACTAATTTCTCATTATGCCAACCACTAAATGACGTAAAGGTCGGTTTGCCACTGATTGTATGGCACCGGCTGCGCCGGTGTTCGCGGGCACGCCCGCTCCCACAGGAGTTGTGCATACCCTGCGGCATTCTGCTTAACCTGAGGCATGCACAATCCCTGTAGGAGCGGCTTTAGCCGCGAAAGGGCCAGCCCAGCCAATACAAGGATCAGCGCAGCAAACCCAACTCGGCATCATCCAGCAGCGCCTTGGCCATGGCTGCGAAGTAATGCGATGCCCAGAGCATCTGCTGATCGCCGTCCATCAAACCGGTCAGTGACAAGTCGCGTGCATAGCCCATCAGTTCCGAGGCTTGCTCCCGGGCGCTGCGGCAGGGGATGCCCTCAGCGATACGGAACAGCGGATGGGTTTGGCCTTCGCCTTGGTAGAAGTAGGTGACACCGGGGGTGGTTTTGGTTTCGTCGGTCATGGAATGGTCATCATATGAGTTATGTGCCACCCGTCCGTTTCCACACATTGGGGTGACAGCTGCACACGGGGTGGAAAACCAGGCATATGATGAACCCGGTAGGCCCGAAAGCCTCCCGCGTACAGCTGTCGTGTCAACAATCATCATATGTCTTGCCAGGTTTCCACACCCGATCGCTGAACCGTCAGCGACAGGCAAAGCCTAGAGTGCGGGATTTGCAGGAACAATCAGACGCGTGTCGACAGAGGTTGTAGGGTATTTCGCAGGGGGTGGAGTTGCCAGTCCCGAGGCGTAGGAAGAGTCTGGGATTTTTGTAGGTTGCTGGGGGCATGTCTTGAGAATGCGTCAGGGCTGACAGGTGTTCGCCATGACAGGTTCAGCGCCTATGAGATCGAGCGCCGCCCGCGCGGCGCATCGCGAGCGAAGCTCGCTCCTACATCTGTTTCGGGCCAATTATTCCTGAGGCATTGGCGCGCGGCCCCTTGGCGTTCGACTGGATATCGTGTGGGACAAACAAGGCGGCCGCGCGCGCTGGCACAGGCAATACTGGCCCGAAACAGATGTAGGAGCGAGCTTCGCTCGCGATGCGCCGCGCGGGCGGCGCTCGATCTCACAGGCGCCACACCTGCCAAGGCGAACACCTGTCAGCCCAACACCTCCCTATGCCCCTGCGCCATCGCCACCACCACCTTGCGCTTGCCGGTAAACGGCGACCGCGCATGCGCCGCGAGCATGTTATCCAGCATCAGCACATCGTTCTCCAGCCAAGGGAAGCTGATGGTGCATTCATCCAGCACCCCACGCACTTCATCGAGCAGCGAATCCTCGATGGTCGTACCGTCGCCGTAATACACGTTACGCGGCAGGTCCTCTTCCTCGACGATGTCCATCAACGACTCGCGCACTTCTGGCTGCAGGTTCGACACATGGAACAGGTGCGCCTGGTTGAACCACACGTCCTCCCCGGTCACCGGGTGACGCGCCACCACCTGGCAGCGCTGACGGGTGCGCAATTCGCCGTCATCCTTCCAGATGCACTCAATGGCATGCGCCCGGCAATAGGCCTCGACCTGGCGCGGGTCTTCAGTGTTGAACACCTGCGACCATTCCACATCAAGGCCGTTGCCGTAGTTGCGCACGTACATCAGCCCCTTCTCCACCAGCCGCTCACGAATACGCACCGGCATGCGCCGGTAAACCTCGCGGCTGTCGGCAATCGGCGTCTGGCCACCGGTCTCGGCGGGGATCACGCTGTAGAACCAGATCTTCATCGGCCATTCCAGGGTGTAGGCCTGCTCGTTGTGCAGGGGGATGCTCTGGTGCGCCGGGTACTCGGTGGAGGTGTACACCCCCTTGGTCACGTTGCTGCGCGGGGTGGAGCCAAACTCATAGTTGAGCAGCGGGTGGCCGAAAGAAGCGGCGAACTGGCGGAACGCTTCGGCGCCACCCACCTCGAACCCGCGAAACAGGATGCCGCCAGCCTGCAGCAGGTGCCGGTCCACCAGCGGCTGCAACTCGGCAAAGGCTTCCAGCAGGTCGATACCCGGCTCCGGCGCGCGTACCAGCAGCGGCAGGTTGCCGCGCGCGGCGTCCAAGGGTTCGATCGCAAAGCTCAGCAGTTCACTCATGTCCGGTCACCTCAAGCCAGGGCCGCATAGGCGGCGAAATCGGGATGTGCGCCATGTCGGCGCCTGACTAGATGAACGAGCGGGGCATGGGGAAATTCACCAGGGACGCACACACAGGTAAAGCTGGCACGCGCCGGTTCGTCTGAACGATGTGCACCCGTTTATCGCCCAGGAACCGTACATGACTCGCCAGCTTCTGCTCCTCGCCCTGCTCGCCGCGGCCCCTGCCGCGTGGTCGGCAGAGCCATGCGCCGTGGAAATCCATGGCACCGACCAGATGACCTTCGACAAGGCCGCCATCAGCGTGCCCAAGGCCTGCACCGCGTTCACCGTCACCCTCACCCACCCCGGCGCCATGCCGAAGAACGTGATGGGCCACAACTGGGTGCTGAGCACCCAGGCCGACATGCAGGGCGTGCTCGACGACGGCCTGAAAGCCGGCGAAGCGCAGGACTACGTAAAGCCCGGCGACACCCGGGTCATCGCCCACACCCGCCTGATCGGCGGCGGTGAAACAGACAGCGTCACCCTCGACACCCGGTCGCTCAAGGCCGGTACCGCCTACAGCTTCTACTGCTCGTTCCCGTTCCACAGCACCTTGATGAAGGGCACCCTGACCCTCGGCAGCTGACCCCGCCCACTTCACCAGCGAGATCACGCTTCATGAAAACCTCCTCCCCCGGGGCCATCCGCGAATTGCTGGGCCTGCTGAAACCCTACCGCCCGGCGGTAATCGTCTCGGTGCTGCTGGGCATGCTCGGCGGCCTGGCCGTGACCGCCCTGCTGGCCACCGTCAACCAGGGCCTGCATGCGGCGGGCGGCATGAGCCAGGGCGTGATCCTGGCCTTCGCCGGCCTGTGCGTGCTGGCCCTGGTCAGCAGTGTGGCGGCCGACAGCGGCACCAACTACGTAGGGCAGAAAGTCATCGCCCGATTGCGCAAGGACCTCGGCGCCAAGGTGCTGTCGGCGCCGATCGAACAGATCGAGCGTTACCGCACCCACCGCCTGATCCCTGTGCTGACCCGCGACGTCGACACCATCAGCGACTTTGCCTTCGCCTTCGCCCCGCTGGCCATCTCGCTCACCACCGTGACCGGCTGCATGGCCTACCTGGCCTGGCTGTCGTGGCCGATTTTCCTCATCACCCTGGCAGCCATCGGCATCGGCAGCGGCGTGCAGTACATCGCCCGGCAAAAAGGCGTTGCCGGTTTCAACGCTGCCCGCGATGCCGAAGACAACCTGCAAAAGCACTACTCGGCCATCGCCGAGGGCGCCAAGGAGCTGCGCATCGACCGCCGCCGCCGCCACGCCATGCTGACCCGCAACATCCAGGGCACCGCCGACTTCATCGCCAACACCCATATCCGCGCCATCAACATCTTCGTCACGGCCAAGAGCCTGGGGTCGATGCTGTTCTTCGTGGTCATCGGCCTGACCCTGGCCCTGCAATCGCTATGGCCGAGCAACGACCCGGCGGTGATGAGCGGCTTCGTGCTGGTGCTGCTGTACATGAAAGGCCCGCTGGAAACACTGATCGGCAACCTGCCGATCCTCGGCCGCGCCCAGGTGGCGTTCCGCCGCATCGCCGACCTGTCCGAGCGCTTTTCCTCGCCCGAGCCGCACCTGCTGCTGGAGCCGCCGGTCAAGCGCGCCGCCCCGGCCAGCGCGCACCTGGAGCTGCATAACGTCGAGTATGCCTACCCGCCGGTGGACGGCAACGAGCCGTTCCGCGTCGGGCCGGTGAACCTGAGCATCGAGCCGGGCGAGATCCTGTTCATCGTCGGCGAGAACGGCTGCGGCAAGACCTCGCTGATCAAGCTGCTGCTGGGCCTGTACACCCCGCAACGCGGCGAAGTGCGCCTGAACGGCAAGGCCGTCGGCCCGGAGGGGCTGGATGACTATCGCCAGCTGTTCACCACGGTATTCGCCGACTATTACCTGTTCGACGACCTGCCCGAGCACGAGCACAGCCTGCCCAGCGATGCCACGCGCTACCTGGAACGGCTGGAGATTGCCCACAAAGTGAGCGTGCGCGATGGCGCCTTTACCACCACCGACCTGTCGACCGGGCAGCGCAAGCGCCTGGCGCTGGTCAATGCCTGGCTGGACGGGCGGCCGGTGCTGGTGTTCGACGAATGGGCGGCGGACCAGGACCCGACCTTCCGCCGGGTGTTCTACACCGAGCTGCTGCCGGACCTGAAGCGTTTGGGCAAGACCATCATCGTGATTTCGCATGATGACCGGTATTTCGATACGGCGGACAAGGTGGTGCACCTTAGCCGGGGGAAAGTGGTGGAGGCGTTGGAGCCGGCTTGAGACAGCAAAGGGGGGCTGCGCGCCCCCTCATCAACCACAATCTATAATCGCTCTATAGTCTGTCTATAATTCCCTATAAACACCGAACCAGAGTGGTTTCCTGAGAGGACGCCGGGGGTCGCTTTGCGCCCCTATCGCGACACAAGGCCGCTCCCACAGATGCTGCGCAATTCCAGGAAGTGGCGCGGTAGCTGTGGGAGCGGCCTTGTGTCGCGATGGGCTGCAAAGCAGCCCCAACAGGCAGAATCAGAACAACCAGCGATACAGCAGATACGCCACCACCGCCGCCAACACCGGCCGCAGCACGCGGTAGGCTTTGGGGTTGGCGCGCTTGAACTGCTTCACCTGGCCACTGATCCGGTTGCTGAAGCGCTTGCTCCAGGCATACGCCTGGTTGATCCCGCCAACACGCTCGTCATCGGTGTTCTGCGGCGCAGTAGCACGGCCGAGGAAGGCGCTGACCTGGCGGTTGATGCGGGTCATCAGCGGGCTGCTCAGCGGGCGTTCGATGTCGCAGAACAGGATCACCCGGGTGACGTCGGTCTCGTTCTTGACCCAATGCACGTAGGTTTCGTCGAACATCACATCCTCGCCATCACGCCAGGCATATTCCTCGCCATCGACGTAGATGCGGCAAGCATCGGAGTTGGGGGTGGACAGGCCAAGGTGGTAGCGCAGGGAACCGGCGAACGGGTCGCGGTGCGGGTTCAGGTGGCTGCCGCCGGGCAGCAGGGCGAACATCGCACCCTTGACGTTGGGGATGCTGCTGACCAGCTCGACGGTGCGCGGGCACAGGGTTTCGGCCGACGGCAACGGTTTGTCGTACCACTTCAGGTAAAAGCGCTTCCAGCCTTTCTTGAAGAACGAACCGAAGCCGGCGTCGTTATCCTTCTCGGCGGCGCGGATGTAGCCCTCGTCGAACAGGCGCATGGCCTCTTCGCGGATTTCCTGCCAGTTGTCCTTCAGCACGTCCAGCTCGGGGAAGCGCTGGCGGTCCAGGTAGGGCTTGGACGGTACGCCGGAGAACAGGTACATCAGGCTGTTATAAGGGGCGAACAGCGCCGAATGGTTGACGAACTGGCGCAACACCGGCAGGCGAGCCTTGCCGCGCAGGTGCACGAACAGCACGCTGCCGAAAAACACCAGCAAGACACCCGCCTTGGCTGCAAAGGAAAAGGTCATGCTTTCACTCCTTGAGGAAGCAACAGGGGTACGCACCCTGCTCTCCGATAAATCATCCTGCCATCATAAACTGATGCCGCCGAGGTAAAAACAACCTGGGCGGCAACTCAATCATGAAGATTTTGCAATGAACCAAGCCGCCGAACGTTGCGCCGGATCAGCGGCAAGGCCGATTACTGCTGGTTTTCCTGCTCGCTGAACATGTCGCTGAACAGCATGCTCGACAGGTAACGCTCGCCGGAGTCCGGCAAAATTACGACGATGGTCTTACCCTGCATTTCCGGCTTTTCGGCCAGGCGCACGGCTGCCGCCATCGCCGCACCACAGGAAATACCGCAGAGGATGCCCTCCTCCTGCATCAGGCGGATGGCCATGGCCTTGGACTCTTCATCGGTGACCGTCTCCACCTGGTCGACAATCGACAGGTCGAGGTTCTTCGGCACGAAGCCGGCGCCGATGCCCTGGATCTTGTGCGGGCTGGGCTTGAGTTCCTCGCCGGCCAGGGTCTGGCTGATCAGCGGCGATGCCGCTGGCTCCACTGCCACCGACAGGATCGCCTTGCCCTGCGTATGCTTGATGTAGCGCGACACACCGGTGATGGTGCCGCCGGTACCGACGCCCGCCACCAGCACGTCGACCGCGCCGTCGGTGTCGTTCCAGATTTCCGGGCCGGTGGTTTTCTCGTGGATCGCCGGGTTGGCCGGGTTTTCGAACTGGCCCGGCAGGAAGTACTGGGCCGGGTCGGAGGCGACGATTTCGTTGGCCTTCTCGATGGCGCCCTTCATGCCTTTGGCCGGGTCGGTCAGCACCAGGTCGGCGCCCAGCGCCTTCAGCACCTTGCGGCGCTCCAGGCTCATCGAGGCGGGCATGGTCAGCATCAGTTTGTAGCCACGGGCGGCGGCGACGAAGGCCAGGCCAATGCCGGTGTTGCCCGAGGTTGGTTCGACGATGGTCATGCCCGGCTTGAGCTTGCCGCTGCTTTCGGCGTCCCAGACCATGTTCGCGCCGATGCGGCATTTGACCGAATAACCCGGGTTACGCCCTTCGATCTTGGCCAGGATGGTCACGCCACGCGGGGCAATGCGGTTGATCTGCACCAGCGGCGTGTTACCGATGGACTGGGCGTTGTCTGCAAAGATACGGCTCATGGCAGGGGTCCTTGGCATGAATAAAAGCAGGGAAAGACCTCAAGGGTAAGCCCGGGCCGGTGGCCCGTAAAGCCTGTTCGAACTCAGCCAGACACGTTGCGGTCAACCGCACATCCTGCCTTGGAGACACTTCGATGAGAGCCCGTTATCGCTGGCCGTTGATCGGCCTGGCCAGCCTGATCGTGCTGTTGGTGGCGCTGCACCTGGCCCTGCCCTATCTGGTGCGCGACTACCTCAACGACAAACTGGCCGACATGGGCGACTACCGTGGCCAGGTGGCCGATGTGGACCTGGCCTGGTGGCGCGGCGCGTACCAGATCAACGGGCTGAAGATCGTCAAGACCACCGGCAAGGTGCCGGTGCCGTTTCTCGACGCTCCGCTGATCGACCTGTCGGTGAGCTGGCACGCCCTGTGGCACGACCGCGCAGTGGTTGCCGAAGTGGTGTTCGACCGGCCAGAACTCAACTTCGTCGATGGCGGCAACAAACAGAACTCGCAGACCGGTCAGGGCACCGACTGGCGCCAGCAACTGGAAAAACTGCTGCCGATCACCCTGAACGAGGTTCGCATCGACAAAGGCGTGCTGACGTTCCGCAACTTCAACTCCAGGCCACCGGTCAACCTCAAGGCCACCCAGCTCGATGCCAGTATTCGCAACCTCACCAACATTCGTGACGAAAAGGGCCGACGCGATGCCAGCTTTGATGGCACGGCGCTGATCGTCGGCGATGCCAAGGTGGAAAGTCGCGCCACGTTCGACCCCTTCAGTGATTTCGACGACTTCGAATTCCGCCTGCGCGCCACCGGTATCGAGCTGCGCAAGCTCAATGACTTCGCCAGCGCCTACGGCAAGTTCGACTTCAATGCCGGGCACGGCGATGTGGTGATAGAGGCCGAGGCGACCGACGGCCGATTGAACGGGTACATCAAGCCACTGTTGCGGGATGTGGATGTGTTCGACTGGCAGCAGGATGTACAGGAAAAGGACAAAGGCTTCTTCCGCTCAGTCTGGGAAGCGCTGGTGGGCGCGACCGAGACGGTATTGAAGAACCAGCCAAAGAACCAGTTCGCGACCCGTGTCGAGCTCAGCGGGAGCGTGCACAAGCAGGATATCAGCGCCTTCGAGGCGTTTTTGCAGATACTGCGCAACGGGTTCATTCAGGCGTTCAATGCGCGGTATGAGCGTGATGCGCCGGATTCCGACTAGGAGCGCGTGACGGGGCATTCAGGGACTGAATACCTGGTCTGCGTTTCCAGTCGGCGAACCCCGCGTTATAGTCGGTGACAAATCAAAATATGTACTGCTTGTGCTGGCCTCTTCGCGGGTAAACCCGCTCCCACAGGTACCCCACCTTTCTTGAGGTTTGTGGAATACCTGTGGGAGCGGGTTTACCCGCGAAAGGGCCGGTGCAGGCTTCCAGCAGAGGACAGACCCATGAAGTTCGAAGGCACCCGCGACTACGTCGCCACAGACGACCTGAAACTGGCGGTAAACGCGGCCATCACCCTCGAACGCCCCTTGCTGGTGAAGGGCGAACCCGGCACCGGCAAGACCATGCTCGCCGAGCAGCTCGCGGCCTCGTTCGGTGCGCGCCTGATCACCTGGCACATCAAGTCCACCACCAAGGCCCACCAGGGCCTCTACGAGTACGACGCGGTCAGCCGCCTGCGTGACTCGCAGCTGGGCGTGGACAAGGTCCACGACGTGCGCAACTACCTGAAAAAGGGCAAGCTGTGGGAAGCCTTCGAGGCCGAGGAACGGGTCATCCTGCTGATCGACGAAATCGACAAGGCCGACATCGAGTTCCCCAACGACCTGCTGCAAGAGCTCGACAAGATGGAGTTCTACGTCTACGAAATCGACGAGACCATCAAGGCCAGACAGCGCCCGATCATCATCATCACCTCCAACAACGAAAAGGAGCTGCCGGACGCCTTCCTGCGTCGCTGCTTCTTCCACTACATCGCCTTCCCTGACCGCACCACCCTGCAGCAGATCGTCGACGTGCATTACCCGAACATCAGCCAGTCGCTGGTCAGCGAGGCGCTGGACGTATTCTTCGACGTGCGCAAGGTACCGGGCCTGAAGAAAAAGCCCTCCACCTCCGAACTGGTCGACTGGCTCAAGCTGCTGATGGCCGACAACATCGGTGAAGCGGTGCTGCGCGAACGCGACCCGACCAAGGCCATTCCGCCGCTGGCCGGCGCGCTGGTGAAGAACGAGCAGGACGTGCAGCTGCTCGAACGCCTGGCCTTCATGAGCCGGCGCGGCAACCGCTGACAGGAGCCGGGCCATGCTGCTCAACCTGTTCAATGAAATGCGCGCGGCCAAGGTGCCGGTGTCGGTACGCGAACTGCTCGACCTGCACCAGGCCCTGCAAAAGCGCGTGGTGTTCGCCGACATGGACGAGTTCTACTACCTCGCCCGCGCCATCCTGGTGAAGGACGAGCGCCACTTCGACAAGTTCGACCGGGCCTTCGCCGCCTACTTCAAGGGCCTGGAGAACCTCGACCGGCACATCGAGGCGCTGATCCCCGAAGACTGGCTGCGCAAGGAATTCGAGCGTTCGCTGACCGACGAGGAGCGCGCGCAGATCCAGTCGCTGGGCGGCCTAGACAAGCTGATCGAGGAGTTCAAGAAGCGCCTCGAAGAGCAGAAGGAACGTCACGCCGGCGGCAACAAGTGGATCGGCACCGGCGGCACCAGCCCGTTCGGCTCGGGCGGTTTCAACCCCGAGGGCATCCGCGTGGGCGAGGCCGGCAAGCGCCAGGGCAAGGCGGTGAAAGTGTGGGACCAGCGCGAATACAAGAACCTGGACGACCAGGTGGAGCTGGGCACGCGCAACATCAAGCTGGCGTTGCGCCGGCTGCGCAAGTTCGCCCGTGAAGGCGCTGCCGAAGAGCTGGACATCGACGGCACCATCGACCACACCGCACGGGATGCCGGGCTGCTGAACATCCAGATGCGCCCCGAGCGGCGCAACACGGTGAAGCTGCTGTTGCTGTTCGACATCGGTGGCTCGATGGACGCCCACGTCAAGGTCTGCGAAGAGCTGTTCTCGGCGTGCAAGACCGAGTTCAAGCACCTGGAGTACTACTACTTCCACAACTTCGTGTACGAGTCGGTGTGGAAGAACAACCTGCGCCGCACCTCGGAGCGGTATTCCACCTTCGACTTGCTGCACAAGTACGGCGATGACTACAAGGTTGTGTTCGTCGGCGACGCGGCCATGGCGCCCTACGAGATTACCCAGCCGGGTGGCAGCGTGGAGCACTGGAACGAAGAAGCCGGGTATGTGTGGATGCAGCGCTTCATGGAGAAGTTCAGGAAGATCATCTGGATCAACCCGTATCCGAAGCAGGCCTGGGACTACACCGCATCGACCCATCTGGTGCGGGACTTGATCGAGGACAAGATGTACCCGCTGACCTTGCAGGGGTTGGAGGATGGGATGCGTTACCTGTCCAAGTGATGTTGCCGGTACCGGCCCTTTCGCGGGTGAACCCGCTCCCACAGGTATTGCGCAAGCCTTGAGGCCTGTGGGGTACCTGTGGGAGCGGGTTCACCCGCGAAGAGGCCGGCAGCCTTAACGCCAACGGTCCAGGTATACCTGCTGCTCCCGCCAGGCCTCGTCCTGCACCACCGCCCTGAACCGCACCACAGCCCCCGGCATGCACTGCGCCAGTTGCGCCAGCGCCAACGGCGTCAACGCCCCCAGCCGCGGATAGCCGCCAATGGTCTGCCGGTCATTGAGCAACACGATCGGCTGCCCATCCGGCGGCACCTGCACCGCCCCCAACGGAATCCCTTCGGAAATCATCGGCGCGCCCTGGTAGACCAACTGCGGCCCCAGCAGGCGGATGCCCATGCGGTCGGCCCGACTGTCCAACGTCCACTCACGATTGAACGCCTCGAACAGGCTGGTACCGCTGAAGTCACCGATCTGTGCGCCCATCACCAGGTCAAGCACAGGCTTTTGTGCGTACTGTGGCCGCAGCGCTTCCGGTACCTCACGCAGGGTCGCTGAAGTGCCTGAAAATGCCAGCGCCTGGCCTTTGCCGAGCGCAGAGCCCTGGCCATCGATACCGCCCAGCTCTTCCCGCACAACCGTGGCACAACTGCCCAGCACATCCTCGCCCAGGAACCCGCCAGGTGCTGCCAGATACGCCCGCACGCCCTGCTTCGGCTGTTTCAGGCTCAACCGCTGCCCCTTGGCCAAGGCAAAGCTGCGCCAGGGCGCCAGCGGCTGGTCATCGACCCGCGCATCCAGGTCGGCACCGGCCAGGGCCAGCACACAATCCTGTTCAGCGACCACACAGAAACCGCCCAGCGCCACCTCCACCACCGGCGCCGCCAACGGGTTGCCCAGCAGCCAGTTGGCCCAGTGCATCGCCACCCAGTCCAGCGCCCCGCCCTGGGTCACGCCCAGGTGGCGTACGCCAAAACGCCCGGCATCCTGCAACTGGCACAGCGGCGTGCTGGCCTCGATCTTCAACTGCTTCATCCTTGCGCCTCCACATCACCGCCCAACGCCAGGAACTCGCTGCGCGAAACCGGCACGAAGCGCACCCGGTCACCGGGTTGCAGCAGGCTGTAGCCCTCGCGTTCACGGTCGAACAGGCGCACCGGGGTACGCCCGATCAGGTTCCAGCCACCCGGCGATACCGCCGGATAAGCCGCCGTCTGGCGCTCGGCAATGCCGACGCTGCCGGCCGCCACGCGCTTGCGCGGGGTGCTCAGGCGCGGGCTGGCCAGGCGCTCGTCCACCAGGCCCATGAAGCCGAAACCGGGGGCGAAACCCAGGGCGAACACCGGGTACTCGCGCGCGCTGTGCAAGCGGATCACCTCTGCTTCACTCAAGCCACTACGGGCCGCCAACACCGGCAGTTCCGGGCCGACGCTGGCGTCGTACCACACCGGGATCTCATGGCGGCGGCCAGCGCTGCCCGTGTCGGGCTGCAAGCCTTCCAGCGCACGGATAATCAGCGCCCTCGCCTCACCCGGTGGCAGGTCGAACTGCACCATCAGCGTGGTGTAGGAAGGCACCAGGTCCAGCAAGTGCTCGCCGAACGCCGCGTGCAGGCGCTGGCTGGCGGCGAGCATCCACGGCATGTTGCCCTCGTCGATGCCATCGAACAGGCGCACCATCAGGCTGTCGATGGCCACGACTTCAATGCGCGGTTTCATCGCGACTCCAGGGCATCGAGGGCCTGGCGAATCTGCCGCACCGCCGCCACCGAACTGTCGTTGTCGCCGTGCACGCACAGCGTGCTGGCCACAAGCCTCAAGGCACTGCCATCATCCGCCACCAGCGTATCGCCACGGGCCAGGCGCACGGCCTGCTCGACCACCAGTGCCGGATCGTGGTGAACCGCGCCCGGCAGGCGCCGCGACACCAGATGGCCGCTGGCGGTGTAGGCGCGGTCGGCGAATGCTTCGAACCACAGCGGCACGCCAATTTCATCGCCCAGGGCCTGGGCGGCGCGGTTGTCGGCAGTGGCCATCAGCATCAGCGGCAGGTCGCCGCCGTAGGCCGCCACAGCCTCCAGTACGGTACGCAACTTGAGCGGGTCGGCCATCATGTCGTTGTACAGCGCACCATGGGGTTTCACATAGGCCACGCGGCCGCCCAGCACTTTGCAGATGCCGTCCAGCGCACCGATCTGGTAGTGCAGCAGGTCGCGGATTTCCTCCGGGCTGCAGGCCATGGAACGGCGGCCAAAGCCGACCAGGTCCGGGTAGGCCGGGTGCGCGCCGATGGTCACCCCGTGCTCCAGCGCCAGCGCCACGGTGCGGCGCATGATGCCGGGGTCCCCGGCGTGATAGCCGCAGGCGATGTTGGCGCAATCGATGTAGGGCATGACCTCGGCATCCAGGCCCATGCGCCAGCTGCCAAAACTCTCGCCCATGTCGCAATTGAGTAGCAGGCGTTCCACCGCACGGCCTCCATTGTCGTTGTTCATATGCCTACCTTACCGCGCCTGCAGCTGTTTGCCGCGGGTTTCCGGCAGGCTCAGCGCCGCCACGATCACTACGCCGTAGGACACGGCGGAGAACACGCCAATCCCCAAGCCCAGCGGCACTTTCTGGCCGAGCACGCCGATCAGCAGCGGGAACAGCGCCGCGATGACCTTGCCGATGTTGTAGCAGAAGCCCTGCCCCGAACCGCGGATACGCGTGGGGAACAGTTCGGTGAGGAACGCGCCCATGCCGCTGAAGATGCCCGAGGCGAAGAAGCCCAGCGGGAAGCCCAGCCACAGCATCACGCCGTCGCTGACTGGCATTTGCGTGTACAACAGCACGATGACGAACGAGCCCACGGCGAACAGGATGAAGTTCTTCTTGCGCCCCAGCAGGTCGGACAGGTACGCACTGACCACATAGCCGACGTAGGAGCCGACGATCACCATGGCCAGGTAGCCACCGGTGCCCAGCACGCTCAGGCCGCGCTCGTTCTTGAGGAAGGTCGGCAGCCACGAGGTGATGGCGTAGTAGCCACCCAGTGCGCCGGTGGTCAGCAGGGACGCACGCACAGTGGTCCAGAGCATGCCCGGGGCGAAGATTTCGTAGAACTGCGCAGGTGCCTCGGCGTTTTCCACCGCCTTGGCTTCGCGGTATACCTCGGGGTCCTTGACCAGGCGGCGGACGAAGATCACGAAGATCGCCGGTACCAGGCCCAGCAGGAACAGCGCGCGCCAGGCCTGCTCTGCCGGCAGCCAGGAGAACAGCAGCGCGTAGAGGATGGCGGTGAGGCCCCAGCCAAGGGCCCAGCCGGACTGCACCATGCCCACCGCCTTGCCACGGTCCTGGGCGCGGATCACCTCGCCGATCAGCACCGCGCCGGCAGTCCACTCACCGCCAAAGCCAAAGCCCATCAGGGTACGGGCGATCAGCAGCTGTTCGTAGTTCTGGGCGAAGCCGCAGAGGAAGGTGAAGAAGGCAAACCACAGCACCGTCAGTTGCAGTGTGCGCACGCGGCCAATACGGTCGGAGAGAATGCCGGCCACCCAGCCACCCACGGCCGAGGCGATCAACGTGCTGGTATGGATCAGCCCGGCTTCGGTGGTGGTGATGCCCCACAGCATGATCAGCGTGGGGATGACGAAGCTGAGCATCTGCGTGTCCATGCCGTCCAGGCCATAGCCGATCTTGCAGCTCCAGAATGTCCGGCGTTGCTGTGAGTCGATGTCGCGGTACCAGGCGAAAGGCCCGGACGAAGAGGGGGAACTGACCTGCTGCTGCACGCCGGTAGGGTTCATGCTTGCCTCGGCTTGTTGGTATTGTTTTATAGGCGACAAAGGGTCGCGGCCTGAGCGCCATTGTTCAGAGGCCGCGCCACCTGCGTCCAACGAGAAAAACCGCCGGTCTGGAACAAGAAAAACTGATCATGAACCTTCGCTTCCTCGAAACCTTCGTCTGGGTCGCCCGGCTCAAGAGCTTCCGCCTGACCGCGGAGAAGCTGTTCACCACCCAGGCCTCAGTGTCCAGCCGCATTGCCGCGCTGGAAGCCGACCTGGGCGTGAAGCTGCTGCTGCGCGACTCACGCGGCGTCAGCCTGACCCCGGAAGGCGGCAAGGTGCTGGAATATGCCGAGCGCATGCTGGAAACCGCCAAGGCCATGAAACAGTCGCTGGACAGCGACCGGGCCAAGGTCGGGCGCATCCGAATCGGGGTGATGGACACGGTGATCCACACCTGGATGAGCGCGCTGGTGGCGGAGCTGACCGAGCGTTACCCGCAGGTGGAGATCGAACTGGTGGCCGACACGGCGCTGAACCTTCGCGAGCAATTGCAGAAGGGCTTTCTCGACGTGATCCTGCAGACCGACCTGCTGCGCGAGCAGTCGATCCGCAGCCTCGACCTGGCGCGCTACCCGATGGGTTGGGTGGTGGCCGCCGGCTCGCACCAGCACCGCGACTACGCTTCACTGGCCGAGCTTGGGCGGGAACGCATCATCACCTTCTCGAAGAACTCGCGGCCGCACCAGGAAGTGCTGAGCCTGCTGCAGGGCGCGGGGGCCGAAGCGCCGCGGCTGAACTGCGTGAACTCGGTGGCGGCGATTACCCGGCTGTTGCGCGACGGGTTTGGCATTGGCGCACTACCCCCGGCGCTGGTGGATGCCGAGTTGAGCCGGGGTGAGCTGGTGTTGCTGCAAGGGTTGCAACCGCCGCCAAGCCTGGAGCTGGTGGTGGCCTGGCAGACCGGGGTGGCGTTGGTGGATGAAGTGGTCGGGGTGTGCCGGCAGGTGCTGGAGGGGTATGCGCGGGATGTGGGTGGGCAGCGGATTGTGTTGGTCTGACAGATTTGCAGTGCCTGTGCTGGCCTCTTCGCGGGTAAACCCGCTCCCACAGGATCACCACAGATCTTGAAGGCTGCGCTGTACCTGTGGGAGCGGGTTTACCCGCGAAGAGGCCAGCACAGGCACAGAATGCCTTAGCGCCAGCTCTCTTTCACCGCCCCACGCCGCCCGCCCAGGATCACCCAGCCAATCCCCAGCAACAGGCTCTCGACCACAAAGGCCAGCACAAACCCTGCACCAAGCCCCCAGCCAACCGCCTCGGGCACCAGCAGGATCTGGTAGCTGTAGCCATTGAGGGTTTCTTCGCGCAACTGCGGGTCGGCCTGCACCAGCACATGCCAGGTACGCTGCGCCCAAGGCCCTTGCAGCGCCTGCCATTCGTTTTCCAGCAGTTCGTTGCGGATCATCAGGCTTTCGATGCTGTTGGCATCACTGTTGAAGACCGGGTCGTCGCTACTGCGGTAATGCCGCAGCAGCGCCTGCAGGTCGCCATTGAAGAAGCGTTCGGCGGTCTGCCGGAAGCCGTCGAGCGCCTCGCGCGATTCGAACAGGTGCGCCTCGACCCGCTGGCTGTAGTCCTTGACCAGCCCCGGGACCTGGATACCGGCCAGCAAGCCGAAGGTGAACAGCAGCAACCGCAGGTAACTTCTGAACATGCCGCGTCCTTAGCTCTGGCCGTGTGCCACGCACTCGCCGTGCCGCCACAGGGCCCACTGACCCGGCTCGTAGCGCTGCCAGGTCTCGTTCTCGGTCAAGGCCTCGGTGGCGATTACCGTGACCACGTCGTTGGGGGTGGTTTCGGTGTGAAAATCGACGATCAGGTCGACATCCTTCAACCGCGCCGCACCAAAAGGTGCACGGCGGGTGATGTGCACCAGCTTGGTCGAACAGAAGCAGAACAGCCAGTCGCCGTCGCTGAGCATGCAGTTGAACACGCCCTGGCCACGGTAACCGGCACAGGCTTCGACCAGCACCGGCAACAGCTGCTTCACCGGCACGGGCTCGGGGAAGGCGCTGCGGATGCGGTTGAGCAGGTCGCAGAAGGCCGCCTCGCTGTCGGTGTCGCCCACCGGCCGATAGAAACTGGCCTGGCCCTTGAAGTCGCCCAACTGGCCGTTGTGCGCAAAGCACCAGTTGCGGCCCCACATTTCCCGCACGAAGGGGTGGGTGTTGGACAGGCACACCTTGCCGACGTTGGCCTGGCGGATATGGCCAATGACCACTTCACTCTTGATCGGGTAGCGCTGTACCAGGTTGGCCACCTCCGACTCGCTGCTGGCGGCCGGGTCCTGGAACAGGCGCAGGCCTCGGCCTTCGTAGAAGCCGATACCCCAGCCGTCACGGTGCGGGCCGGTACGGCCACCGCGCTGCATCAGGCCGGTGAAGCTGAAGACGATGTCGGTGGGGACGTTGGCACTCATGCCCAGCAGTTCGCACATAGGCGTGTCTCCGCTTACAGACGGGGCTCGACCCGGCCACCGCCACGAGTGGCGGCTGGGGCGGCAGGGGGTGGCGCGTCACGGTAACGGTCGCGGCGCTCGGCGGCCAGCGGGGCATGGGCACCGAGCTGTTCATCTTCGGCCGCCTGGCGCTGGGCAGCGGCCTCGGCCTGTGCACGGCGCTCGCGGGCGCGTTTTTCCAGCGGAAAGCGCAGCAGTACGAAGAGGAAATACAGGGAAAAGGCGCCCATGCCGTACATGGCGAAGTCGGACACCGCGCGCCAGGCGTTGTTGCCGACCTTGAAGGCGACATCCAGGGCGGTGATGGCGATGGCCGGGGCGAAACTGTCCTTGACCGGGTCGACGATGGTCGGGGTCAGCAGCAGCACCGCCAGCACCACCCGCAGCGGTTCGCGCAGCCAGCGCCACATCCAGCCGGTAAGCTTGAAGCCCACCAGCAGGCAGCCCAGGGCGGCAACCGCGTAAAGGCCCCAGGCGAGGGTGTAGTCGTTCTCGGTCATGGTGTTCGTGCAAGCCAGGCAAAGAGATGCCTATGATAAACACTTTTCCGGGCGCAGACAGTGTTTGCCTGTACCGGCCTCTTCGCGGGCTTGCCCGCTCCCACAGGGACCGCACAGCTTTCAAGATCTGTGGTGAACCTGTGGGAGCGGGCAAGCCCGCGAAGAGGCCGGTACAGGCACCCCCAATCAAGAGATCTTCAATGCCAACCAAGCCCCAACCCCCGATTGCCCACCAGGCCCAGACCGCCGACCCGTACGCCTGGCTGCAACAGCGCGACACCCCCGAGGTGCTTGCCTACCTGCAGGCCGAGAACGCCTATCAGGAAGCCTGCCTGGCCGACCAGGCGCCGCTGCGCGAGCAACTGTTCGAAGAGATCAAGGGCCGCATCCTGGAAACCGACCTGTCGCTGCCGGCGCCCTGGGGCCCCTACCTGTACTACACCCGTACCACCGCAGGCGACGAATACCCGCGCCACTACCGCTGCCCGCGCCCTGCCGATGACTCCAACACGGTCGATGAAAGCCAGGAGCAACTGCTGCTTGACCCCAACGCCCTGGCCAACGGCGGCTTCCTGTCCCTCGGCACGTTCAACGTCAGCCCCGACCACCGCCTGCTGGCCTACAGCCTCGACACCAGCGGCGACGAAATCTTCACCCTGTACGTCAAGGACCTGGCCAGTGGCAGCGTCACCACCCTGCCCTTCGACGACTGCGACGGCAGCCTGACCTGGGCCAACGACAGCCAGACGCTGTTCTTCGCCGAACTGGACGACACCCACCGCCCGTGGCGCCTGCGTCGCCACACCCTGGGCAACGAAGGCGCGCAGACCGTGTTCGAGGAGCCCGACGGGCGCTTCTTCCTGCATTGCTACCGCACCAGCTCCGAGCGCCAGCTGGTGCTGCTGCTGAACAGCAAGACCACCAGCGAAGCCTGGGTGCTGGACGCGCAAACCCCACAGGCGTCGTTCACCTGCCTGGCGCCCCGTGTCGAAGGTCACGAGTACTTCCCCGACCACGGCCAGCTCGACGGCCAGTGGCGCTGGTTCATCCGCACCAACCAGGACGGCATCAACTTCGCCCTGTACCACGCTCCGGTCGCACCGGTGCCCAGCCGTGAGCAATGGCAGGTGCTGGTAGCACACCGCGACACGATCATGCTCGAAGGCCTCAGCCTGAATGCCGGGGCGCTGACCCTGAGCCTGCGCGAAGGTGGCCTGCCGATCATCGAGGTACGCCCGCAGGGCCTGGCGGCTTACCGCGTCGAGCTGCCCGACGCGGCCTACAGCCTGTACGTGCAGGACAGCCTGGAGTTCGCCAGCCCACGCCTGCGCCTGCGCTACGAAGCACTCAACCGCCCCGCCCAGGTGCGTCAGCTGGAGCTGGCCAGCGGTGCCCAGGCGGTGCTCAAGCAAACTCCGGTGCTGGGGCCGTTCGATGCCGACGACTATGTCAGCGAGCGCCTGTGGGCCACCGCAGCGGACGGCACCCGGGTGCCGATCAGCCTGGTGCGCCGCCGCCAGGACCTGGGCCGGACCGTACCGCTGTACCTGTATGGCTACGGCGCCTATGGTGAAAGCCTCGACCCGTGGTTCTCGCATGCGCGCCTGAGCCTGCTGGAGCGCGGCGTGGCCTTTGCCATCGCCCATGTGCGTGGCGGCGGCGAACTGGGCGAAGCCTGGTACCGCGCCGGCAAGCAGGAGCACAAGCACAACACTTTCAGCGACTTCATCGCCTGTGCCGAGCACCTGATCGCCGAAGGCGTGACCGCTGCCGACCGCCTGGCCATCAGTGGCGGCAGTGCCGGTGGCCTGCTGATGGGCGCGGTACTCAACCTGCGCCCCGAGCTGTTCCGCTGTGCGATTGCCGAAGTGCCGTTCGTCGACGTGCTCAACACCATGCTCGACCCCGAGCTGCCGCTGACCGTGACCGAGTACGACGAATGGGGCAACCCTGAAGAGCCGCTGGTGTATGAGCGGATCAAGGCCTACGCGCCGTACGAGAACGTGAAGGCACAGGCCTACCCGGCGATGCTGGTGGTGGCGGGCTACAACGACAGCCGCGTGCAGTACTGGGAGGCGGCCAAGTGGGTGGCGCGGCTGCGCACGCGCAAGACCGACAGCAACCTGCTGCTGCTCAAGACCGAGATGGGGGCCGGGCATGGCGGGATGAGCGGGCGGTATCAAGGGCTGAAGGATGTAGCCCTTGAGTATGCGTTCGTATTCGGCGAGCTAGGTATCGTTTGATATGGCTGGGGGCGCCTTGCGCCCCTTTCGCGACACAAGGCCGCTCCCACAGGTACCGCGCATGCCCTGAATCCTGCGCGATCCCTGTGGGAGCGGCCTTGTGTCGCGATAGGCTGCAAGGCAGCCCCAAAATCCCACAGCCAACACAGCCCTCTCAGTCAATCATCCTGCACCGGCTGCTTCGGCGGATCCTGGCGCAACCCCGGCAATGGCTGGTCCTTCGGCGGCCCGGGCACCGGCATCGGTGGTAGCAACGGCGCCCCCGGCTGGTTGTCGTAGGCCTTGGGCGGTGTACTCGGGGTAATCTGCGGATAGGGCGTAGGCGTAGGCGTACCCGGTGCACCGGGCACCGGCGTGGTCAGCCGGGGTGGCGTGCTGGCAGCTTCGGCCATGGGCAGGCCGGCCAACAACAGCACAGCGAGGATCGCGCGAAACATCAGCAACCTCCTGTCGGGAACCTTCCTACAGGCTACGCCTAAATCGAAGCTTTCGCCTGTCCGCCTGCCCCGCAAGCGCGCTAGACTCAATGGCATAACCGTCATTTGCCTGATCAGAACAAAGGAAACACCATGAGCTCCACCTCTTCCGCCGCCGCCACCGCGCGCCTGGACCGCATCCTGGCCGATGCCAAGCGCGACAAGGAAATGGGCTACCGCGACAAGGCCCTGAAAATGTACCCGCACGTCTGCGGCCGCTGCGCCCGCGAGTTCTCCGGCAAGCGCCTGAGCGAGCTGACCGTGCACCACCGCGACCACAACCACGACAACAACCCGCAGGACGGCTCCAACTGGGAGTTGCTGTGCCTGTACTGCCACGACAACGAGCACTCGCGCTACACCGACCAGCAGTACTTCAGCGAAGGCTCCACCAGCACCCCGAGCATCGCCAAGGCCACCCACAACCCGTTCGCCGGGCTGGCGGGCATGCTGAAGAAAGACTGACCATCGATTCGCCCCCCGCTGCTACCGGGCAGCCCGTATAATCGCGCTTTTTTCGCGAAGGGCCCCGGTACGTGGCAAACAAACGATACAGCTGCATCGGTCTGTTCAACCCCAAGTCGGCAGAAAACGTCGGCTCGGTGATGCGCGCCGCGGGTTGCTACGGCGTCAACTCGGTGTTCTACACCGGCAAACGCTACGAGCGCGCCCGTGACTTCGTCACCGACACCAAGCGCGTGCACTACGACATCCCGCTGATCGGCATCGACGACCTGCAGCGCATCATCCCGCTGGGCTGCACGCCGGTGGCTGTAGAACTGGTTGAAGGTGCGCGGCCATTGCCGGAGTACACCCACCCGGACCGGGCCATCTACATCTTCGGGCCGGAAGACGGCAGCCTCAGTGCAGATGTACGGGCGTGGTGCGAAGAGACCATCTACATTCCGACCGAAGGCTGCATGAACCTGGCGGCGACGGTGAATGTGGTGCTGTATGACCGCATGGCCAAGGGGCTGAATACCCGTTCGGGGCCCAGGTTCAAATAGCCGACTGAACGATGACGGTGGCCGACAGGTCACCTGCATACACTTCAGACGGAGACCTTGCCATGCTTGATATCCATTCGGCAGCGACATCGCAGGACAACAACGTTCATGGCCTGGAGCGCGCCAGTTCGCTGGCTGGTGGCGCGTTGATGGTAAGCAAGGGGTTGCGCCACGGCGGCCTGGTCGGGTTGTTGCAGATCGCAGTTGGCGGCCTGGCACTGGCTCGGGGCTTCAGCGGGCATTGTGCGACCAAGGCCTGGTGGCAGCGGCATCGCCAGGAATATCAGCGGTTGCGTACGGATATCGAGCGCAGCGCGGCGGAGCTGGAGGCATTGAAGGCCAGTGCCGACGCAGCGACGCGGGGGGTGACGGTGACCGGGAAGGATCCCTTGGCCAATTGATTTTGCACTGCCTGTGCCGGCCCTTTCGCGGGTAAACCCGCTCCCACAGGATCACCAAGGCTTCGGCCTCTTCGCCGTACCTGTGGGAGCGGGCGCGCCCGCGAAAGGGCCGGCACAGCCAATAGAGAGGCCTAGCGCAACGCCTTGCTCTGCAACACCTCGGAGCGCCGCCCCAGCACGTTCTCGCTGATCTGCACGAAGTCTTCGGTGCTCACGCTTGGCAGGCGCATCAGCCCGCGTGCCACATCGTCCAGCGAGCGTTTGGCCTGGGTGTGGATGCGGATTTCCTTGTCCAGCGCCTGTAGCAAGATCACCCCGCGCGCCACCTGCGCCGGGGTTGCATGCTCGCCCTTGAGCCGGGTGACCTTGGCGCCCTGCTTGCTCAGGCGCGCCTGCCAGGCCTGGTAACGGTCATCACTCACCCCGCCCGAGCGACGCAGCAACTCGCTGGCGTAGTAGTCGGTCAGGCTTTCCACCAGCCAGTCACTGCCATCACGCCCACGGATCTGCGCAAACAGTTGCACCACTTCGCGCAGCAACGGGCTGCTGCCGTTCTCGCTGATCATCGGCCGGGCACTGTGCAGGTACAACGAGCCCTGCGCGGCCATGGCCCCGCGCCACATGCCGTCACGGGCACCGACCAACAGCAGCTTCGGCGGGTTGCGCGGGAACACCGCCTGCAATTGCGGCCAGACAAAAGTCAGCAAGGTCAGGTTGTCCATGCGCCGCATACCCTGCCCCACCGGTGCGGCCACGGTGACCTCGGTTTCGCCCAGGCGGGCGCGGCGGCTGCCCAGGTCGCCGGCAAGCATCCAGCCAGTGGGCCGGTCGAACAGCCGCGAAACGTTGTCGATGCGGAACTTGTCCTTGCCGATGCGCGGCCAGGAGGTCTCGATACTCTTCCAGCCCTCGGGCAGGTCGAACGCCAGACGCGCGACCAGCTCGGTGCCATCCTGCTGGTCGAGCCGTGCAGGCGGTACCAGCTGGTCGCCGAGGAACAGCGCCCAATGCGGGGTAATGCGCGACGAATAGGCGCCGCTGCCGCGCTTCTGGTCCAGTTGCACGCGGTAGCTGAGGCTGGTCTTGCCGACCGCCGGTTGCCAAACGCCGCGCTGGCCCTGCTGTTGCCATTGGCCATCAGCCTGGAAGCCGCTGTAGGCTCCGGCCTTGCCCAGGTCGAAGTCCAGGCTGCGCACGGCACTGCCTTCGGCCAAGGTGAGGCGGACTTCCGCCTGGCCACTGGCCGGTAACAGGCGCACCTGATAGTCGAGGTCGACCTTTTTCGCCCAGGCCGGCGAACTGGCCATCAGGCCCAACAGCAACAACAGCTGGCAACGCATACAGAAACTCCTTGTTTCCCCGTGGCTGCGGGCCGCGCCGGTCAGCTGGCGCGGAAGATCAGGTGGTCTTCCCAGTCGTCTTCGTGCACATCATGCTCACTGAGCATGCGCCCCGACTGGGAAATGCGCTGTTCATGGACCTGCTGGCGATCGCCGCAGACCAGGTGATGCCAGGCCGGCAGGTCCTTGCCCTCGCTGACCAGGCGGTAGCCACAGGTGCTCGGTAGCCACTTGAACTGGTCGGCCTTGCCCGGGGTGAGCTGGATGCAGTCAGGTACCTGGGCGAAGCGGTTGGGGTAATCGCTGCACTGGCAGGTATCCAGATCCAGCAGTTTGCAGGCGATGCGCGTGTAATAGACGCTGTTGTCGTCCTCGTCCTCGAGCTTTTGCAGGCAGCACAGGCCGCAGCCGTCACACAGCGACTCCCACTCTTGCGGGCTGAGTTGCTCGAGGGTCTTGCGCCGCCAGAACGGCGCGTTTTCAGCGATCATGACACGGGTTTCCTGCATTCATCTTGGGGCCACGGCGCGCGGCGGCGCCAGTCTAGAGCCTGGCCTGCGGCAAAGCCAGACCGCTTGTCAGTCACGACGCGACGCAGTAGCGTGCGCGTTTCCCGTCCTTTTGCAGGAGCCGCCATGAGCGCCAACCCCCGCATTGCCGATTACGCCATCAACGAGCAGTTCATCAACCGCTGGTCGCCACGCGCCTTCACCGCCGAGCCGATCAGCGAAGAAACCCTGCTGAGCTTCCTTGAAGCCGCACGCTGGGCACCGTCGGCGAACAACTCGCAACCTTGGCGCTTCCTCTATGCCCGCCGTGACACGCCGAACTGGGAGCGTTACCTGAACCTGCTGGTGCCGGCCAACCGCAGCTGGGCGCAACAGGCTTCGGCACTGGTGCTGGTGATTTCCAAGACCACCTACGCCGCCCCGGGCGCCACGGAAGAAAAACCGGCGCTGTGGCACACCTTCGATACCGGCTCCGCCTGGGGGCACCTGGCCCTGCAAGCCAGCCTCAGCGGCTGGCACACCCATGGCATGGCCGGTTTCGACCAGGCACTGGCGCGTCAGGAGTTGAAGGTTCCTGAAGGCTACGTGCTGCATGCCATGGTGGCGATCGGCAAGCTGGGTGACAAGGCCAGCCTGAACGAAGCCCTGCAGGCGCGTGAAGTGCCAAGCCCGCGCAAGCCACTGAGCGAGCTGGCGGCTGAGGGTGATTTCAGCCTGTAAGCCTTGCATTGGCTGTACCGGCCTTTTCGCAGCACAAGGCTGCTCCTACAGCACAGTGAAAAACCTGTAGGAGCAGCCTTGTGCTGCGAAGAGGCCGGCACAGGCATTACACAATCAGTAGCCCCGGGCGAAGTCCACTTCCCCACGCAATGCCTGCCCCGCCGCAAACGCCCGCACATTCTCGACAAACAACCGCACCATCGCCGCCGGCGAGGTGGGCGCCGAGCTGTGCCCGGTCAGCAGCAGGCCCCACGCCGTCCAGAACGGATGCTGCCTGGGCAGTGGCTCCTGCCGGCAGACATCGATCACCGCCCCCGCCAGGTGCCCTTCCTTCAGCGCCTCGACCAGGTCGGCGTCGACCACCGCCACCCCACGCCCGGCATTGATGAACAGCGCCGTGGGCTTGAAGCATTTGAACAGCGCCGCGTCATACAGGTCGTGGGTGGCCGGGGTATCGGGCAGCAGGTTGAGCACGTAGTCGGCCTGGCCAACCATACGCGGCAGGTCGGCCAGCGCCGCTACCTCGACGAACGGCGCCTGCTCGCGGGCGCTGCTGGCAACGCCATACAGCACCACGCCAAACGCCTGCAGGAACTCGGCCACCCGCTGACCAATGTCGCCAGTGCCGACGATCAGTACCTTGCGCCCTTCCAGGGTACGCCCCGGGCGATCATCCCACCGCCGCTCCACCTGGCTGACCAGGCGCGACAGCACCTCGCGCTCATGGCCGAGCATGTAGGTGAGCATGTACTCGGCCATCACCTGGCCAAAGATGCCCACGGCGCGGGTCAGGCGATAGTCTCGCGGCAGGCCCTCGGCCAGCAGCGGGGTGATACCGGCCCAGGTGGACTGCATCCAGCCCGGCTTGTGGCCTTGGCGCAGCAGGCTTGCCAGCAGGTCTGGCTGGCCCAGCCACACCGGGCACTGCGGCGCCTGGAGGGCCAGTTCGGCGGAGTCACCGCTGGTGAGGATTTCCAGTTCAGGCGCGGCTGCGCGCAAAATCTCGGCGTATCGAGCATGATCATGCTCAGCAATCAGTACTCGCATGATCAGGCCGGGTCGTTACGTCGCAGCAACTCTTCGGGCAGGTGCTCGATGTAGTCGTCTTCCGGCGGCGGCATCTGCAGGTGGTAACCCTGGTTGTCGAGGTTTTCCAGCACCTTGGCGATGTCCTCGCGGGCCAGCTTGCGCTCGGGGGTCAGCACCAGGTCAAAGGCATGCATGGGCGTGCCGAAAAACGGCAGCAGCCCTTCGGGCACGCGCTCCAGGCCGTCGGCCTTGAGCACGTAAAGGTACATTTCGTTCTTGCGGGGGCTCTTGTAGATAGAGCAAATGCGTTTCATCGGGTCTCTCCGGCGCCTGCCAGGCTGTCCAGCAGGGCCTGGCCCATACGCTCACGGCGCCAGCCGCGCAGCGAATCGGGCAATTGATAGGGGCCATTGGGGTAGCCGCTCTTGAGCAGCGCTTCCAGGGCTTTCTTGCGCAGCATCAGCTCGGGGGCAATGCCCAGCCGCTCGCCTTCGGCCTGGCCGATGGCACGCAGCTGCTTGAGGATACCGGCGGCCTCGATCGGCAAAGGCTCGGGCAAGGCCTGGGGCCATTGCTCGGCTGGCAGGCTGGCGGCACGCTTGATCAGCTGGATGAGGAACTCACCGTCCTGACGAATGGTGCGCGGATGCATCTCGTCGATCTTGGCCAGCGCCGACAGGTTGTTCGGCTGGCTCTTGGCCATGGGCCACAGCGAGTGTTCCTTGAGGATGCGGTTGCGCGGCACGTCGCGGTTGCGCGCTTCACGCTCGCGCCAGGCGCACAGCTCACGCAGCACTGCCAGTTGCTGGGGGGCCAGCTTCCAGGCCAGCTTGACGTCGCGGTACAGGCTCTCGGGCTCGACTTCGCGGCGCAATGCGGCCACCAGCTCGGCGCCGTCCTCCAGCACCCAGGCGTACTTGTCGTCACTCAGGCGCGGGCGCAACACAGTGAACAGCTCGGCCAGGTGCACGGCATCTTCGGCAGCATAGCTGACCTGGGTATCGGACAGTGGGCGCTGCAACCAGTCGGAGCGGGTTTCGCCCTTGGGCAGCTCGATGCCCAGCACTTCCTGCACCAGGCGCGAATAGCCCATGGAGAAGCCCAGGTTCAGGTAACCGGCGGCCAGCTGGGTGTCGAACAGCGGCTGTGGCAGCTTGCCGGTCAGGCGCAGCAGCACTTCGAGGTCTTCGCTGCAGGCGTGCAGCACTTTGACCACCCCGCTGTCATCCAGCAGTTCGGCCAAGGGTTGCCAGTTGCCGATCAGCAGCGGGTCGATCAGGAAGGCACGCTTGCCGTCGCCGATCTGGATCAGCCCGGCTTTGGGGTAGAAGGTGTCGACCCGCATGAATTCGGTGTCGACGGCGACAAAGGGCAGCTGGTGCCAGTCGCGGCAGTGTTCGGCCAGGCTCTGGTCGTCACGGATCCAGTGTATTTCGATGGCCACGAGGCTCTCCCACTAACATTGGCGCGCAGTATATACGGCGCGGGCACTGCTGGTGAAACCCGGGCCATCCTTGATATCGATCAGTGGTGCTGTTGTGCATGTTCAGTGCGCAATATCCGCAAGCTTCGCGATCCCTGTAGGAGCGGGCATGCCCGCTCCCACAAAGACCGCGCAAGCCCAAGTATGGAACGCGCTTCGACTCAGCGCTTGGCTGCCAGCCACGGCCGGCAGCTGGCGAACATGTCCAGCGACTGCTGGTAGACCTCGGTGTGCACCTGCAACAGGCCGAGCATCGAGTGGAACAGGTTGTCCTGCGACAGCGGCGCATCGCTGAGCTTGGCCAGGCAGTCGGTGTCGACGCCGAAGTCCTCCTTGTAGCTGTCGGAGAACCAGGTCAGCAGCGGCACGTGCTTCTGCTGCTCGGGGGCGATGGCGTAAGGCGTGCCGTGCAGGAACAGGTTGTACTCACCCAGCGATTCGCCATGGTCGGACAGGTAGATCATCGCCGTGTCGACCTTGTCCTGCTTGCTGCGCAGGGTGTCGATCAGCGAGGCCAGCACCTTGTCGGTATAGGCCAGGGTGTTGTCGTAGCCGTTGATGATTTCCTGCTCGCTGCACTGGTCCAGCGCGTTGCTCTGGCACACCGGGGCAAAGCGCTGGTCGGCGCCGGGGTAGCGCTTGAAGTATTCAGGCCCGTGGCTGCCCATCTGGTGCAGCACCAGCACGGTGTCCTTGTCGAGGTTGTCGATCAGCTCACCCAGGCCCTGCAGCAGGATCTGGTCATGGCATTCACCATCAGCACACAGCTGCGGGTCCTTGAGGTTGCTGACATCAATGAACTGCACACGGTCGCAGGTGCCCTTGCAGCCCGACTGGTTGTCACGCCACTGCACCGCCAGGCCGGAACGCTGGAGGATGTCCAGCAACCCTTCGCGGTTCTTCGCCACGCGGGCATCGTAGTCCTTGCGCTTCATGCCAGAGAACATGCACGGCACCGAGACGGCGGTTTCCGTGCCGCAGGAGTGCACATCGGAGAACGCCAGCAGGCCCTGCTCTTTGGCAAGGTTCGGCGTGGTATCGCGGTTGTAGCCGAGCACGCCGAAGTGGTCTGCCCGCGCACTTTCGCCCACTACCAGCACGGTCAGCGACTTGCGTTCATGTTTTTGCCAGGCGGCATCGCGCTTGGCATCTTCGCCATAATGCTGGAAGGGCCGCGATGCAGTACCGAGGCGCTCGCTGACATAACCGATGGAGGCACCCACGATATTGCTGGGGGTGAGCATCAGGCGCAGTTCGTGATGATTGCGAAACAGCGACGACAGGCCCTGGTAGTTGATCAGTGCCACCGAGCCTAGGGCCACCACGCAGACACCGCCAACCACCAGTTTGCCGAGCAGTTCACGGTGCCAGGCGCGGTAGGCGATCGGCGCCTTCCACAACAGCACCGAAGGCACTACACCGAGGCCCAGGATATACAAGGCAAACTTCAGCGAGAGCAAGTCACGCACTTCCGCCACGTTGGTTTCCGCCATATTGCGGAACATACCCGCGTCGATAAGTACACCGTATTGGTTCATGAAGTAAGCCACACCCGCACCACTCATGAACAACACGACAAGTATTGGTTTCAATACATAACGGAAGGCGAACAAGGTAAGGATCAGGTTGAATGCGAACAACATCAGCACGGCAAACGCCAGGCTCAGCCAAAGCCCCGGCAAACCGGACGGAACGATCTGTTCAAGGTGTTGCCAGAGGAAGACATTGAAGCCGATCAGCAGGTAAAGGCTGGCCAGCAGCGTGACCCATTCAGTCCGCAGGGATTTGAAGTTGAGCATTAGTGTTCGCAATCAAGAGTGATTATCAGCCCAAGGGCCTGCGCGGCACCGGGGAAATTTGGCTGAACTCTAGAAAGCGCACCATCAATTTTTTGTGAAAAAGACGCCAACAAATTCGTGAGCAGGCGCCTTTTCTACATTAAAAGAAGTTCATTCAGCACTGTTCAGCCTGGCAGGCGCGCCTTGGCGTATGGCTCGCGGTCGATGTCCAGCACTTCCACGCACAGCTGAATGTCCAGCCCGGGTTGCTCGGGAATGGCTTCACGCAGTACCTCCAACAGGCTGGCGGACAGTTGCGTCTTCACCTCGGGCGAGCGCCCGCTGAGGATGGCCAGGCGCACATGGGCAAAGGCGCGCTCGCCTGGCGCGGTGCCCACCCGATAGTGCTTGAAGGCTTCGGCGCGGCTTTTGATATCAGCCTCGTCGGCGAACTGGCCACTGCCGACCAGGGCGTGGTTCAGACGCAGCAGCAGGACGTCGACTTTGAGCTCGCGCAGGTTGTCGCTGTATTCCAGGTTCAGGTGGGGCATGGTGCAGGTTCCGGGTCACGGGAGAGATGCGACAGCCTAACCCAGACCCCTACCTGCGCAAAGGCGACTATCCTCAAAGGTCAGAACCATTCGCCAACCCCCGACAGAGGTGAAGAAATGCCAGTTCCGCATGATCTGCTCGCTGACCTGCACGTTACCGCTGATGCATTCCAGGCGCTCATCGACAAGGACCAGACGCTGCACTCACTGCACAAGGAATACAACGCCAAAGACAAGGAGGTAGTCGCCGCCGAAGGCAACGGTACCAACGACGAGGCCGTCAACCGCCTGCGCAAGGAGCGGTTGCTGATCAAGGACAAGATCGAACGGATCATTCATCCGCCCAAATCCTGACAGGAATTCATTGAATCCACCGACCTCTTCGCGGGTGAACCCGCTCCCACAGGTACAGCGCCAGCCCTGATGGCAGCCGAGTCCCTGTGGGAGCGGGTTTACCCGCGAAGAGGCCAGCAGCCCTTACACAGCAGCCGCAGCCTTCAACGCCCCATCCAGGTCTTCGACCAGGTCACGGTAATCCTCGATCCCCACCGACAACCGCAGCAGGTTCTCGCTGATCCCCATCACGCCCTTCTGCTCCGGGCTCAGCGAGCAGTGCGACATGCTCCAGGAGTGGTTGATCATGCTCTCCACCCCGCCCAGCGAGTCGGCCAGCACGAAAATCTGCAGCGCCTCGACCAGCCGGTTGAGCGCGGCCCGGTCGCCCTTGACCTTCATCGCCACCACCGCCCCGCCACTGCGCATCTGGCGTTTGCACAGCTCATGCTGCGGGTGGCTTTCCAGCCCCGGGTAATACACCTGCTCGATCTGCGCGTGGCTTTCGAGGAAGCGCGCTACCTGCAGGGCATTGGCACACTGGCGCTCCATGCGCACATCCAGGGTCTTCAGGCCGCGCAGGGCCAGATAGCAGTCGAACGGCCCCTGCACCGCGCCAATCGCCATGCTGATGCGGCGCAGGCGCGCCAACAGCGCATCATTGGCGGCTACCACCACGCCACCGGTGAGGTCGGAGTGGCCGCCGATGTATTTGCTGGCCGAGTGCATCACCAGGTCCACACCCAGGGTGATGGGGCGCTGGTTCCATGGCGAGCAGAAGGTGTTGTCGATGCAGGTAAGGATGCCCCGCGCCTTGGCCAGGTCGCACACAGCCTTGATATCGACCAGGTGCAACAAAGGGTTGGTCGGCGATTCGATCCAGATCAGCTGGGTTTCCGGCTTGATGGCGGCAGCCACCGCCTCGAGGTCGTTGAGGTCGACGTAGGTGGTGGTCAGGCCCGAGGTGCGGCTGCGGTAGTCTTCGAGGATGCGGAAGGTACCGCCGTACACACCGTTCATCACCACCACGTGGGCATCCTTGGGCAGCAGCTCCAGCACGGTGGCGGTGGCGTTCACACCCGAGGCGCAGGCAACCGCGCCCACCCCTTCTTCCAGGGCGGCGACACAGGTTTCGTAGGCATGCCGGGTGGGGTTGCCGACGCGGCTGTAGGAGTATTCCGGTTTGTCATCCAGGCTGCGCTTGGTGAACGAGCTGGCGGTGACGATCGCCGGAAAGATAGCGTTATCGGCGACGCTGAACTGCTCACCGGCGTGAATGGTACGGGTGGCGAAATTGCGCGGCTTGTCGGACATGGTCAGGCCCATTGGCAGAATGAAAGTTGCCACTATCGCACAACCCAAATCTTCTGGCCTTGGGGTAATCTGTGAAAAATTTTTCTCCACGGCCCACATGCAATATGGACAGCTTCGACCAGCACATTCTCACCCTGCTTCAGCGCGACGCCTCGATCTCGCTCAAGGACCTGGCAGAGGCCGTCAACCTGTCCACCACGCCGTGCTGGAAGCGGGTCAAGCGCCTGGAGGAGGACGGCTACATTGTCGGCCGCGTTGCCCTGCTCGACCCGCAACGGCTGGGGCTGGGGCTGACGGTGTTCGTCCAGCTCAAGACCCAGCGCCACGACAGCGCCTGGCTGGAGCAGTTTGCCGCGACCGTGACCGGGTTCGAGGAAGTGATGGAGTTCTACCGCATGTCGGGGGACTGGGATTACATGCTGCGGGTGGTGGTGGGGGATATTGCGGCGTATGACCGGTTCTACAAGAAGCTGATTACCAGTACTGATGGGCTGTCGAACATTACTTCCAGTTTTGCCATGGAGCAGATGAAGTACACCACGGCTTACCCGGTGCATCGTTCCTGATCGGTGCTGGATTCTTCGCGGGCTTGCCCGCTCCCACAGGAGTACCACAGTGCTGAAACTGTGGGGTCCCTGTGGGAGCGGGCAAGCCCGCGAAGAGGCCAACACAGGCTACCGGTCAATCCGCGGCCAACACCGCCGCGATCCGGTTCCCCGCCTTGGCTTTCTCCACCTTGATCGCCACGAACTTCGAGGTCGGGGTATAGGTCCCCTCGCCGTAGCTTTCCAGCGGCACCAGCGGGTTGGTCTCCGGGTAATAGGCCGCCGCCTGCCCCTCGGGCACGTCATACGCCACCAGGCGGAAGCCCGACACCCGCCGCTCCACGCCATCTTCCCACAGCGACACCAGGTCGACGTGCTCGCCTGGCTCGAAGCCCATCCGGCGGATGTCGACCTCGTTGACGAACACCACTTCCCGCAGGCCGAACACCCCGCGATAACGGTCGTCCAGGCCATACAGGGTGGTGTTGTACTGGTCGTGCGAACGCAGGGTCTGCAGGATCAGGTCGGGCTTGTCACCACGCGCCAGCACCTTGGCATTCACCAGTTGCTCCGGCAGCAGGTGCGGGCTGAAGCGCGCCTTGCCAGTGGCCGTGCGCCAGGTACGGTCGGCGGCGTTGTTGCCCAGGTGGAAGCCGCCCGGGTGTTGCAGGCGCTCGTTGAAATCGGTAAAGCCGGGGATCACATCGGCAATCATGCTGCGGATACGGCCGTAATCGGCAACAGCGTACTCCCAGTCGATCGGCTGCTTGCCCAGGGTCGCCTGGGCCATGCCGGCGATGATCCAAGGCTCCGAGCGCAGGTGCGGCGAGCGCGGGCGCAGTTGGCCGTGGGAGATGTGCACCATGCTGAAGGTGTCCTCCACGGTCACGCCTTGCGGCCCGCTGGCCTGCATGTCGATTTCGGTACGGCCCAGGCACGGCAGGATCAGCGCGTCGCGGCCGGTGACCAGGTGCGAGCGGTTGAGCTTGGTGGAAATCTGCACGGTCAGCGCGCAATTGCGCATGGCCGCATGGGTGCGCGGCGTATCCGGCGTAGCCTGGGCAAAGTTGCCACCCAGGCCGATGAACACCTTGGCCCGCCCCTCTTCCATGGCCTTGATCGCCAGCACCGCGTTGTGCCCGTGGGCGCGCGGCACGCGGAACCGGAAGCGTTTTTCAATGGCATCGAGCAGTGCCGCCCTGGGCTTCTCGTCGATGCCCATGGTGCGGTCGCCCTGCACGTTGCTGTGGCCACGCACCGGTGACAGGCCGGCGCCGGGCTTGCCGACGTTACCGCGCAGCAGCTGCAGGTTGACGATTTCCTGAACGGTAGGCACCGAGTGGCGGTGCTGGGTGACGCCCATGGCCCAGCACATGATCACCCGTTCGGCCTTGCGGTACATGCGCGCGGCCAGTTCGATCTCGGCCTGGGTCAGGCCCGATTGCTCGATGATGTGCGCCCAGGGCGTGGCATCCACGGTTTCCAGGTAAGCGTCGATGCCACTGGTGTGCTCGGCGATGAAGGCATGGTCGAACACCGCCGGCTCGCCATTGGCCTGGGCTTCACGCTCCCACTGCAGCAGGTACTTGGCAATGCCGCGCATCACTGCCATGTCGCCGCCCAGGGCCGGGCGGAAGTAGGCAGTGTTGGTTGGCTCGGAGCCATTGCTGAGCATCTCGAACGGGTGCTGCGGGTGCTGGAAGCGCTCCAGGCCGCGCTCTTTCAGCGGGTTGAAGCAGACCACCTGGGCACCGCGCTTCACCGCTTCACGCAGTGGTTCGAGCATGCGCGGGTGGTTGGTGCCGGGGTTCTGGCCGATGACGAAGATAGCGTCGGCCAGTTCCAGGTCGTGGAACACCACGGTGCCCTTGCCCACGCCCAGGGTTTCCGACATGCCCACGCCGCTGGCTTCATGGCACATGTTCGAGCAGTCGGGGAAGTTGTTGGTGCCGTAGGCGCGGACGAACAGCTGGTAGAGGAACGCCGCCTCGTTGCTGGCCCGGCCCGAGGTGTAGAACTCGGCCTGGTCGGGCGATTCGAGTGCGAGCAAATGTTGGGCAACCAGCGCGAAGGCTTCTTCCCAACTGGTTTCCACATAGTGGTCGGTGGCCGCGTCATAGCGCATCGGGTGGGTCAGGCGGCCCTGGTACTCCAGCCAGTAGTCGGTCTGCTCGGCCAGCGCACTGACGCTGTACCTGGCGAAGAACGCCGGGTCCACCGAGCGGCCGGTGGCCTCCCAGTTGACCGCCTTGGCGCCGTTTTCGCAGAACTTGACCATGTCGTTTTCCGGCGACTCGCCCCAGGCGCAGCCGGGGCAGTCGAAGCCGCCGTTCTGGTTGGTCTTGAGCATGGCCCGCAGGTTCTTGAAGGCATTGTCGCTGCCCAGCCAGCTCTTGGTCACGCTCTTGAGCGCACCCCAGCCGGCGGCGGCGCCCTTGTAGTCCCTGATATGTTGGTCCTGGCTCATGCGGTGAATCCTCACGCTTCGATGCTTTTTTTCAGCCTATGGAGCGTGGGGTAGAGCCGTCCAATCGAAAGATCTTACGGGGTGATAGGCGGTTTCGATCATGGGCTGGAACCGCGTCACGGCCTTCGCGGGTGAACCCGCTCCCACAGGGCCCCCACAGGTTTCGAGTCCTGCGCTTTACCTGTGGGAGCGGGTTTACCCGCGAATTGGGCGACGCGATGAAATACGTGGCCTGCAGCCATGATAGAGGCCATCGATCAATCGGTCGGACAAAGCAATTTGACGGCCCTGCGGCCAGGTTATAGCTTGGACTCAAGTCCCAAGCCATTCGAGCGCGAACGTGGAACAGAACAGCCGGGCCCTGATCGACGGCTTCAACCGGAAAATCGACTACCTGCGGATGTCGGTCACCGACCGCTGCGACTTCCGTTGCGTGTACTGCATGGCCGAAGACATGCAGTTCCTGCCACGCCAGCAAATCCTTAGCCTCGAGGAACTGTTCCAGGTGGCCGAGCGCTTCGTCGCCCTTGGCACCAGCAAAATTCGCCTGACCGGTGGCGAGCCTCTGGTGCGCCGGGGCATCGTCGACCTGTGCGGGCGCATCGCCGCCCTGCCCGGCCTGCGCGAGTTGTGCCTGACCAGCAACGGCTCGCAACTCGGGCGCCTGGCCCAGCCGCTGTTCGACGCTGGCGTGACGCGCCTGAACATCAGCCTCGACAGCCTGGACGCCGACCGTTTCAAGCAACTGACCCGCACCGGCGACCTGCACCAGGTGATCGCCGGCATCGACGCCGCCCGCCAGGCCGGCTTCAAGCGCACCAAGCTCAACTGCGTGGTCCTCAAGGGCCGCAACGACCATGAACTGGTCGACCTGGTGCGCTTTGCCATCGACCGCGAGCTGGACATCACCTTCATCGAAGAAATGCCCTTGGGCGTGATCAGCGAACATGAACGCGGCGAGTCGTTCTGCTCCAGCGATGAAGTACGCGCGCTGCTGGCCGAGCAGTTCACCCTGGTCGAGTCGACCGAGTCGTCCCAGGGCCCGGCCCGCTACTGGCGCCTGGCCGAAGCTGCCAATATTCGGGTCGGCTTCATTTCGCCACACAGCCACAACTTCTGCGCCACCTGCAACCGCGTGCGCCTCACCGTCGAAGGCCGCCTGCTGCTGTGCCTGGGCAATGAACACTCGGTGGACCTGAAACAGGTGCTGCGCGCCCACCCCGGCGACCCCGAACGCCTGGAAAAGGCCATTCGTGACTCGTTGCACCTCAAGCCCTACCGCCATCACTTCGAAGTCGGTGGCGACGTGCAGATCCTGCGTTTCATGAACATGACCGGCGGCTAGGCAGCCGTCCCTGGATTTCCATGATCGTCCATCCCACCCCCGATGTGCTGCGTGTGCTGTTCACCCTCAAGGGATCGATCGTCAAGCGCATTGCCCTGCGCTGCCTGACGGTCACCCTGCTGGCCGCGCTGATCGTGTTGGTCGAGCGGCATTTCCCGGCGTTTTTCTACCCGGTCAGCGCCACCCCGTTCACCTTGCTGGGCCTGTCACTGTCGATTTTCATGAGCTTTCGCAACAACGCCTGCTATGACCGCTGGTGGGAGGGGCGCAAGGCCTGGGGCAAGCTGATCATCGAAACCCGCTCGTTCGTGCGCGAAAGCCTGGTGATTACCGACGCCCCCCTGCGTGCCGAACTGTTGCGCAGCCTGTGCGGCTTTGCCCATGCGCTGAATGCTCGGCTGCGCAGCGAGGATGAACTGGCCGCCGCCCGGCCCTGGCTGGCCCACCCCGAGGTGATCAGCCCGCACAATGTATGCGACGCTATCCTTCGCGAAGTTGGCGGGCATTGCTCGCGGCTGGCTGAACGGCAGCAGATCAGTGACTGGCGCTACAGCCTGCTGGAGCAGCGGCTGGTGGGTCTGACCGAAGTGCAGGCCACCTGCGAGCGAATCAAGGGCACACCGTTGCCATTCCCCTACACGCTGTTGCTGCATCGCACCATCTATATCTTCTGCCTGCTGCTGCCGTTCGCCCTGGCCGAGCCTCTGGGCTGGCTGGCACCGCTGTTCACCACCATCGTGGGGTACACGTTCTTCGGGCTGGATGCGATTGGCAACGAACTGGAGGACCCGTTCGGGCGCGATGAGAACGACCTGCCGACCGATGCCATGGTACGGACCGTGGAGCGCGATGTGCTGGCGGGGTTGGGAGAACAACAGCTGCCGCCGGCGTTGTTGCCTGTAGACCATGTATTGAGCTGACCGAATGCAGTGGCCTGTGCCGGCCCTTTCGCGGGTAAACCCGCTCCCACAGGGCCCCCACAGGTTTCGAACCCTGCGCGTTACCTGTGGGAGCGGGTTTACCCGCGAAGAGGCCGGTACAGGAGAAAACTCAGCCCCGGCTTGCGCAGGCCTCGATCGGTTTCAGGTGCTTGACGAAGTTGCACGGCCGGTGCCGCGCATCCAGCTGCTCCGCCAGGATGCCCTCCCACGCCGTACGGCAGGCCCCGGTGGACCCCGGCAGGCAGCACACCAACGTGCGGTTGGACAGCCCGGCCAGCGCCCGGCTCTGCACGGTCGAGGTACCGATATCGAGAATCGACAGGGCCCGGAACAGTTCGCCAAAGCCATCGATACGCTTGTCCAGCAGGCACTCGACCGCTTCCGGCGTGCTGTCACGGCCGGTAAAACCGGTACCGCCCGTGATCAGCACCACCTGCACCTGCTCGTCGGCAATCCAGGTGGCGACCTGGGCGCGGATCTTGTAAAGGTCGTCCTTGAGCAACGCCCGCGCCACCAGGCGGTGACCAATCTCAACCGAGCGGCTGGCCAGCAGCTCACCGGAGGTGTCGTTGTCGTAGGTACGGGTGTCGCTGACAGTCAGCACGGCGATATTGAGCGGTACGAAGACCGCGTCGGGTTGGACACGCACGGGGAGGCTCCTTGAGTGGCATTGCCGCCACGCTAGAGGCATGGTCCAGGGGCGTCCAATCGATATGGCGTACCGACTGATCAATGACATCTATCGCAGACGTGGGTTAAGGTCTGCACAACCCGCTACCAGGCACTTCCATGGACATCAAGCAGCTCAAATTCCTCATCGCCCTCGACCAGACCCGCCACTTCGGCCAGGCGGCGGCGCTGTGCCATATCACCCAGCCGACGCTGTCCATGCGCCTGCGCAACCTGGAAGACGAACTGGACCTGGTGCTGGTCAAGCGCGGCCAGCGCTTCGAGGGTTTCACCGAGGCCGGCGAGCGCATCCTGGCCTGGGCCCGCACCCTGCTCGCCGCTCACGACGGCCTGCAGGCCGAAGCCGCCAGCTGCCGTGGCCAGGTGGTCGGCAGCCTGCGCCTGGGCACGGTGCCGCTGGCCAGTTTCAATCCCATGCACCTGCTGCTGCCGCTGCGTGAAAAATACCCCGAACTGCACTTCCAACTCAGCTCGCTCAGCTCGGAACAGATCATCGACGGGCTCAGCCGCAACCAGCTCGATCTGGGCATCTGCTACCTCGACCAAGTGAACACCAGCTTCTTCGAAGTGATCGAACTGGGCACCACCACCATGGGCCTGCTGCACGATACCCGGCACTTCCAGTTCACCAGCGAAACCCTGCGTTGGGACGAGCTGGGCGACATTCCGCTGGGCCTGCTGAGCAAGGGCATGCACTACCGCCAGTCGCTGGACCTGAGTTTCCGCAGCCGTGGCCTGGAGCCGAATGCGGTGCTGGAAAGCGACTCGAGCTTCCAGCTGATCCAGGCCATCAACACCGGCATGTGCTGCGCGGTCATGCCACTGGACTGCGGCCTGGAAGACCTGAGCGAGCACTTGCGTATCCTGCCGGTGGCCGACGCCGCGATCCACAGCCCGGTCGGCCTGCTGCTGCGCCGTAGCGAGCCGCGTTCGGCCATTGCCGAGCAGTGCTTCGATGAGGCGCGGGCGCTGTTTCAGGCCAGCTGAGCGCTGGTCGCCTGGCGGTACTGGCGCGGGGTGAAGCCGGTCAGTTGCTTGAACTGGCGGCTGAAGGCGCTGTGGTCGGTATAGCCGCAGCACATCGCCACTTCAGTGATCGGCAGTTCCGAGTGCAGCAGGCGGTGAGCGTGCTCCAGGCGCGCCTTGTGGATCATCTGCCTTGGCGTGAGGTGGAACACTCGCTTGCAGTAACGCTCCAGCTGGGCCACGGAGATGCCGGCGATACGGGTCAGCTCGCCCATGCTGATCGGCTGGTGGAAATGCCGGCGGATATGCTCGTCCACCGCGGCCAGGCGCTGGTACGCGGGGTGGCTGTCGGCGGCTGATTGCAAATCGACCGAGATGCCGACCAGGCCGATGATCTCGCCGGCCTGGTTGTACAGCGGGCGCTTGTGGGTCAGGCACCAGCCGGGTTCGCGGCTGCCGTACAGGTGCAGTTCCAGCTGGTCTGCCAATACCAACCCTTCCTTGAGTACACGACGATCCTGCTCGGTGTAGCCGGGGCCCAGCTGTGCCGGGAACACTTCGGCGCTGGTCTTGCCTAGTAGCGGTTGCAGGCGCTTGAGGCCGCAGCGCTGGACCAGGGTGTTGTTGGCCAGCACGTAGCGGGCGGCCGGGTCCTTGATGAAGATCGCGGCGTTGGGGATGGCGTTGAGGATCGGCAGCAGCAGGGACACACCGGCGAGCAGGGCTTCGAGGCTGGCGGGGCGGTGCTGGTCGAGGGACTGGTAAAGGTTGGCCAGGGGGGTGTCGGTCATCTGTCGGTTCTCTGTTGGCTGTGCCGGCCTCTTCGCAGCGCAAGGCTGCTCCTACAAGGGGTGCACTGCCTTCGAGACTGGTGCGGCCTCTGTAGGAGCAGCCTTGTGCTGCGAAGAGGCAGGCACCAGCACTGCATCTCTCAAACCCTTGCCCAGTATGGCTTACAGCCTATTCCACACCCCAGCACCTAGCCACTGCTTTTTTCCTACTGTGCCGATTTCGTCATCCCTCCTGCAGAAAACCATCAAGATCCGCCGCCCCGATCGGTCCACTCTATGCCCCACGCAAGCCGCCCCAAGTCCTACAAGAGCGCGGCCCAAAAAGCCGCATCTCGTGACATCAGACCTGCCTATCCAATAACCAACAAAAAGGCGAACCCATGTCAGGCAAATTCAAAAAACAGTTGTCATTGCTGGACCTCACCTTCATCGGCCTAGGCGCCATCTTCGGCTCCGGCTGGCTGTTCGCCGCCAGCCACGTCTCGGCCATCGCCGGCCCGGCCGGCATCCTGTCCTGGTTCCTTGGCGGCTTCGCCGTGCTGTTGCTGGGCATCGTCTATTGCGAACTGGGCGCTGCCCTGCCGCGTGCCGGGGGCGTGGTGCGCTACCCGGTTTACTCCCACGGCCCGCTGTTGGGCTACTTGATGGGCTTCATTACCCTGATCGCCTTTTCCAGCCTGATCGCCATCGAAGTGGTCGCCTCGCGCCAATACGCCGCCGCCTGGTTCCCCGGGCTGACCAAGGCCGGCTCCAGCGACCCGACCGTGCTCGGCTGGCTGGTGCAGTTCGCCCTGCTGGGGCTGTTCTTCTTCCTCAACTACCGCAGCGTGAAAACCTTCGCCAAGGCCAACAACCTGGTCAGTGTGTTCAAGTTCATCGTCCCGCTGCTGGTAATCGGCGTGCTGTTCACCTTCTTCAAGCCGGAAAACTTCGAGGTCCAGGGCTTTGCCCCGTTCGGTCTGTCCGGTGTTGAAATGGCGGTATCGGCCGGTGGCATCATCTTCGCCTACCTGGGCCTGACACCGATCATTTCGGTGGCCAGCGAGGTGAAGAACCCGCAACGCACCATCCCGATCGCGCTGATCCTCTCGGTACTGCTGTCCACCGCGATCTACGCCCTGCTGCAACTGGCCTTCCTTGGCAGCGTGCCAACCGAAATGCTAAGCAACGGCTGGGCCGCCGTGACCAAGGAACTGGCCCTGCCCTACCGTGACATCGCCCTGGCCCTGGGTGTGGGTTGGCTGGCCTACCTGGTGGTGGCCGACGCAGTGATCTCGCCCAGCGGCTGCGGCAACATCTACATGAACGCCACCCCGCGCGTGGTCTATGGCTGGGCGCAGACCGGCACCTTCTTCAAGTACTTCACCCGCATCGACGCCGAGTCCGGCATCCCGCGCCCGGCGCTGTGGCTGACCTTTGGCCTGTCGGTGTTCTGGACCCTGCCATTCCCGTCCTGGGAAGCACTGATCAACGTGGTTTCCGCCGCCCTGGTACTGAGCTACGCCGTGGCCCCGGTCACCGTCGCCGCCCTGCGCCGCAACGCCCCCGACATGCCGCGCCCGTTCCGGGTCAAGGGCATGGGCGTACTCGGCCCGCTGTCGTTCATCATCGCCGCGCTGATCGTGTACTGGTCGGGCTGGAAGACCGTGTCATGGCTGCTGGCCCTGCAGATCGTGATGTTCGTGCTGTACCTGCTGTGCGGCCGCTTCGTGCCGACCCAGCACCTGTCGCTGGCCCAGCAAGTGCGCTCGTCGGCGTGGCTGATCGGCTTCTACGCAGTGACCATCCTGCTGTCGTGGCTGGGCAGCTTCGGCGGCCTGGGAGTGCTCGGCCACCCGTTCGACACCGTGGTCGTGGCCGCTTGTGCGCTGGGCATCTACTACTGGGGCGCGGCCACCGGCGTGCCTGCCCACCTGGTACGCCTGGAGGGTGAGGATGAAAGCGAAGCCTCTGCCGAAAGCTACCCAGGCCAACGCCCTGCCGCCGTCGCCTCCTGACCCACTCCGGAATGGACAAGCTCATGAAACAGATTCACGTCATCGACTCCCACACCGGCGGCGAACCCACCCGCCTGGTGATGAAAGGCTTCCCGCAACTGCACGGCCGCAACATGGCCGAGCAACGCGACGAACTGCGCGAGCTGCACGACCAATGGCGTCGTGCCTGCTTGCTGGAACCACGTGGCAACGATGTGCTGGTCGGTGCGCTGTACTGCCCACCGGTGTCGGCCGACGCCACATGCGGGGTGATCTTCTTCAACAACGCTGGCTACCTGAACATGTGCGGCCACGGCACCATCGGCCTGGTCGCCTCGCTACAGCACCTGGGCCTGATCGCACCGGGCGTGCACAAGATCGACACCCCGGTCGGCCAGGTCAGCGCCACCCTGCATGAAGACGGCGCCATCACCGTCGGCAACGTGCCGTCCTATCGCTACCGCCAGCAGGTGCTGGTGGACGTGCCCGGCCATGGCCCGGTGCGCGGCGACATCGCCTGGGGTGGCAACTGGTTTTTCCTCGTCTCCGAACACGGCCAGCGCATCGAGCTGGACAACCGTGAGGCGCTGACCGAGTACACCTGGGCCATGCTCAAGGCCCTCGAAACCCAGGGCATCACCGGTGAAAACGGTGCCCCCATCGACCACGTCGAACTGTTCGCCGACGACGCCAACGCCGACAGCCGCAACTTCGTGATGTGCCCCGGCAAGGCCTACGACCGCTCGCCCTGCGGCACCGGCACCAGCGCCAAGCTGGCCTGCCTGGCCGCCGACGGCAAGCTCGACGAAGGCCAGACCTGGGTTCAGGCCAGCATCACCGGCAGCCAGTTCCAGGGCCGCTACGAGCGCGACGGCGAACGCATTCGCCCGTTCATCACCGGCCGCGCCTACATGACCGCCGACAGCACCCTGCTGATCGACGAACAGGACCCGTTCGCCTGGGGCATCTGACCCCGGCTTTTTCCAAAAAAACGAATAGTGCGAGGAGTAACAACAATGACCAACAATATCTTCACCGGCACCATGCCCGCCCTGATGACCCCCTGCACCGCCGAGCGCAAACCGGACTTCGACGCCCTGGTGCGCAAGGGCCGCGAGCTGATCGAGGCCGGCATGAGCGCCGTGGTGTACTGCGGCTCGATGGGCGACTGGCCGCTGCTGACCGAGGCCGAGCGCCAGGAAGGCGTGGCACGCCTGGTGGCCGCCGGCATCCCGACCATCGTCGGTACCGGCGCGGTGAACACCCGTGAGGCGGTATCTCACGCCGCCCACGCGGCCAAGGTCGGTGCCGCCGGCCTGATGGTCATCCCCCGCGTGCTCAGCCGCGGTGCCTCGCTGATTGCCCAGAAGCACCACTTCTCGGCCATCCTCGCCGCTGCGCCAAAACTGCCGGCGGTCATCTACAACAGCCCGTACTACGGCTTCGCCACCCGCGCCGACCTGTTCTTCGAACTGCGCCGCGAGTTCCCCAACCTGATTGGCTTCAAGGAGTTCGGCGGTGGCGCCGACCTGCGTTACGCCGCCGAACACATCACGTCCAAGGATGACGACGTGACCCTGATGGTCGGCGTCGACACCCAAGTGGTGCATGGCTTCGTCAACTGCAACGCCACCGGCGCCATCACCGGCATCGGCAACGCCCTGCCGCGTGAGGTGCTGCACCTGGTGAGCCTGAGCAAGCAGGCGGCCAAGGGTGACGCCAAGGCCCGTCGCCTGGCGCGTGAACTGGAAGCGGCGCTGGCGGTGCTGTCGTCGTTCGATGAAGGCTGCGACCTGGTGCTGTACTACAAGCACCTGATGGTGCTGAACGGCGACAGCGAATACAGCCTGCACTTCAACGAAACCGACCTGCTGACCGACGCCCAGCGCAATTATGCCGAGCAGCAGTACGCGCTGTTCCGCACCTGGTACGCCAGCTGGTCGGCCGAGCAGAACATCGCCTGATCGCCTGATTCAGGCCGAGCCGCAGCCCCTGTGGGAGCGGGTTCACCCGCGAACACCGGCGAAGCCGGTGCCAGGCACCGAGTCGCCTGCTTCGCGGGTAAACCCGCTCCCACAAGAGCTGCGGTCTCCCTTGATATTGATTCCAAAGGAGGCCCCATGACCCTCACAGGCAACCTGCTGATCGGCCAGACACCGGTAACCGGCAGCCGCGAAGCCATCCGTGCCATCGACCCGGCCACCGGCCAGGCGCTGGAACCGGCCTACCTCGGTGGCAGCAGCGAACACGTAACCCAGGCCTGCGCCTTGGCCTGGGCGGCGTTCGATAGCTACCGCGAAACCTCGCTCGAACAACGGGCACAATTCCTCGAAACCATCGCCGCGCAGATCGAAGCGCTGGGCGATGCCCTGATCGACCGCGCCGTGGCCGAAAGCGGCCTGCCCAAGGCGCGCATCCAGGGCGAACGTGGCCGCACCTGCACCCAGCTGCGCACCTTCGCCCGCGTGGTACGGGCCGGCGAATGGCTGGATGTGCGGGTCGACAACGCGCTGCCCGAGCGCCAGCCCCTGCCGCGTGCCGACCTGCGCCAGCGCCAGGTGGCCCTGGGGCCGGTGGCCGTATTCGGCGCCAGCAATTTCCCCTTGGCCTTCTCGGTGGCCGGTGGCGACACCGCCTCGGCCCTGGCCGCCGGTTGCCCGGTGGTGGTCAAGGCCCACGGCGCCCACCCGGGCACCAGCGAGCTGGTAGGCCAGGCAGTGGCACAAGCAGTGAAGCAATGCGGCTTGCCGGCCGGCGTGTTTTCGCTGTTGTACGGCTCCGGTCGTGAAGTGGGCATTGCGCTGGTCAGCGACCCGCGCATCAAGGCCGTTGGCTTTACCGGCTCGCGCAGCGGCGGCATTGCGCTGTGCCAGGCGGCCCAGGCCCGCCCGGAGCCAATCCCGGTGTACGCCGAAATGAGCTCGATCAACCCGGTGTTCCTGTTCGACGGTGCCCTGCAAACCCGCGCCGAGGCAATGGCGCAAGGCTTCGTCGCCTCGCTGACCCAGGGCGCCGGCCAGTTCTGCACCAACCCCGGCCTGGTGATAGCCCGCCAAGGGCCCGACTTGCAGCGTTTCATCAACACCGCCAGCGAACACGTGCGCCAGGCTGCTGCACAGACCATGCTCACCCCGGGCATCTTCAGTGCCTACCAGGCCGGTGTCGGCGCCCTGGCCGCAAACGCCAATGCCCAGGCCGCCGCCAGTGGCCAAGCCGGGCAAGGCCCCAACCAGTGCCAGGCGCAGCTGTTCGTGACCCAGGCCGAAGCGTTCCTTGCCGACCCGGCGTTGCAGGCCGAGGTCTTCGGCGCGGCGTCGCTGGTGGTGGCCTGCGCCAACGATGAGCAGGTCCGCCAGGTGGCCGAGCATCTGGAAGGCCAACTGACCGCCACCTTGCAACTGGACGATGCCGACATCGACAGCGCCCGCGCCCTGCTGCCGACCCTTGAGCGCAAGGCTGGCCGCATCCTGGTCAATGGCTGGCCGACCGGTGTAGAGGTATGCGACGCGATGGTCCACGGCGGGCCGTTCCCGGCCACCTCCGATGCCCGCACCACCTCGGTGGGCACGGCGGCGATCCTGCGCTTCCTGCGCCCGGTGTGCTACCAGGACTTCCCCGATGCCCTGCTGCCACAGGCGCTGAAACACGACAACCCGCTGCAACTGCGGCGCCTGCTCGACGGTAAACGGGAAGGCTGAGCATGCTCGAAACCGCTGAAACCGATATCGCCGTGGTCGGCGCCGGCATTGTCGGCGTCGCCTGTGCCCTGCAACTGGCTCGCCAGGGCCGCCGGGTAACCCTGGTCGACCGCCAGGCACCCGGCCAGGGCGCGTCCTACGGCAACGCCGGGCACCTGGCCACCGAGCAGGTATTCCCGATTGCCGACCTGTCGATCCTCAAACGCCTGCCGCGCATGCTGCTGGACCCGATGGGCCCGCTACGCCTGGACTGGAAGTACCTGCCCAGGGCCATGCCCTGGTTCACCCGCCTGCTGCTCAACCTGCGCCCGGGTCCGTTTCAGCGCAGCGTGGCCGGCATCCGCACGTTGAACGAAGGCAGCCTGGGTGCCTGGCAGCGGTTGCTGGGTTCGATCGGGCGCAGCGAGCTGTTTCAGGAAGATGGCTCGTTGCTGGTGTTCGAACGGCCTGAGTCGCGCCAGGCGCTGGAGGCCTTGCGCGCACGCATGCAACAGCAGGCGGTGCCGGTGGACTTCTGGTCGGCCGACACCGTGCGCGAGGCGGCGCCGCAACTGAGCCAGTCGTTGCAGGGTGGGCTGTTCTTCCCACGTACCGGGCACTTCATCGACCCCTACCGGGTGGTGTGCGAACTGTTCGAAGCGGCCAAGGCTAGTGGTGTGCGTTTTGTCCAGGCACAGGTCGATGGCGGGCGGCTGCACAGCGGCGGAGTCAGCCTGGCCAGCGACCAGGGCACCCTCGATGCCCGCCAGGTGCTGATCAGTTGTGGCGCGCACTCTGCGCGGTTGACCGGCGCGCTGACCGGCAAGCAGGTGCCACTGGATACCGAGCGCGGCTACCACCTGATGTTGCCTGGCGAGCATCAGCGCCTGCCGTTTGCAGTCACATCGCTGGAGCGCAAGTTCATCATGACGCCCATGGCCGAGGGTTTGCGCCTGGCCGGCACCGTGGAATTCGCCGGGCTGGACGCGCCGCCGAGCATGCAACGAGCGTGGCAGTTGCACCGGTTGAGCAAGGGCTTGTTCCAGCGGGACTTGAGTGTGGAGGGAGCGACGCCGTGGATGGGCTTCCGGCCTTCGTTACCGGATTCGTTGCCGGTGATCGACCGGGTGTGTGACGGGCGGGTGCTGTTGGCGTTCGGGCATCAGCACCTGGGGTTGACCCAGGCGGCGGTGACGGCGGAGTGGGTGGGGCGGTTGGCTGACAGGGACAGTGGGGCTGATATGGCGGCTTACCGGTTGGACCGGTTTTAGCCTGTACTGGCCTCTTCGCGGGTGAACCCGCTCCCACAGGGATCGCACAGGCCTTGAGGGCAGTGGAGATCCTGTGGGAGCGGGTTTACCCGCGAATGGGCTGCAAAGCAGCCCCTTCATGCCTCAGCGATAACGCTCCAGCCAGTGCGCATACGGTGCCGGCAAGGTCCAGGAGGCTTTCTCCACCCCCAGCTCCTTGGCCGCAAAATATGCCCAGTGCGGGTCAGCCAGGTGCGCACGCCCTACCGACACCAGGTCCAGTTGGTTGGCCTGCAGCGCCGCTTCCGCCAGTTGCGGCGTACCAAAACCCCACGCCGAGGTCACCGGCAGCTTCGCCTCACGGCGCACACGCTCGGCAATCGGCCCCATGAACGCCGGGCCCCACGGGATGTTGGTGTCGGGAATGGTGAAGCCGACACTCACGCTCAGCAGGTCAAGGCCACCGGCCTTGAAGCGGCGCGCCAGTTCGATCGACTCTTCCAGGGTCTGTTCATCGCGGCCATCGTATTCCAGCACACCAAAACGCGCGGTCAGTGGCAGGTTTTCTGGCCATACCTCACGCACCGCTGCCAGGGTTTCCAGCAAGAAGCGGCTACGGTTGTCGAAGCTGCCACCGTAGGCATCGGTACGCTTGTTGGAGTGTTCGGAGAAGAAGCTCTGGCCCAGGTAGCCATGGGCAAAGTGCAGTTCGATCCACTCGAAGCCGGCATCACGCGCCCGGCGGGCGGCATCGACGAAGTCCTGCTTGACCCGGGCAATGTCGTCCAGGGTCATCTCGCGCGGCACTTGCGGCAGGTGCGCGCCGAAGGCGATGGCAGATGGGGCGATGGTTTCCCAGCCACGGGCATCGTCGGCGGCAATGTGGTCGTCACCTTCCCAAGGGCGGTTGGCGCTGGCTTTGCGCCCGGCATGGGCAATCTGGATACCCGGCACGGAACCGGCGGCCTTGATTGCCTGCACCACTGGCACGAAAGCCTGGGCGTGGGCATCGCTCCAGATACCGGCGCAACCGGGGGTGATGCGCCCTTCCGGGGCCACTGCCGTGGCCTCGACCACCAGCAGGCCTGCACCGCCACGGGCCAGGCTGGCCAGGTGCACGTGGTGCCAGTCATTGATCATGCCGTCTTCGGCCATGTACTGGCACATCGGCGGGATGGCGATGCGATTGCGCAGGGTGACGTCCTTGAGGGTGTAGGGTTCGAACAAGGCGGACATGGGCAAGCTCCAAGGCTATTTGATTACGATAGTTCGATCATAATCGAACTATGGCAATTAATGATAGCCCCGTTATCATGACGACCATGCGAGCCTATCAACATCCCAATTCCGAAGACCTCACCCTGGAACGCCTGCTCTATGCCCTGAGCGACCCGGTGCGCCTGGGTATCGTGCGCCACCTGGCGGGCGTGGCCGAAGCCAGCTGCGGCGAGCTGGACGGCGGCCGGCCGAAGTCGAGCATGTCCCACCACTTTCGCGTGCTACGTGATGCGGGGTTGGTGCATACCCGCAATGTGGGGACTACGCATATGAATTCGTTGCGTAGCGAGATGCTGGGGGAGCGGTTTCCCGGGTTGCTGGACTGTATTCTGCAACAGCAGTGATGCTTTCACTGGCCTCTTCGCGGGCTCGCCCGCTCCCACAGGGATGGAGCCAGGCCTGAGGGCAGCGCCCTACCTGTGGGAGCGGGCAAGCCCGCGAAGAGGCCAGAACAGGCAAGATCAATGCTCTTTCTTGCCCAGGGCAAACCGGCACACCTGCCCGCCCCTGAGCATGCACTCCTCATGGCTGACCTCGGCCCCACCCAAGGCCCCGATCAGCGCCAGGTCCAGCTCGCACACCACCGGGTGCGCCTTGGCCAGGTGATGGAACACGCAATTGTGCGCAACGATCTGCGGCTCGCCCCCCGAGCGGAAGAACACCTGCGCCTCGTACCCGGCATTGTTCATGTGCTCGACAATGCGTGCTTCATCCACCACCTCGTGCTCCAGGTCTACCGCCAGCTTGCGCCCCAGCTGGCGCATCAGCGCCAGCAACGCCTCCTGCCCCAGCAAACCGGCCACTTCTGCAATCAGCAGGTTGGCCAGCAACGGGTACTGCCGCGGGAACAGTTCGCGGGCCTGGTCGGTCAGCTCGTGCAGCTGCTCCGGGCGTCGCCCGGTGGGCCGGGTAGCGCCACGCTTGACCAGGCCGTCGCGCTCCAGCGCGGCCAGGTGCTGGCGCACCGCCGTGCGGGTGATGGCCAGGGCCTGCGCCAGGTCGTCGATGCTCATGCCGGCCGGCTGGAGCAGCAACGCATGGAGCAGGTCCTGTTGGGTACGGCCCAGGCCTTCGAGCATCAGAATTTGTCCGGGAACTGTTTGACCAACGCCGCAGCCAGGGCGTCGGACAGGGTCAGTATATGCTCGCGCATCATCGCCCAGGTGCGCGCCTCGCCCACGTAGTCAGTGGCTGCCAACTGGTCGATCTGCGCCACGTGATGGCCGCCGTGGGCGCTGAGCAGCGTCAGCAGGGTCGGCTCGGGCAGGTTCGGGTTGGCCTTGGCCAGGAACGCGGCGATGGCCTTGGCATTGCTGGTCAGCTCACTGACCGCGGCTTGCTGGCCTTTGTTGTCCTTGGCCACGGTGGCATCGCTGTAGTGCTTGATGGCGCCCCAGTGGCCGGCCAGCAGTTTCAGCAACTGATCGGCGGCAGGCTGGCCGTAAAGCGGGGCAATGCTGTTGGCGATCCTGGTGGCGTCGGTGACCACTTCCTTGGCGGCGACTTCGGCCTGCCTGGCGTTACCGGCCTGGTTGGCGACGGCATAGCTGCGTACCCAGAAGATGTGCTCGACCCACAGGTCGCGCAGGGCCATGCGCGTGGTCATTGCAGCAGATTCGGCGGGTTTGGCGGCGGGGGTTTCGCTGGAGTAGGAGTAGCTTTGGCTCCATGCCGGCTGGGCGCACAGGGCCAGCAGCAGTAAGGCGGCAATCTTGATGTTCATGACGGCACCCTCCTGGAGGGGGATCGACTGACAAGATTAATTTAAGCATCAAAATATGTTTTTATTGGGACTGAGCTGGGTTTCCGATCAGTGGTTTCCTGTTCCGGCCCTTTCGCAGCACAAGGCTGCTCCTACAGGTACGGCACGGCGCCGTACCTGTAGGTGCAGCCTTGTGCTGCGAAAGGGCCGGAACAGGCAACAAAAAAGCCACGAGGTCTCCCCCATGGCTTCTTTCACAACAATGGCCGATTACAGCGCCATGTCATTCTCAGGCTTGCTCTCGACCGGCTGGCTCGGTGCAACCGTAGTGCCGACGCTTTCGTCGATCACCGGTGGCTTCTCCAGCTGCAGCACTTCAGCGGTGTAGTTCCACTCTTTCTGGGTGGCCGCCGCCGAGTCGTTCAGCTTGGTGCCATAGCTCGGCACGATCTGCTTGATCTTGGCCTGCCACTCAGGGGTAGCGACCTTCTCCTTGAACACGGTTTCCAGCACGTTCAGCATGATCGGCGCAGCAGTCGAAGCACCTGGCGATGCCCCCAGCAGGCCGGCAATGGTGCGGTCTTCGGAAGCAACCACTTCAGTGCCCAACTTCAGCACGCCGCCCTTCTCGGCATCACGCTTGATGATCTGCACGCGCTGGCCGGCCTGCCACAGGCGCCAGTCTTCCTTCTTGGCGTTCGGGAAGTAGGTGCGCAGGGCTTCGAAGCGGTCGTCGTCAGACAGCATCAGCTGGCCAGCGAGGTACTCCACCAACGGGTACTGGTCGATGCCGACCTTGGTCATCGGCCACACGTTGTGGGTGGTGGTGCTGCTCAGCAGGTCCAGGTACGAGCCGTTCTTCAGGAACTTGGTCGAGAAGGTGGCGAATGGGCCAAACAGGATCACGCGCTTGCCGTCCAGCACGCGGGTGTCCAGGTGCGGTACCGACATGGGTGGCGCACCGGTCGAGGCGATGCCGTAGGCCTTGGCCATGTGCTGCATGGCCACGGTCGGGTTCTCGGTCACCAGGAACGAGCCGCCCACCGGGAAGCCTGCGTATTCCTTGGCTTCAGGAATGCCCGACTTCTGCAGCAGCTTCAGCGCGCCGCCGCCGGCACCGATGAACAGGAACTTGGCGTCGGTGGCCGATTCGCTGCCGTCCTTCAGGTTCTTGTACTCGACGTGCCACGAGCCGTCCTTGTTGCGGGTGATGTCCTGCACTTCGCTGGACAGCTTCAGGTCGAAGTTTTCCTGGGTTTTCAGGTGGCCAACGAACTGGCGGGTGATCTCGCCGAAGTTGACGTCGGTGCCGATCGGCGTCCAGGTCACGGCCAGCTTCTGGTTCGGGTCGCGGCCTTCCATCATCAGCGGGACCCACTTGGCGATCTGCGCGTGGTCCTCGGAGTATTGCATCGGGCGGAACAGCGGGCTGGCCTGCAGCGCGTCGTAACGCTTCTTCAGGAACTTGATGTTGTCATCGCCCCACACGAAGCTCATGTGCGGCGTGGTGTTGATGAACGAGTGCGGGTTCTTCAGCACGCCCTGGCGGACCTGCCACGCCCAGAACTGGCGGGAGATCTGGAAGGCTTCGTTGATTTCGATGGCCTTGGTGATGTTGACGTTGCCGTCTTTGTCTTCCGGGGTGTAGTTCAGCTCGGCCAGTGCGGAGTGGCCGGTACCGGCGTTGTTCCAGCCGTTGGAGCTTTCTTCGGCCACACCATCCAGGCGCTCGACCATTTCCATCGACCAGCTTGGCTCCAGCTCGTGCAGCCACACGGCCAGTGTCGAGCTCATGATGCCGCCGCCGACCAGCAGCACATCTACTTTCTTGGTTTCTGCGGCGTGCGCTTGCATGACACTTGCAGCGACAGCCAGACCCAGCAAGGTCTTGCCAGCTTTCTTGAACATTGATCAATTCCAGTCAGGAGAACAGAGGGCGGGCCTGTGGCTGGCCCAAGTAAAGCGTGTTCTGCAGCGCAGGCTTGTTGTTGATCATTGTTCAGCAGCCAGAGAACCAGAAAAAACGACTCGGCCTTTTGTCGAATTGACCGACATGGCTGAATCGTTTTTCCGATTGTAGCTTAAATGCCAGCGCAAACAAATTACCGGTCGGAGCGTCAAGGCGACGGGTTGCCCCAGTGGCAGATTGTCACGCCGAAAAACAAAAACCCCCGATCATCTGCATGACCGGGGGCCTTGGATCACGTCGCAAGCGTCGCGATCTGGGTACCGCCAAGATTACTGCTGCTGAGGCAGTTTATCGATCGGGCCGCAGCCACCGATGATCTTGGAGATGGAAACCGAAGGGTGGAACAGGTAGTCGTAGGTGCAGTTTTTCGGCTGGTTGTAAACCTGGCCAGTGCAACCCGACAGCAGGGCAACACCCGAAACGACAGCAACGGCTACGGTGGCCTTGAACAGCTTTTTCATACTAAGTCCTTTAAATGAATCATCTTCGGCCATCGTCTGATGGCGGCGGGATGATACAGAACCTGGGCATTGGATCCAAGCAGCGCATGGCACTTGTTCGTTGCAGCAGCGCAACAATACGTTGCGGTTGCAAGCAATGTCTCACGTTCCTGAAACCAGATGTTATTTCCAATTCGCAATGCATGGTTGAAAAGTGAGCGGGTGGCGACGATAGTCTTGAACGCTGCTTTCTCACTGCCCTACAGGAGTTCCCCATGCTCGGTGTCACCGACTACGGCGCGTTCGTCATCGCCTTCATCATCGTCCTGGCCATCCCCGGCCCGGGCAACTTCGCCCTGATCACCGCCACGGGCAAGGGCGGGATCAAGGCCGGCATGGCTGCGACCTGTGGGGTAATCCTGGGTGACCAAGTGCTGCTGTGGCTGGCGGTGGCTGGCGTTGCCACCCTGCTGGCCGCCTACCCTGCCGCCTTCCATGTGGTGCAGTGGGCCGGTGCCGCGTACCTGGCGTACCTGGGCCTGCGCATGCTGCTGAGCAAACCCGGTGGCGCACCGCGGGCCAGCCGCATGGACAACGGCCAGTACCTGCGCCAGACCATGATGATCACCCTGCTCAACCCCAAGGCGATCATGTTCTACATGGCGTTCTTCCCGCTGTTCGTCGACCCGGTGAAGCACCAGGGGCTGGTGACCTTCGGCTTCCTCGCGGCGACGGTGGCGGTGGTGACCTTCCTGTACGGGTTGATTGCGGTGGTGCTGACGCACCAGTTGGCCGAACGCATGCGCGCCAATCCGCGGATATCCAATATGTTCGAGCGGTTGGCGGGGGCTTGCCTGGTGGGGTTTGGCATCAAGCTGGCGGCGATGCGCTGAAGGCCCTGGGGGGCGCTTTGCGCCCCTTTCGCGACGCAAGGCCGCTCCCATAAGGTGGCCTTACGCAAATCCCTTGTGGGAGCGGCCTTGTGTCGCGATGGGCCGCAAAGCGGCCCCCAGTCCTACAGCTGAAACTCAGAATAATCCCCTTCCCTGTAGGCCATTTCCCAAACATACTGCCAACCCGCTCAAACTGTTGCGACGGATTGGGTCGCGCTCTAGTCTCGGCTTGTCGTTTCAAAATCAACGACCGGCTTTGACAGGCCGACGATTTCCCGCACACGTGCACTGTTTATGGCGGCTGTACGTGGGGCACCTCGTGTGCGCCGAGTTACTCCGGGATCCTCGGTCTGTCAACCCATGTACAGCTGCCACCCTCTTGTTTGACAGCAAGCTTGCGGCAGCTCCAATGATCCTGGAGATGTGTATGCGCAAGATGGTCCCCGATCCACCCCACTCCCTCGATTCCACCCAGGCTCTGCAAGACACCCTGGTCCAGTCCTCAGAGTACGTACTCTGCGCCCTGTTCGTGGCCCGCCAATCCGTGCAACTCAAACCCACGGCCCCGAGTTCGATCGTGATGCAGGCCGTGATCCATGAAATGGAAGCGGTACAGGGCCTGGTCGAGTCGGCATTGATGCAATTGCAGATGCAGGCCCATTTACCGGTTGAGCCGCGCATCTTGCACTAAGCAGGTCTGGCCTCTTCGCGGGTAAACCCGCTCCCACAGGGGTAATCATTGCCCTCAAGTACTGCGCCGTACCTGTGGGAGCGGGTTCACCCGCGAAGAGGCCGGTACAGACACCCAAAATCCCAGGGAGATTCACCAATGCCCACCGACGACACAAAACAACCCACCACAGTCGGCAAGACCTGTTTCTATCAAGGCGAAAACAACACCCACCCACTGTTCCGCATCGAACCCGGCATCCCCTGCCAGGACGCCCGCGAACAGGCATCGGAACTGATGGGCTACGTCCGCGACCTGATCATCACCGGTTTGATGGATGGCGACCAGAAGCTGATCTGGGCCTCGCATTACCTAAGTGCGATGGCCAAGGCGCTGCTGGATGATGCTGAATTGGGGATGATGAAAAAATGATCCGCGATATGTCAATACTCAATTTGGATTTGAGCAACACCAAGCGTTTCGAGGCTTGCCGGTTTCTCGATAGCCCCGAAACGATCAATGTATTTCTGCAAGAAGCCATGAAGACCAATGATGTTTACGTTCTGAAGCAAGCGTTGAGAGAAGTCTCAAAGACAACACGCGTGCAGTAGCCGATTACTACCTGTCCCGCAACGAAACAGCCCCGCAGGCCTACAGCTGCGGGGTACCAAATCCCAAGCGCAGTACATGGAAAGACCACCTCTGCGGGAGCCCAGCAGTGCAAAATCCATTCCCCAGAAATAAGAAGGCCCGAACGTAATGCCGGACCAAGCCAGCACCAGAGGATCGGGCGCGATTGGAGATCAATACTGCCGGATACATCAGTAAGCGCCAAGTACAGCGCTTACGAAAATGTATCAAAATTAAATGCAGAAACGAAAAAACCCCACAGATTTGAAACTGAGAGGTTTTTCGATGTATGGCTGAGAGTTAGAGCCTCACCACAATAAAATTCTAGCAGGTGCTGCTTCGAGACTCTGCATCCCAATTCAACTTCTTCAGTCGATGCCAAGCTCTTTCTAGGTGAGAGGGCTTTAGATAAGCTTTCTTCCGCTCGCTCCAGCCATGTACCGCCTTGACTGCCTGTTCAGGATCATCTTTGGCTCCAGGGGCATTACACATAACCCAATGAACGGTGCTAAGTAGCTCCATTCCATACGGATCTTCAAACCCATCAATTAACTCGGCAACCCTTTCCATTCGATGCATAGTTTCGACATCTTCGCACAAAAACTGCTCCGCTTCTTCGATAGAGCCCGCCTTCAGCTCCAACGGTTTGGTGGGGTCGTCCTGACCGTCTCCGTAGCCATGGATAAAGTGACCGTCTAGTTTGATCAGTACTTGCCTGAGGTTCTTAGCATATGGGCCAAACTGCTTGGCCTCAAACTGCAGCCGAAGAGGCTTGCCACTTTCCTGCAAAAAATACATCAGCTTATGAACTTCTAACAAACTGACAAATGGATCCAGAAGCCCTTTGAGATAGCGGTCCATTAAAAGAATCAGTGCGGCACGACCGTCAGTCATTTTTGGACGTTCTGTTCTATTTGGCATTTCTTTTGCTGCAGGTGCACCAGACGGAGGGTACAGCAGCACCTCAACATCTGGCAAAACTGAAAATGCCTCTTCAATTGCGGGCTGAACCTCTTCCCATTTTAGGCCACCCAACCCGCAACCAAGTGGAGGAATTGCAATAGATTTGATATGCAATTCATTAACCTTACGAACTAAATCATCAAGGCCGCTTTGAATATTCTCAAGTTTGCTTTTTGACTTCCAATGCCCTTTGGTCGGAAAGTTTATAATCCAACGCGGACCTCCAACCAACCCGCCAAGATCAAAGATATGAACTTTACCCAGCCGAACGGCATCATTCTTGCAAGCATCCTGATAGCTTTTGAACATGCTAGGAAACGCCTGCTTGAATTGCAACGCGATACCTTTACCCATGACACCTTCCGTGTTCACGGTATTCACTAACGCTTCAGCAGGTGCTGTTAGAAGGTTGCCTTTGCTAAGCTTGATCATTTTAGAAGTACCAGTCATTTTTGACTCTCACCTCAGGCTGATGCGTCGAATTGCGCACGATCTCTTGCACTCTCTCAACCGCCGCCTGATTGTAGCAGCCAATGAAATGGATACCCTGCCAAGGGAACTGCTCCGCCACCAAGAACTCTGACTGTTTTTGGTGCCGTTTTTCTCCCCAATACTTGGCATTGATTGTGGACCAATCCAAGTCAGCTAGCTTACTAATATCGTTATAAAAATCCGTATGGTAAGCGCCAGCGTTGCCGTCGCTGAAGGCCCATTCTCGTTGAAGCCCTACACCAGTACCGACGGAGCTCACCAAATGCACGATGTCACTCTGACATCCTTCGGGCTTGCCGGTGTTACCTCTGTTGACGGTGTAGAGCATTGGAGTACGCGGACAAAAATAGAAGGGCACAAACTCCCCGACATACCGAGGCCCACAGCAGCCTACACCTATTTCTTGGAGCCTACGAAGCTTGATGTGATCGTAGCCAATAACTGAGTGCTGCCCTGATTGAACCATCACGGCATCTGACTGAAGGCCGGAAGCGATTATCCCAGGTAGATTGGCAATATCTGTGATGTGATAGATCAGTACGTCTTCAGGTCTGGATGTCATAGATCGCGCCCGGGTTGGCATTGAGTAGCCAGTCCGCTCGACGACCGTGACACCTGACACGAAGGCGCGAGCCCTGAACTGTCCTTGTTTAGGGCAAATAGTATGTGATTTCTGCTGAGTTTTCACCAGCTCACAACTGTCGATCAGCGTGACGCCAAGGACGGTGAGATCACTCAATCGCTTCCCACCATACGCACCAGCCGACCTGTCAGCGACGACAGTTCCAAAGTAGTACAAATGGGCAGTACGACCCAGAAAACGAAAAGCCCCGCAGAAGTTAACCTGCGGGGCTTTTCGATATATGGCGGAGAGATAGGGATTTGAACCCTAGGTACTGTTGCCAGTACAACGGATTTCGAATCCGTCCCGTTCGACCACTCCGGCATCTCTCCAATGCCGCGCATCATACCAGCGTTCTTTTAAAACGCAAACCTTTTTTTCAAAAAAATCGCGTGGTATCAGGCGCTTGCGTGAACGTGCCGCTTACAGCGGCACGCCCAGGCGCTTGGCAACTTCTTCGTAGGCTTCGATCACGTCGCCCAGGCCCTGGCGGAAGCGGTCCTTGTCCATCTTCTTGCGGGTCTCTTTGTCCCACAGGCGGCAGCCGTCCGGGCTGAACTCGTCGCCCAGCACGATCTGGCCGTGGAATACGCCGAATTCCAGCTTGAAGTCGACCAGCAGCAGGCCGGCGTCATCGAACAGCTTGCTCAGCACTTCGTTGACCTTCAGCGACAGCTTTTTCATTTCGGCCAGCTGCTCGGCGGTGCCCCAGCCGAACGCGACAACGTGGGATTCGTTGATGAAGGGGTCGCCCTTCTCGTCGTTCTTCAGGAACAGTTCGAAGGTGGACGGCTCCAGCTTGATGCCCTCCTCCACGCCCAGGCGCTTGACCAGGCTGCCGGCGGCGTAGTTGCGCACCACGCACTCGACCGGGATCATGTCCAGCTTCTTCACCAGGCACTCGTTGTCGCCCAGCAGCTTGTCGAACTGGGTCGGCACGCCGGCTTCTTCCAGTTTCTGCATGATGAAGGCGTTGAACTTGTTGTTCACCATGCCTTTGCGGTCGAGCTGTTCGATACGCTTGCCGTCGAACGCCGAGGTGTCGTTACGGAACAGCAGGATCAAGCGGTCGGCGTCGTCGGTCTTGTAAACCGATTTGGCCTTGCCGCGGTAAAGTTCGTCGCGTTTTTCCATGATTGGGCTCCGCTTGCTTGAGGTGTTGGGCTAGGCGATTTCGCGCCAGTCGAGCCCGTGTTCCTGATTCGCCACCTGGAGCCAGTCCGGGTCGCACCCAAGGGTGTCGACGAAGCACTGGCGAGCCAAGTGTGGCAGGTTGTTCTTGCTGCTGAGATGGGCCAGCACCAGGTGTTGCAGGTTGCTCCAGCCCAACTCGTGCACCAGGCGCGCGGCCTGGTGATTGTTCAAATGCCCTTGCATGCCACCCACCCGCTGCTTCAGGAAGGCCGGGTAGTGACCGCGTGCCAGCAGGTCGCGGCAGTGGTTGGCCTCGATCAGCAGTGCATCCAGGCCCTGGTAACGCTCCAGCAGCAGCGCGTCGTACGAGCCCAGGTCGGTCAGCATGCCGAAGCGCCGCTGGCCGTCACTGACCACGTACTGCAGCGGCTCGTAGGCGTCGTGCTCGACCCGCGCCGCGGTCACTTCCAGGCTGCCGATACGCAGGCTGTCGCCACAAGCGAGAAAACCGGCCACCTCCACCGGCTTGCGCATGCCGCGCAAGGTCCCTTGGCTGAGGTAGACCGGTACATTGTAGCGCCGTGACAGCAAGCCGACCCCATGCACGTGGTCGGCATGTTCGTGGGTGACCAGTACCGCACTGAGCTGGGCCGCCGACACGCCGAGCAGCGCCAGGCGCCGCTCGGTCTCGCGCAGGGAAAACCCGCAATCGACCAGGATGAACGTGTCACCACTGGCGATCAGCGTGCCGTTTCCCTGGCTGCCGCTTCCGAGTACCGCGAAGCGCACTTAGCCCAGGTGGTCCTGAATGGCGCTCAGCACGCGGCGGGCGACATCGGCCGGAGCCACGGTGTTGATGTTCTTCTCGACCGTGACCTGCACGCTCTCACCCACCTTGCTCAGGCGAACCTGGTAGCGCTCGGCACGGGCTTCACGCTCTTCCTTGGTCGGCTCGCTGCCGAACATGCGGCCAAAGAAGCCAGGCTGGTTCTGCTTGTCGTCAGGCTTTTCCGACAGGTTGATGTAGTACAGGCCCAGGCTGCGGTTGATGTCCTCGACACGCCACTGGCCACCCTGCTCCAGGGCACGGCCCACGCTGGACCAGGCGCGGTCCAGGTCGGCGCCCAGGTACAGCACCGGGTTGCCGCTGCCGTCTTCGCTCAGGCTCACGCGGCTTGGCGCGTCGAAATCGCGCGCGGCCAGCAGCGACACCGAACCGCCCTTCTCGGCGCTGCGGTTCATGCTGGCAAGCATTTCGTCGACCAGCAGGGCATCGGCACCGGTGTTGCTGGAGGTGGACGGGAAATCGGGCTCGGCAGTGCTGCCGGCCGGGCGCTCGACGCTGACCACATACACCTCGGAGGTGTTGCGCTGCACGCCAGGCTCCATGCGCACACGCACGCGCACTTCGCTGTCAGCGCTGCTGGCAGTGCTGGCCAGACGCTGGCCGAGCGATGCCGACAGTTCGTCGAAACGCTGCCAGGTCGTGTTGAATTCGCCGGTCTGCGGGCGCTCTTCGGCGATGCGGAAGCCGTTGTCCTCGAAGAACTGGCGGGCCACCGGCCATACTTCGGCCGGCGAATGCTGGGCCAGCACCCAACGGCTGCTGCCGCTGCGCTGCAGGCTGTAGTCGGTAATCTGGGCGGCGCCACCGGTCATCGGTTGCGGGCGCGGCACCTCGAACTCGCCGGTGGCGCTGTCGTCGGCGACGTTACGCGGGATCGGCAGCAGCGGGTCAAGGCGCTTGACGTTGCTGGCGTCCGGCGGCAGTTGCATAGGCGCGGTCGGGCGCGCCTGCAGGTAATCGCTGCCGCGGTCGCGGAAATAGCCATCCTCGCCCCACAGCCAGCCACACCCGCTGGTGCTGGAGATGATCAGGGCAAGGGCGGAAAGACCAGCCAGTCGCTTCATGCGGTGTACTTCCTCTTAAACCAGTACGCCGGACTGGCGCAAGGCAGTACGGACTTTTTCGTGGCAGCCTTCGCTCAACCAGGTCAGCGGCAGGCGAATGCCTTTGTGCATCAGGCCCATTTCGACGAGTGCCCATTTCACCGGGATAGGGTTGGACTCGCAGAACAGGTCTTTGTGCAGCGGCATGAGTTTTTCGTTGATTGCGCGGGCCTTCTCGGCATTGCCCTCAAGGGCGGCCTCGCACAGGTCGGCCATTTCGCGCGGGGCGACGTTGGCGGTGACGGAAATGTTGCCCTTGCCGCCCATCAGGATCAGCTCGACGGCGGTCGGGTCGTCGCCGGACAGGACGATGAAGTCGCTATCGACGCCATCGAGGATCGCCTTGGCGCGTACCAGGTCGCCGGTGGCTTCCTTGATACCGATGATGTTCTTGACCTTCGACAGGCGGATCACGGTATCGGCCTGCATGTCGCAGGAGGTGCGGCCGGGTACGTTGTAGAGGATCTGCGGGATGTCGACGGCTTCGGCAATGTGCTTGAAGTGCTGGTACAGGCCTTCTTGCGTCGGCTTGTTGTAGTACGGCACTACCAGCAGGCAGGCGTCGGCACCGGCGCTCTTGGCGTTCTGGGTCAGGTGCACGGCTTCGGCAGTGGAGTTGGCACCGGTACCGGCGATGACCGGGATGCGGCGGGTGCTGCGCTTGACGCGCTCGACCACGTGCTTGATGACCAGGATGTGTTCTTCGACATCCAGCGTGGCGGACTCACCGGTGGTGCCGACAGCGACGATCGCATGGGTGCCGTTTTCCAGGTGGAAGTCTACAAGTTTGTCGAGGCTGTCCCAGTCAAGACGCCCTTGTGCATCCATGGGAGTGACCAATGCCACCATACTGCCCGCAATCATGTAACTGCTCCTGCCGGAAAAAGAGAGCGGTAATGGTACTGGGGGCATCGGCCTTGCACAAGCGAAGCAGGCGGGTGGAGCATTCCCCTCGGCGCCTTATTTCGCTACCCTTGCTGCTTTGATCGGTGCAGCGCGGCCCGCCGGGCCGTCGACCTTGCTCCCCGCCAGCGTCCACGACCTCGCATGCGAGCCCCGGGCCCTGCCGACTGGAGGCTTTCGCCCGTCCTGTGCCGACCGCTCATCGCTTTAGGAATGCTGCATGTCCACCCCCACCGTCCGCGAACAATTCCTTGTCATCAGCGCCTTGGGCCCCAACCCTATGGAGCTGGCCAACGTCCTCAGCCGCGCTGCCTTCGAAAACCGCTGCGCGGTGGTCACCTCGCGCCTGAGCCGCCACGGCGAGACCAGCGCCCTGGTACTGCAGGTGGGCGGCAGCTGGGACGCCCTGGCACGCCTCGAAGCCATGCTGCCGGGCCTGGGCAAGAAGCACGGCCTGACCCTGGACGTGGTGCGCAGCGCCGACCAGGAAGTGCGCCCGCAGGCCCTGCCCTACGTGGCCTACGTCAGCGCCGCCTACCGCCCGGACATCATCAACGAGCTGTGCCAGTTCTTCCTCGACCACCGCGTCGAGCTGGAAGCCATGACCTGCGACACCTACCTGGCGCCGCAGACTGGCAGCAGCATGCTCAACGCCCAGTTCACCGTGATTCTGCCGGCCGGCACCCAGATCAGCTGGCTGCGTGACCAGTTCCTGGACTTTGCCGATGCCCTGAACCTCGATGCGCTGATCGAGCCATGGCGTCCACAGAACCCAATGTAAGGAAACCGACCATGGCTGTAGCACTCGACCACCCCGTTGCCGACTTCCAGGCCCAGGCCACCAGCGGGCAAACCGTCAGCCTGGCCGGGCTCAAGGGCCAGCAAGTGGTGGTGTACTTCTACCCGAAGGACAGCACCCCGGGCTGCACCACCGAGGGCCAGGGTTTCCGTGACCAGCACGATGCCTTTGCCGCAGCCAACACCGTGGTGTTCGGCGTGTCGCGCGATGGCATCAAGTCGCACGAGAACTTCAAGGCCAAGCAAGGCTTCCCGTTCGAGCTGATCAGCGACAAGGACGAAGCCCTGTGCCAGCTGTTCGACGTGATCAAGCTGAAGAAGCTGTATGGCAAGGAATACATGGGCGTTGACCGCAGCACCTTCCTGATCGACAAGGACGGTGTGCTGCGCCAGGAATGGCGCGGGGTGAAGGTGCCGGGGCATGTGGATGCAGTACTGGCTGCTGCCCAGGCCCTGAACAAGGCTTGAGATTGATGGGGCTGCTTTGCAGCCCATTCGCAGCACAAGGCTGCTCCTACAAGGGTTTGCGCGGTATCTGTAGGAGCAGCCTTGTGCTGCGAATGGGCCGCAAAGCGGCCCCAATTGCATTCAAAGCATCGGTGACACACTAGGCTCCTGCCGCGGCCAGGCATCCAGCACGGCCTTGATCAGCGTCGCCAGCGGGATGGCGAAGAAGATCCCCCAGAACCCCCACAACCCGCCAAACAGCAGCACCGCGCAGATGATCGCCACCGGGTGCAGGCTCACCGCCTCGGAGAACAGCAGCGGCACCAGCACGTTGCCGTCCAGCGCCTGGATGATCGCGTACACCGTCATCAGGTAGATGAACTGGTCACCCCAGCCCCACTGGAACAGTGCGATCAGCGTCACCGGCACGGTCACCACCACCGCGCCCACGTAAGGCACCACCACCGACAGCCCCACCAGCAGCGCCAGCAACGCGGCGTAGTTGAGCCCCAGGCTGATGAAGGCGATGTAGGTGGCAATGCCGCAGATCAGGATCTCGATGCCCTTGCCGCGGATGTAGTTGGCGATCTGCCGGTTCATCTCGCTGCCCACCCGGTTCAGCAGGCTGCGCTGGCGTGGCAGGTAGCCGCTGACCCAACGGCCGATCAGTTCGCGGTCCTTGAGAAAGAAAAATACCAGGATCGGCACCAGCACCAGGTAGATCATGGCGTTGACCAGCAACGGCAGGCTCGACAGCGAGAAGGTCAGTGCCCACTGGCCGAACTTGCCGATTTCCCCGCGCACCGACTCGATGGCATGCAGCACCTGCTCGTCCGACACCAGGTGCGGGTAACGCTCGGGCAACAGCAACAGCAGCGACTGCCACTTGCCGAGCATGCCCGGCAGTTCGTTGAACAGGGTGATCAACTGGTGCCACAGCAGCGGCACCAGCACCAGCATGAACACTGCCAGCGCGCCCATGAACAGGGCGAACACCAGCATCACCGCCAGCCGGGTCGGTACCCGCACGCGCTCCAGGGCATTGACCAGCCCCTGCATCAGAAACGCCAGCACCATGCCCGCCAACACCGGTGCAAGCATGCCACCCAGGGTGAGTACCGCGGTAAAAGCCAGGAACAACAGGACCGCCAGCACCACCGCTTCCTCATCGGAGAAGTAGCGCTGCATCCAGTCGCGAAGCACTTTGAACATTGACGATCCTTGGAAAGACTCAGGCCTTGCGCAGCCAGTAAGTGTAGGTACCGGCCTCGGCCGTTTCCCGCAGCAGGGTATGACCTGCCAACTGGGCGAAAGTGCGGAAGTCGCGTTGGGAGCCGGCGTCGGTGGCGATGACCTTGAGCACCGCGCCGCTGGCCAGGCGGTTGAGCTCCATCTTGGCCTTCAGCAGCGGCAAAGGGCAATTCAGCCCGCTGGCGTCCAGCTCGGCGTCACAGGTCAGGGTGTCACTCATCGTGGGGCTCTCCAAAGGCATTGCCAGGCTGTATCTGGATTTGGCCGGCTAGGATAGCGCCACTGGTCGCCAACGTGTGAGCCCGCTACAGTAGGTATCTTTGACCGACGCGAGCTTCATGCATGAATCTACTGCGCCCTACCCTGCTGACGCTGGCCTGCCTGTTGGCCCTCCCTGGCCACGCTGACGACCTGCCATCACTGGGCGACGCCAGTTCCGCGATCGTCTCGCCACAACAGGAGCACCAGCTCGGCCGTGCCTGGCTGAGCCTGCTGCGTGGCCAGGTCAACCAGCTCAACGACCCGCAGCTGAAGGACTACGTCGAAACCAGCGTGTACCGCCTGGCCGAAACCAGCCAACTGCAGGACCGACGCCTGGAATTCATCCTCATCGATAGCCGCGAGCTCAACGCCTTTGCCGCCCCGGGCGGCATCGTCGGGGTCAACGGCGGGCTGTTCCTCAACGCCCAGACCGAAGGCGAGTACGCCTCGGTACTGGCCCACGAACTGGCGCACTTGTCGCAACGCCACTTCGCCCGCGGCGTCGAGGCCCAGCAGCGCATGCAGTTGCCGATGATGGCGGCGTTGCTGGCCGGTATCGTGCTGGCCGCAGGTGGTGGCGGTGATGCCGGTATCGGCGTGATCGCCGGCACCCAGGCGGCGGCGATCCAGGAACAGCGGCGCTTCTCTCGGCAGAACGAACAGGAAGCCGACCGTATCGGCATCCAGAACCTGGAAAAGGCCGGCTACGACCCGCGCAACATGCCGACCATGTTCGAGCGCCTGGCCCGGCAGTACCGCTACGACGCCAAGCCACCGGAATTCTTGCTGACCCACCCGGTAACCGAGTCGCGTATCGCCGACACCCGCAACCGTGCCGAGCAGGCCCCCAAGGGCGGCGTCGAGGACAGCATGCGCTACCAGCTGATCCGTGCCCGGGTGGCGCTGACCTACGAAGGCACCCCGGGGCTGGCAGCCAAACGCTTCCGCGCCCAGCTGGACGAAGACCCCAAGCTGGACGCCGCGCGTTACGGTCTGGCCCTGGCGCAGATCAAGGGTGGCCAGCTGAACGAGGCGCGCGAACTGCTCAAGCCGCTGCTGGCCAAGGCGCCCAACGACATTACCTACAACCTGGCGCAGATCGACCTGGATATCACCAACAACCGCCTGGCCGACGCGCAGCAGCGTGCCGAACGCATGCAGGGCCTGTACCCGGGCAACTACCCGCTGAAACAGGTGCGTGCCGACCTGCTGGTGAAGCAGAACAAGCCCGCCGAGGCGGAGAAGGTGTTGAACGAGCTGGTGAAGAGCCGGCCGGATGACCCGGACGTGTGGTACGACATGGCCGAAGTGCGGGGCCTTTCGGGCAATACCATTGGTTTGCACCGGGCGCGTGCCGAGTACTTCACACTGGTGGGCGATTTTGACCAGGCCATCCAGCAGCTGGATTACGCCAAGCGCCGTGCGGGCGGGAACTTCCCGCTGGCAGCACAGATTGACCAGCGCCAGCGCGAGGTCATGGAGCAGCAGCGCATGGTTCAGGAAATGATGGGGCGTTGAATATTGAGGGAGCGCTTCGCGCTCCATTCGCAGCACAAGGCTGCTCCTACAGGGAAATGTGATCTCTTGTAGGAGCAGCCTTGTGCTGCGAATGGGCCGCAGAGCGGCCCCAGCAATTTCAGGCGTTCCCGGACAACTTCAGGCGCGCCGCCTGGGTAAAGTCCAGCATCCGGTTCAGCGGCTTGATCGCTTTCGGCACCAGCGCCGGGTCGACAAAAATCTCGTTAGACCCATTACGCAGGCAATCCAGCACACGCTCCAGGGTGTTCATCGCCATCCACGGGCAGTGCGCGCAGCTGCGGCATGCCGCGCCGTTACCGGCGGTAGGGGCTTCGACGAACTCCTTGTCCGGGCACAGTTGCTGCATCTTGTAGAAGATGCCGCGGTCGGTGGCGACGATGAAGGTCTTGTTCGGCAGGGTCTGGGCAGCCTTGATCAGCTGGCTGGTGGAACCCACCGCGTCGGCCAGTTCGATCACCGCTTCCGGCGACTCGGGGTGCACCAGAATCGCCGCATCCGGGTACAGCGCCTTCATGTCGGCCAACTGGCGCGACTTGAACTCTTCGTGAACGATGCAGGCACCGTCCCACAGCAGCATGTCGGCACCGGTTTGCTTCTGGATGTAACGCCCCAGGTGCTGGTCCGGGCCCCAGATGATGGTCTCGCCGTTGTCCATCAGGCTTTCGACGATTTCCAGCGCGCAGCTCGAGGTCACCACCCAGTCGGCACGGGCCTTCACGGCAGCGGAAGTGTTGGCATAGACCACCACGGTACGCTCCGGGTGCTGGTCGCAGAAGGCCGAGAACTCTTCCACCGGGCAGCCCAGGTCGAGCGAGCAGGTAGCCTCCAGGGTGGGCATCAGCACGCGCTTTTCCGGGGTGAGGATTTTCGCCGTCTCGCCCATGAAGCGCACACCGGCAACGATCACGGTTTCGGCCGGGTGGTTCTTGCCGAAGCGGGCCATTTCCAACGAGTCGGACACGCAGCCGCCGGTTTCTTCGGCCAGCGCCTGGATGACCGGGTCGCAGTAATAGTGGGCGACCAGCACGGCGTTCTGGGCCTTGAGCTCGGCAGCGATGGCCGCACGGTATTCGGCCTCCTGCTCGGCTGTCAGCGGGTTGGGCTGCTTGGCGTCGAGGTGGGCCTGAACCAACAGGCGTTCGGAAATCTGGGTCATGATCGCTGGACCTGCGGGCGCTTGTGCGCGTCAAATCGAGTGTATCACCCGGCCCTGACAGATCGGCTAGGGGCGCCGGACGGCACACAGGCCGCCACGGCCCTCTGCGGGCGCGGATTATTATCGGAGGCCGAAGGCTACAGACAATCCAGCGATTTCTAAAGCGGTTTTTGTGTTGCCTGTGCTGGCCCTTTCGCGGGTGAACCCGCTCCCACAGAATCTGCCAAACTCCTGTGGGAGCGGGTTTACCCGCGAAGAGGCCGGTACAGGCTTTCGATCAACCCTGCGGCGACAGGGCCGCCAGGTGCGAGGCCATGAGCATCGCGAACTCTTCCACGGTCATTTTCTGGCCGTTGAAATCGACCATGCCATCGGCATAGTGCAAGCTGCTTACCACATCATCGCCCTGCACCGTGGCCATGCCGCTCTGCAACGCCATCATGCCGACCATTTCCCCAGCCTGGCTCGACTGCATGGCAATGGCCTGGGCGTCGCTCTGGCCATCCAGCAGCGCCTGCAAGGTTGCCAGGTCACCGATCATCGGCTTGGACAACGACAGCTTGCCCTTAACCTCGGTGATCAGCTGCTTGCTCAACTGGTCAGGCGGCAGGTCGAAGCTGGCCGGGGCAGCGAAGCCCATCCAAAGGTCAAAGCGGCTTTCGCCATTGGCGGTCTTGAACGACAGGTTTTCCACCGCCACCCGGGGCTTGGCAGCCAGCAGTTTCTGCAGCTCGCCCTGGAACCTGGCCTTCTCCACATCGTCCATCTGGATTTCCGGCACCGGCTGGCCGGCTGCGGCTGCAGCTTCGAACTCCGGCAGGTGCGCCTGGTACCACGTCGACAGCGCCTGCAGCGCCGGGGCGTTGACCGACGTGATGCTCACCGCCATTTGCGCCTTGCCCACCGCACGGCCATCCCAGGTGATATCCCCAACCTTGTACTCCACGCGGCCACCCACGGTATCCGGGCCATCAAGGGTTTGCAGGGCGTTCTGCTCCAGGCCCTTGACCACCAGCACCTGCTGCTTGGGCCCCAGGGTGACCTTGGTTTCGGCCAGCGCCAGGTCGACGTTACCCACATAGATGGCCTCGTGCGCGGTGGCCGCCAGCTGGCCGCCGACCTTCAGGCCGTTGAGCTCGAAGGTGGCAGGCGGCTGGTCATCGCGCACCAGTTTCATCACGAAACGGTCGGCCTGGCCGTGGAAGCGCGAGGCCTTGCCTTCCTGATCACCGCTTACTTGCAACTGCATGCCCGAGAAGTCGAGGCTGTTGCCATCCGCTTCGTCAAGCTTGACCGGCGCCAGCTGGATCTGGCTGACCACATTGCCATCGTAACCCAGGCTGGTCTGCGCGCTGACCGGTGCCTGCTCGCCTGCGGCGGCGAACCACGGCGCAGTGGCGTCGTCCTTCTGCAGCGTGCTGTTGCTGACCGCCAGCACCGGCATCAGCTTCAACGCCTTTACCCGCGACCAGGGGAACGGGCCATGCTCGATCTGGTCGGTCACGCCCACGTCGAAATTCACCACTTCGCCTTCGCCCAGGTTGATATCGCGGGCCTTGAGCCGGTACTGGGCGGTACTGCTGAAGAAATGCTGCTCCAGCGATACCCGCTCGATACTCATGCTGCCACCGGTGCTCACCAGGGCCTTCTTGAGTTCGGCGTTGCTGCGGACAAGGGCGTTGTCCAGCTCCGCAGGCAGCTGCTTGCCGGTGTACCAGGCGCCAGCGGTGATTGCGACGGCGATGGCGATAGCCAGGCCGGAAAGGATGCCAACTGATTTCTTCATGAATAGAACCGATTGCTGTCCGTAAGGGCTTCGTAGGCGGCCAAGGGCCACACAGAACGCCAAGAGTACCACCGCAGCCCAGGCCTGGCGCTGGCCCGGCTCGAGAAATCCCGCTTTTGGGAAACGCCTGACAGCCTTTCCATGGGAGACCGGCATTCGTTAATTTTTTCGAACACTCAAATTGATCAAAACCGCAAAAAAACGCGCAATAACCGAACAAAACCCCACTTGAATCGATAAATATTTCAATTCAGCAACATCTTGTCATGTTTAACTTGACACCCAGCTACCCATCGTTTTTTATTTTAACCACTTTGCGCGCTCCCCCGCGCCCCCGCCGCTCCAACAATAAAGGTGAACAACATGGAGCCCACCCGCTCGCCCTTGCCGCATGCGCAGTACACCGTGCCCGCCGTTTACGCCCAGCCGCAGGAGCCATGCCAGCATGCAGCATGACCACAGCGCCTCCGGCAATGGCCAACTTCGCAAAACCCTGCGTCTCTGGCACGTGATCATCATCGGCCTGGCCTACCTGACCCCGATGACCGTGTTCGACACCTTCGGCATCGTATCCGGGATTACCGCCGGGCACGTACCCAGCGCCTACATCCTGGCGCTGGCCGGGATCCTGTTCACCGCCGTGAGCTACGGCACCCTGGTACGACGCTTCCCACAGTCGGGCTCGGCCTACACCTACACCCAGCGTGCGATCAACCCGCACGTGGGCTTCCTGGTAGGCTGGTCGTCATTGCTGGACTACCTGCTGCTGCCAATGGTCAACGCGTTGCTGGCCAAGCTGTACCTTTCGGCCATGTTCCCGGAAGTACCGGAGTGGATGTGGGTGGCGGGCTTCGTCACCCTGATCAGCCTGATCAACATGCGCAGCGTGAACCTGGTAGCGCACTTCAACCTGCTGTTCGTGGCCGTGCAGGTGGCGATCATCGCCGTGTTCATCTACCTGTGCGTGCGCGGCCTGGACCAAGGTGAAGGGCTGGGTACCGCCTGGAGCCTGCTGCCATTCGCCGACAACCAGACCCAGCTCAGCGCCCTGGCCGCCGGTGCGACCATCCTGTGCTTCTCGTTCCTGGGCTTCGACGCGGTCACCTGCCTGTCCGAAGAAACCCGCGACCCGGGCAAGACCATCCCCCGGGCGATCTTCCTCACCGCACTGATCGGCGGCATGGTGTTCATCACCGTGTCGTACTTCATCCAGGCCTACTTCCCGACCATGTCCCGCTTCCATGACCAGGAAGCGGCACTGCCGGAAATCGCCCTGTACGTCGGTGGCAAGCTGTTCCAGTCGATTTTCATCGCCTGCACCGTGATCAACACCATCGCCTCGGGCCTGGCCTCGCAGACCAGCGTGTCGCGCCTGCTGTACGTGATGGGCCGCGACAACGTGATCCCGGCCAGCCTGTTCGCCCGCCTGCATTCACGCTACAAGACGCCGGTGGTGAACATCGCGGTGGTGGGGCTGATTTCGCTGTCAGCGATCTTCTTCGACCTGGTCACCGCCACCTCGATCATCAACTTTGGCGCACTGGTCGCGTTCAGCTTCGTCAACCTGTCGGTGATCAACCACTGCTACCTGCGCGAAGGCAAGCGCCAAGGCCTGGCCAACCAGCTGACGTACCTGGTGGCGCCCACCATTGGCTTCTGCATCATCGTTTCGCTGTGGCTGGACCTGAACGCGCATTCGCTGCTGTTCGGTGGCGTCTGGGCACTGCTCGGCCTGCTGTACCTGGCCTGGCTGACCAAAGCCTTCAGGGACACCCCGCCCAACTACATCGCTGAATGACCCACGCTGCCGACAACGCCCGCGCCTGAACGCGGGCGTTGTACTTGATCGAAAAGGAAAGCCCTCATGCCGCTGCGCCGCCTCTCCATCCAGTGGAAGATCACCCTGCTCGCCGGCCTGTGCCTGCTGGCCATCGTCGCCTTGCTGGTGACTACGTCGCTGGCCCAGGCGCGGCGCAGCGCGGCACTGGTCAACCAGGCCAACACCGAAATGCTCGACAGCAGCGCACGCCTGCGCCTGCAGGCGCAGGCCGAAGCCCAGGCCCTGCGCATCCAGCGCTATTTCATGGACGCCTACCAGTACGGCAATGGCTTTGCCCGCCTGGTACAGGTGCTCAAGGCCCGTGGCGGCAGCGACCTGCGCGCCGAGCTGACGCGCCAGGCCCGCACCAGCCTGGCCGGCAACCCGGACGTGATCGGCCTGTACCTGGTTTTCCAGCCCGACGCCCTGGACCAGGACAGCCAGTACCTCGGCCAGAATGCCGTGGGCAGCAACGAAAGCGGGCGTTTCTCACTGTACTGGTCACAACCCCGCCCCGGCACCCTGGAGCTTGAAGCCATGCCGGAATCGATGCTCGGTGACGCCAGCATCGGCAGCAACGGCGTGGCAAAGAACCGCTGGCTGACCTGCCCGCAGGACACCGCCAGAACCTGCATGCTCGAGCCATACCTCGACGAGGTGAATGGCCGCCAGGTGCTGATGACCAGCATCGCCCTGCCGCTGCTGGAGCATGGCAAGGTGGTCGGTGTGGTCGGCCTGGACATCGGCCTGGCCAACCTGCAGCAGTTGAGCCTGGACGGCCGCCGGGAGCTGTTCGATGGCCAGGGCCAGGTCAGTATCGCCAGCGCAGCCGGCCTGCTGGCCGGCAACAGCCGCGACGACAGCAAACTCGGCGAGCCCATGGACAAGACGGTAGCCGATGGCCTGCTGCGTGTTGCCCACCCATTCACGCCAATCCCTGATGCCACCCCTTGGCAGGTACTGCTGGAACTACCGGAAAGCGTGCTGCAGGCGCCTGCCGTCGCCCTCAACCAGCGCCTGGACGCGCACAACCACAGCGCCAACCTCACCAGCCTGCTGGTCGGCCTGGGCGCTGCGGTAGTCGGCTTGCTGCTGGTGTGGCTGACCGCACGCGGCGTGACCCGGCCGATCCTGGCCGTGGCCGCACGCCTGGAAAACATCGCCAGCGGCGAAGGCGACCTCACCCGTCGCCTGGACTACGCCCGCCAGGACGAACTGGGCCAGCTCACCGGTTGGTTCAACCGTTTTCTCGACAAGCTGCAGCCGGTCATCGCCCAGGTCAAAGGCTCACTGCAGGAGGCCCGCGGTACTGCCGACCAGTCGGCCGCCATCGCCAGCCAGACCAGCAACGGCATGCAGCAACAGCACCGTGAAATCGAACAGGTGGCCACCGCTGCCAACGAGATGAGCGCCACCGCCCTGGATGTCGCCCATAACGCCTCGCAGGCGGCCCAGGCCGCACGCGCTGCCGACCAGGCCAGCCGCGAAGGCCTGCAACTGATCGACAGCACCCGCCAGGGCATCGACCGCCTGGCTGCCGGCATGAACACCGCCATGGACGAGGCGCGCGCGCTGGAAGGCCGCAGCGGGCAGATCGGTTCGGTGCTGGAAGTGATCCGTACCATTGCCGAGCAAACCAACCTGCTGGCGCTCAACGCCGCCATCGAAGCCGCCCGCGCGGGCGAAGCCGGGCGTGGTTTTGCCGTGGTAGCCGATGAAGTGCGTGGCCTGGCCCAGCGCACGCAGACATCGGTCGAGGAAATTCGCCAGGTCATCGAAGGCTTGCAGCAAGGCACTCAGGATGTGGTAGGCGCCATGCACGCAGGCCAGCGCCAGGCGCAGGACAGCGCCACGCGCATGGAGCAGGCGCTGCCGGCGCTACAGCGTATTGGCGAGGCAGTGGCGGTGATCAGCGACATGAACCTGCAGATTGCCTCGGCAGCCGAAGAGCAGAGCGCGGTAGCCGAAGAGGTGAACCGCAATGTGGCCGGCATTCGCGATGTGACCGAATCGCTGGCAGGCCAGGCCGATGAGTCGGCGCGCATCAGCCAGGCCTTGAACCGGCTGGCCAACCAGCAGCAGGCGCTGATGGAGCAATTCCGCGTCTAACCTGTCAGGGCCAATGCGCCTTCTTCGCGGGCATGCCCGCTCCCACAGGAAATGTACAGCCCTGTGGGAGCGGGCGAGCCCGCGAAGAGGCCCCAACAGGCAATACAGCATCATCGATTTTACCGAGCACAATTTATGCAAAACCCAACCAGATCCACCTTCTTCGACATCACCAGCGAACAGGGCCTGTTACGCACCTCGATCGCCGTCACCCTGTTCATCGCCACCATCGGCATCGCCTTCGGCCTGGCCTCCGGCTCGTTCTCCATCGTCTTCGACGGCGTCTATTCGCTGGTCGATGCCAGCATGAGCGGGCTGTCGCTGGTGGTGGTCAGGCTGATTACCGCGCACACCACCAGCGTGCAGATGTCGCGCAAGCTGCGCGAGCGCTTCACCATGGGCTTCTGGCACCTGGAGCCGATGGTGCTGGCGCTCAACGGCATCCTGCTCAGCGGCGTGGCCATCTATGCACTGATCAACGCCGTCAGCAGCTTGCTGCAAGGCGGGCGCCACCTGGAGTTCGGCATCGCCATGGTCTACGCGCTGCTGACCGTGATCGCCTGCGTGACCATCGCCATTGTCGAGGCCCGCGCCAACCGCAAGCTGGGCTCGGATTTCGTGCGCATGGACGTGAAAGGCTGGGTGATGTCGGCCAGCATTACCGCCGCGCTGCTGATCGCCTTCTGCTTTGGCTATGCGGTTCAAGGCACATCGCTGGAGTGGGTATCGCCGTACATTGACCCGGCAGTGCTGGCGCTGGTCTGCCTGGTGATCGTACCGTTGCCGATGTCTGTGGTGCGCCAGGCCCTTTCGGAAATTTTCCTGGTGACCCCTGGCGACCTCAAGCTGCATGTGGACGAAGTCGCCAAAGCCTTCGTCGCACGCCATGGGTTGCAGTCGTACCGGGCTTATGTGGCCAAGGTCGGGCGCTCGCGGGAAATCGAGCTGTATTTCATCGTACCGAAGGCCATGGCCGCGAAAACCATCGATGAATGGGATGCGTGGCGCAACGAGATCGGTGATGCGGTGGGTGGTGAAGGGCCGGACCGTTGGCTTACGGTGGTGTTTACCGGGGATCCGGAGTGGGCTGAATAACCTTGGGGCGCTTTGCGCCCCTTTCGCGACACAAGGCCGCTCCCACAACGTCCGCACAGCTCTCAAGGCCTGTGCTTTACCTGTGGGAGATTGCCCAGCCCTTTGGGCTGCGCTGTCGCACAGGGAACAATGTTCGAGAGCGCGTCACAATCCCTTGTGGGAGCGGGCACGTCGAGGCGTCGAACCGCCGCGAACACCGGCGCAGCCGGTGCCATACACCGCGTTGGCCGTTTCGCGGGCACGCCCGCTCCCACAGAGCCCTGCTAAATCAATAATTTATGTGTTGTTCCATGAGAGCTGGCTTGCCGGCGATGAGGCCAGTACAAGCAGCCGAAAACGAAAAAGCCCGCGACCGTTGCCGGTAGCGGGCTTTGACGTACTGAGTATGGTGGGTCGTGTAGGATTCGAACCTACGACCAATTGGTTAAAAGCCAACTGCTCTACCAACTGAGCTAACGACCCGTTGGATGGCGCGTATAATACTGATTTCTAACGGGAAATCAACACCCCATCAAAGTTTTTTCAAAAATATCGCGTCGGGTCTGCGACACCGGCTGCCTTGAAGCCGTCGGCACGCAGGCGGCAGCTGTCGCATTTGCCGCAGGCACGGCCGTCATCATCGGCCTGGTAGCAGGAAACGGTCAGGCTGTAGTCCACGCCGCGGGCCATGCCGGCCTGTACGATCTGCGCCTTGCTCATGTTCTGCAGCGGCGCCTGGATGCGGAAGCCCTGCCCTTCGACACCGGCTTTGGTTGCCAGGTTGGCCATGCGCTCGAAGGCTTCGACGAACTCTGGGCGGCAATCGGGGTAGCCGGAGTAATCCACGGCATTGACGCCAATGAAGATGTCACGGGCATCCAGTACTTCTGCCCAGCCCAGGGCCAAGGACAGGAACACGGTGTTGCGCGCCGGCACGTAGGTAACCGGGATGCCTTCACCCGGGGTTTCAGGCACGTCGATACTGCTGTCGGTCAATGCCGAGCCGCCGATACCGTTCAGGTTCAGGCCAATCACCTTGTGCTCGACCACGCCCAGGTCGCGGGCAACGCGGGCAGCGGCGTTCAGTTCGGCGCGGTGGCGCTGGCCGTAGTCGAAACTCATGGTGTAGCAGCTGTAGCCTTCGGCCTTGGCCATGGCGACCACGGTGGCCGAGTCCAGGCCGCCGGACAACAGGATTACTGCGCGTTTGTCGGTCATGTGTGCTTGCTCCTCAATCAACGTCCGGGTTCGTCGTTCCACAGCAGCTTGTGCAGCTGCAGCTGGAAGCGTACGGGCAGGTTGTCGGCGACGATCCAGTCCGCCAGGTCGCTGGCGTTCACCTGGTGGTGGCTGGGCGAGAACAACACCTCGCCGGCACGCTCGGCCAGGTTGTACTGGATCAGCTTGGAGACCGCCCAGTCGTAGTCCTCACGGGAACAGATGACGAACTTGACCTGATCGTTGCGGGTCAGCTGCTCGATGTTCTCGTAGCGGTTACGGTGCGACTCTTCGGAGCCTGGGGTCTTCAGGTCGACCACGCGGCTGACGCGGGTGTCGGTGCCGGCAATATCCAGCGCGCCGCTGGTCTCCAGCGACACCTCGTAACCGGCGTCACACAGGCGCTGCAACAGCGGCAAGGCATTAGGCTGTGCCAATGGCTCGCCACCGGTGACGCAGACGTAGCGCGGCTTGAAGCCGGCGACCTGCTCAAGGATCGAATCGAGGGTGCGAAGGGTACCGCCACTGAAGGCATAGGCACTGTCGCAGTACTGGCAGCGCAGGGGGCAACCGGTGAGGCGCACAAATACCGTGGGCAACCCGGCCGTTCGCGTTTCACCCTGCAAAGAGTAAAAGACTTCGGTGATGCGTAATGTGTCTTGCATGCTCGCCACGGGCGTGACAGCTAAACAGGCTGCCCGCCTCCGTCAGGCACTGTCGCGGACTCGACATAGCGTTATCCGCAGCAGCGTGTTTACGAAAAAAGGGCAGTGATTCTAACGAAAAAACCCGCGACAGGCGCGGGTTTCTTTCAAACGGTACTGCTTACAGCTTCTGCAGGTCACGCTGGGCCAGTTGCGCGGCCGAGGTGCCGGGATACTGGGTGATGACCTGCTGCAGGATACCCTTGACCTTGTCGGTGTGGCCCATGCGGCGCTCGACGTCGGCCAGCTTGTACAGCGAATCCGGCACCTTGCTGTGCTTCGGATACTTCTGGCTGACCTGGGCAAAGGCCTGGCTGGCGGCCGGCAGGTCGCCCTTGGCCAGGTTCACTTCACCCAGCCAATACTGGGCATTGCCGGCGTACTGGCTGTTGGGGTACTTGCGCAGGAAGGCGTTGAACGCCTGGCTGGCCTTGTCGAAGTCTTTCTGCTTGATCAGGTCGAAAGCGGCATCGTAATAGAGCTTTTCTTTCGCCGGATCACCGGGCTCGCTACTGGCGGCCGGTTGTTGCGCAGCAGCACCTGCTGCTGCATCGGGGGCGGCACTGGATGCACCACCACCGGAGGAATTGTCAGGGGTCGCGGCAGGCGCGGCGCCACTGTTGATGCGACGGTCCAGGTCCTGGTAACGCTCCAGGTTTTCCTGCTTCATGCGCGACACATCGTTCTGCAGCTCTTCGATGATGCCTTGCTGGCGGGAAAGCTGATCCTGCATCTGTTGCAGCTGCATGAACAGCTGGCCCTGTGCAGAGGCAGGGGCCGAAGCCCCCGACCCGGCATAGGCGCCGCTCGTGCCATAACCCGCAGGCGGATAACTGCCTGCGTTGTCATCAATTACAGGGACCTCAGCCCAGGCCGCGAGCGGCAGGCTGAGTGCGAGGACGGTTACTACACGGCGGCACATACGCATAAGAACTTACTTACGCAGTTCTACGCGACGGTTCTGAGCCCAGGACTGCTCGTCGTTGCCAGTAGCAACCGGACGCTCTTCACCGTAGGAGACCAGTTCCAGCTGAGCAGGGGAAACGCCCTGCAGAACCAGGTAGCGCTGAACGGCCTTGGCACGACGCTCACCCAGAGCCATGTTGTACTCGCGGGTGCCGCGCTCGTCGGTGTTGCCTTCCAGGACAACGCGGTTGCCGTTGGCTTTCAGGTCCTTGGCGTGAACGTCCAGAGCGCGCATGGCTTCTGGCTTCAGGTCCGAGCTGTCGTATTCGAAGTAGAAGGTGGTGATTGCGCGCAGGGCAGCTTCTTCGCTCAGGGAGCCGTCAACAGCGCCAGCGTTGGCACCGTAGCCAGCGTTCGGATCTACAGCAGCGCCTTCGCCTGCGTTGTCACCGCCCTTCGAGGAGCAACCTACAGCTACGGCCATGGCCAGAGCCAGCGCAGCAAATTTACCAAACTTCAGCATTTCCATCGTGAAACTCCTAATGAAACCCCAGTGTGTTAAGCAAAAATTATTACGCCGCAATCAGTTCAGGTAAGGGGACCAGGACGGTTCTCTGACTTCGCCTTGAGCGGTAGGAAGTGGGAGCCTCACGCGGCCATTAAGCGACACGAGCATCAAGACTCCCCGGCCCTGCTGGCGGGTGGCGTAGATTAGCATGGTGCCGTTTGGCGCAACAGTGGGAGACTCATCAAGACTCGTTTCCGAGAGAATCTTTACACTTCCGCGTTGCAAATCCTGGGCCGCAACTTTGAAGTTGGTGAAGCCCTGCTGGCGATGGATCATCACCAGAGTCTTTTCGTCCGCCGACAGTTTCGGGTTGGCGTTGTAGTTACCCACGAACGTTACACGCTCGGCGCCACCGCCACCGACCGACTGCTTGTAGATCTGCGGCTTGCCGCCACGGTCGGAGGTGAAGTACAGGGTGTTGCCATCCTTGCCCCAGAACGGCTCGGTGTTGATGCCCGGGCCGGCGGTGACACGGCTGATCTGGCGCGACGCCACGTTCATCACGTAGATGTCCGGGTTGCCGTCCTTCGACAGCACGAACGCCAGGCGCGAGCCGTCCGGCGACCAGGCTGGCGCGCCGTTCAGGCCTTCGAAGTTGGTGACCTGCTCGCGGCGACCGGTATCGATGTGCTGGACGAAGATGCGCGGACGCTTCTGCTCGAACGAGACATAGGCGATGCGCTTGCCATCCGGTGCAAAGCGTGGCGACAGGATCGGTTCACGCGATTGCAGCAGGGTGACCGCACGTGCACCGTCGTAGTCCGAACGCTGCAGGGTATAGCGGGTGTTGTTGGTGGAGAAACGCTCGGCCGTCACGTACAGCATGCGGGTGGAGAACGCACCCTTGATGCCGGTGAGCTTCTCGAACGACTGGTCGGAAATGTAGTGCGCCATGTCGCGCAGCTGGTCGACGCTGCCCGCCACGCTACCGGTCAGCACTTGCTGCTCGGTGGCGACGTTGAACAGCGCGTACTGCACCTGCAGGCGACCGCCCGACGGCACGATGCTGCCGACCATCACGTACTGCGCGCCCAGCGCTTTCCAGTCACGGAAGATCACTTCGCTGGCCTGCGACGGCTGGCTGATCATGTTCTGCCGCGGAATCGGCGAGTAGTAGCCGGAGTTGCGCAGGTCGTTGCCGATGATGTCGGCCATGTCTTCCGGCAGCACGCTGCCGCCCTGCAGACCAAACGGCACTACCGCGATGGGCGTGGCCCGGTCGCTGCCGCTGGTGACCAGGATGTTCTTTTCCTCTGCCACGGCCATGCCTGCCACGCAGCACAGCATGACCAGCAGTCCTCTCAGACGTTTAATCACAACGCTAGATCCTCAGGTGTAAATGTCATCTTGAACGAACGATATTGGTTGAAATCGCTCGGCTTCATACCCTGCATCTCGGTCAAACGACCAATGTTCTTCACCGCAGCCACCGCCGAACTGTCGTACGGGCCGTCACCACTGGACCGGGCCACGCTGACGTTGGTGATGGTACCGTCCGGCAACATGTTGATCTGCAGGACCACCGTCATGCCCTTGCGCGCGGAAGGCGGACGCGCCCAACCCTCGGCCGCGCGCAAGCGGATCAGGTCGTCGAAGTCGCCAGCCACCTGGTCACCCTGCTCGTCGGCCAGCGCCTGCTGCCGTTCGGTGGTGTCGGACAACAGCTCGGCCAGGGCCTGGGCTTTCTTGTCTTCCGCCGCCTTGCGGGCCGCTTCCTGTGCCTTTTTCTTCTGGGCGTCTGCAGCGGCCTTTTTCTTGGCCTCTTCAGCTGCCTTTTTCTTCGCTTCCTCGGCCGCCGCTTTCTTCTTGGCGTCCTCGGCAGCTTTCTTCTTGGCCTCTTCGGCTGCCTTTTTCTTGGCGTCCTCGGCGGCTTGTTTCTTCGCCTCTTCAGCGGCCTCTTTCTTGGCCTCTTCTTCGGCTTTTTTCTTGGCTTCTTCTTCGGCCTTCTTCTTGGCGATGTCGGCCTGCTGCTTCTCGGCAGCCTTCTTCGCCTCTTCGGCCTTCTTGGCTTCGGCGGCTTTCTTGGCCTCGGCAGCCTTGGCGGCTTCGGCCGCTGCCTCGGCTTTCTTGGCTTCGGCGGCCTCGCGGGCCTCTTCGGCCTTTTGAGCGGCGTCGGCTTTCTTTTGTTCCGCGGCCTTCACGGCCTCCTGCTCGACCTTCTTCTGTTCCAGCTGCTCGACCTCGGTCTGGCGCGAAGCGGTTTTCTTCGCTTCCCCGGCAATCTTCTGATTGGTCTGGGTGGTCGCCTGGCTCTTGGACTTGAGCTGGTACAGGGTAGCCTGGACGATCGGCTTGGATGGCGGCAGCTCAGGCGTCATGGCAAAACTGACGAACAGCAGGGCGAACACCAGCACATGCAGGCCGATGGCCCAGACACTGGGCCAGAAGTAGCTTTCCGAGGCGGATGGCTCTCGCTGTTGCATCAGGGCGCCTCGGTAATCAGGCCAACGTTACCGACACCGGCCTTCTGCAACCCGCCCATGGCACCCATGACCGCGCCATAGTCGACAGCCTTGTCGCCACGAATGAACACCTGGGTCTGCTTGCCCTGGTCACGGCCGGCGGCAATGATCTTGGTCACCGCGTCGGTCATGGCAGGCAAGGTCATGGCCTTGTCCATCTGCTTGTCGGTATCGACTTCGCTGCCGAGGTTCCAGTAGTAGGTCTTGTCAGCCTTGATGGAGATGGTGAGGATCTGGACGTTGTTGTCCTGCGGCAAGGCTTCACTGGAAACCTTGGGCAGGTCTACCTTCACGCCCTGGTTGAGCATGGGCGCCGTCACCATGAAAATGACCAGCAGTACCAGCATCACGTCGATGTAGGGCACCACGTTCATCTCGGCGACGGGCTTGCGTTTGTGGCGAACTCGGGCCATGGGCTTCTACCTGATTACTCTTCGCTGGTGTGCACTTTGCGGTGCAGGATCGCCTGGAACTCGTCGGCGAAGGTGTAGTAACGGCCGATCAGTACTTCGCTGCGGGCCGAGAAGCGGTTGTAGGCAATGACCGCCGGGATCGCCGCGAACAGGCCGATGGCGGTGGCGATCAGCGCTTCGGCGATACCCGGGGCAACCGTGGCCAGGGTGGCCTGCTGGGCGCTGGCCAGGCCGCGGAAGGAGTTCATGATGCCCCATACGGTACCGAACAGGCCGATGTACGGGCTGGTCGAACCGACGGTGGCCAGGAACGGCAGGCTCTGCTCGAGTTTTTCTTCCTCGCGCGAGATGGCTACGCGCATGGCACGGGCAACACCCTCCATGACCGCGTCCGGGTCAACGCCCGACTGCTGGCGCAGGCGCGAGAATTCCTTGAAGCCGGCACGGAAGACCTGCTCGACACCGGAATCCGGGTCCGGGTTGCTGCCTGCCTGGCGGTACAGCTTGGACAGGTCGATGCCCGACCAGAAGCGCTCCTCGAAGGCATCCAGCGCACGACGACCGGCGCGCAGCATGGTGCTGCGCTGAAAGATCATGATCCATGAGGTGACCGAGGCGGCCACCAGGATCAGCATTACCAGCTGTACCAACACGCTGGCATTGCTGACCAGACTCCACATGGAGGTATGGTCGACGACGTTAGCTTCCACGCTTATTCTCCTGCATTCGATTGAGTACCCGAGCCGTCCGCCGCAAAGGCGTCGCGCAGCTCCGGGGGTATGGCTCGGGGTTTGAAAGTGTCGGCGCGCACGGCGGCCACCAGGAACTGCCCTTCGCAGAGCAGCGTTTCATCCTTTTCCCGCCAGACCTGCTGCACGAAGCGCAGGCTGGCGCGATTGAGTTCAAGTACTTGCGCGGTGACCCGCAGCTCGTCGTCCAGCCGCGCCGGCGCGTGATAGCGCGCTTCGCTGGAGTGGACCACGAACAGCAGGTTGTCTTCGGCCAGTTGCGCCTGGGAAAAGCCCAGGTGCCGCAGCCGCTCGGTACGCGCGCGCTCCATGAATTTCAGGTAATTGACGTAATACACCACGCCACCGGCATCGGTATCCTCGTAATAGACACGACAACGGTGTGCGAACGGTTCCAGGCCATTTTGCGCGCGCATACTCTAGTGCTTACTCCTCAGCTTGCCAATCCGCTGTGGCAACTGTTTTTTCTTCATTAATGTCTTATTGCCAGCGCACCCTAGGCATGCCAGCGGTAGGACCACGAAAAGCCGTTTTCGATCTGTCACTCATCGCCTGCTTCGGAAAAATCCCCACCCTCCCCCAGGCGCCCGGGCACGTTCAGGCCAAAGTGCAGGTAGGCATGCCGGGTGACCACGCGGCCGCGCGGCGTGCGCATGATGTAGCCTTGCTGGATGAGGTACGGCTCGAGCACGTCCTCGATGGTGTGGCGCTCTTCGCTGATGGCTGCCGCCAGGTTGTCCACGCCGACCGGTCCACCGTCGAACTTCTCGATCATGGTCAGCAGCAGGCGGCGGTCGGAGTGATCGAAACCGCGCTCGTCGACATCCAGCAGGTTGAGCGCCATGTCGGCCACGGCCTTGGTGATCTGGCCCTTGCCGCGCACCTCGGCGTAGTCGCGCACGCGGCGCAGCAGGCGGTTGGCGATACGAGGCGTGCCGCGGGCCCGGCGAGCGATCTCGTAGGCCCCCTGGTCTTCGATGGCCAGGCCGAGGATGCCGGCCGAACGGCTGACGATGGTGGCCAGGTCCTTGTCGCTGTAGAACTCCAGGCGCTGGACGATACCAAAGCGGTCCCGCAGCGGGTTGGTGAGCATGCCGGCACGGGTGGTGGCGCCTACCAGGGTGAACGGTGGCAGGTCGAGCTTGATCGAACGGGCCGCTGGCCCTTCGCCGATCATGATGTCGAGCTGGAAGTCCTCCATCGCCGGGTACAGCACTTCTTCGACGACCGGTGACAGCCGGTGAATCTCGTCGATGAACAGCACGTCGTGCGGTTCGAGGTTGGTCAGCATGGCCGCGAGGTCGCCCGGGCGCTCAAGGATCGGCCCCGAGGTACTCTTGACCGACACGCCCATTTCATGGGCGATGATGTTGGCCAGGGTGGTCTTGCCAAGGCCGGGCGGCCCGAAGATCAGCGTATGGTCGAGCGATTCGCTGCGGCCACGGGCAGCCTGGATGAACAGTGCCATCTGCTCGCGCACCACCGGCTGGCCGATGTACTCGTCCAGCCGCAGCGGGCGGATCGCACGGTCCTGGACTTCTTCACGGTCGCGGCCACTGGCGGCGATCAGGCGGTCGGCTTCGATCACTTGGTAATCATCCCTTTCAGGCTGCGGCGGATCAGTTCTTCACTGCTCAAGCCGGCCTTGTCCTTGATCGCGGCGATCGCCTTGCTGGCTTCCTGCGGCTTGTAGCCGAGCGAAACCAGGGCGCTGACTGCATCGGCTTCGGCTGTGGATGCGCTGGCGACCGGCAGCGGCCCGTCGGAGACCAGGGTGAACATGGCCGGGGAGGTTTCCCAAGCCTTGAAGCGGTCCTTGAGCTCGACCAGCAGGCGTTCGGCGGTCTTCTTGCCGACACCGGGCACGCGCACCAGGGCCGAGGTGTCCTGGGCCTGCACGCAGCGCACCAGTTCGTCCACTTCCAGCCCGGACATCAGCGCCAGGGCCAGCTTCGGCCCTACGCCGTTCAGCCGGATGAGCTCGCGGAACAGCTCGCGCTCGCGCTTTTCGGCAAAACCGTAGAGCAGGTGAGCGTCCTCGCGCACCACCAGGTGGGTGTGCACGGTTACGGGTTCGCCCACCTTGGGCAGACGGTACAGCGTGGTCATGGGAACTTCCAGTTCGTAACCCACACCGTTGACGTCGATAATCAGGTGCGGCGGCTGTTTTTCCGCCAGGGTGCCGCGCAAACGTCCAATCACGTTCCGATCCTTCCTCTCGGGGAGCCGGTCAAAGACCGCTCAACCCTATCAGCAAATGCAGCGGGTGAACGCATCACCCGAACAAAATATGTATCAGCGCATGAAGCGCCTACAGACGCAAGCGCCCTCCACGTCGCCGCGCCGTCGCCAGGCCATGCGGCACCAGGCTGGAGCGGGTGTGGGCGTGGCACAGGGCGATGGCCAGGGCATCGGAGGCGTCGATCTGTGGCTTCTGCGTCAGTTTCAGCAGGTGCATGACCATCATCATCACCTGCTCCTTGTTGGCTCCGCCGGTACCGGCTACCGCCTGCTTGACCTGAGTGGCGCTGTATTCGGCGATTTCCAGGCCGGCTTCGGCGGCGGCGACGATGGCCGCGCCACGGGCCTGCCCGAGCTTGAGCGCCGAGTCAGCGTTGCGGGCCATGAACACCCGCTCGATGCCCATGGTTACCGGGCCGTGCTGGGCGATGATTTCACCCACGCCACGAAAGACGATCTGCAGCCGCTCGTGCAGCTCGCCGCTGCCGGTGCGAATGCAGCCCGACGCCACGTACTCGCAACCACGGGCGGTCTGGCGTACCACGCCATAGCCGGTGATGCGCGAACCGGGGTCGATACCAAGAATCAGAGTCATAGTGCCTGTCAATAAATTGATGCATCTGTGCAAACTGTACCGGCCCTTTCGCGAGTAAACCCGCTCCCACAGGTACTGCACCGACACTGAATGTGGTGCAGTACCTGTGGGAGCGGGTTTACCCGCGAAAGGGCCGGTACAGGCGCTGACAAACTTGAAGAACTGGCATGGATAGCCAGGACACCTTAGCCGAGGTTTTCCATGATCTCGTCGGAAATCTGGGCATTGGAGTAGACGTTCTGCACGTCATCCAGGTCTTCGAGCATGTCGATCAGTTTGAGCACCTTTTCGGCACCGTCCTGGTCGAGTTCGGCGCTGGTGGTCGGCTGCATGACGATTTCCGCGTCAGCGGCCTTGAAGCCCGCCTCTTCCAGGGCATTACGCACGGCATAGAAGCTGTTGAACGAGGTAAACACGTCGAACGAGCCGTCGTCGTTGGCCACCACGTCATCGGCATCGGCTTCCATCGCTGCCTCCATCAACGCGTCTTCCTCCACGCCCGGGGCAAAGCTGATCTGCCCCTTGCGCTCGAACAGGTAGGCCACCGAACCGTCGGTGCCCAGGTTGCCACCACACTTGGTGAAGGCATGACGCACGGCGGCGGCGGTACGGTTGCGGTTGTCGGTCATGGCCTCGACCATGATCGCCACGCCACCCGGGCCGTAACCTTCGTAGCTGAGCTCCTCGACGTTGTCACTTTCGTTGGTACCAGCACCACGGGCCACGGCGCGATCGATGATGTCGCGGCTCATGTTGGCGCCCAGGGCCTTGTCCAGCGCCAGGCGCAGGCGCGGGTTGGAGGCCGGGTCAGCACCGCCCTGCTTGGCGGCGACCGTCAGCTCGCGGATCCACTTGGTGAAGATCTTGCCTCTCTTGGCATCCTGGCGCTCTTTGCGGTGCTTGATGTTTGCCCACTTGGAATGACCAGCCATAACGACTCCGAATCCTTTGACTCACAAACAGCCCCGCCCCTGTACGGGGCGGGACGGGAAATTGCCTGCGCCGAAACGCAAAGGCGCATCCATGTGGATGCGCCCGGGGACTGCTTACTCGACCTTGGTCTGTTCGCGCAGCCGGATGTGCAGCTCGCGCAGGGCCTTGGCGTCGACCATGCCTGGGGCCTGGGTCATGACGCACGCGGCGCTCTGGGTTTTCGGGAAGGCGATCACTTCACGGATCGACTGGGCGCCGGTCATCAGCATGACCAGGCGGTCCAGGCCGAAGGCCAGGCCACCGTGAGGCGGTGCACCGAACTTCAGGGCGTCGAGCAGGAAGCCGAACTTCTCTTCCTGTTCTGCCGCTTCGATGCCCAGCAGGCGGAACACGGCCTGTTGCATCTCCTTGCGGTGGATACGGATCGAACCGCCACCCAGCTCGGTACCGTTCAGGACCATGTCGTAGGCACGCGACAGAGCGGTGGCCGGGCTGGCCTCGAGCTCTTCCGGGGTGCACTTCGGCGCGGTGAACGGGTGGTGCAGCGCGGTGAAGCTGCCGTCTTCGTTCTCTTCGAACATCGGGAAGTCGACCACCCACATCGGTGCCCACTCGCAGGTCAGCAGCTCGAAGTCGTGGCCCAGGCGGATACGCAGCGCGCCCAGGGCTTCGCTGACCACCTTGAACTTGTCGGCACCGAAGAACACGATGTCGCCGTCAACGGCGCCAACGCGGTCGAGGATGGTGTTGAGGTTGGCCTCGGGGATGTTCTTGACGATCGGCGACTGCAGGCCTTCGACGCCCTTGGCGCGCTCGTTGACCTTGATGTAGGCCAGGCCCTTGGCACCGTAGATGCCGACGAACTTGGTGTACTCGTCGATCTTGCTGCGCGGCATGCTGGCGCCGCCTGGCAGGCGCAGGGCGGTAACGCGGCATTTCGGATCGTTGGCCGGGCCGGCGAACACCTTGAAGTCGACGTCCTTGAGCTGGTCGGCAACGTCGACCAGTTCCAGCGGAATGCGCAGGTCCGGCTTGTCGGAGCCGTAGCGGCGCATGGCCTCTTCGAAGGTCATGTGCGGGAATTCGCCGAATTCCAGGTCCAGCACTTCCTTGAACAGCTTGCGGATCATGCTTTCGGTCAGGCCCATGATCTCGCTTTCATCGAGGAAGCTGGTCTCGATGTCGATCTGGGTGAATTCCGGCTGGCGGTCGGCACGCAGGTCTTCGTCACGGAAGCACTTGGCGATCTGGTAGTAGCGGTCGAAGCCGGCGACCATCAACAGCTGCTTGAACAGCTGTGGCGACTGCGGCAGGGCGAAGAAGCTACCGGCGTGGGTACGGCTAGGCACCAGGTAGTCACGCGCGCCTTCCGGGGTGGCACGGGTCAGGATCGGCGTCTCGACGTCGAGGAAGCCGTTTTCGTCGAGGAAGCGACGAATGCTGCTGGTGATGCGCGAACGCAGGCGCAGCTTGTCGGCCATTTCCGGGCGACGCAGGTCGATGAAGCGGTAGCGCAGGCGGGTTTCCTCGCCGACGTCGGAGTATTCGTTCAGCGGGAACGGCGGGGTTTCCGCTTCGTTGAGCACGTTCAGCTGGTAGCCGAGGATCTCGATGGCACCGGAAGCCATGTTGGCATTCACCGCACCTTCAGGGCGCTTGCGGACCTTGCCGGTGATCTGCACGACGTATTCGCTGCGCACGCGGTCGGCAGCGGCGAAGGTTTCGGCGCGATCCGGGTCGAACACGACCTGGGCCATGCCTTCGCGGTCACGGATGTCGAGGAAGATCACCCCGCCGTGGTCGCGGCGACGATGGACCCAGCCGCAAAGGGTGACTTCCTGGCCGTCCAGGCTCTCGTTCAGTTGGCCGCAATAATGGCTGCGCATCATGATGGTGGTTTCGCTTCTCGTGATTCGTGTATTCGGTGGAGGCCTTGGCCGCCCGGAGGGCTAATACTGCAAGACCCGGTCACAGCATTCAACTCAGTCGGCCTTGTCGCCGCCTGCCAGATTCTTTTTCGCCCCGGTCTTGAAGTCGGTTTCGTACCAACCGTTACCGCTCAGGCGGAAGCCTGGCACCGACAGCAGCTTCTTCAGCGCCGGCGCCTGGCAGGCCGGGCAATCGGTCAGCGGCGCGGCGCTGATCTTCTGCAGCACTTCCATGCGGTGCTCGCAGGATGCACATTGATAGTCATAAAGGGGCATGGGTGTCTCTCGTCAACCACAACGCTGGCTGCCGGGGCAGCAAAAAGCGGGATTATATATGGTTAGCAAGCACTGCGCAGCCCGCCAGGCGATCAGCGCGCACTTGGCGGGTCCTGAAGCCAGGCGACGCAGATCACCCGGATCAGCCCGCTGAAGTTGCGCACCCCACCCTGGCGCAGGTGCACTTCGCGGTCCACATAGGACAGCACCGCGCTGACCGAGCAACGGTTGGCCGCGGCGATGCGCTCCAGGATGCCCCAGTAGACGGCCTCCAGCCGCAGACAGGTGGAAAAGCCGTTGAGCCGCACCGAGCGTGACACGGGCTGTGTCTGCAACATGTCGAAATCCGCCTTGAACGGATCGATGCACTGTTTTCCCGGCCAGCGCCCCTGGCCAGCCACACGTTTGCTCGCTTGCATCATGCGCCACACTTCCTCGTCACAGGTACCAGGTGGCCTATGAAGCGCTGACGGGCGTGGTTAAAGCAGCGGCAAAATGTTCCTGCACAAGCTGCATTACCCACCGCGAAGCCTGCGGTTTGAGTAGCCTGCGGCTTTACTGTTAAATAGGCATGGTGCCACCCGTGCAGACTGTCATTGCCGGGTGCATAGGCTGGCCTGTCACGTGTTCGCGCTCTACACCTCATGCGCACCGTGCCGCCAGCTCTTCCTGTGATCGGCCTTATCAACTGTGAGCCAACCCCATGTTCAAGATCGTCCATCTGGTGACGGGCGTGGCAGCCTTGCTGCTATCGCTCATTCCCAGCCTGAAAACCGATGCAACACCCTTCCTTCAACAACCCGATGCGGTCTACCTGGCCCTGCTCGGCCTGCTCAACCTGGTACTGGCCCCAGTCGTGCCACTGTACTACCGCGGCGCGCGGCAGCAGCTACAGCACCTGGCCTGCGCCCTGCTGGTGGTGGCCGTTGTGTTGCAGACCCTGACGCTGCTGGCCCGCCCGGAAATGGGCAACCTGGCCGCCCTGGTCTGCGCGGCGCTAGCCGTGGCCGTGCACCTGGCCGTGGGCTTTGCCCGCAACCCGCGCAAGGCACGCGCCAGCCAGCACGCGGCGCAGGATGCCGGCAATCGGGATACCGGTACCGTGAAGTGGTTCAACACATCCAAAGGCTTCGGCTTCATCTCCCGCGACTCGGGCGATGATATCTTCGTGCACTTTCGCGCCATTCGCGGTGAAGGCCACCGCATCCTGGTCGAAGGCCAGCGCGTGGAGTTTTCCGTGATGCACCGCGACAAGGGCCTGCAGGCCGAGGATGTGGTTGCGGTAACCCGCCGCTGATTCCATTTGCAGAAACCACCTCTTGTGGGAGATAGCCCAGCCCTTTGGGCTGCGCTGTCGCGCAGACAACTGAAATTGCAAGTAATCCGCGTACCCTGTGGGAGCGGGCATGCCCGCGAAGAATCCAACGCGGTGCATGGCACCGGCTTTGCCGGTGTTCGCGGGCATGCCCGCTTCCACAAGGTTGTGTGCATTCAGCGGAATATGTGCATCAATAATGAGGCGGCGGCGCCTCGTCCCCTTCGCTGCCGTACTGGCCAACCATCTCTTCGTAACGCTTGATCAACTCGGCCATCTGCAACTGCAGCCGTTCGATCACCCGCCCCTGCTCGACCACCACGTCATTCAGCGCCTGGATGGTGTCATCCTGGAACGCCTGGCGGGTTTCCAGTTCGACCACTCGCAATTCAAGCGACATGTCAGGCCTCCTGGTAACCGGCGAGTTGCAGCCCGCGCAGGCGCTGGCGAATGGCTTGCACCTGCTGGTCGGTGTAGGCCACTGCCGGGCACTTGCCCCACACCGGTGCCGGCCAGGCGGCGTCGTCGCGCTGACGCACGATCACGTGCATGTGCAACTGGCTGACCACATTGCCCAAAGTGGCCACGTTCATCTTGTCGGCGCTGTAGCTGGCTTTCAGCGCTTCGGCCAGGCCGGTGGTTTCCTGCCACAACTGCTGCTGCTCCGCAGCATCGAGCTCGAACAGTTCGCTGATGCCGGCGCGTTTGGGCACCAGGATGAACCACGGATAGTTGGCATCCTTGCTCAGCAGCAACTGGCACAGCGCAAACTCCCCCAGCACCAGGGAATCCTGCTGCAAACGCGAATCGAGGACGAACACGGCATATCTCCTTCAGGCAGAACCAACCCGCTTCACGCGGAAAACAGGCCTGCAAGGATACCTTGCACGTTCCCGGTAACACAGCGCTACTTTTCGCACCAAAATGAGGCCGCCGGCACACCTCTCACCACACTTGCCCCCCACAGGTGACGCTGCATGAACAAGTTGCGGTAACACATTGACTTTCATGACAGCTTTTCAATTTTTAATGATTCTCGACATCAATACGCCATCAGACAGCTTCCGCCCCGTGTTTACGGCACTTTCCGACCCCCGGTAGCAGGTTTTGTGAAAATTTCATGAAGCGTTGCGAATTTTGAGCACGCTTGTTGCATTCCTTTCACGCCAAGTCGGCACGACATCTGCAATGGCAGCTGTACGCGACAAATAACAACAGCGGCATTGGTTACCAGGGAGTTTCCTCAACCGGAATCGGTAGTTACAGATTCATTACGGTGACAGGAACAGCGCTGGGGTTGTACGGCCCTTAAACCGGGGCGTGATTTGCGACATGGAAATACCTAGAAGCGACATGGTGAAAAAGTTCCGAAAAGGATGTTTATACCCATATCGCCAACAACAGTCTGCGTGCTATACATTTTCGCCGACATAACAAGAAAGAGCTGCCCCATATAACTAAAAGACTTGGACGCAGCGGTACTCTTCCTAAAAACCAAAGGAGCAAATCACGATGCGCGTGATGAAGTGGAGCATGATCGCCCTGGCCGTTGCGGCAGGGACCTCGCAGTTGGCATTGGCCTCTTCCCAGGACGAGTCCAAAGGTTTCATCGAAGACAGCAAGCTGAACGTCAAGACCCGCATGCTGTACTTCAGCCGTGACTTCCGTAACAACGAAGGCGGCCAGAGCCGTCGCGAAGAAACCGGCCTGGGCTTCCTCGGCACCTTCGAGTCCGGCTTCACCCAAGGCACCGTGGGTGTGGGTGTCGATGCCATCGGCATGCTCGGCCTGAAACTGGACAGCGGCAAGGGCCGCGCCGGTACCGGCCTGTTCCCGACCGGCTCCGACGGCCGTTCGCAGGATGACTACTCCAAGGGCGGCGGCGCGGTCAAGTTCCGCATCTCCGACACCGTGCTGAAAGTGGGTGACCAGTTCACCGCACTGCCGGTCTTCGCCACTGACGACAGCCGCCTGCTGCCGGAAATCGCCCAGGGCACCCTGATCACCAGCAACGAGATCGAGGGCCTGACCCTGCACGCTGGTCACTTCACCAGCCTGACCGCTCAGGAACAGACCAACCGCGACAGCTTCGGCCTGAAGGAAGCCAACGTGGTCGGTGGTACCTACGCCTTCACCGACAACCTCAGCACCAGCCTGTACTACTCGAAGGTTGAAGACTTCTGGCGCAAATACTACGCCAACGTCAACTGGGCACTGCCGATCTCCGACAAGCAAGGCCTGGTGTTCGACTTCAACATTTATGACACCAAGAGCGAAGGTTCGGCCGAGTACCGCGCGTTCGATGGCGACAAGCTGGACAACCGCGCATTCAGCCTGTCGGGCGCTTACAACATTGGCGCTCACACCTTCACCCTGGCCTACCAGAAAGTTACCGGCGACGGCGACTATGGCTATGGTATCGACGGTGGCGGCACCATCTTCCTGGCCAACTCCATTGCCCGTTCCGACTTCAACGCCGAAGACGAGAAATCCTGGCAGGCTCGCTACGACCTGAACTTCGCCGAATACGGCATTCCGGGCCTGACCTTCATGACCCGTTATGTACACGGTACCGACGCCAACGTCGCCAGCACCAGCAACGGCAAGGAATGGGAACGCGACGTAGATATCAAGTACGTACTGCAGAGCGGCCCGGCGAAAGACCTGAGCTTCCGCGTGCGTCAAGCTACCTACCGCTCTTCCGATGGCACCTACTACGATTCCCCGTCGATCGACGAACTGCGCCTGATCGTGGAGTACCCGCTGAGCATCCTGTAAGCCTGGCTTGCAGTGCCCCGCACCTGAAAGAGCCCGGCGATCACGCCGGGCTTTTTCTTGGCTGACAAGTGTCACGCCCTGGGGCATCCTGTACGCCTTCGTTTCGCCCCCGTACAATGCGGGGTCATTTCAATGTCTTAGGCAATCGACACGGCTCACCATGCGCACCAGTCAATATTTGCTCGCCACCCAGAAAGAAACCCCTGCCGACGCAGTGGTCATCAGCCATCAGCTCATGCTGCGTGCCGGCATGATCCGCAAACTGGCCTCCGGCCTGTACACCTGGCTGCCGATGGGCTTGCGGGTGATGCGCAAGGTCGAGGCCGTGGTGCGTGAGGAAATGAACGCCGCCGGCGCCCTGGAAGTGCTGATGCCCAGCATCCAGCCCGCCGAACTGTGGCAGGAATCCGGCCGCTGGGAACAGTACGGCCCCGAGCTGCTGCGCCTGAAAGACCGCCACCAGCGCGACTTCTGCGTCGGCCCGACCCACGAAGAAGTCATCACCGACCTGGCCCGCAACGAGCTGTCCAGCTATAAACAGCTGCCGCTCAACATGTACCAGATCCAGACCAAGTTCCGTGACGAGATCCGCCCGCGCTTCGGCCTGATGCGCGGCCGCGAGTTCATCATGAAGGACGCCTACTCGTTCCATGCCGACCAGGCTTCCCTGCAGGAAACCTACGACCGCATGCATCAGGCGTACAGCAACGTGTTCACCCGCCTGGGCCTGGACTTCCGCCCAGTACAGGCTGACACCGGCTCTATCGGTGGCAGCTACTCGCACGAGTTCCACGTACTGGCCGAGTCCGGCGAAGACGACGTGATCTTCAGCGACAGCTCCGACTACGCCGCCAACATCGAGAAGGCCGAGGCCATCCCGCGCGAAACCGTGCGCCCAGCCCCTACCGAGGAGCTGCGCCTGGTCGACACACCGAACGCCAAGACCATCGCCCAGCTGGTGGAAAACTTCGGCCTGCCGATCGAGAAAACCGTCAAGACCCTGATCGTGCGCGGCGCCGAGGAAGGCAAGCTGGTTGCCCTGGTGGTACGTGGCGACCACGAGCTGAACGAAATCAAGGCGGCCAAGCTGGAACAGGTTGCCGACCCGCTGGTCATGGCTACCGACGCCGAGCTGCGCGAGGCCATTGGTGCCGGCGCCGGCTCGCTCGGCCCGCTGAACCTGCCGCTGGAATGCGTGATCGACCGTTCGGTTGCCCTGATGAGCGACTTCGGCATTGGCGCCAACATCGACGACAAGCACTACTTCGGCGTGAACTGGGAGCGCGACCTGCCGGTTCCACAGGTCGCCGACCTGCGTAACGTGGTCGAAGGTGACCCAAGCCCGGACGGCCAGGGTACCCTGGTGATCAAGCGCGGCATCGAAGTGGGCCACATCTTCCAGCTCGGCACCAAGTACAGCGAGGCGCTGAAGTGCCAGGTGCTGGGCGAGAACGGCAAGCCGGTAACCCTGTCCATGGGCTGCTACGGCATCGGCGTGTCCCGCGTGGTCGCCGCTGCCATCGAGCAGAGCTACGACGACAAGGGCATCATCTGGAACGACGCCCTGGCCCCGTTCCAGATCGCCCTGGTACCGCTGCGCTACGAGACCGACGTGGTTCGCGAGGCGACCGACAAGCTGTACGCCGAGCTGACTGCTGCCGGCTACGAAGTGCTGCTGGACGACCGTGACAAGAAGACCAGCCCAGGCATCAAGTTTGCCGACATGGAGCTGATCGGTATCCCGCACCGCATCGTCGTCAGCGATCGCGGCCTGGCCGAAGGCAACCTGGAGTACAAGCACCGCACCGAGCAAGACGCCCAGCCATTGCCGCTCAATGAAGTGCTGACCTTCCTGCAGGCCCGCGTTCGCCGCTGATAACCAATGCACGAGTGATCATGTTCAAGCGAAGTACCTTTCCCCTGGGGGGCGCCGCACTGTGCGGCGCCCTGCTCGTCAGCGGCTGCGCCAACCAGATGTCCCAGCGCAGCGACCATGAGGAGCGCATCGAGCGCAAACTGCTCGAGCACACCCTGCAGATCGATGTCGGCGAGCCGAAGGTGATGGAGCTTCCGCAGCGACGTGTGCGGGTGCATGAGCAGAAGCGCTTCGAAGTCACCGAGTTCGAAGTCACCCGCAGCTATGACCGCTACACGCCTTACCAGCCCTGGCGGGAGATCTACGAGATCCCGCTGGGTGCGGTGGCGGTAGTAGCGGGCGTCGGTGCCAACGTGGTCAACGTCTTTGCCCTGGGCAACCTGCCGGAAAGCATCACCCACGACTGGCTCAGCTACGGCGTGGACGGGCTCAACCCGTTCATGAACGTGCCGTCCAACGGTCGTGCCCAGCAGAACCTGGCCGGGATCAGCGAAGTGCAGAAAGGCAAGCGCGAGGAATCTACCAGCGTGCCCTGGAGCGAGCGCCTGGTCGAGGTCAAGGCCGGCAAGATGACCCACGAGCTGACCACCGACAGGAACGGCGTGCTGCGCCTGAACCTGCTCGACAGCCCGTTCTCCGAGCAGAACCTCAACCACATCGGCACACTGCACCTGCAGGTGCTGGACGAGGACAACGCGGTACGTGGCGATGCCAGCCTGCTGGTCAGCGCCACCCTGCGCAACAAGCTGCTCGAAGCCCATGAACTGATCTTCGATGACCTGGAAGATGACGATGTCGGCCAATGGGTACACCGGGTCAAGCGCTTGTCCGAACTGGGCCTGGAAGAGGAAGCCAGTGAAATGGAACAGAGCCTGATCGAACTGACCCGCAACGACCCGGAGCTGCAACAGGAGTTTCTGCAGTCGCTGACCAAGGCCACTGGCCGGTTGGTGGCTGATCCGGGCGTGCAGTAACTGCTGCGGGGCAACGCATCCCCCCTGTGGGAGCGACCTTGTGTCGCGAAAGGGCTGCAAAGCAGCCCCGACAATTGATGCATCATTGCTGAAATCCTGGGGCCGCTACGCGGCCCTTTCGCGACACAAGGCCGCTCCCACAGGGGGCCGTGCAGCCAGGCCCAGGCCATTTATTGAGGCGGGAACAGCTCCAGCTGCTCATGCGCCCCGCGCAAGTCGCGCAACCTTACGCCTACCCCCAGCAAGCGCACCGGCTTGCCACCACGGGCAAACGCCTGCCCCAGCAACTGTCGATAACTCTCCAGGTCCCTGCCCGCCCCCGCCTGCTCCATGGTGGTCTGGCTAAAGTCATGGAACTTGACCTTGACGAAGGGTTTTTCCGGCCGGTAACTGCTGTCCATGCGGGCAATACGCTCGTTCAGGCTTTCCAGTAGCTCGGGTAGCCGTGCCAGGCAACTGGCCAGGTCCGGAAGGTCGGTGTCGTAGGTGTTTTCCACACTGACCGACTGCCGGCGGCTGTCATTGTGCACCGCACGCTCATCGATACCCCGCGCCAGCCCCCACAAACGCTCGCCAAAGCTGCCAAACTCGCGCACCAGCGCCAGACGCGACCATTCGCGCAGTTCCAGGCAGGTTTCGATACCCAGCCGTGCCAGCTTGTCTGCCGTTACCTTGCCCACCCCGTGCAACCTGGCCACCGGCAGGGCGGCGACGAACGCCTCCACTTCGCCCGGGGTAATCACGAACAGGCCATTGGGCTTGCGCCAGTCACTGGCGATCTTGGCCAGGAACTTGTTCGGCGCCACACCGGCCGAGACGGTTATATGCAGGGTGCGGGCGACGCGCCGGCGAATATCCTCGGCAATGCGCGTGGCGCTGCCGGAATACCACTGGCTGTCGCTCACATCCAGGTAGGCCTCGTCCAGCGACAGCGGCTCGATCAACTCGGTGTAGTCGCGGAAGATCGTGTGGATTTCCCGCGAGGCCTCACGGTAGGCCTCGAAGCGCGGCTTGACGATCAGCAAGTCCGGGCACAGCTTCAGCGCATGCCGCGACGACATGGCCGAACGCACGCCGTAGGCACGCGCTTCATAGTTGCAGGTAGCGATCACCCCACGGTGGTCCGGCGAGCCCCCCACCGCCATGGGCCGCCCGGCCAGGCGCGGGTCGTCACGCATTTCGATCGCGGCATAGAAGCAATCGCAGTCGACGTGGATGATCTTGCGCAAGGACATGGATGACCGTCAGCACTGTAAATTCATACAGATAGTATCGCATGCACCCTCGGGCTATGCAGCCTGTACGCGGCATTGCTCGATAATCGGCCTGAAAGCCCCGTCGCGCCTGAGCTGCGCGCCATATTCAAACGCTAAGAGTTTGAACAGGAAAGGTTTTTTCAGAAAAAAGCTTGACACCCACGGGTAAATCCGTAGAATTCGGTCTCACAGGCGCGGGATGGAGCAGCCTGGTAGCTCGTCGGGCTCATAACCCGAAGGTCGTCGGTTCAAATCCGGCTCCCGCAACCAGATTCGAGAAAAGGCCACTGTTAACGCAGTGGCCTTTTTCTTTTGCGTCAAATAAAGCATTCGTAGAAATATTAAAAAAATCAACGACTAGCGCTTGACACCCATTCTGGAAACTGTAGAATGCGCCCCACTGACGCGGGATGGAGCAGCCTGGTAGCTCGTCGGGCTCATAACCCGAAGGTCGTCGGTTCAAATCCGGCTCCCGCAACCATATTCGTCAGAACAAACCCCGCCTGTGTAACAGCAGCGCGGGGTTTGTTGTTTTACCCCCCTGCTTTTCGTCGCCCCCTACTCCCCCACCCTCCAGCCAACCCGCAGGCTTGAGAGGTCGTGCCCAGGATGAACTATCTTTAACCCTGCCAGGCCGCTGCAAGCGCCTGATGCCGGAGTAACATTGGATACGTTTTCCTAAGGGACTTTCACTTGGCCACACCTTCCCCTCACCTCGCGCTGCATGCCCGGGGCAATCCATGACTTCGCACAACCCTGAACCCCCGGTGCCGCTTGCCTCGGCGCTACCCGGTGCCGTGCAACGCCTGCCCTTGCTCGAACGCTTGAGCCGCTACCGCCAGCCCATCGGCCTGGTGGTGACCCTGGTGTTGTTCACCATGGCCTTGATTGCCTGTCGTCACCTGCTGAGCGAGCTGGACATCTACGCCTTGCATGATGCCATGCTCAGCGTACCGGCCCAGTCGCTACTCGGTGCCTTGCTGGCAACCGTGCTCGGTTTCGTGATCCTGTTGGGTTACGAGTGGTCGGCCAGCCGCTATGCCGGTGTGCAACTACCGACGCGCAGCCTGGTGCTGGGCGGCTTCAGCGCCTTTGCCATCGGCAACGCCATCGGCCTGTCGATGCTTTCGGGCGGTTCGGTGCGCTACCGCCTGTATGCACGCCAGGGGGTGGGCGCAGGTGAAGTTGCACGGATGACCGTTTTTGCCAGCCTGTCACTGGGCTGCGCGCTGCCGCCCCTGGCCGCCTTGGCGACCTTGAGCGACCTGCCGGCAGCCTCGGCCGCGCTGGGTTTGGCACCTGGCTTGCTGGCGGGTATCGCCACAGCCGTGCTGCTGGTGTGCAGCGTGTTGGTATTCGGCCTGTACCGCCGGCGCCTGGCTGAACAACCACTGGCCAATAACCTGCTGGTACAGCTGGGCCGCCGCACACTGCGCCTGCCGGGCGCACGCCTGGCCGCCCTGCAATTGCTGATCACCGCACTGGATGTCGCCGCTGCCGCCACGGTGCTGTACCTGCTGCTGCCCGAAGCACCGCCATTCGGTGCCTTTGTCCTGGTGTACCTGCTGGCCTTGGCTGCAGGTGTGCTCAGCCATGTACCGGGCGGCGTCGGGGTGTTCGAAGCGATCCTGCTGGCGGCTTTTGCCGACCAGCTCGGCGCGGCGCCGTTGGCAGCGGCCCTGCTACTTTATCGGCTGATCTACGTGGTGCTGCCGCTGCTGCTGGCCTGCGTGTTGCTGCTGGCTAACGAAGCCAGGCGCCTGCTGTTCGCGCAACAGGCTATCAAGGCCGCGTCCGGGCTGGCCGCGCCGATCCTGTCGATCCTGGTATTCCTGTCCGGGGTGGTGCTGCTGTTCTCCGGGGCCACGCCCGAGATCGACACACGCCTGGAGCACATGGGCTTTCTGGTGCCGCACCGCCTGATCGATGCCTCGCACTTCGGTGCCAGCCTGATCGGCGTGCTGTGCCTGCTGCTGGCCCAGGGCCTGCGCCGGCGCCTGTCCGCCGCCTGGCTGCTGACCACGGTACTGTTGCTGGTCGGCGCCTTGCTGTCGCTGCTCAAGGGCTTCGATTGGGAAGAAGCCTGCCTGCTGACCCTCACTGCCACCCTGCTCGCGCTGTTCCGCCGTTCCTTCTACCGCCCCAGCCGCTTGCTCGAGTTGCCATTCTCGCCGGTGTTTCTGGTTGCCAGCGCCTGTGTGGTCGGCGCATCGATATGGCTGTTGCTGTTCGCCTATCAGGATGTGCCCTACAGCCATCAGCTGTGGTGGCAGTTCACCCTCGATGCCGACGCCCCGCGTGGCCTGCGCGCCGCCATGGGCAGCGCCTTGCTGCTGGCGGCCGTGGCCCTGACCTGGCTATTGCGCACGGCACCGCCTGTGATCCACCTGCCCGACGAAGAGGAGCTGCGGCGTGCCAACCGCATTCTGCTGGCCTCCGACCAGCCCGATGGCGGCCTGGCCCTGACCGGCGACAAGGCGCTGCTGTTCCACCCTCGCGACAACGCCTTCCTCATGTACGCCCGTCGCGGCCGCAGCCTCGTGGCCCTGTACGACCCGATCGGCCCGGCCCAGGAGCGCGCCGAGATGATCTGGCAGTTCCGTGACCTGTGCGATCTGCACCATGCCCGCCCGGTGTTCTACCAGGTGCGCGCCGAGAACCTGCCGTTCTACATGGACATCGGCCTGACCGCGCTGAAGCTGGGCGAAGAAGCCCGGGTCGACCTGCGCCGCTTCGACCTCGAAGCCAAGGGCAAGGAGATGAAGGATCTGCGCTACACCTGGAACCGCGGTGGCCGTGACGGTTTGAGCCTGGAAATCCACGAACCCGGCCATGCCCCGCTGGCAGAGCTGAAGGAAATTTCCGATGCCTGGCTCGGCGGCAAGAACGTGCGCGAGAAAGGCTTCTCGCTGGGGCGCTTCAGCCCTGAATACCTGCAGCACTTCCGTATTGCCCTGATCCGCTTCCAGGGCCGCCCGGTGGCTTTCGCCAATCTGCTGGAAACCCATGGCAACGAACTGGCCAGCCTCGACCTGATGCGCGCGCACCCCGAGGCCCCGAAGCTGACCATGGAATTCATGATGATTGGCCTGATCCTGCATTACAAAAGCAATGGCTACGCCCGCTTCAGCCTGGGCATGGTGCCGCTATCCGGCCTGCAGCCGCGGCGTGGCGCGCCCTTGACCCAACGCCTGGGCTCGATGGTGTTCCGCCGTGGCGAGCAACTGTACAACTTCCAGGGGCTTCGACGCTTCAAGGACAAATTCCAACCGGACTGGGAACCCCGCTACATGGCCGTGCCGGCCGGGCTCGACCCGCTGGTGGCACTGGCCGACACCGCCGCCCTGATCGCAGGCGGCCTGACTGGATTGGTGAAACGTTGATGACCCGACGCTTTTGGCTGTACCTGCTGGTTCCCCTGCTGTTGGCCACCCTGGGAGGTGCGCTGGCATTCTGGCTGTGGACGCGCCCGGCTCCCGAGGCACGCCTGGAACAACTGAGCATCGATGACACCCGCATCACCCGCGTGACCCCAGGCGTGCACCCCAAGGCCCGGGTGGCCATCGGTGTACCCCAGGACCAGGCGCTGACCGACAGGCAGCTGCTGGACCTTGCCCAGGCCGGCGAAGCGCAGCTGGTGCAGGTGATCCTGCCGCCCAACGATTGCAGCAAGCAGCAACAGGCCCTGGACCAAGCCCTGGGCCAGCTGTCGGAGAAACCGACCTTGGTCGCTGGTATCGGCCCTGGCGCCGCCCAGGCCTGGCGCTGGCTGGCCAGCCAGAACAACGACAAGGCGCGGGCGATTTCCGTGGACTTCAGCCTGGAACAACCCGGCTGCCCGGCTCCGCTGCCGAAGTCGGCCGCCCATGGCCACTGGAACGTCGCCTGGAACGACAACCCGGATGACGCCAGCGCCGCCTTCGTGCGCGACCAGGCCAATGCCGAAACCAGCATCAGCGACTACGACATCCACCTGCCACAAGTGCTCAAGGCCCAGCTGACCCAGGCCCTGGTTGGCCACGACGGCAACGCCCTGGCCATCCCGGTGGTCGAAGTGCCAGCCGGGCAGACCACCGACACGGTTACCCTGTTCCTTTCTGGTGATGGCGGCTGGCGTGACCTGGACCGCGACGTGGCCGGGGAAATGGCCAAGCTGGGCTACCCGGTGGTGGGCATCGACACGCTGCGCTACTACTGGCAGCACAAGACCCCGGAACAAAGCGCCGCCGACCTGTCCGAGCTGATGCAGCACTACCGGCAGAAGTGGGGCACCAAGCGCTTCGTGCTGACCGGCTATTCGTTCGGTGCCGACGTGCTGCCGGCGATCTACAACCGCCTGCCGGCCGAGGACCAGCAACGGATCGACGCGGTGATGCTGCTGGCCTTTGCCCGCAGCGGCAGCTTCGAGATCGAAGTCGAGGGCTGGCTGGGCAAGGAAGGCCAGGAAGCCCCAACCGGGCCGGAAATGGCCAGGCTGCCGGCGTCCAAGGTGGTGTGCGTGTATGGTGTGGAAGAGGCCGACGAGAGCGGTTGCACCGACAAGACTGCGGTGGGTGAACGCCTTAAGCTGCCGGGTGGGCACCACTTCGACGAAAACTACCCGGCACTGGCCAAGCGCTTGATTGGCGAGATCGAGACGCGCCAGGGCAAGTCCAGCGTGGCTGAGCAGAACTGATAGGACCTTGCGACCCATTCGCGGGTAAACCCGCTCTCATAGAACTGCACATAACTCATTGAATTAGCGGGAACTCTGTGGGAGCGGCTTTAGCCGCGAACACCGGCGCAGCCGGTGCCATGCACCGCGTTGGATTCTTCGCGGCTAAAGCCGCTCCCACAGGGTACGAGGATCGCTTGCGAATTCAGTTATCTGCGCGACAGCGCAGCCCAAGGGGCTGGGCAATCTCCCACAGGTACAGCGCAAGCTTTGAAAGCTATGCGGTCCATGTGGGAGCAGGCATGCCTGCGAACACCGGCGAAGCCGGTGCCCTACACCGAGTTGCCGGCTTCGCGGGCACGCCCGCTCCCACCTGGGGCGAGTTGAGCCTCAGATCTCGACCTGGGTCCCCAGCTCGATCACCCGGTTCAGCGGCAGGTTGAAGAAGCGCAAGTTGCCGTTGGCATTCTTCAGCAGGAACGCAAACAGGTTGCCCCGCCAGCGCGACATCCCCTCCAGCCGTGAGGCGATCACGGTCTCGCGGCTGAGGAAGTAGGTGGTACGCATCGGGCTGAAGTCCAGGTCTTCCAGGTGGCACAGCTTCAACGCCGCCGGTACGTCCGGTTCATCCATGAAGCCGAAGTGCAGCAACACGCGGAAGAACCCGTCGCCATAGGCCTCCACTTCAAAGCGCTCCTGCTCCGGCACCCGTGGCCGGTCCTCACTGACCACCGTCAACAGCACCACCTGGCTGTGCAGCACCTGGTTATGCAGCATGTTGTGCAACAGCGCATGGGGCACCGCATCGGAGCGCGCCGTGAGGAACACCGCCGTGCCTTCGACCCGGTGCGGCGGCTGAATGCGTATGCTGCTGATGAACAGCTGCAGCGGCAGCGCGCCTTCGTCGATACGCTCCATCAGGATCTGCTTGCCGCGTTTCCAGGTGCTCATCAACAGGTACAGCACGCCACCAGCCAGCACCGGGAAGGCACCACCCTGGACGATCTTCGGCACGTTGGCGGCGAAGAACATTCCGTCAACGAACAGGAACCCCAGCAAAATCGGTACCGCCAGCACGGGTGGCCACTTCCACAGCAGCAGCATCACCGCCGAGACCAGGATGGTGGTCATCAGCATGGTACCGGTCACCGCCACACCATAGGCCGCAGCCAAGGCGCCGGACGACTCGAAACCGATCACCAGCAGCACCACGCCGGTCATCAGTGCCCAGTTCACCGCACCGATGTAGATCTGCCCCTGCTCGTCGCTGGACGTGTGCTGGATCTGCATGCGTGGAATGTAGCCCAGCTGGATAGCCTGGCGGGTCAGGGAGAAGGCGCCCGAGATCACCGCCTGCGAGGCGATCACCGTGGCCATGGTGGCCAACCCGACCAACGGCAGCAATGCCCAGCCCGGCGCCAGAAGGTAGAAGGGGTTACGTGCCGCCTCCGGATTCTGCAGCAGTATTGCACCCTGGCCAAAGTAGTTGAGCACCAGCGCCGGCAGCACCAGGGCGAACCAGGCCCGGGCGATCGGCTTGCGGCCAAAGTGGCCCATGTCGGCGTACAGCGCCTCGGCACCGGTCAGCGCCAGCACCACCGCGCCGAGGACGGCCACGCCGATGCCGGGGTGGACCACGAAGAAATTCACTGCCCAGACCGGGTTGAACGCCTTGAGCACTTCCGGGCTCTGCGAGATGCCATGCCCCCCCAGCGCGCCCAGCGCCACGAACCAGGTGACCATGATCGGGCCGAACAGCTTGCCGATCTTCTCGGTGCCGTGCTTCTGCACCAGGAACAGCGCCACCAGCACCACCAGCGAAATCGGCACCACCCAGTGGTCGATGCCCTCAAAGGCCAGGCCCATGCCCTCTACCGCCGACAACACCGAAACCGCCGGGGTGATCATACTGTCGCCATAGAACAGCGAAGCGCCGATCAACCCGCACACCACCATCAACGTGCGCAACCTCGGGTAGGCCGCCGTGGCCCGCCGCGCCAGCGCGGTCAACGCCATGGTGCCGCCCTCGCCCTGGTTGTCGGCGCGCAGGATGAACATCACGTACTTGAACGACACTACCCACAGCAGCGACCACAGGATCAGCGACAGGATCCCCAGCACGCCGTCATGGTTGACCGGTACTCCGTACCCGCCGCTGAAGACTTCCTTGAGGGTATACAACGGGCTGGTACCGATATCGCCATAAACTACCCCGACCGCCGCCACGAGCAGGCTCATCGACCGCATCGCCCCCTGCTTCCCCTCGTGCCCGCCCTCGGCGTGACTGCTTGCCTGAACCATCGACCACTCCCGCAGACGGCCTTGCAAGGCCAGTAGAATTTCCCATGCACCAGGTGGTACTGATACCCCCCAACGCAATGGCGCGAAGCATAGCGCAGCGTTCGTCGTATTTCTGCTGGTCAAGCGATCCTGCGCTCGCTAGAATTGCGCACTTTTTGATCAGAGGCGCCAAAAGCGCCCGTCAAGATCGCCCGCGATTCCGGTCGGGCGACCTGCATTCAATACCGAGGTTAGTCATGTCCACCACGCCCGCCACCCCCAAGGTAGGTTTCGTAAGCCTGGGTTGCCCAAAAGCCCTGGTCGATTCCGAGCGCATCCTGACCCAGCTGCGCATGGAAGGCTATGAAGTCGTGCCCACCTACGAGGACGCCGACGTGGTGGTGGTCAACACCTGCGGCTTCATCGACAGCGCCAAGGCCGAGTCGCTGGAAGTGATCGGCGAAGCGATCAAGGAAAACGGCAAGGTCATCGTCACCGGCTGCATGGGTGTCGAGGAAGGCAGCATCCGTGACGTGCACCCAAGCGTGCTGTCGGTCACCGGCCCGCAGCAGTACGAGCAGGTGGTCAGCGCCGTGCACGAAGTAGTGCCGCCACGCCAGGACCACAACCCGCTGATCGACCTGGTACCGCCGCAGGGCGTCAAGCTGACCCCGCGCCACTATGCGTACCTGAAGATTTCCGAAGGCTGCAACCACAGCTGCAGCTTCTGCATCATCCCGTCGATGCGCGGCAAGCTGGTCAGCCGCCCGGTCGGCGAAGTGCTGAGCGAGGCCGAGCGCCTGGTCAAGGCCGGGGTCAAGGAGATCCTGGTGATTTCCCAGGACACCAGCGCCTACGGCGTCGACGTCAAGTACAAGACCGATTTCTGGAACGGCCGCCCGGTCAAGACCCGCATGCTCGAGCTGTGTGAAGCCCTGAGCAGCCTGGGCGCCTGGGTCCGCCTGCACTACGTGTACCCGTACCCGAACGTCGACGACGTGATCCCGCTGATGGCCGCCGGCAAGATCCTGCCGTACCTGGACATCCCGTTCCAGCACGCCAGCCCGAAAGTGCTCAAGGCCATGAAGCGCCCGGCCTTCGAAGACCGCACCCTGGCGCGTATCAAGAACTGGCGCGAGCAGTGCCCGGAGCTGGTGATTCGCTCCACCTTCATCGTCGGCTTCCCGGGCGAGACCGAGGAAGACTTCCAGTACCTGCTGGACTGGCTGACCGAAGCCCAGCTGGACCGCGTTGGCTGCTTCCAGTACTCGCCGGTGGAGGGTGCCCCGGCCAACGACCTGGGCCTGGAAGAAGTACCGGACGACGTCAAGCAGGAGCGCTGGGACCGCTTCATGGCCCACCAGCAGGCCATCAGCGCCGCCCGCCTGCAACTGCGCATCGGCAAGGAAATCGACGTGCTGATCGATGAAGTGGAAGAGCAAGGCTCGGTTGGCCGCAGCTTCTTCGATGCCCCGGAGATCGACGGCAGCGTGTTCATCGATGGCGACCACGGCTTCAAGCCGGGTGACAAGGTACGTTGCCGCGTAGTGGATGCCGACGAATACGACATGTGGGCTGAACCCATCTGACGCAGCCGGAGCCTGAAAAGCCCCTGCCCCGGTATTCCCCGCAAGGAACTGCCGGTGCAGGGGCTTTTTCGTCAGAACGCATGAAATAGCATCAGGCCGCCCTCTGCATCCGGGCTGGCATCCGAGAAGCCCTTGACTGCGTAGAGTTGCACTTTCCACTGCTGGTTGAGCTTGTGGGTCAGGAACAGGGTAAGTTCCTTGATCTGTGCGCCCGTCGAGACGACTTTCTGCCGCCAGTCGTAGGAGGCACCCGCCGAAGTGCCTGCGGCCACAGGCATGGCGAAGCCGAGGCTGGCAAATACCGGGTCGTCGAAATCGCTGTCGGGCGGGTCGCCGAACTTCTTCCAGCCCAGGGTCGCAAAGCCGGTCACCGGGCCAAAGGCCTTGGCGATGTCGACCTGGCCGGTGTAGTCGTATTCACCGGTGCCCAGGCACTGGTCTTCATCGGCAGTGGGGAATTTGACCTTGCCGATCAGGTCCAGCATCAGGCCGCCGTCACTGCCATCGAGCAGGGCATAACCGGCGCTGGCAACCGTATCTCCCAGCCCGCTTTCCACATCCCGGCAGCCACCGGGCAAGGGGTCGCCATTCGGGCCCACTTCAGGGTTGGTAATGCGCAGCCAGGGCACAGTGACCTTGTAGGTCATGGGGCCGGTTTCATACTTGCCGACCACGGGGACGTACCAGATTTCCGAGGTAGTACCCGTGCCATAGTCGCCACTTGAATAGTCCATGCCGATGGCGGCGCTGAAGGTATCGCCCAGGACCGAGGCGCTGGTGCATGACAGCAAGCAGGCGAAAAGAGGGAGCGTGGGTCTCATCTGCACCTCGGTATTTCGTCGGGAAGTGTGATCGCACTTACCCAGCCTAGTTGCCTAATGCCCGGACCGCTCTGGATGCTCCACTTTTTCGATTTTCTCTACCGTCTCGGGCCGTTCGACCTTTTCGACTTTCTCAACCCTCTCGACTTTTTCTACCTTTTCTACTTTTTCTACCTTCTCGACTTTCTCAGGCTTTTCGATCTTCTCGACTTTTTCGGGCTTCTCCACCTTCTCGACTTTTTCGACTTTCTCTACCTTTTCAACCTTCTCTACTTTTTCCACCCTTTCAAGCTCGACCTTCTCTACCCGACCAGAGCTTCCACTATTGCTGCTCTCGGGCTGCTCCACGGTGTCGACATGCTCTGACCTCCCGGACTTGTCCAGGCTTTCAGTACTGTCACGACCACTGGAATCGTCAACGCCACCGTGCCCGCTGCGATCATCACTGCTTTCAATGCGAACGCTGGGCGCATCGCGCCCGCCATGCCCGCTATTGCTGGCGCCTTCAGAGGCACCAGAGCCGTGCTCGCGGCCCCGCCCCGAATGCCCTCTGTCCGGGTTGTCGGCACGGTCGTCATGGAACTCCACGCGGTTTGCCCGCAGCTCATGCTTGCCACTGAACACCCCGCTCACCCGCACACGTTGATCGAGCGCCAATGCCGCGGGCTGCTTGCCGACGATCACGGTACCCTGCCCCAGTGTCACCTTGATGCCAGCGACCACCAACTGTTGTGCGTGACTGCGCTGTACCAGCCCCTCGATCACCGCCGTCTGCACACGGCCAGCAAAAGGCAGGCTCGGGTCTGGGCGGGTTTGCGCCACTTCCAGCTGACGCCCAGTCCACTGCCCACGCACCAGCACTTCCCGCGCGGGTGCCACGCGGGTTCCCAGCTTCAGCCCCTGGAGGCTGCCGCTACTGTCAACCGCACCGATTGCACTGGCCTCCCTGAGCCCCGGCGCCCGTTCGATACGGCTGGCAACCACTTCGCCCCTGGCATCGCGCAGGCCACTGACCCTGACCGGCTCACCTGGACGCAGCCCTTCAGCCACCCGCGCCCCTGCAGCAAGCCGCACAGGTTGACCCATGACCCGCAGGGGTGCCGAAGCATTGGGCAGTGCCGTCAGCGGCCCTTCGTAAACGTTGAGGATCGAGATGCGCCCTGCTTGCAGGCCGCGTTTGCTGGCAAATGCCTCCACCGCGACAACCTGCCCGATTGCCAGGTGAGCGCTACTGGCAGGCGCACCGTTTTCACTCACCGGCACGTCTTTGCCAAAGTGCACTTCCAGGCCATTGACGCAAATCGAAGCGAACCCGGTGATGGTGCCGACGATGCCCGTGCCACCAGTGCCGCCCGGGCGCAGGATCGGCGCGCCGGTACCGCCGACACCGCCGTGATCGATAAAGGTGCCGTCCACACCGTCGGCCACCGCACCGGTCCCGCCTGTGCCGCCGGGACGCTGCGGCAGCGGCGCACCGGTGCCACCCACACCACCGTTTTCACTGCGTACTCCAGTACCGCCGACACCGCCCGTCCTGGCCCCGGTACCACCAATACCACCCGGAAACTGCAACCCCGCTGCCCCCGCCATACCCACTTCGTCACGGCTGACACACACCGGTGCTGCGGCCACCTCGGCAGGCGCCACCAGGTTCAGCCCGAAACCCAGGACCAGTGTGACGACACTGAGGCAGCGCGCGAGGAAAGTCATGGGTCTGGTGTCTTCGACAGATCGGGGTCGGTGGTTTCAGTGTAGAAATAAAGCCCGACAGTGATGCGCTGACGCTGCTCGGCGCTGGGCACATCGGCATCTTCCAGGCCCGATGCGAGCCGGCTGAAGGCAAGCAGCGTCTGCATGCCATCCTTGTCCACCGCTTCACGCAGATGGTCGACGCTGGCCGGGCTCAAGGCGTCGTAGTGCACACTGCGTTCAAAGAACGGCTGGCCCTCCCCAGTCAGGTTGTGCACTGCTGCGCAGGCATGGTCATGCAGGTTGTGGCCGAAGTACGCGGCCTTTTCATCAAAGCCCTTCTGCGGCACGAATGCCTGGGCTTCCAGGTGGACACAGTCCTGCTCGTCGAGCCGGACGATACCCAGGCGCAACCACTCATCAAGCACCACCCGGCCACGAATATCGGTACTGATCTTCGCCACCAGGGCATCGAAAGAGCAATCGCCGCCGACACTCGCCAGGCGCGGCAACGGCAGCGCCTGGCCAGGCTCCGAGCAGAACGGCTTGCCAGTGGTCCACATGTTGACCAACTGTGCACCTAACGTGATGTTTTCCGGCAGCGCAGCGAGCGACGTGCCACCCTCGCTGCGCAACCGCCGGACATCCTTGCGATGCACGCCTGTGAGCAGGCTGATACGGCTGTCGGTCGGCACCGTGCCATCCAGGCGAAACTCGCGATGGGCCACATCGACGAACACTTCCTTGAGCAAGTCGGCGAACATCGTATAGGTGACCCCTTTGCGCAGCATCAGGCGCACCAGAGGACGCATGACACGCCGCAGTGCGCTTAACATCGAAGGGGGGATGGTAGGCGATTGCATTGAGCGCATTCCTTGACAGATGAACCCAGTATACGACGCGGGAAAACATCCCACACCAACTGTGACCCTATCCCGGACGAGATGAGGGATGGTCGTCAGCGCTCATTGCATTCGCGTTGAGTGGGGCTGCCGTGTATCCGAACCTGGCCTCATGCAGGCCCGCCCCGAAGGCGCTGCATGAGACCGTTCAGAGCCAGTCAGCTCCTGCTGCTGTCATCACCCGGTTCGCCTGCGGCATGCTCACCGCGGTCATCGCCCGGTTCGCCACCCATATGGTCGCCACGATCATCACCAGGTTCACCACCAACGTGATTGCCGTGGTCATCGCCAGGCTCACCGCCAACATGATTGCCATGATCGTCCCCGGGCTCACCGCCAACGTGATTGCCATGATCGTCACCGGGTTCACCGCCAACGTGATTGCCGTGATCGTCCCCAGGCTCACCGCCAACGTGATTGCCATGATCGTCACCCGCTTCAGCGTGGTTGCCGCTGCGCCCAGAGTTTGAGGGACCGTCATGGCCGCGACCACTGTTACCAGCATGGCCATCGCCATCGCCGTGGCCGCCGTGGCCGCCGCCTTCACCACCATGGCCGCCACCACCGTGACCACCGCCGCCACCACCATGGCCGCCACCGCCGCCACCGTGACCACCACCGCCGCCACCATGGCCGCCACCGCCGCCGCCGTGACCACCGCCGCCGCCACCATGGCCGCCACCGCCACCACCGTGACCACCACCGCCGCCACCATGGCCGCCACCGCCACCACCGTGACCGCCGCCGCCACCACCATGGCCGCCACCACCGCCGCCATCCTTGGCGTAGGCACTGGAACCATTGGATATCGAGTCAGGGATCAGAACGATGGAAGTCGACAGCACGCCAGCAACGGCAGCCGCCAATAGCGCCTTTTTGAACAGCATATGGATGTGCATGTTTCGTCTCCAGGTCGTCGCCATGAGAAACGCCAAATCAAGCCGGAAATTCTGTGTTCAGTTGTTTGCTTCTTGATGCGTGGGATTTTTTCCCACGTAAAAAGTAATAGACCTCTACACCCCGAGGTTCAAGCACCGCACGGAAAAGCCGACCGGTGGTTGGCCTGCTATGTTTGCCTTATCGTCATGGAGGAACACCGGCATGCATTCGGTACTCACGCTGCAAACCCCGCGCTTGAGTGACTACGGCGAACTGGTACAGGTGTGGGAGGACTCGGTACGCGCGACCCACGACTTCCTGCCCGATGGCTACATCGTCTTGCTGCGCGAACAGGTGCTGCGTCGCTACCTCGACGCAGTGATGCTGATCTGCTGCAAGGACCGCCAACGCATCTGCGGCTTCGCCGGCGTCGCCAACGGGCGCGTGGACATGCTGTTCGTCGCACCTGCCTACCGGGGCAAAGGGGTTGGCAAGCGCCTGCTGCACTATGCAATCGACGAGCTGAATGCCGAGCGCCTGGACGTCAACGAACAGAACCCGCAAGCCTTGGGCTTCTACCTGCATGAAGGCTTCGAGGTGATCGGCCGTTCGGAAACCGACGGCCTGGGGCAGCCCTACCCGCTACTGCACATGCGCCTGCGCAAAACGGCGTAAATGACACAGATTCCCAGCCCCTCTGCCGCGCGGGCAGGTACAATGCAGGTCTTTCCCTGCCTTTGCGAATTGCCGTCATGTCCGAACCCGTCCGCCTGTCCAAACGCCTTATCGAGCAGCTTGGCTGCTCACGCCGGGAGGCCGAGCTGTATATCGAAGGCGGCTGGGTCACGGTCGATGGCGTGGTGGTCGAGCAACCGCAGTTCAAGGTCGGGCAGCAGCGCGTCGAACTGCTGCCGGGTGCTCGTGCCGAAACGCTGGAACCGGTAACCCTGCTGCTGAACCAGCCAGCCAACGTGGACAGCGAATCCGCCCGCGCCAGCATGAACATGGCCAGCCTCAGCGAGGCCCACCGCGAGGGTGTACGCGCCCTGCACGGGCATTTTGCCCGGCAGGCCTGCGTGGCACCGCTGGAGCGCGGCGCCAGCGGCCTGCAGGTCTTCACCCAGGACTGGCGGGTAACCCGCAAGATCGACGCCGACCTGCGCCGCCTGGAACAGGAATTCATCGTTGAAGTGCGCGGCGAGACCACGCCCCAGGCGCTGGAACGCCTGGCACGCGGAGCCACCCGCAATGACCGCGAGCTGCCCAGGACCAAGGCCAGCTGGCAGAACGAGACTCACCTGCGCATGGTCCTGAAAAACCCGCAGCCAGGGCAGATTGCCGAACTGTGCGCCTACCTGCGCCTGGAGCTGGTAGGCATGCGCCGCATTCGCCTGGGTGGCGTGTCGATGGGCAAGCTGCCCTTGGGCCAGTGGCGCTACCTGGCCACTACCGAACGTTTCTAAGCAATACGCCGCGCCCACAGGCGCGGCACCTGAACAGGATTCTGCAGCAATGAACCACAACGATGTCCTGCGCAGCCTGCGCTACATGCTCAAGGTGAATGACGCCAAGATGGCCGAGATCATCGGGCTATCCGGCCTCGACGTGCATCCCCTGGTGCTGGCCACCTACCTGAAGAAGGAAGACGAGGAAGGTTTCGTGCGTTGCCCGGAACGGGTCATGGCGCACTTTCTCGACGGCCTGGTGATCCACCGCCGCGGCAAGGATGACAGCCGCCCGCCGCAGCCGATCGAGCTGCCGGTGACCAACAACCTCATCCTCAAGAAACTGCGGGTGGCCTTCGAGCTCAAGGAAGACGACCTGCATGCGATCCTCAAGTCGGTCAACTTCCCGGTCAGCAAGCCCGAGCTCAGCGCGCTGTTCCGAAAGGCCGGCCACGACAACTACCGCCCGTGCGGCGACCAGTTGCTGCGCAACTTCCTCAAGGGCCTGACCCTGCGCGTGCGCGGCTGAGTGGCCATGCAGCATACGGTTACCCCGGTCGGCATCATCCGCTCCTGTTTCAAGGAGAAGTTCGCCATCCCGCGCCAGCCGCAACTGGCGCCCGCCGCACGCGGTGTGCTTGAACTGCTGCCTCCGTTCGACCAGGGTGATGCGGTCGAAGGCCTGGAGCAGGTCAGCCATGTCTGGCTGCTGTTCCTGTTCCACCAGGCGCTGGAAGACAAACCCCGCCTGAAGGTGCGGCCACCGCGCCTGGGCGGCAACAAGAGCATGGGCGTGTTCGCCACCCGCGCCACTCACCGGCCCAATGGTATCGGCCAGTCGGTGGTGCGTCTGGAAGGCGTGGAGCCAGGGCGCCTGCTGCTGTCCGGGATCGACCTGCTCGATGGCACACCAGTACTGGACATCAAGCCGTATGTGCCGTACGCCGACAGCATCGCTGGCGCCAGCAACCAGATGGCCAGCGAAGCACCTGCCGCGATCGCCGTGCAGTGGGGCGACAACGCCCTGCCCCAGGCCCGTGAACATGCACTGCGCCTGGGTGAACCGTTGGTGGAACTGATCGAGCAATGCCTGGCACAGGACCCACGGCCGGCCTACCAGGTGCCGCCGGCCGAGCGGGTGTATGGGGTGAAGTTCTGGGATGTGCAGGTAAGGTGGCATTACCCGCAGCCGGAGGTGATCCGGGTGTTGGAGGTGGTGCTGGCCTGAAGGGCGTATGCAGACCTTGTGGGAGCGGCCTTGTGTCGCGAAAGGGCTGCGCAGCAGCCCCGGCAATCTTGCAGGATGGCTGATATCCTGGGGCCGCTGCGCGCCCCTTTCGCGACACAAGGCCGCTCCCACAAGGAACCGCGCACCGCACAGACATGAAAAAGGCGACCCTGAGGTCGCCTTTTTCTTTTCACCATCCCGCGATCAGCGAGCCGGGCCTTCAGCCACGCCCAGGTCGTCGGTCGGACGGGTGTCGACTAGCGGCGCACCACCGGAGGCCAGCTCCGATGCCAGCTTGTCGTTGTCCATTTCCTTCACCCACTTGGCCACGACCACAGTGGCAACGGCGTTGCCCACCAGGTTGGTCAGGGCACGGGCTTCAGACATGAAGCGGTCGATGCCGAGGATCAGCGCCAGGCCGGCAACCGGCAGGTGGCCTACGGCCGACAGGGTGGCAGCCAGGACGATGAAGCCCGAGCCGGTAACGCCGGCAGCACCTTTGGAAGCCACCAGCAGCACCAGCAGCAGGGTGATCTGGTGAGTGATGTCCATGGTGGTGTCGGTGGCCTGGGCGATGAACACTGCCGCCATGGTCAGGTAGATCGAGGTGCCGTCGAGGTTGAACGAGTAACCGGTCGGGATGACCAGGCCAACCACCGACTTCTTCGCACCCAGACGCTCCATCTTGGCCAGCATGCGTGGCAGGGCCGATTCCGAGGAGGAAGTACCCAGCACAATCAGCAGTTCTTCACGGATGTAGCGGATCAGCTTGAGGACACTGAAACCGTGGGCGCGGCAGATACCACCCAGCACCACCAGTACGAACAGCAGACAGGTGATGTAGAAGCAGGCCATCAGGTAGCCCAGTTGCACCAGCGAGCCAACGCCGTACTGGCCGATGGTGAAGGCCATTGCACCAAAGGCACCGACTGGGGCGAGCTTCATGATCATGTTGATGATGTTGAACATGACATGGGCGAAGCGGTCGATCATGTCCAGCACCGGCTTGCCGTAGCTGCCCAGGCGGTGCAGGGCGAAGCCGAACAGCACGGAGAACATCAGCACTTGCAGGATGTCGCCGTTGGCGAAGGCGCCGACCACGGTGTTGGGGATGACGTTGAGCAGGAAGCCGACGGTGGTCTGCTGCGCGCCGGCGGCGGCGTAGGCAGCCACGCTGCTGGCGTTCAGGGTGCTGACGTCAATGTGCATGCCAGCGCCCGGCTTGACCACGTTGACGACGACGAGGCCGATGATCAGGGCGATGGTGGAGACGATTTCAAAGTACAGCAGCGCGTAGCCACCGGTCTTGCCAACCGACTTCATGCTCTGCATGCCGGCGATGCCGCTGACCACGGTGCAGAAGATGATCGGGGCGATGACCATCTTGATCAGTTTGACGAAGCCGTCTCCCAAGGGTTTGAGAGCGACGCCCGTCTCCGGGTAGTAGTGGCCGAGCAGGATACCGATGGTGATGGCGACCAACACCTGGACATACAGGGATTTGTACAGCGGCTGACGTGTCGTCATGGCTAATTTTCCTCAAGTGTGCCGGTTCACCCTTCCCAGGGCGATGGGGCACCTGAATCGCTAACCCTCCTGCACCCGGAGGGATTTGTCGTTGTGTTCGAGCTGCCTGGGCAGGCCTCTGCGAGGATCAATAGCAAGGGTGGTGCCAAAATGCCCACGAAGGGTGCAAGGGCCGAGTTTGCGGGGGATAAACGCCCAACGACGGGGCGATTCTGCGGAGAAAGGCTGGCGGATTTCCGCCCGGTGGCGGGATTTGTACAGGGGTGTTGGCGGGAATCCGCCCATTGTGGTTTGCCTGTGCCGGCCCTTTCGCGGGCTCGCCCGCTCCCACAGAGTGCCCGCAGGGCTCAGGACCTGTGCGGTACCTGTGGGAGCGGGTTCACCCGCGAAAGGGCCGGCACAGGCTACAAATCAATCCAGGTTGAAGGTGATTCTGAACGCCGCACCGCCCAAGGGCGAATCCCCCAGGCTCAGCTCGGCGTCATAGCTGTCGACGATATCCTTGACCACCGCCAAGCCGATCCCCTGCCCCGGGTGCTGGCTGTCCAGCCGTTCACCCCGTTCGAGAATGCGCTCACGCTGGTCGGCCGGCACCCCCGGCCCGTCGTCCTCGACGCACAAGGTCAACTGCCCAGGCGCCTGCTCCAGGCTCACACGCACCTGGCCCAGGCTCAGGCGGTAGGCGTTCTCCAGCAAGTTGCCCAGCAGCTCCAGCAACGCGCCCTGCTCCATCGGCACCTGCGCCGCCTCGGGCAGTTGCAGGGTCACGTTCACCCGCTTGTCCCGGTACACCTTGGCCAAGGTACTGCACAGGCTGTCGAGCAACGGTCGCAGCAACACGCTGTGGCGCACCAGGCCACTCTTGCGCAGGCTGGCGCGTTGCAGCTGGTAGTCGATCTGCTGGCTCATGCGCTCGATCTGGCTCTGCAGCACGCGCGCCTGCTCGCGCTCGCCGCTACGCTGCTGCAGGCTTTCGCCCACCCCCTGCAACACCGCCAGCGGCGTCTTCAGGCTGTGCGCCAGGTCATCGAGCGAATCGCGGTAGCGTTGGCGCTGCTCGCGCTCGCTGCGCAACAGGCGGTTCAGCGAGCCGGTCAGGCGCAGCAGCTCACGCGGGTGTTCGCGGCTCAGGCCATCCCGCGCCCCCGACTCCACGTCGTCCAGCTCAAGGCTGAGCCGGCGCAACGAACGCAGGCCCCAGGTCAGGCCGGCCCACAGCAGCACCAGCAACGCCAGCAGGGCCGCGCCAAAGCCGAGGTAGAGCTTTTCGCGCAGGCCGTCGAGGGTGTGCTGGTATTCACGCACCGGTTGCAGGGCGACAATGCTGTAGGCGGCGCTCTGGCCACCCAGCAGCTTGATCTCGACGTCATAGACGAAGAACTCTTCGCCATCGGCCTGGTGAATGCGGGCGAATTCGTTGCCGCGGCCGTCGTAGCGCGGGCGGTAGTTGATGTTCTGCGCGGCGGTGGCCCGCGACTGCCAGACCAGCTTGCCATCGCGGTCGAAGATATAGCCGAGCAGGCCGGTGTACGGCAGGTTGTAGCGCTCGTCCGGCAGCAGGGTCGGCATCTGCAACTGGCCGTGCTCGATGCGTGCAGCGGAAATCAGCGTGGTCACATCCGAGGCCAGGCGTTGTTCGATCGACTCCTGCAGGGCCAGGCTGAAGGCTTTCTGCAAGGCCGGTAGCAGCGCCAGCATGAACAGCAGCGCCAGCACCGCAGCCGCCAGCATCAGGCGCACCCGCAGCGAACGGATCATCGGCAGCGCTCGGTGAACAGGTAGCCCAGGCCGCGCACGGTGTCGATAGGTTTGAAGCCGCGCTCGCCCTCGAGCTTGCGCCGCAGGCGGCCAACCAGCACTTCGATGACATTCGGGTCACGCTCCTCGTCACCCGGGTACAGCTGCTCCATCAGGCGGTCCTTGGCCACCACCTGCTGGTGATGGCGCATGAGGTATTCGAGGATGCGGTATTCGTAGGCAGTCAGGGCCAGGGGCTGCTCATCCAGCGTCGCCTGCTTGCGGTTGAGGTCGAGCACCAGCGGGCCGGCGGCGATGGTCGACTGGGTGAAGCCGCTGGAGCGGCGCAGCAGGGCATTCAGGCGTGCTTCGAGTTCTTCGAACTGGAACGGCTTGACCAGGTAGTCGTCGGCACCGGCGGCCAGGCCCTCGACCTTGTCCTGCCAGTTGCCGCGGGCGGTGAGGATGAGAATGGGGAAGGTCTTGTCCTGGCTGCGCAGGCGCGTGATCAGTTCCAGGCCGTTGATGCCGGGCAGACCCAGGTCGATGACGGCCAGGTCGAAGTGGTATTGCCCGGCCTGGTACAGCGCCTCCTCGGCATCGGCGACGGCCTCGACCACATGGCCGCTTTCGCCCAGGCGGGTGTAGAGGTGATGGCGAAGCAAGGCTTCGTCCTCGACCACCAGCAGTTTCATGTGCAGCTCCTTGATATGTATTGCCTGTACCGGCCCTTTCGCGGCTAAAGCCGCTCCCACAGGTATTGCACAGGTTTTATGGACTGTGCGATCCCTGTGGGAGCGGCTTTAGCCGCGAAAGGGCCGGTACAGGATAACCCGGCTCGCCGGTCAGAACTTGTAGCTTGCAGCCAGGTAGGTCTGGGCGCTGCTGGTCAGGCGCAGGGTGCCGTCCTTCGGCCCGCCGTGCGCACCCACTTCGGTGGCGGCATTGGTGCGCAGGTAACGGTAGCCCAGTTCCACCGAAGCCTTGTCGGTGATGTCCTGGATCACGCCAGCCTGAAGGCCATAAGCGTAACCGTAGTCGGTATCCCGGCTGGCACCTGGTGAGTCCTGGGTCAGCTTGGTCACGCCCAGGCTGCCACCACCAAACAGCTTGGTGGTATCACCTACCGGCAGGAACAGGTCGTAGCTGCCCAGCAGGTTTTCCTGGCGCAACTTCAGGCCGCTGTGGTCGCCCGATACATTGTCGTAAGTCATGTAGTAGCGGCCCTGGTCATTGATCTTGCCCACGCGCACGCCCCAGGTGTCGTCCTTGCCGATGATGCCGTCGGCATTGAGGTGGTCGGTGTTGCGCTGCAGCAGGCCGGACTTGCGAACCTTGTCGCTGGTCTGGCCGTAGGTCAGGCTGGCGAAGTTGTCGTCAGCGGCCTGGGCGGTGGTGATGCCAGCGGCGCAGACGGCCATGGCGGCAAGCAGGGTATTGAAGGTTTTCATGGCTGGGTACTCCAGTTGGGTGCGCTGTTTCGGTCTGGAAGCTAGAGTAAGCAGGGCACCCTGAACCGCGACTGAACCCTGGCTGAACCCTGGCTGAACGAACCGTTTGCAAAACAAGGAGTAGTGACCATGCGCGCCCTGCTGGCCTTGACCCTGATGTGCAGCGTCGCCCTCGCCCAAGCGGCGGTACAAACCCGAGAAATCCCCTACCAGGACGCCGAGGGCAACCGCCTGGTCGGCTACTACGCCTATGACGACGCCATCGAAGGCAAGCGCCCCGGCATTGTCGTGGTGCATGAGTGGTGGGGGCTGAACGACTACGTCAAGCGCCGCGCCCGCGAGCTCGCGGCGCTGGGCTACAACGCACTGGCCATCGACATGTATGGCGACGGCAAGCACACCGACCACCCGGCCGACGCCAAGGCGTTCATGACAGCGGCGATGAAGGACCCCAAGGCTGCGGTACAGCGCTTCGACGCCGGCCTGGAGCTGCTGAAGCTGCAGCCCAATATCAACAAGCACCAGTTGGGGGCAGTGGGCTACTGCTTTGGTGGCAAGGTGGTGCTGGATGCCGCACGGCGGGGCGAGAAACTCGATGGTGTGGTCAGCTTCCACGCCCCGCTGGGTACACAGACGCCGGCCAGGCCGGGCGTGGTGCGTGCCGATATCCTGGTGGAGCATGGTGCGGCGGACACCCTGGTACCCGCGCAGCAGGTAGAAGCATTCAAGGCGGAAATGGATGCAGCCAAGGTCAACTACCAGTTCGTCAGTATTCCCGGGGCCAGGCACGGGTTCAGCAACCCGGATTCGGACCGCATGGGGCACGGCGAACATGGCGGGCCGGATATTGCCTATGACCAGGCGGCGGATGCCAGTTCCTGGGCGGACATGCAGGCGTTCTTCAAGAAAGTGTTCAAGTAAACAGCGCGAGGGGCCGCTTTGCGGCCCCTGCGATCCCATCTCCCACACCGTCGCCTCGGCTGGCACAATAGCCCCATGAACACACTCCCCGCCTGCTGCGCCCCGCTCCAGCACCACTGGCCCCTGCCCCGCCCACTAGCCGGCGCGGTGCTGGTCAGTTGCACCTTCGACCCCGCCCGCCTGGCACCCGACGACTTCCAGCGCGCCGGCGTCGTGCCAGGCGCCAGCCTGCAGCGCTCGGTGGCCAAGCGCCAGGCCGAGTACCTGGCCGGTCGGGTATGCGCCCGCGCCGCGCTGCAGCGCCTGGACGGCCGTGACTACGTGCCCGGCACCCACGAAGACCGCTCGCCCATCTGGCCCGCCGGTATCCACGGCTCGATCACCCACGGCAAAGGCTGGGCCGCTGCCGTGGTCGCCGCCGAGGGCAGTTGCCAGGGCCTGGGCCTGGATCAGGAAGCGCTGCTGGATGACCAGCGCGCCGAGCGGTTGATGGGCGAAATCCTCACCCCACCCGAAGTCGAACGCCTGGACCGCCGCCAGCTCGGCCTTGCAGTCACCCTGACTTTCTCGCTCAAGGAAAGCCTGTTCAAGACCCTCTACCCGCTGACCCGCCAGCGCTTCTACTTCGAGCACGCCGAAGTGCTGGACTGGTCCGCCGAAGGCCTGGCCCGCCTGCGCCTGCTCACCGACCTGTCGCCGCAGTGGCGGCATGGCACCGAACTGCAGGGCCAGTTCTGCCTGCAGGACGGCCACCTGCTCAGCCTGGTCAGCGTCTGACCGTCACAACGGTGCCTGCTGCCGTGGCCAGGTCAGGCTGAAGCAGGCCCCGCCCAGCGCGGCGCTGCGCCCCACCGTGGCCCGGCCCGCGTGCCAATAGATGATCCGCCGCACGATCGACAGACCCAGGCCATGCCCGCCCGAGGCGCGGGTGCGGCTGTCGTCGAGGCGGGTGAACGGTGTGAAGATACGGTCCCAGACGCCCTCGGGGATCCCCGGGCCATCATCCTCCACATCGATGCAGCAGCGTTGCTGCCCCAACTGGTAGCTCAGGCGCACCTCGGCCTCGGCATGGCGCATGGCGTTGCCCACCAGGTTCTGCAGGGCCCGATGCAGGTAGCGCGGCTCGGCCTCGACCCAGGCGCCTTCGGCATCGGCGCCCTGGCATTCACCCCGCACCACCCGTACTTCGGCACGCAACGGCGCCAGCTCTTCAATCACCCGGTCGAGCAAGGCATCCAGGTCGACCCGCTCGAACTTCAGCGCCGGTGCACCCTGCTCCAGGCGGGCGTAGGTGAGCATCTCGTCGACCAGCTTGTCGAGATCCTGGATATCGCCGTCCATGCCCGCCAGGTGTTTGGCCCGTGCCTGCTCGGTGGTGGCATTTTCGATCATTTCCAGACCAAAACGCAGGCGTGCCACCGGCGTGCGCAGCTCGTGGGAAACCGCCCGCACCAGCTCACGCTGCATGGTCAGCGAGCGCTGCAGGTGCTCGGCCATGCCGTTGAAGGCCGCGGCCAAGCGCCCTACCGAGTCGGCGTCGCCGGCCGGCACGCGGGTGTCCAGGCTGCCCTGGGCGATGCGCGTGGCGGCAATCTCCAGGCCCGACACGCGGCGCTCCAGCTGGCGCACCAGCAGGTAGACCACCAGGCCGATCAGGCACAGGCCGAGAAAGGCGATCAGGATCAGCAACTGCGGCGGATACGGGTTGAGCTGGTACAGCGGGCCGATTTCCAGCACCCAGGGCGAGCCAGCCAGCCCGGCGAACACGCGGATCGAGTCACCATCCTTGCCCAGGGCCATGACCGTGTCGCCCTCCTCGACCCGGCGCCGCTGGTCATCGTCCAGGCTCACCCGCTCGATGCGCTGCAGGGCCACGCCAAAGCCGAAGCCCTTTTCTTTGGTGATCTGTGCCAGGCGCTGCTGCTGTTCGGTTACCGGGTAGCGCACCAGTTCGTCGGCCAGCAGGTAGAGGGTGGCCCGCGCCAGTTGCTCGCTGATCTGTTTGATCTGCGCTACCAGCATCAGGTCTTCCTGGCCGACCTTGCGCAGCACCTGGGCCGCATGCGGGCCGGTCTTCTCGACCACCACCAGGCCGCGGTACAAGCGCGCCCGCTGGCCACCATCGAGGGTGCGCGCGGTCATTGGCTGCAGCGCCAACGGCACGCCAAGCAGGCGCTCCCAGATCAGCAGTGAACGCTTGCGCTCGGTGTCGTTCTGCAGCGCCAGGTTGTCGGCCATCAGGCTGAAAGTACCCTGGGCCAGGCCCTCGCGGTGCTGGGCGGCACGCACTTCGTTGACCAGGTGCAGGCTGAGCACCCCGAGCAGAGCCACCAGCACCAGCACGGCCAGCATGCCGCCATAGATGCGCAGGAAGATCGAGTTGTTCATGAGGCCTCGCCAACGAACAGGTAGCCTTTACTGCGCAGGGTCTTGATCAGCCTTGGCTGGAGCGGGTCGTCGCCGATCTTGGGGCGGATCCTGGAAATGCGTATGTCGATGGAACGGTCCTGGCCGTCGTAGCCGACGCCACGTAGCGCGGTGAAGATCTGCTCGCGCGTCAGCACCCGGCCGGCGTTGCTGGCCAGCAGCCAGAGCAGGTCGAATTCGGCGCCGGTCAGCTCGATCAGTTGTTCACCCAGACGCGCCTCGCGCAGGCGATTGTCGATGCGCAGCGCGCCGAAGGCCAGGTCCTGGCGCTTGCTGTCCGGTGCTTCGCTGCGGCGCAGCAGGGCCTGAACGCGCGCCAGCAGCAGGCGTGGGCGTACGGGTTTGCAGACGTAGTCGTCGGCCCCCAGGTCCAGGCCCTGGACCTGGTCGAGTTCATCGCTGCGTGCGGTCAGCATGAGGATCGGGCCGGGGTACTGGCTGCGCACCCGGCGGCAGATGCTCAGGCCGTCCTCGCCGGGCAGCATCAGGTCGAGAATGACCAGGTCGGGCTGGCTGTCGACGATGCGCCGCGCAGCGCGGGCGCCATCGCCCTCGACGCTGACTTCGAAGCCGTTGACCTGCAGGTACTCGGCGGTGAGCTCGGCCAGGCGCTGGTCGTCTTCGACGATGAGGATACGGGGTGCGGGGTGGTCCATGGCTTGTGCCTTTGCTTGTTGTTTTTCTGTGGCCTGTACCGGCCTATTCGCGGGCACGCCCGCTCCCACAGGGACCGCGCCGCTTTCAAGGCTTGCACAGTACCTGTGGGAGCGGGCGTGCCCGCGAAGGGGCCGGTGCAGGAAACATGACCTTTTAACCAAAAGGCAACATCTGCTTCGGATACTACGTCCCGCCCCCAGGCACTGCCAACCTGCCAGCAGCCCCTCGACTGAACCGTTTTTTGTGACAGGGTTCGCGCCCGAAAAATTCTGCCCAGAACCGGCAAGGCGCAGAAAAATACTGCAAACCACTTGGCACAAGGCCTACAGCGAATACCCACTAGTCACTCACAAAGTACACACAAGTTATCCACAGGCGCTCGCCTTGCAAAGCCCCCGATACCGCATTATCTTGTATCCCCAGCACAGCAAACCACTAGATGTTGGGTTTCAGTCACGAACGCCAAGCATGAGTCAGCAGAGAAATTCAAGCGATTTTTCTGGCAGGACTCGTTGTGGTTTTATCGATCCACCGCTCCTAGCGGATACTGAACAGCCTGCTTTGGCTTATCCCAAAGCATTTGACTTCGGCCAGGGAGCGGCAAGGTTCTTGCCCCCATTTCCTGATCTGTCCCGAAGTCGGTACGCCCGAGCGGGTGGATGCGCGTGCATGACGCATCCTCGTGAAGGCCATCGAGCAAGTGGACGGAACGGTGGGCGCCCAAAAGGCGCCTGAACAATATAGAAACTGTGGAGACACCCACCCATGCAAACCGACACAACTCGCGAGAACCCGCAGGCCAAGGTGCCGCAGGCCGCCGATTCCAACCAGGATCTGGCCGCCACCGCTCCCGGCCAACTGCGCGTGATCAAGCGTAACGGCACTGTCGTCCCCTACACCGACGACAAGATCACCGTTGCCATCACCAAGGCGTTCCTCGCAGTTGAAGGCGGCACCGCCGCCGCTTCGTCGCGCATCCACGACACCGTCGCGCGCCTGACCGAGCAGGTCACCGCCACGTTCAAGCGTCGCATGCCATCGGGTGGCACCATCCACATCGAAGAAATCCAGGACCAGGTCGAACTGGCCCTGATGCGCGCCGGCGAGCAGAAAGTCGCCCGTGACTACGTCATCTACCGCGAGCAGCGCGCCAAGGAGCGTGCCACCCGCGTGAACGCCGAGTCCGTGGTCGAGCCGCACCCGACCATCCGCATCACCCTGGCCGACGGCAGCCTGGCGCCGCTCGACATGGCCCGCCTGAACACCATCATCAGCGAAGCCTGCGAAGGCCTGGCCGAAGTCGATGGCGACCTGATCCAGCGCGACACCCTGAAGAACCTGTACGACGGCGTGGCCATCAAGGACGTCAACACCGCCCTGGTAATGACCGCCCGTACCCTGGTAGAGCGCGAGCCGAACTACTCGTTCGTGACCGCCCGCCTGCTGATGGACACCCTGCGCGCCGAAGGCCTGGGCTTCCTGAACGTGGCCGAGAGCGCCACCCACCACGAAATGGCCGACCTGTACGCCAAGGCCCTGCCGGCCTACATCGACAAAGGCGTCGAGTTCGAGCTGCTGGACCCGGCCCTGAAAGGCTACGACCTGGACCGCCTGGGCAAGGCCATCGACCACGAGCGTGACCAGCAATTCACCTACCTGGGCCTGCAGACCCTGTACGACCGCTACTTCATCCACAAGGATGGCGTGCGCTTCGAGCTGCCACAGGTATTCTTCATGCGTGTGGCCATGGGCCTGGCGCTGGAAGAGAAAGACAAAGAAGCCCGTGCGATCGAGTTCTACAACCTGTTGTCGTCGTTCGACTACATGGCCTCGACCCCGACCCTGTTCAACGCCGGCACCCTGCGCCCGCAGCTGTCCAGCTGCTACCTGACCACCGTGCCGGACGACCTGTCGGGCATCTACCACGCGATCCACGACAACGCCATGCTGTCGAAATTCGCCGGTGGCCTGGGCAACGACTGGACCCCTGTGCGTGCACTGGGCTCCTACATCAAAGGCACCAACGGCAAATCCCAGGGCGTGGTTCCGTTCCTGAAAGTGGTCAACGACACCGCCGTTGCCGTCAACCAGGGTGGCAAGCGCAAGGGCGCCGTGTGTGCCTACCTGGAAACCTGGCACCTGGACATCGAAGAGTTCATCGAGCTGCGCAAGAACACCGGTGATGACCGTCGTCGTACCCACGACATGAACACCGCCAACTGGATCCCCGACCTGTTCATGAAGCGTGTCTTCGATGACGGCAAGTGGACCCTGTTCTCGCCTTCGGAAGTGCCAGACCTGCACGACCTGACCGGCAAGGCCTTCGAAGAGCGCTACGAGTACTACGAAGCCCTGACCGAGTACAACAAGATCAAGGTGTTCAAGACCATCCAGGCCAAAGACCTGTGGCGCAAGATGCTGTCGATGCTGTTCGAGACCGGCCACCCGTGGCTGACCTTCAAGGACCCGTGCAACCTGCGTTCGCCGCAGCAGCACGTGGGCGTGGTCCACAGCTCGAACCTGTGCACCGAGATCACCCTGAACACCAACAAGGACGAGATCGCAGTCTGCAACCTGGGCTCGATCAACCTGCCGAACCACATCGTCGATGGCAAGCTGGACACCGCCAAGCTGCAACGCACCGTGAACACCGCCGTGCGCATGCTCGACAACGTGATCGACATCAACTACTACTCGGTGCCGCAAGCGCGTAACTCGAACTTCAAGCACCGCCCGGTCGGCCTGGGGATCATGGGCTTCCAGGATGCGCTGTACCTGCAGCACATTCCGTACGGTTCCGATGCCGCCGTCGAGTTCGCCGACAAGTCGATGGAAGCGGTCAGCTACTACGCCATCCAGGCGTCCTGCGACCTGGCCGACGAGCGCGGTGCGTACGAGACCTTCCAGGGTTCGCTGTGGTCCAAGGGCATCCTGCCGCTGGATTCGCAACAGATCCTGATCGAAGCCCGTGGTGCCAAGTACATCGACGTCAACCTGGAAGAGTCCCTGGACTGGGCCCCGGTGCGCGAGCGCGTCAAGAAAGGTATTCGTAACTCGAACATCATGGCCATCGCGCCGACCGCGACCATCGCCAACATCACCGGCGTGTCGCAGTCCATCGAGCCGACCTACCAGAACCTGTACGTGAAATCGAACCTGTCGGGCGAGTTCACCGTGATCAACCCATACCTGGTCCGCGACCTGAAGGCCCGTGGCCTGTGGGACTCGGTAATGATCAACGACCTGAAGTACTACGACGGTTCGGTGCAGCAGATCGAGCGTATCCCGCAAGAGCTGAAAGACCTGTACGCCACCGCGTTCGAAGTCGAGACCAAGTGGATCGTCGATGCCGCCTCGCGTCGCCAGAAGTGGATCGACCAGGCCCAGTCGCTGAACCTGTACATCGCCGGCGCCTCGGGCAAGAAGCTGGACGTGACCTACCGCATGGCCTGGTACCGTGGTCTGAAGACCACCTACTACCTCCGTGCCCTGGCCGCGACCAGCACCGAGAAGTCGACCATCAACACCGGCAAGCTCAACGCCGTTTCCAGCGGTGGCGACAGCGCCCCGGTCCAGGCAGCCGGCCCTGCGCCAGTGCCAAAGGCCTGCGCGATCGACGAGCCTGACTGCGAAGCCTGCCAGTAAGGCCTGAGTGCCGAGAGGGGTGCCCGCGGGTGCCCCTCGCGGCATTCTCCGCCTGTGGGAGCGGGTTTACCCGCGAAGAGGCCGGCTATGCCATCGCCTCTCCACAGCCAGACACAATAAGCCGCGGCCCCACCGCCCCGGCCAGCCCTTTGGGGCCAATCCAGATTTGCGTGCACCGCCGTACCCCATCCTGGGGACCAAGCCGCAACCAAGATCCACCGGCCATACTTATTAGATGGCCCTCAAGCAGGAGAATCTCACCATGCTGAGTTGGGACGAATTCGATAAAGAAGACGGCGAAGTAGCCGCCAAAGGCAACACCCCTGCGCAGGCCGCTGCCGCCGCCACCCTCGACAAGCTCGACAGCGCCGGTGGTGCCGCCGCCCTGGAAGCCCGTGTCGCCACCGCCGACGACTCCGACGCGGTCAAGCGTGCCAAGGCTGCCCTGAACGACCTCGACATCGCCGAAGGCCTGGCCGAGCTGGAAGGCTCCGGCGCCCGCGTGCGTGTTGACGAAAAGCGCATGATCAACTGCCGCGCCGACCTCAACCAGCTGGTACCGTTCAAGTACGACTGGGCCTGGCAGAAGTACCTGGATGGCTGCGCCAACCACTGGATGCCGCAAGAGGTCAACATGACCGCCGACATCGCCCTGTGGAAGAGCATGGACGGCCTGACCGAAGACGAGCGTCGCATCGTCATGCGCAACCTCGGCTTCTTCTCCACCGCCGACTCGCTGGTCGCCAACAACCTGGCCCTGGCCGTGTACCGCCTGATCACCAACCCGGAGTGCCGCCAGTACATCCTGCGCCAGGCCTTCGAAGAGGCGATCCACACCCACGCCTACCAGTACTGCATCGAGTCGCTGGGCATGGATGAAGGCGAGATCTTCAACATGTACCACGAGATCCCGTCGGTCGCGAAGAAAGCTGCCTGGGGCCTGAAGTACACCCGCGCCATCTCCGACCCGGAGTTCAACACCGGTACCGTCGAAACCGACAAAGAGCTGCTGCGCAACCTGATCGCCTATTACTGCGTACTGGAAGGCATCTTCTTCTACTGCGGCTTCACCCAGATCCTGTCCATGGGCCGCCGCAACAAGATGACCGGCGTGGCCGAGCAGTTCCAGTACATCCTGCGTGACGAGTCGATGCACCTGAACTTCGGTATCGACGTGATCAACCAGATCAAGATCGAGAACCCGCACCTGTGGGACGCGGCGATGAAGGAAGAAGCGACCCAGATGATCCTGCAAGGGACCCAGCTGGAGATCGAATACGCCCGTGACACCATGCCACGCGGCGTGCTGGGCATGAACGCAGCGATGATGGAGGACTACCTCAAGTTCATCGCCAACCGTCGCCTGACCCAGATTGGTCTGAAGGAAGAGTACCCAGGGACTACCAACCCGTTCCCTTGGATGAGCGAGATCATGGACTTGAAGAAAGAGAAGAACTTCTTCGAGACTCGTGTGATCGAGTATCAGACGGGTGGTGCACTGAGCTGGGACTGATCGTCCGGGCTGAGCATCGAGAAGGCTGCCAATTGGCAGCCTTTTTTGCTTGGAAAATGGCCGAACAGGAAGCTTCCTACAAGGTTTGGCATTGTTACTTTCACCCGTCACAACCGCCCACTCCACACCCTCTGGTTCGAATCCCAAGCCTGGTTCTGCGCCCACGAACTCGGCCGGCTGAGTGGGCACTTCTTCGACGAACACTGCATGCGCAAGCTCGACCCGGATCAGTACCGCACTGTGCAGCTGCTGCGCTATGGCAAGTACCAGGAGACCACCATGGTCAGCGAGTCCGGAGCCTATACCTTGCTGGCGCATCACCATGTGCCGGAGAACCGCCATTTGCGTTGGTGGCTGACGCATGAAGTGGTGGCAGTGCTGCGCGATGGGCAAGCTGACGGGGTAGAGGATGCGCCGCGACTGGGGCAGATGTGCTGGCCTGGAGGGCGGAGGGCGACGTTGTTGTATTGGCAGAGTGAGCCTTGGGTGAGGATGCGGGATATGCCGGTGGTGCTGGCTGGGGAAGTGGATCAGCCGGGGCCGGTGGAGAAGCGGAAGTTGAGTTGGCGGGAGTGTGCGCAGCGAGCGCTGCGGATGCATGGGGTTTAGCAGGCGGTTTTGCCTGTGCTGGCCTCTTCGCGGGTGAACCCGCTCCCACAGATGGCTCAGTTTGCCAGATGTTCTTGGTAAGCAGGCCAAGAACAGAGGTAAGTGCCGGAGTTGGCAATAGGCACTCTGGGCTGATGCAAAACCTGTGGGAGCGGGTTTACCCGCGAACACCGGCGCAGCCGGTGCCATGCACCGCGTCGTATTCTTCGCGGGCACGCCCGCTCCCACAGGTACAGCGCTAGCTTATGGGCTGCGCTGTACCCTGAGATTGCAGCCTTGGAACCGCCAGATCCTGAAGTCTATTCGAGCCGCTCGGCAGCCTTCTTGTATGCCTGGTCCCGTTCGCGACGATAAACAGCGACGACAAAAACCACGATCTCTTGGTCAATGACCTGATAAACCAGTCGATACCCGCTGCTGCGCAGCTTTATCTTGTGGCAGCCAGGCAGCGAGTGAAGGCGATTTGCCTCGATTCGAGGGTTCAGCAGAACTTCCGCCAGTTTCTTCTTGAACTGCTGACCACCGTATCGCCCAGCTTCTTCCACTCTTTCAATGCACGTGCATCGAAGTCGAGGCTATAGGTCATCCAACCGGCCTTACCCAGGATGTCTGCCTATCGTGGAGTACCCCACCGCAATGGCGGTCCTCAGTGTTAGGCAGAATGGCTCAATCAAATGGAAGAACAAGCTGCTGTTCATCAGCGAGGCCTTGTCTGGCGAGAGGATAGGCCTGAAGGAGGTGGAAGATGATGCTTGGGATGTGTTCTTGTGTGACCATCTCCTGGGGAGGCTTGAACGGGGTGCAAACCGCGTCCAAGCCTCAAATGTGTAAACCATGTCCCCGGTTTACGATGTAAAGGATGTCTCCGGTCGTACAGGCACAAGGCCGCTCCCACAGGGGATCGCGTAGCTCGGGAGATTTTGGAACGGCAGTGGTCGAGCAGGTTCGACCGCCTTGGGCGGCCAAATACGAATTGAGAGGCCTCGCCCACGCCGACAAGGGGGTGCGGCACCACAAGGTGCCGGGACTGGACATGCCAGTCTACGTGGTCGTGGGCGAGGCCAGTTCTGAAGATAGCTCAGGGTAGAGCTACCGTCCACGACTTCAATCCAGCTGCTGGGCCCGCAAATCCTGCGCCAGCATGTCAATGAAGGCCCTGACCTTGGACGAGCCGTACTTGCTCTCCCGGTGCAATACATGAATCGGCCACGGCGCCTCTTCGTACTCGGCCAGGATCACCTGCAACTGCCCGCAGGCCAGTTCATCCGCCACTTGGTACGACAGCAGACGGGCAATCCCCAGTCCGCCACTGGCAGCGGCGATTGCCCCGTCATTGCTGGTCACCATCAGCCGGGGCTTCATGCGCACCAGGGTCGGCTCATCGGTCACCCCAAAGCGCCAGCCGGCCCGCGGCGACAGATTGGTGGTGCCGATCACCACATGCCCCGCCAGGTCAGACGGGTGCTTCGGCACGCCATGGCGCGCCAGGTAGTCGGGGGATGCACACAACATGCGCCGCACCCTGCCCACCCGCAGCGCTTTCAGGCCGGAGTCTGGCAAGGGGCCGATGCGTACGGCCACATCCATACCCTCCTCGACCATGTTCACTATGCGGTCGAGGAAGTAGGCGGAAACGTCAACCTCGGGGTACTGCTGCAGGTAGCGGACGATGCACGGCATGACGTACTTCTTGCCGAACAGGATCGGCGCGGTGACGGCCAGGTCGCCTTTGGGGGTGGCGTTGATGCCGGCAGCCGCTTCGTTGGCCTCGTGGATGCTGGCGAGGATAAGCCGGGTGTCTTCCAGGTAGCGGCCACCCGCTTCGGTCAGGCGCACGCTGCGGGTGGTGCGCAGCACCAACTTGACCCCGAGCTGCTCTTCCAGAGCGCTGACGGCACGGGTGATTGCGGCTGGGGAAATGTCCAGGCGGCGTGCAGCGGCGGCGAAGCTTTCCAGTTCGCCTACGGCGACGAACACCTTCATCAGGTGGATCTGGTCCATGCGAGCTCCTGGGATTGTGAGGTGCCGGGATTATCTTTCATCTGGGCATTTTGTGTTGCCAATACCAGCCCTTTCGCGGGCTTGCCCGCTCCCACAGGTTATTCACTGCTCCTGAGGGCAGTGGAGTACCTGTGGGAACGGGCAAGCCCGCGAAAGGGCCGGGACGGGCTACCTTATAGATCCAGCACCAACGCCTGCGTCCCCTCCTCCGACCGGGCCGGCACGGCACAGCAGATCAATACCGAACCCGCCTCCGGCAGTTCGGCCGGCGGGTTCGGGTAATGCACCTGGCCACTGACCAAGCGGGTCTTGCAGGTACCGCACGACCCGCCCCGGCAACTGAACTCCGGCGCCAGCCCACGCGCCTCGGCCAACTCCAGCAGCGTCCCGCTACCGGGCGCCCAGCGCGCCTCCTTCGCCGAAGCCGCAAAGTACACCGGCACCGGCTCGCTGGCAGCGGGCGGCTGTTGCAGTGTGGGTTGATCATCGTCGGTGTGCCGCCGGAGCGTCGACGGGCCAAAGGCTTCGGCATGGATCCGCGCATCAGGCACATGCACCCCGCGCAGTCCTTCATACAGGTCCTGGGTAAAACTGCCCGGGCCGCACAGGTAGAAATCGTAGTCGTCCAGCGCCAGCGTCGCCTTGACCTGCTCGATACCCAGCCGACCGGCAAACTCGTAATCACGCCCCGCCAGCGCATGCGCTTCCGGCTGGCTAAGGGCGCGGTGCACCTGCAGCAGGCCACCGGCCTGTTGTCGCAAGCTCGCCAACTCCTCACGGAACGGCAGGTCGGCCAAGCTGCGCGCACCATGGAACAGATGAATGCGCCGTGCCCGCCCCTTGCTCAACTGCTCGCGCAGCATAGCCAGTAACGGCGTGATACCCACGCCCGCGCCGATCAGCACCAGCGGCCGTGTGCTCTGCTGGTCCAGCGTGAAGCTGCCCATCGGCGGGCGCACGTTCAGCACATCGCCTGCCACGACGTGCTCATGCAGGTGCCGCGAAGCCGGGCCCTGGGCTTTGACGCTGATGCGCAGGTAGCCATCGGAAGGCGCGCTGGACAGGCTGTAGGTGCGGATCAGTGCCGCCTCGCCGTCGAGCTGGATCTGCACCGGAACATGTTGCCCTGGCGCAAAGGCCGTCGCACTGCCAGCAGGTGGCTCAAGGTAGAACGAGCGGATGTCACGGCTCTCCTGCTCCACCCGCTGCACACGCCAGGCCTGCCATTGGCGCTGTCGCTGGCGTTGCTGCAGGCGCGCGTCGGCCTCGGCCCAGGTGCCGGTCATCAGGCTGGTCGGCGCGTACTCCTTGAAGGCCCAGCGCAGGGAAACGGCAGCCGGGCGCCACACCACCTGCTCGACCTCCAGCGTCCACAAGCGCTCAGCACCTTCGAACGCCTGAATGGCGGGGCTATCCAGCAGCACCTCGGCTTGCCCGTAAAGCTGCAGCACGTTGCCGTTGCTGAAATCGATGAACAGCAACCCTGCTTGCGGGTTCACCAACAAGTTGCCCAAGGTGTTGAAGTGCAGGTTGCCAGCATAGTCGGGAATGGTCAGTCGGTTACCTTCAACCTTGACGAACCCGGGCCGCCCACCACGGTGGGAGGCATCCACCGAGCGCTGGCCGTCGCTGTGCTCGACATAGCTGGCGACAAAGAAGGTGTCGGCTGCCTGGATCATGCGGGCAGCCGTGGCATCCAGCGTTGTCGCATCGACACGCCCTTGGGCGGGTTCTACAACGCGGGTGTAGTCACGCAACTGGATATACTGCGGGCAGTTGCCGAACGACTGTTCCACAGTCACCTGCAGTTGCCCATCGCCGGCCTTGCGGATCTGCCCGTTGAGGCGGTTGCGCCGGCGGGTGTGCAGTTCGATACCCAGCAGGCCGACCGCCTGCCCGTCTGCCAGCCCCGGGGTGGCAGGATCGTCCGCAGGCAGCTGAGTGTTGATCGTCAGTTGGCGCGGATCCGGCGAACTGACGAAGCCTTCCGGCCCTTCCAGCAGCGTTGCCCAAGGCCGGCCCAGATCGTCCACGCTGGCGGCGACCATGAACGGCAACTGGTGATAGAAAATACGATGCTGGTCGGGCATGTAGTCACGAATGACCTTCTGCCCGAACGCCTCCATGCGCTCCGCGACACCGGCCTTTTCCTGCAGGGTTTTCTCCCCCGCATGCCAGGGCGAGGGGCGGTGGTCCGGGTTCTGTTGCATGGCGGCGTTCCTCGCGGTGGCGGGATGTCAGGCGCTGGTCTGCAGCCCGATCACGGTGCGTGGCATGGGCACGAAGCCCGGCAGCGCCTCGATCCGCGCCAGCCAGCTGCGTACGTTGGCATAGGGCTCCAGCGACACATTGCCCTCCGGTGCGTGGGCGATGTACGAGTAGTTGGCGATATCGGCGATGGTGGGTGTGCTACCGACCAGGAAAGGCGTTTTGGCCAGCTCGGCGTCGATCACCTTGAGCAGGGTGTGGGCGCGGGCAATGACCTCGTCGGTGTTGAACGAGGCGCCGAATACAGTCACCAGGCGCGCGGCGGCAGGGCCGAAGGCCAGCGGGCCGGCAGCGACCGACAGCCAGCGCTGCACGCGGGCGGCGGCGGCGGGCTCCTCGGGGAGCCAGGTGCCGTTGTCGTACTTCTTGGCCAGGTACACCAGGATGGCGTTGGAATCGGCGATCACCGTACCGTTGTCATCGATGACCGGGACCTGGCCGAACGGGTTGAGGGCCAGGAAGTCCGGCTGCTTGTGCGCACCTTTGGCGAGGTCGACGAACACCAGCTCGGTGGGCAGGTTCAGCAGCGAGAGCATCAGCTCGATGCGGTGGGCATGGCCGGACTTGGGGAAGTTGTAAAGCTTGATCGGGTTCGACATGGGCTTGGCTCCTGGTCAGCGCCGGGGTGGGCTGATGGAGCACATGCTGCACCGGTTCGGCTGGCAGCAGAATCCGTGTGGCGGGGAAACCATAATTTCGCTTGGCGGAATAATCGCCGAGCCTGTCCGGGCCCCATCGCCGGCAAGCCAGCTCCCACAGGTACTGCAAAACCGTGAGGCCTTAGATTTCCGGTGAGAGCTGGCTTGCCGCCGATGGGGCCGGTAGCATCAATGCAGATGCAAGATCAGTGCAGTTTGTTGAAATACCGGAACAACCCACGCGCAGCCTCGACCACCTGCGGCACGCAAGCCTGGATATCCTCTTCGCTCATCTGATCCAGCAGCTCGAAGTTGTCCTCCAGCCCATGCAGCGAAATGGCCTTGAGCAGTTGATCCTGCTCTAGCGGCAGCTCGGCCCAACCTGCGACCTGGGTGCCGCGCATGTAGCCGAAGCACCATTCCTCCATCACGATCACCGTGCCTGCCTCGTCTTCGTTTTCCTCGAACAACGGCTCGAAGTGATCGACGTTGTCACCCAACTCCTCCGCCACCTGGCTGGCATAGCGCAGCATCAACGCCGTATAAGCCTCTTCATGCGCCGGCTTCTTGAACTTCGGCACCTTGCCACCGGCCACCGCGGGCAGCCACTGCTCCGGGGTGACGGTGGATGGCGAGCTGGCCAATGCAGTGAAAAAGCCATTGAGCTCGGCCAGGTTGAGTACCGAGTAGTCATTGCCGTAGGTGATCAGCAGGTCTTCAAGGCGGTCGAGTTCTTTTTCGCTGAGTGCGGGGAGCATGGGTGAAAGTCCTGGGAAGCAAAAGTGTGTGCACCCTAGCACAGAACAGCCCAAGGGCTGCCCGCGCTTACAGGTACGCGAGCAGATTGCTTAACGTGGCAACCAGCAATGCAGCTGCTGCTGCCTGCCCGTGCCGATCAACAGCCACAACAGGATGCGGCACTTGCGCGGACACAATTGCCCCGCCATGTGTACCCCTTTGCTCTGCAAATCGATCTCGGCACCGGCAAAACCGTAGGATGCCGAGGCTGTGGGACCACTGCCTGTGCGGGTGGCAACAATCACTGGGAAGGTGGGCGCGAGATAGCCCAGCACTTCGGACCAGCTACCGGAAACGTGACCAGCACCAAAGCCAGCGATGACCAGTCCCTCGTAGCCCAGTACCGCCATGGCATTGAGCAACGCCGTATCCGCATCCAGGCACGCTTCCAGCAGTGCAACCCGATGCTCGGTGCGATGCGGTAACGGCAGCACCTCTCGCGGGCCAGGCGGTTGACGATATGCCACAACACCCTCCACAACATCGCCCAGCGGTCCGCAGCCGGGCGATTCGAATGCAGCCATCGCCAGGCTGGCCGTCTTGCGAACCCTCGCGGCACAGTGGACCTGATCATTCATCAGCACCAGAACGCCGCGCCCACGGCTGCTCGGGGCCAGTGCAACCTGCGCCGCAGCCAGCAAATTGGCCGGGCCGTCGTTGCCCGGCTGGCTGGCCGCGCGCATGGCACCGGTCATCACCAATGGCGCATCGAACGGCCATAGCAGATCGAGGAAATACGCCGTTTCCTCAAGACTGTCGGTACCCTGGGTCAGTACCACCGCGTGCGCTCCGCGCTCCACCTCACCCCGAGCCCAGGCCAGCACCTCGAGCAGCGCAGCAAAGCCCAGCGAGGCACTGGGGAGCAGGCCCAGAGTGGCAGTTTCAAGATGGGCCATTTCGCGCAGTTGTGGCAACTTGGCCAGTTGTCCATTGCAGTCAAGCTTGGGCATCACCCCGCATCCGCTGGCACTTGCCTCCATGCTCACCGTGCCACCCAGGCCAGCGATCGACAGCTTGGGCAGGTTTGCATGCGCTTTCATACGCCACCTCCCGCAAGCACCCCGACCAGCGGCACGATCCCCAGTGTGCTGATGGCCATCGACACCACATTACCGATGTAGCCATGCATGTAAGCCGGCAAGCGCTGAGTGATGGCCACTGCCAAAGGTGGAGCTACCAGCGCGCCCAGCACTGCACTGGCTACGACCACTTGCCAGCCTCCACCGTGGGTAAGCACAGCGGCAGGGACGATCGAGACGATGGGAATGTAAGTGGGGTACCACCCTCGCGCCTGCCACTGGCGACGCCAGAACACGACCCCAACCAGTGACGCCAGCGCCTGCCCGGCAACCATCGGTATCAGCAGCAGCGAACCGTAGGCCGGTGCAGCGGGGGCCAGCATGTAAGCCAGGAACACCCCCAGCAGTAGCCCGAGGCTGGCCAGTTCATTACCGAAGAATGGCGCTTCGCTGAAATCGGCCAGCACACGCCGCAGGGTCCAGACCACGCCGTAATCGGGTTGGGCCGCAACGGGTTCGGGCGCGGCGGGCTTGTGGCTGGGCCGCACCCATGATGGAAAGCGCCAGCACAGCATGAACGCCACGACGCTCGCCAGCGCCATGCCACTTACGTTGCCGACTACCACCGGCAACTGCAACGGGTAGCACAGGTAGTTGACCATCAACAGGCTGGCTGGCGTTACCAGCAGTGCCCCCAGCAGTGCGCCGCTGATCGTCACCTGCCAACCCGCGCCAAATAGCAGCACCATGGCCGCTGGCAACGATACGAAAGCGACGAAAGTCGGTTGCCAGGTGCCACTGGCCAAGGTCCATCCCCACAACGCGTGACTGAGCAGCAAGCCCAGCAGCGAACTGGTGAATACCCATGGCCATAATCCGCTGCCGTAGCAGATGGCAAAGCCCTGCCAGCGATACCCATGCACATGGGCCCAGTGCGCCAGACAAGCCCCCAGTAGCAAGCCCAGCGCGGGCAACTCATGCTTGTAGAAGGCTACTTCGCTGATATCACCGACTATCCAGCGCAGGCGGCTTAACGGCTGATCGAGCGTCGCTGCCAGTTGCGTGTAGTCCGGCCATTGGCCCTGGACGAGGCTGGCAGCCAGCAGCACCAGCAGGCAGGCGAGGATCAACACCGACGAACGCTGCCGGTTGGGGAAGAGTAGGGTTTTCATGTGCGACTCCTCAGCGCGGCATCGGTGCATGCAGGCGATAGCCAAGGGTTGCATCATAGAGATCGGTACGCCGGTCTCGCGGCAGGTCGTTGAGGCTGTTCCAGATCGGTGCCGAGCGTGCGCTGCTGAGGTCGACATCGGCGTAGAGAATGCCCTCCTCCTCTGCACTGGCCACCTCGCCAATTGGCCAGCCATTGGTACCGGCAATCAGCGAACAGCCCAGGAAGCGCCCTCCCCGCTCGCTGCCTATGCGGTTGGCGGCAGCGATGTAGACGTTGTTGACGTGTGCCGCCGTCATGGTCAGGTAGGAAGCCATGCAGCGCCCGGCTTCATCGAACAGCGGCGGTGGTGTCCATACCCAGTTGTTCAGGCTGCAGATGATGTCGGCGCCTTGTGCGGTCATCAGCCGCGGCACCTCCGGGAACCAGATATCCCAGCAGATCAGCAGACCGATACGGCCGATCGGCGTCTCGAACACGGGGAAGCCTAGGTTGCCAGGGGTGAACCAGAGCTTTTCCTGGTTCCACAGGTGAGCCTTGCGGTAATGCCCGAGCAAGCCTTGCGGACCGAACAGTACGGCACTGTCGTAGAGTTTCAGCCCCTCGCGTTCGACAAAACCCGCAGCCAGATATACCTGGTACTCCCTGGCGAAATCCGCCCAGGCTTTCAGGCTGCGCCCCTCCTCCAGCGTTTCGGCGTGGGCATAGGCCTCCGCACGCGAGTGGAACGTGTAGCCGGTATTGGCCAACTCGGGTAGTACGATCAGGTTGGCGCCTTCACGCGCCGCGCACCGGGCCAATGCCAGGCCCTTGCTCAGGTTGCCATCGCAATGCTCGAGCCCGACCTGTGGGTCGTACTGGATGACGGCGATGCGTACGGGGCTGACGGGGGTGCAATGTTCGGACATGGCGACTTCCTTCTTATGGTTGTTTTGGAAGGGCGCCAGTAAAGCGGGGTTGGGCTGGGGAGTGGCAGTCGGGGTATTCCTGCAAGCTTGTAGGAATAGGGGATGGGTGTGACAGGAAGGGCCTTACACGCCGCAGAGGTCAATGCGATCAGGGTGGGAGCGGCCTTGTGTCGCGAAAGGGCCGCAGAGCGGCCCCCGGATTTCAGCGACATGGCAAAAATTGCCGGGGCTGCTTTGCAGCCCTCTCGCGACACAAGGCCGCTCCCACAGGCGCCATACCTGTAGGGGGCCTCAGGCCTTACACCGCC